>JAZQFV010000095.1:0-68814 GCA_045539715.1 Ruminococcus sp. | reverse complement strand
AAACGACGAACATGTGCTTCTGCCTATCGACTCCAAGTTCCCTGCAAATACTTATTCAAACTTACTTGCAGCATATGATTCAGGTGATCCAAACGAACTCAAATCCAAACGACATAATCTTGAATCAGAAATCAAACGTTGTGCTAAAAGCATTCATGACAAATATATCAACCCGCCTGTGACAACCGATTTCGCTATTATGTTCCTACCGTTTGAGGGCTTGTACGCTGAAGTTGTAAATATGGGACTTGTTGAAGTTCTTCAGAGAGAATATAAAATCAACATAGCAGGTCCGTCAACTATGGCAGCTATGCTGAACAGCCTGCAAATGGGATTCCGCACCCTTGCAATTCAGAAAAAAAGCGGTGAAGTATGGAAAATTCTCGAAGAAGCCAAATCAGAGTTTGCCAACTTTGAAAATGTTCTTGAATCTGCAAGAAATCGCCTCAGAATGGCTGATAAAGACCTTGAAACTCTCATCGGAACAAGGACAAATGCCATTAACCGCACTTTGAAAAATGTGGGAATTGAGTATAAAAACAGCGATGAATAAAAATAAGCTGCAAAAAGCTCCCCAAGAGAAAATCTCGGGGAGCTATTGTATTATAATTCATCCGCCCTTACACGGAAATTACACTTATTATTCGTTATCTTTCTTTCTGAGAGCAATTGCACCTGTTACTGCGGAAAGTGCGAGGATACCTGCAACTGCACCAACGCCTGAATCCCCTGTCTTAGGTGAACTGCCTGCCTTAGTTGTTGTAGCCTTGCTTGTTGTAGTTGATTTCTTTGTAGTTGTTGTGCTTGTTGATGAAGATGCTGTTGTAGTTGTTGATAAAGATGCAGTTGTAGTTGTTGTATTATCAAGAGTTGTTGTGGTTATTGGTGTAGTTTCTGTTGTAGTTGCAGCAGGTTCGTCAAGAGCAACAAATGTGTAATTCTTTGATGCTGCAAATGTTTCAGCAGCTGTTCCCTTATAACCCTTAACTGTTACCTTTGCAGTTGATTCGCCAAGTAAATCATCAGCAATTGTCTTGATGTTCTTACCGAATACCATTGTTAAGTTTTCAGCCATTGCATTGCCGATAGCCATTGACTTTACCTCTGTAACATTGTCAGAGAAATTCAATGTATCAACCTTAACTGATGATGTAACTGTAAGAAGTCCGGCAAGAACGGCATTTTGTTCATCTGTAAGCTCAGTATTGGAAATATCAATTGTCTGAATAACGGAGCCGTCGAAATTAACGGTATTTCCCTTTAATTCAACACTCATTCCTGTTGCGGAATCCTTGATTGAAACTTCCTTTGTAACTGTGTCGTCTTTAACTCTAACTATAACCGTACCGAATTGTGCTGTTGCAATATCAACAGCTACGGGAGCATTTTCTGTAGGAGCAGTTGTAGTTGTTACAACTTCTGCCAAAGTAGTAGTTACAGCCTCTGTTGTTGTAGTTTCAGTTTCTTCTGCAAAAGCAGTTACAGCTGTTGCTGTTGATGAGATTGCGAGAGCCATTGCCCAAGCTGTGATTTTTCTGAATGTCTTCATAATTATGACCTCCTGATTGTGTTAAAGTAAATTAAGTTATGATATATACATCAAGTATACACCTATATTATAACACACATATATTAAAAGTCAATACTTTTTTCTAAAAATTCACAATTTTTTCACATTTCATTCCAATTAGGAATCTGCCCTGTTGAAACAGCTGCGTAATATTCAAGGATTTTTGAAGCGTCTGTTGAATCAATTTTGCTGTCAGCGTTTACATCGGCGGCTTTTTTCTGTTCAGCCGATAAAGTTGACGCTCCCCCAGTCTGAATTGCCGAATATTCCGCAAGAACTGCTGATGCGTCAGATGAATTTACTGTTCCGTCGGAATTGACATCGCCTAAAAGAAAATCAGTTGTTTCCGCTCCGTCAATAATTACATAGTCAAAACCGTTATTTTTGGCATATTCAAGTCCTGCTGTGTTGTTGTAGACATAAAATGTCGGAGTAAAGGGTACGTAATTCGGGTGATAATAATAGTATCCCAGCGCATATTCTCCTATTTCGGTAACACTTTTGGGAATTGTTATTTTTTCAATGCTGAACGAATTTAAAGCAGCCGTACTTTCAATTTTTTCAACTCCTTCGCCGAATGTCAGCGTTTTCACACTATAACAGCCGTGAAAAGCACTGTTAGTGACAGTAGTTACACTTCCGGGAACGTATATTTCTTCAAGGGATATACAGAGCTGAAAAGCACAATTGCCAAGCTTTTTGACATTTTTAAGGTCAATGGATTTCAGGCTGTGGCAGGTTGTAAAAGCATATTCATCAATAATTTCTATGCCGTCGGGAATATTTACTGTTTCAAGATTTTTACATTTTGAAAATGCCTTGTAATCAATGGTTTTTATGGTGTCGGGCAAAACAACTTCCTTTATTGTCTGATTTTCCTCGAAACAGCATTTTCCAATAGCAGTTACCGTTCTTTCACCAATTGTTCGGGGAACTATAACCTTTTCATCTGTTCCTGAATAGCCAAAAACTGCTATAGTACCGTCATCATTGACAGATGTCTTAAAATCAAGTTCTGCGGCTGAGCTTATTATTGAAAAATCCTTATTATAATTGTACTGCATTAACTCTACACAGCCTATAGAAATTGCGGCTGATAAAACTATATTGACAATACGCTTTATAATATTCATCTTTTCCATACCTCTCAATTAGTTATTGTTCCAAGTGGGATTTTTTCCTGTAGAAAGGTCAGCATAGTAACGGAGGATTTCAGAAGCATCAGAGGAATCAACAACGCTGTCACCGTTTACATCAGCGGCTTTTTTCTGTTCATCTGATAAATCCAATGCTCCACCTGTCTGAATTGCCGAATATCCTGCAAGAACTGATGAGGCATCGGAGGAATCAACTGCTCCGTCACCGTTTATATCGCCTTTTTCATGGGACTTAGCGGGAATATCAGCTGTTTCGTCAAGGGCAATGAACGTATAGTTTTGTTCAGCTGCAAAGACTTCGGCAGCTGTCCCCTTATAGCCCTCTATTGTAACTTTTGAATCAGGGGCAATTATCAAGTCGGGAGTAATTGATTTGATGTTTTTTCCGAACTGTACAAAATATTCAGCAGGGGCACCGGTGTTTTCAATAAGGTTGGATTTTACTTCGATAACATTATCAGTAAAAATAAGCTTATCCGTCTGAATTTCCATAAGCACACCAAGCACAAGCATAATAAATTCAAAATCTTCCTGTGTAGCTTCATATTCGGTTTCGGATTTATCTTCATCTTCGAATGCTTCAATTATTGTACCGTCAATATATATGCCGTCCTTTTTAAATTCCATAGACATATCAGATGTGGTTTCTTTGATTAAAACTTCAATTTTCTCCAGATTGACAGTCATTTCTAAAGAACCCATAGTTCTTGTAATTATTGAGGGTGTTTCTTCCTCCCCCTCTGTCACAGCGTTTACCATTGGAATTGCCGTTTCTGTTGAAGCTGCAAAAGATGTTACAGCTGTTGAAGTTGACAAAACTGCAAGTGACATTGACATTGCCATAAACTTTTTGAACTTTTTCATAATATCCTCCGTAAAAAAAATAATGATATACACAGATTGTGCATATCATTATTATAACATATACAAATCAAAAGTCAATACTTTTTAACAAACTATCGCTTCCAAGTTGGATGATAACCTGTTGCGGTTTTGGAGTAGTATCGAAGTATTTCAGAAGCATCAGAGGAATTAATTAATCCATCACCGTTTACATCGGCGGCTTTTTTCAGACTATTTCCCAGCAAACTGCTTTTACCTGTCTGAATTGCCGAATATTCCGCAAGAACTGTTGACGCATCAGAAGAATCTATTACCGCATCATTATTTGCATCGCCAATGATATACACAGGTGTTGCAGTTGTTACGCTTGTATTAACAGGAGGACGTACAATATTTGGATATGCAGCATTTGGAGTTGTCAGAAGGCTGTCAATGACTATATAATTAAATTCGAATTTCTTTGCATATTCAAGCCCAGCCGAATTGCTGTACACATTAAATACAACATCATCCGACTTAATGTAATTACCGCTTCTGTAAAAGAATCCCAATGAATTATCTGCAATAATTGTAACACTTTTTGGAATTGTTATATTTTTGAGATTATAGAGGTTCAATGCCGCATCTTCCTCAATTGTTTTCACACCCTCAGCAATAACCATTGTTGACACATTTTCACAGCCGTGGAAAGCGTGGTCAACAAGTGTGGTTAAACTTCCGGGAACGTGTATAAAAGTAAGCGACGTGCAAAGCTGAAAAGCACAATTTCCCACTTCTTTTACATTGTTAAGGTTAACCGTTGAAAGCTTTGGGCATCTGTCGAATGCATATTCCTCCACAACTTCAAGGCTGTCGGGAAATTCTACGATTTCAAGATTTGGACAGGACGCAAATGCATTATATTCAATTCTTTTTAAATTTTCGGAAAAAACAACTTTCTTTATTGACTGATTTTTCTTGAAAACATCTCTTTTGATAGAAGTAATTTTTCTTCCATTGTGTGCTGCGGGAATTACAACTGTTTCTGCTGTTCCCGTGTACTTAGAAATTGCTAAAGTTCCGTCATCATTCGCTTCAACACCGAGATAATCATCAGCGGCTAAGCAGATAAAAGAATATTCACTTTCATAGTTCCTATAAACAGTACCTACACAGCCTACAGAAATTGCAGCCGATAAAACTATATTGACAATTCGCTTAATAATATTCATTCTTTTCATCCTTTTATTAGCTAGTTAAGTTTGGGAATTTGTTTCCGATATTCGGTGTATAGCTCCAAGTGGGAGTTTTTCCTGTGGAGAGTTCTGCATAATAGCGGAGGATTTCAGAGGCATCAGAAGAATCAACAACTCCGTCATTGTTTACATCTGCGGCTGCTTTCTGTGACGTGGTAAATTTGCTTTTACCCCCTGTCTGAACTGCGGAATATTCAGCAAGAACAGCAGATGCGTCAGATGAGTCTACAGAATCATTCAGGTCAATATCACCTTTTGAAAAGATAATATCAGGAATAATTGGGTTTATTGGCAGCTTAATCTCAGTGGAAAGTTCACCCTCAAAAACCTTGATTATTCCATTGTCAATGCCGTATTTTTCAGCGGCTGAATCTCTGCCGGAAACGTATTCTTTGAGATTATCAGCATTAAGTGTATATTCATAATAACCCACATAACTTCCTTCATTTACCTCATGGTATTCACGTGAATAACAGAAAGCATATTCGCCAATGCTTGTAACACTATCAGGAATTACAATTCTTTCAAGAGCAGGAGCATTTAAAGCAGCTTCTTTTTCTATGGTAGTTACTCCGCTGTTGATTACCAACGATTTAAGACCTGTACACTTGTGAAAAGCCCGTTCAGGAATGGTTTTGATTGTTCCAGGAATAGTTATCTGCTCTAATGCCGAACTTCCCTCAAAAACACCAAATCCAAGTTTTTCAACCTTATTGAGATTAATGGATTTAAGGCTTAAACATTCAGCAAAAGCACGAATACCGATTTCCTTAACACTATCGGGGATATTAATTTTCTCTACCTTTTTTAAGCCTGAGAACGCTCCGTTTCCGATTTTTCTGATTGTATTCGGTAATATAATCTCCCTTTTTGCATCAGGTTCAAAGGATAAGCCTTGTAAACCGCCTTGTCCGATTTCCACAACAGTTCTTCCGTTTATCTGTGAGGGAACAGTTACAACTTCATCATTTCCGTCATATTGTGTTATACACACATTTCCGTCACTTAAAACAGAATACACCCAATCACCGTACTCATAATACGTAAGTTCTGCGGCATATGTTTGAAATTCTCTATTAGGTGAAATCGGAATCTGTACAATACCACCCAAAGCAACTATAGCTGTAACAACAACCGCCATTTTCTTTAATCTATTCATCAAAATCAATCCTCCGAATTATTTTTTATTATTATACACCAAATTTCAGTTATTGTCAACAATGAAAAAATATCATAATTTACGCTTTACAAATCAGAAAAAATGATGTATAATTAAGAAGTAAAAAAAAAATCTATGGAGGAATTATTATGTCAATGTATATTACTTGTTTAGACCTTGAGGGCGTACTCGTTCCCGAAATATGGATTGCTTTTGCTGAGGCAACAGGTATTCCCGAACTGAAAAAGACTACTCGTGACGAGCCTGATTACGATAAGCTTATGAATTACCGTATCGGCATTTTAAAGGAGCATGGTCTTGGACTTAAAGAAATTCAGGAAACAATCGCAAAGATTGACCCAATGCCGGGTGCAAAGGAGTTCCTTGACGAGCTTCGTTCAATCTGTCAGACAATTATCATAAGCGATACTTTCACACAGTTTGCTGCACCTCTTATGGCAAAGCTTGGTCAGCCTACTATCTTCTGCAACACTCTTGAAGTTGCTGAAAACGGCGAAATCACAGGCTTTAAGATGAGATGCGAAAAGTCAAAGCTTACAACTGTTAAGGCTCTCCAGTCAATCGGCTATGAAACAATTGCAAGCGGAGACAGCTTCAATGACCTTGGAATGATTCAGGCAAGCAAGGCAGGTTTCCTTTTCAGAAGTACAGAGCAGATTAAAAAGGATTACCCTCAGTTCCCTGCATTTGAAACATACGACGAACTTCTTGCAGCTATCAAGAACGAAATCAGCAAATAACTTATATCAAGAGCATTTCACCACGAAATGCTCTTTTTTATTATTGGTAATATGAAACATAATTTGCATACATAAAAATTTTTTCAAGAAATTTAAAAAAACTACTTGACAAATCTTAAAAAAAGTGTATAATAATAAGTGTACTAAATCACGTAGTACACATAACACATCTTTAACATTCAACGAAAGGACGGATTTATATGAAAAAATTTCTCAGAAAGGTGAACAGGGGGTTAGTGCTTGGCGGCGTTCTCATTATTGGTACAACAATTTATATTATAGCTGACCTTAAAAACTTTGAAAAGGAAAAGCCTGCTGTTGAACAGAGGGTAACCGAATATACTCAGGCTGTTGCAAAATTCAATATAACTCCTGATAAATACAGAGAATATAATATATCACTCAGTAAAGAGGATTCACAGAAAACTGCTGCTGATTGGCAGGCAATACTCGATGAATACTGGTTAGACACAAAAGTTCCCACAGATGATATTTATTATTTTTATGATAATAAAAGCTATTTAGAGGAATCTGTAAATTATTATATTGAAAATAAACAGAGAGGATATGTAACCGATATTTCCATTGATTTAACTGACTGCAAAATTAAAAAAGACGGCCCCGATGCGGCTGTTATGAAATGCATTGCCAATATTTATTATGTGGGACTTGAAAACAGCGGCATTTTTACTCCCGGCGGATATAATAACCACTATACATATTTCGATAATGAAAGTCCCATTGAACCTAAGCTTATGCAGACAACTTTTTCAGAGGAAATCACATTCTTCCTTGAAAAGAAAGCAGATGACTGGAAGATTACAAAATCTGAAACTTATGGTCATATGGATGTAAACGTATCAAAAGTACAGGAATCCGACAGCGAAAGCAATAGCGAAAACTAAGAAAGGAGCAGCGTAATGGAAGAAAATATCAAAGTAAACGAGGGTACAGCTAAGACAGCTGCCCTTACTATAAAAAATCTCAATAAGACACTTGGCAAGCGTCACATTCTCCACGATATAAGCTTTGAGGCTTATGCAGGAGAGGTTTTCGGTTTCCTTGGCCCTAACGGAGCAGGTAAAACTACAACTATCAAGCTTATCACAGGACTCCTTGACATTGACGAGGGAAGTATAGAAATCGGCGGATATAATCTTAAAAAGCACTATGAAAAGGCTCTTGGAAGTATCGGAAGTATCGTTGAAAATCCTGAAATGTATAAGCATCTTACAGGTATGGATAACCTTAAACTTTATGCAAGAATACGTGGTGTTTCACAGGAAAGAATTGATGAGGTTGTAAAGCTTGTAGGTCTTTCCAATCGTATCAATGAAAAAACAAAGCGTTATTCTCTCGGTATGCGTCAGCGTCTTGGAGTTGCACAGGCACTTCTCCACCGCCCCCAGCTTCTTCTCCTTGATGAACCTACAAACGGACTTGACCCCGCAGGTATCAAAGAACTTCGTGACATTCTTAAAACCCTTGCCCATGAGGAAAATATATGCGTTCTTGTTTCAAGTCATCTTATGTCTGAAATGGAACTTATGTGCGACAGAGTAGGAATTATCAACAATGGAAGAATGCAGGGTGTTTATACCGTTGAGGAAATGATTCGTGCAAATGCAGGTGACAGCTCCGAATTTATCTACAATGTGGACAATGCGGCAAAGGC
This sequence comes from Ruminococcus sp., assembly GCA_045539715.1. GTDB lineage: Bacteria > Bacillota > Clostridia > Oscillospirales > Ruminococcaceae > Ruminococcus. The sequence goes on along the minus strand of JAZQFV010000095.1, from coordinate 60,414 downwards.
TGCTGAACTGCTGGATGGCGTTGAATATACACTTACAGATGACACTCACTTTGATGTAATTTTCAAGGCGGAAAATGTAGAAGAAAAGCTTGCAGAGCTTAACCGCAGACTTATTGAAAACGACGTAAAACTCTATACTGTATCTCCTAAGGAGAAAAAGAAGCTTGAAGATGTATTTATTGAAATCACACAGTCGGGAGGTGTTCAGATTGGCTAAAATGCATAAGCTGATTCAGAACGAATATATTAAGACAGGTAAAAAAGTAACAACGAAAATTATCTTTATTCTCATTGCAGTAAGTGTTCTTGCACTTATGGGACTTGGTAAATTTGCAGAGTATGCCATTAAAGAAAACATGGATTATATTTACGAAGATACCATTGATTACAGCTATGAAATAAATGAAGCTGAAAAAATGCAGTATCCCGGCTATGAAACCGATATTGAAAGAATGAATTTCGTTATGGATAATAAATTTCAATACGGAAGCTGGCAGATGAATGCTTCACATATGATTTTCAGCTATGAAACGGGTGAACATAACAATGTGGTTCATACCTTTACTAAGGAAGAAAGAACCGAATTGACAAAAATTGTTACAGACGGCAATTGGAAAAAATATTGTGAATATATAGTTAAAAACGGCAAGAAGTTCGGATTTACCGACGCTGAATTGTGGGAATACCAGTACCGTTTGGCAAATGATATTCCATTGCCTGCAAATACAATTGAAGGGTTCACATATCCCAATGATATTATAGATAGTGTTTCATATGCAAAAACGCAGCTTGCAAATTCCGCTGAAATGGGAATGGGTGAGAAAAATAACAATAGTGAACTTGAAGACCAGATTGCCCTCGGACTTTACAGACTTGAAAACGATATAAAAGTAAATGTTGCCGACAGTACAAGTATTTTTGTAGATTATAATATTGGTTTCTGGAATATTTTCGGTCAGTCAGCGTCGCTTATTACAGTAATCGGCGTACTTATTATAGTAATCGCAGGAAGTACAATTTCAGAAGAATTTTCACACGGCACAATTAAATTCCTCCTTATAAATCCTGTAAAGCGTTGGAAAATCCTTGTTGCAAAATACGCTATGTGTGTTTCTTTGGGATTTATTATGATTGTACTTCTCTACGTATTGTCAATAATTTTCTCTATGATTTTCTTTGGCGTAGAGGACATCGGATGTCAGAAACTTACAATTTCCAACGGAATTTTAACAGCTGAAAACGGCTTTGCGGTTGTATTCAAGAACTATATGTTCAGAAGCGTTCAGGTACTTGTTATGGCAACTCTTGCCTTTGCAATTTCATCTCTTTGCAAAAATTCCGCTTTATCTATCGGCGTTTCCCTTTTCGCAATGCTTTCGGGAAATGGTATGGTATCACTTCTGAAAAACAGTTTAAATATCGACTGGGTAAGATATACTATATTTGCAAATACTGATTTTAGTGCAGTAATAAACGGTTCAACGGGATTTGCTAATCATACCCTTGGATTTGCAATTGCAGTTGTAGTTATTCATCTTGTTGTGTTCTGGCTTATTGCATGGGACGGATTTACAAAGCGTGAAGTATAAATTATGATATAATGGGGCATTTTATTTTAAATGTCCCATTTTTCGTTCAATTGTTGACAAAGATGTTTTAATATGATATAATATGTAAAGCAGACGGACAGTTCACGGCCTATACCTGTCCTAAAAGAAAACCGTGGATGTGTTCTGCTTGTCAGGACACTTTTTTATTGCCCTGTCAATTAATCCTTGGAGGAAATCTTATGTATAAATTAAAGGCAACCGCCGCTTTCGACTCCGCACACTTTTTAAGCGGATACAACGGCAAATGTGCTAACATTCACGGTCATCGCTGGACGGTGGAAGTTACAATAAACGGCGAGGAATTACAGCAGACAGGCGAAAAGCGTGGTATGCTCATTGACTTCGGAGATTTGAAAAAAGCTCTCCGCACCCTTGCCGACAGCTTTGACCATACCCTTATTTACGAAAAAGACAGCCTCAAAGGGGCAACTCTTGCAGCCTTAAAGGACGAAAATTTCAGCCTTATTGAAGTACCGTTCCGCCCTACTGCTGAAAATTTTGCCCGTCATTTCTATGAATTGCTCTCATTTCAGGGACTTCCCGTATGCTCCGTTACAGTATACGAAACTCCCGATAACTGTGCAGTTTACGAAATCAGCGAATAATGGAGGAAAAATATGATTTATCCCGTAGCGGAAAGATTTACAAGCATTAACGGTGAGGGCAGAAAAGCAGGAGAACTGGCGGTTTTTATCCGTTTCAGAAAATGCAACCTCAACTGCTCCTACTGTGATACAAAATGGGCAAATACCGATAACTGCCCTGCGGAAATGCTCTCCGCTGAGCAGATTGCAGGCTATGTCTACGGCACAGGAGTGAAAAATGTCACCCTTACAGGAGGCGAACCCCTTTTACAGGAAAATCTCAGTGAACTCATTGATATTCTTATGGAGCAGGGTAATTCCGTGGAAATCGAAACTAACGGCAGCATTTCCATTGAGGAACTGAGCAAAAGAAAAAATCGCCCCTCATTTACCCTTGACTACAAACTCCCCGACAGCGGAATGGAAAGGGCAATGGAACTGAGAAACTATAATTTCCTCCGCAAAAAAGATACGGTGAAATTCGTTTCGGGCAGCATTTCCGACCTTGAAACTGCCGTGAAAATCATTGAAAAATATGAACTGCTGAAACGGTGCAATGTCTATATAAGCCCTGTTTTCGGCAAAATCAACCCTGCTGATATTGTGGAATTTATGAAAAAAAATAATCTCAACGGCGTAAAACTACAATTACAGCTGCATAAATTCATCTGGAATCCCGAAGAAAGAGGTGTATGATATGGATATGGAAAAAATTGAATACCACATACGTGGACTTCTTGAAGCTATCGGGGAAAATCCCGACAGAGAGGGGCTTGTGGAAACTCCCTCCCGTGTGGCAGGTATGCTGGCAGAGGTTTTAGAGGGTACGGCTTATACAAATCACGAAATAGCTGAAATGTTCGGAAAAACCTTTACTGCGGAAATGTCCGATACGGAAGAAGCTGTAGTTATGAAGGATATTACCGTTTTCAGCTATTGCGAACATCATCTCGCTCTGATGTATGATATGACAGTAAATGTGGCTTATATCCCCCACGGAAAGGTGCTTGGACTGAGCAAAATTGCCCGTATCTGCGATATGGCGGCTAAGCGTCTGCAATTGCAGGAGCGACTTGGCAGGGATATTGCGGAGATTATCTCAGAAGCCGCAGGAACTCGTGATGTAGGGGTAAAAATTCTCGGTTCCCACAGCTGTATGACCGCAAGAGGTATCAGAAATGCCTCTGCAAGAACAGAAACACGTACATATACAGGCAAATTCAAGGGCAACCGTGATTTGCAGAATTTACTTGATTGAGGTGAAATATGAAAGCATTGGTTTTATTCAGCGGCGGAGTTGACAGCACAACCTGCCTTGGAATGGCGGTAAAGGAATACGGTGCGGAAAATGTAATCGCCCTTTCCATTTACTACGGACAAAAGCATGACAAGGAAATTAAGGCGGCGGAAAAAATTGCGGAATACTACGGTGTAACGCTGAAAACTCTTGACCTTACCCTTATTTTTGCGGATTCCGACTGCTCACTTTTGAGCAGTTCGGACAAGGAAATTCCAACGGGAACTTATGCAGAACAGCTTGAACAGGCTGAGGGTAAGCCTGTTTCCACATATGTGCCATTCAGAAACGGACTTTTCCTTTCATCTGCCGCAAGTATTGCTCTTTCCAATGACTGCGGAGTGATTTACTACGGTGCACACAGCGATGATGCCGCAGGAAATGCCTACCCCGATTGTTCATCGGATTTCAACAATGCCATAAATGAGGCTATTTACATAGGCAGCGGAAATCAGCTGAAAGTTATCGCTCCCTTTGTGGAAATGGCGAAAAAGGATATTGTAAAAATCGGCTTGGAAATCGGAGTTCCCTATGAACTTACGTGGAGCTGTTACGAGGGCGGCGATAAGCCCTGCGGTATATGCGGAACCTGCCGTGACAGAATTGCGGCATTCAAGGCAAATGGGATTATTGAAATATAACTTTTTTAAGGGGATTTTATTATGAACAGCGAATATGAAAGCGACTATGCACTACAGCAAAAAGAACAGGCTGAACGTGCAGAAATTGAAAATCAGTTAAGTACGTATCTTTTAAACGGTGAAAAAATACTCTGGTGCGGAAAACAGCAGCCCGGAACACCTACAGCTACGCCTTTATGGGTAAAAGCAACATTATTTCTATTATTGTTTGCTTTTATATATTTTTTCTTCTTTAACTTTTTTACATTTTTCAACAGAATAATTCCGCTGATCGCTGCGGCTGTTATTTCTGTAATTCTATATATTAAAATACCCAAAATACTTTCAAATCCAAACAGCAAGATTAAATTTACCACATACAGCTATGCGATAACAAATAAAAGACTTATCACTTACTCCAATAGCGGAATTAAATCAAATGACCTCAAAAAAATCAAATATGTCAAATGCTTTCAATCCGACAACGGCAGAGGAAATGTTTATTACTCCGATTTTTCTGATTTTAATGTAACAAAAAACGGTACTGCAATTGTAGTCGGTAAGAGCAGAAAAAGAGATAACATAGAAGTAAAGAATTTGTACAACATTATTAATCCAAAAGAAGTTTGCGAAATTTTACAGAACGCTGTTAACGGCTATGCAGACACCTCGTATTACAGTAATTCTGAGCCTGTCCATAAAGCACCCGCAGCTGAAACCGCAGCTTCACAGTATATTCCGCCACGCTACAGTTACAGCGAGTATTCCTATGAGTTTACGGAAAAAACCGAAAGTGATGAGGAAATTCTCTGGACAGGCAACGTCAAGAATTACTCCAATCTTCACATTATAGTCGCTTGCTTTATAGGTATTTTTTCGCTTCTTCCATGTACACTTTTTGTTATTTTGTCAAAATCTATAGTTGTTGCAATAATAGCACTTATCATACTTGCCGCAGTTATTTACGGAATTTTTAAAGTGAAAAATGAATCAAAATTTCTTGTTGCAATTACAGACCGCCGACTTTTAATAAAAAAGAAAAAAGATACATACACTTCCATAAGTTTTGAATTCATAAACAGTATAAGCCACGACAAAAATGCCGTTTTTATCAAGGTACTTTATAAAAGCGATGTGATTAAATATCAGAGAGAAATACAGAACTCAAACCCCAATAGTACTGTATTTGAACCTTATACCGATTATATTTTTGTCATTGAAAACGGTGCAGAGGATTTTTATAACACACTTTTAAGTTTAACATCATCTAATACCAAACAGCCGTATTAACGGCAGAAAGAGAGGTCCGCTATGGCAGGCAGAACAGATAACGAACACGGAGATATTACTCTCCTCGGCAATCAGCACACAAAATATTCTTCGGATTACTCCCCCGAAGTGCTTGAAACTTTCCCAAATAAGCACCCCGACAGGGATTACTTTGTAAAATTCAACTGTCCCGAATTTACAAGTCTTTGCCCTATTACAGGTCAGCCCGACTTTGCTGCAATTTACATTTCATACGTTCCTGCGGTGAAAATGGTTGAAAGCAAATCTCTGAAACTCTATCTTTTCAGTTTCCGCAATCACGGAGATTTCCACGAGGACTGCGTGAATATCATTATGAATGACCTTATCAAGCTTATGGAGCCGAAATATATTGAAGTATGGGGAAAATTCCTCCCTCGTGGCGGTATTTCCATTGACCCGTACTGCAATTACGGTCAGCCGGGAACAAAATGGGAGCAGGTTGCGTGGGATAGACTTACCCAGCACGATATGTACCCCGAAACTATAAATAACCGATAAAAACAACCGCACACAGCAGAAATGCAGCCGTGTGCGGTCGTTTTTTTTACAGACTAATCAAGAAGTCCCATTTCATTTTTCTTTTCAAGAATTCGGATTACGCTTTCATCAATGCGTTCCTCCGACAGCTTGCCCGATTTTACGGCTGCTTCAACATCATCAACAGCTGCACGTAAATCATTCGGCATAAGAATTATGTCAACTCCTGCCTCAATGGATTTTATAGCCGCTTCGCCGCTTGTGTAATTGTTGGTAATTGCACCCATTGCCTGTGAATCGGTAATGACAATCCCCTCAAATCCAAGCTTTTCTCTAAGCCATTCCGTAACAACCACCGATGACAAATCAGCAGGCAGCTTATCCCCTGCCGCTTTCACAATCTGATGTCCTACCATTACAAAATCCGCACCTGCGTCAATTCCGCCCTTGAATGCGGGAAATTCCGTAATTTCAAGTTCTTCAAGACTTCTGTCAATTTCAACAGTTTCATAGTGGGTATTGCCCGTACCTGCTCCAAGTCCCGGGAAATGTTTCAGCGTAGATGCAACTTTCTGGGATTTCAAGCCCTTTATTATAGCTGTACACATATCGGAAACAACAAGTGGGTCACTGCTGAAAATTCGGCTGCCCAGCTCATTTGTTTCGCTTATATTTACATCTGCAACAGGAGCGAAATTCACGTTAAATCCGCAGGCATTGAGATAAGTGCCGATTGTGATTCCTGCATTGTATGTGGCACTGTAATCGTTAAGCTTTCCGTAATAACTCATATTTTCAACGGGAGTTTTCCACAGCATTTTCTGAACTCTTGTTACAGAGCCGCCCTCCTCGTCAACTGCCTGAAACAAGCCAATACCGTTATTGTACTCCGCCGCCATTTCCTGCGAATCACTCAACAAATCACAAAGCTGCTGTTCCCAGACTATATTTGCATCAAAGTAGATATATCCTCCGATTGGATATTCCTCATAGCACTTTTTATACCAATCATCTACGTATGTAAGCGTATCATAGTAATATGTTGTCTTTTCGGGAACTGCCATAAACATCTGACACACCTTTTCGTGAATGTCCATTTTTTTCAGTTTCCGTTCAACTATCGGGGTAATCTTAATTGCCTCGGTTGGGGGTTCTGTAGGAGGCTCTGTGACTTTTTCGGTAGTTGCCTTAGTTACCACAGAAGTAATAGGCACAGGAGTTAACTCCACAACCTTTTCCTCCTCCTGCTTACAGCCGGACATCAAAAGTGATAAAAGCAGCATTGGTAAGATTAATTTTTTCAATAAATTCCCTCATTTCTTTCACTTCCGCTGTCGTCTTATGTATGCAAATGTTGCGTCCTCGCCCTTTTCAGCAAGCATTTTAAGCAGAAATTCCAGTTTTCTCTCTGTTTTCGGATGAATAAATCTTGTGTTTTTTCCCTGCATGAAATATTCAAGAGGACAGCTGTCGTTGTATTTTTCTTTTTTGTAAATCTTTGATGCGGCAACACGGTCACAGAACATTTCAAACAGGTATTCATTGGGCATTTCTACGGGCATATGACTCTTTGTAACCATGGAATAATCAGACCAGTATTCGAAATGGTGGCGGTTTCTTCCCTTATGGTGAAGCCATGCCTTTGAATAGCCTCTTACTTCCCTTTCACGCTCATTAGGGCTTCTCACTCCCTGATAATATTTCACTCCGCAGAGAAATTCCGCAGGGGAAAATTTCGACAAATCGTGAAGAAGTCCACGCTTTATAATGCCTGCTTTGAAACAATGAATCATAACAAGATTTCTGTGGCGCATAACTGTGGTGAGATGACCGAAAAAATTTTTTATAAGCAATTTTCAGACTCCTTTTCAGACAGTTTTTCCGCTGTGACTTCTGAGGTCAAGAACGCTGTCCTTTTCAATAAGTTTACCGCTGATTATTCTTCTTCCCTCGGTATATTCGGGATTATCAAGCTTTTTCACCATAAGCTCCACAGACTCCGATGCCATTTTCATAAGGTCAACTTCTACAGTTGTAATGGCAGGAATACAGATATTTGAAACGGTATAATTATCATATCCCACAACGGAAATATCTTCGGGAACACGTACTCCCTTTGATTTAAGAGCCGCAATTATTCTGAATGCAGTTTCATCGCTGTTGCATACGAATGCTGTAGGCATATCGTCTGGGAAATCAATATTGTCATAGAGGATTCCAAGTTCGTCACGGTCCTCCAGAACCCATTCCTTTTTATAAGTAAGATTGTTCTCCATAAGGCATTTTCTGTAGCCGAGATAACGGTCATTGATACTGCTTGTGGTATTGAGAGAGCCTACAAATCCGATGTTTTCGTGTCCTCTTTCCACGAGGTAATCAGTTACCATATATCCGCCGTGGTAGCTGTCGGAGTTGACAGAATCCACATTGCAGCGGCTTACATAGAAATCAACGAAAAGAAGCGGAATTTCAATCTTGCTCAATGCCATAGCGTAATCGCTTCTGAGCTGACCGATGACGATTGCACCGTCAACTCTGCCCTCCATTACAGATGTAGGGAGAACGAGATTTTTTTCATTTACTCTTGAAATGCTCTCATAAACCATCACCACATTTGCGGCGGAAAGCTTATTGGAAATATTTGCAGTAAGTTCCCAGTAGAAAGTTCCCATGGAGCCGATAAAACGCTCGGAAGTTAAAATTGCAACGCTTTTGCCTGTTTTCTGGGAATCCATTTTCTTCTTTAAGCCTGCACCTGACGGCTTATAGCCCATTTCTTCAGCAGTTTTACAAATCTGCTGTCTGACCTGCTCGCTTACGCCGTCCCTGCCGGCAAGAGCATTTGACACCGTAACAACGCTGACTCCCAGCTTTTCGGCAATGTCAATCATACGAACACCATTTTTCATAAACAACACCTTCACAAATCCGACAGCCGTTTTACTTAAAAAACGCTGTCTTATATTTTAGAGGTTCCCTAAAGTGATACCGCAGACATTTCCCATAATTTATGCCTGCATTGTCACCTTAACTCACATAATAACCTACATTAAATTATATCATAATTTAAGAAAAAAATAAAGGGTTTTTTAAATTTTTGTTAACTTCGATAATTTCAACAGAATATTAAATTAATATTGCACAAAAAAATCAAACCGCATAACTTTCAAATGAAGTTATGCGGTCAATTGATTACATTAGTCGATTAATTCACCTTAGGCAAATAAGGATAGAGCTTGTTGTAATCCTCGGATATGGTTTCCTTGGAATTATTGGAGGGAATCAGCCCTGTCATATCTCCCCACGAAGCGGCAGGACAGATATATTCCTCATCTGTTACATCAGGCTCTTTCACAGGAAATTTTTCATTCATTTCAATCACTCCTTTTTATGATGTCATTTTTATTGTTTGCAAAACAGGAGTTTTTATACCTGAAATAATATTGCTCCACCAACTAAACCTTGCCGTCAAATACTCGGCATAAAGAAAATTTCTCTGCGTCAGAAAAACTTGAAATGCGACAGCATTCCTGCATTTTTCTTCCTTGATAAATTCCCTTTCTGCCTTCGTCTTTTTGGCAAGGTTTAATTGGTGGAGCAATAGTTAATTCAAAATTCTTATTTACAAAGCTAAAATTATTTTTTGACAGGCGGATTTCAGACACTAAGATTTCACCAATTTATCGCAGTTTCAGCATAATTTCAACCATAATGTGTATTTTTTGCTAATTTTAGCTTTCTCTTGACATATTTGTTTTATAGTGTTATAATAATCAATAAGGGTATATAAGACAGCTATAAAACCCTTTTTGAGGAAAAGCAGCTACCATACTATCTGTTTTTCCTTTAACCAAACGGGTTTTATAGCTGTCCTATAGATTATTCAGATGATACAGAATTCTCTGAAATCTCAACAAAAAATGCAGATTTGCCATTCCTCTCTTTTAATTAGTGACAAATCCTGCTGAAAAGGAGTATTTATGAAAACCAAACTTTCCGACAGCGTTATCAAAAAAACGCTCTTAGCGTTTACTGACGCTTTCATCGTCATTTTCTCCGCACTTGTTACAAACTATTTCTTCTCATTCTTCAACTCAATTCTTTCTTCCTCGGAGATGCTTACACCTATTATTCTCGGCTCATTCTGCTGCGTTATGTTCCTCTATATTTGCGGTGCATACAGCAAATTATGGCGTTATTCAAGAAAGCGGGACTACATCTGCTGCCTCCCGGGAGTTTTCCTCGGAATTGGTGCAATGTGGATTTTCCACTTTATCTCATCAGGAAAGCCGCTCTCCCCTGCTTTCACCATTACCCATTGTGCAATTTCAGCTGTCGGTGTATTAACAGCGAGAATTATTCTTCATAAAATTCTCAGCAATAACACAAAAAGCACATCTTCCTCATCATCTGCTCCCCGTACAATGATTATCGGCGGCGGACGTGCCTGCAAAATGATTCTTGAAGAAATCAAAAGTTCCCACGAAAGAAATGAAAAGGAAAATCCTGCTTCACTCTATGAGCCTGTGTGTATTATTGACGACAACAAGAATAAAGTCGGCACATCAATTGACGGTATCAAAATTGTTGGCTCAACCGATGAAATCGAAAAATACGCAAAAGAGTATAACATCAACCTCATTATCGTAGCTATTCCCTCCTGTATCGGCGATGAGAGAACTCGTATTCTCCGCCTTTGCCACGAAACAGGAATTAAAACCCGTGAGCTGCCTTTCATAGGAAATCTCATTTTCAATGACCAGAGTTCACTCCTTAATCAGGTTCGTGAAATCAACTTTGAAAAACTCCTCGGCCGTCCTCCCATTACCTTTGACCATAGCGAAGTTCAGAACTTTATCAGCGGCAAGGTTTGTATGGTTACAGGCGGCGGCGGTTCAATCGGTTCGGAACTTGTCCGCCAGATTGCCCGTTATAACCCCAAAAAGATTATTATTGTCGATATTTATGAAAATAACGCATACGAAATTCAGCAGGATTTGAAAATGAAGTACAACAGCGAACTTGACCTTACTGTGCTTATTGCTTCTGTCCGTGATTATTACCGTATGAATCAGATTTACACAAAGTACAAGCCCCACGTTGTATTCCACGCTGCCGCACATAAGCACGTTCCTCTTATGGAGGATTCGCCTATGGAGGCTATCAAAAATAACGTAATCGGAACTTTCAATGTGGCAACTCTTGCACAGTTCCACAAAATTGAAAAATTCGTTATGATTTCAACGGACAAGGCTGTAAATCCCACAAATGTTATGGGTGCTTCAAAGCGCTGCTGTGAAATGATTGTTCAGTACCTTGCACAGCAGAATGACGGCCCTACAGAATTTGTTACAACTCGTTTCGGAAATGTTCTCGGCTCAAACGGCTCTGTTATTCCTCTTTTCAAGAAGCAGATTGAAGAAGGAAAGCCCGTTACCGTTACTCACCGTGACATTATCAGATACTTTATGACAATTCCAGAAGCTGTAAGCCTTGTATTACAGGCGGCTTCAATTGCTGACGGCGGCGAAATTTTCGTTCTCGATATGGGTAAGCCCGTCAAGATTGTGACTCTTGCCGAAAACCTCATTCACCTTTACGGAAAAGAGCCATACATAGATGTTCCGATTATTTTCACAGGTCTGCGTCCCGGTGAAAAAATCAAGGAGGAACTCCTCATGGATGAAGAAGGTCTGAAAAAGACAAGTAATAAGCTTATCTTCATTGGCAAGCAGATTGAAATTGACAATATAACATTCCCCCAGCGTCTGCGTAAACTCCGTGATGCCGCAATTAAAAATGATGAAATTGTTGCAATTAAGGCTCTCCACGAAATGGTGCCTACATTTATAACTCCCGACGAGTTCAACAGCAACGAAATCAGAAAAAAGAAAATCAAGAAAAACAAATCCGCATAAAATATTCAGCGAAAATCAACAAAAAAAATTCTAAGGCTATTTTCGCTTAGTGAATATTACTAAAAAAAAGCTCAGAATTACACAAAGTCAACAAAATTATCGTTTGCAAACGGTATTTTGTTGACTTTTTTCACATTAATGGTATAATAGAAGTGGGGAAAATTTTAAATATCAATACCGCAATTGCTTCTTAAATTTACGTTTAAAGGGGTTCTCTAAAGTTTTTGGGTAAGCAATAAGATATATAAATTGCGGAATACAGAGTGAAATCAAATCGTTCACCCTGTTCTCGGAGGTTTTATGAAAATTTACAAAAAAGCCACTTCCTGCTTATTAAGCGGAATTTTATGTATTTCTGCTCAGGCTCAGCCAATGGCAAACGCCATACGCACAAACACCGACATTACAGAATTAAAAGGTTTTGAACTGCTTAACACAAGCTGTTATACGGTGCATAATTCATCGAAATCACCTCTTGACGGTCACAAAGCAGTCTATGATATGTATGTGAAAGTCGATACAGAAGGTTTTTCATTAAAAGACACACCCTCTATCAAAACCCCTTCTGATGAAAAGGTTACAAACGTATCCGCTTACATAGACAACAACGACGGTTCATACATTTATGCGGATATTATTGACTTTGCCCCTGCACAAATGGATTTCCTCAACGTTGCATTTCCCGTAAATGGTACGTATAAATTAGATGTACGCACTACCACAGGGGGCGATATGCTGTACCCTGTAGAAGTAACCGAAGCTTGCTTTCCCTACAATGAATCAGACAAAACACCTCCGCAGCTTAAAGTTAACATCGCCCAGCCCGATGAATACATTACTATAAACGGCTTGACTGTTACCATAACTTCCGATGAAGTGTGCTATATGCGAATCAGCGGAATTGAATACAAATTAAGCAACAGCGCAAGCTGCAGAGTATTTAGCGACGGCGTATATCGAGTAACTGCAACCGATGTAAACGGAAACACTATAGAAATGCCTTTTACTATAGATGTTTTTAATAAACTGACAACCACAACTACCACCAAGACAACAACTACTGCAACCACTACTACAACCGCACCGCCCGAAAAAATACTTTACGGCGATGCAAATTGCGATACTAAAGTTACAATTGCTGATGCCGCCGCCATATTACAGTTTCTTGCAAATCCGGATAAATACAGACTCAATGAAAAAGGCATAAGAAATGCCGATTGTTTTGACCCGGGCAGCGGAGTTACAATCAACGATGCAATTTCTATTCAGCAGTTTGACGCTAAAATAAAATTATCCCTTCCGTAAAAAAACAACTAAAATTTTAATTGACAATTCATAATTTAATTGTTGACATATTCCGCAATAAATGGTATAATTGATATGTAAATTTCAATTAATGCAGATATATCGTTATTATCGCGGTTGAATTCCGCAAAAAACGACTGATTGTATTTATTTTCTTCGATAATACTATTTGTATTAAATAATATCTAAAAAACTCGTATATTTTTTACAGTTAAGGGATTCTCTAACAGGATTCCCTGATGTAATACTTCAAGGAGGATACTATGAGTATACTAAAAAAAGCACTAAGCTTTATTCTGAGCGGAGCAATAGCAGCTTCCACTTCCGTTTCTACATTGTTTACAGGAAGTGCAGCTTTTACTGTTTCCCCCGACACCACGGATTCAATTCTTAACAACAAAAAAGGGTATCACACGACAGCCTCTTTAGAAGAGAATTCCTCACTTTCATCATCATACAACTACCGCAAACTCGCCTACGATGTATGGGCTAAAATTGATACAACAGGATATACCTTAAATACTACCGACTATGAAAGCGTTACCACCAAACTTGACGAGTACCTTACAGGTGTTACAGCGGAATTTACTAATCCCGACGGCAGTATGGTCCAAGCTGAAGTTCTGGATTTCGAACAGAAACAAGTTGATAAATTTACCCTAATTTTCCCAAGAAATGGTACATATCAGTTTAATATCTATACAACAGATACTAATTTCGGTTACAGATTAGAAATTACAGATGTAAATGAATCAGTTGACAAAAACGATAAAACCATTCCCGAATTATCTATATTTATTCCTATGCCTACCCAATATAAGGGTCAGGAAATAAATATAACGACTAAAACAAATGAAATCTGTTCTATACAGATGGGCGACAAAGTTTATAACAACTGTAACTATGCAACCTTTAATATTCCTTGTGACGGAACATACGAAGTAACCGCCACAGACCGCAACGGAAACTCCCGTACCAAATCGTTCAAGATAGATTATATGGACGAATATTTCAAAACATCCACAACTACAACTACTACCAAACCCACCACAACTACGACAACGACCACAAGTCCTCCCACAACCACTACAACGACAACTACAACTATCCAACCTACCACGACAACCACAACAACTACCACTACGACGACAACGACGACTACCACAACAACGACAACAACTACCACCACTACGACCACAGAACCAACAACTACCACTACCAAAGTCACAAATTGGTATCTGGCAATTAATCAGCCAATCAAAAATGAATACGAATTCGGCGAAGCACTTGATTTGTCAAATATAACAGCTTCTATTTATTCAAACGAAAATTATTATAAAGTCAAGGATAAACCGATTACAGGCGATGATTTTATTGTTGACACCTCACGATATAACCCCAATAAAGAGGGCGGGTATCTCATATATGTCCATGACGCCGATGACAGCTCTGTAAATTCATCTTTTTACGTAAAAGTTAATGCTCCCGTTACCACAACTACAGAGTCCACAACAACGACTACTACGACAACAACAACAACAACGACTACTACAACTACAACCACTACGACAACGACAACTACTACGACTACCACTACAAAATTCACTACCACAACAACTGCCACGGCTCCGTCATACCAGCTGATTACTCCCGATAAATCAGAGTTCTACGCAGGAAACAGCTTTAATATTGACGTAAAATCCCCCGAAGGAAAATCACTTCAGATATATTGGATTGAATCCAGCGATTACAGCAAAGCAAGCGGCAACGGCAATAAGCTGTCACTTTACAATGAGGGAAATGTTACCATTACTGCCCATTGTCAGGACAACATCACCGTTAAATTAAATCTTTACATTGCTCCTAAACCCACAGAAACAACTATTCAAACCACAACTACAACAGTGCCGCCAACTACAACGACTACCACCACAACAACTACTACAACTACGACTACTACCACAACAACAACAACAACAACTACTACTACAACTACGACTACTACCACGACAACAACAACTACTACTACTACGACAACTACCACCACAGTTCCGCCAACAACCACTACCACAACGACAACTGCTCCGCCCGTTTCAACTGAACCGGCATACACCCTCGGCGATGTAAACGAGGACGGAAAGGTTGACTCATCAGATGCCTCATCAGTTCTCTTGGAATATGCACTTTTACAGACAGGCGGAAACTCATCTTTGACAGAAACAGGCAAAAAAGCAAGTGACGTCAACAAAGACGGAAAAATTGACTCCTCCGATGCTTCAAAAATCCTTGCTTATTATGCTATGATTTCCACAGGAAAAACTCCCACTTGGGATTAATTCAAGGCGGCAGATTAATTCTGCCGCTTTTTTCTTTTCGGCTTATGAACTTTTATACCAATCCCTAAAATGTTATACTAATCCCTAAAGTGTTAGTAGACAAAGATGATGAGCAAAAATGCTGTATGTCAAGGCGGACGTCAAAAGCATACCGCCGTATGGTGAGGAGAACAACTACGACATACAGCATTTATGCCATTAGATTTGTCTACTGTTGTTTCAGGGATTGGTATTAGTACGGTCAATTGTTAACATTCTTTAAACTTTATTGACAAAACTATTTGACAGGTGTATAATGTTTATATGGACATTTCACATTGAAAGGATGGTTTATATGACAAATATTAAAAAGAGTGCTGTAATTGCTGCTGCCGTTTCTGTAATTGCATCATTGGCAATCCCCTTTTTTAATCCACAGCAAAATATGCAGACATCAGCTGCATCTCTGTCAACTGAAATGAAAAAAGCCTACCCTGACAGCAAGGAAGTTTACAACACTTTAATATCATTTGAAAGCAAATATCCGCAAGGCACGCCTTGGGGAAACGATAAGTATTTCACTTGGAAAGGCGGCACTTATTCCACAGGTTACGGTTGTGCCGGTTTCGCCTTTATGCTGAGTGATGCCGCTTTCGGCAATCTACCTGCAAAATTCCTGCGTACTTTTAACCCGTCAACTGTTCAGGTTGGCGATATTCTCCACTATAACAACCATTTTATCGTAGTTCTTGAACGTGCCAGCAACGGTTTTATTGTCGCTGAGGGCAATGTTAACCAACAGGTAATGTGGGGCCGTCTGATTACAGATACTGAAATCAGAGCAAATTTTGAGCATCATATTACCCGTTATCCCGAAGTAGTTTTAGGCGATGTAAACCTTGACGGCAAAATTGATTCCTCCGATTCATCAGTTGTTCTCGAAGATTTTGCCCTCATTCAGACGGGAAACTCCTCTTCATTTAATGACAGCACAAAAAAAGCTGCCGATGTAAACAAAGACGGCAGAGCTGATTCTGTGGATGCATCGAAAATTCTCGAATACTACGGTTTACTTTCCACAGGCAGAAATCCCTCTTGGAATTAACTAAATGGAGCAGGTATATCAATCTCAGCTATTCTATGTATCGAAATTGAAAATTTTATTCATCATCTCCCCTACCAATCGCTGAAATCCTCAACTCAAAATTTTTTTAAATGCTCCACCCTCCCTATTTTTCGCCATTTTTTAAAAAATCCACTTTATAATCCGCCCGTTTTATAGTTAAATATAAAAAATATCTCAAAACCCCTTGACAAAACTAAAATTCTTTGATATAATATTATTGTTGCTTACGACAAATACTTTTAGGGGTATAGCTCAGTTGGTAGAGCAGCGGTCTCCAAAACCGCGTGCCGAGGGTTCAAGTCCTTCTGCCCCTGCCAAATCATTAAAGCCTGTATTTCGAGAAAGCACCGAAATACAGGCTTTTTTCTTGCTTAGGCAAAACAGTTTCAACTGCAATTTTGCAGTTGTGTGTGAAGAAATAACAGTTGTTTTTCACACGTTTTCACACGAAATTCACACGAAGAAAAGGTGGTATAACGTTACAACAAGCCAGCTCCCTTACGGGAGCTGGTGTTCTTATAGTTGCAATGAATTAACCTAGTTCTATATATTTCCCAATATAACCTCCTGCTTTTTCTCTTACCGCTACAAACTCTTGATATTTGCCCATGTCCTATACCTGTTTGTTTTTCAGCTTCCTTTAGACTACTATATTCTGCAATCACTTTGTAATCCAATGACAGCTGAATGACTCTATGTGATAATGCTTGTGCCATTATTTTTTTGAACTTTTTGGGCATCCCGTGTTCTGGTTGTTTCTATTGAAAACAGACGTCTTCCACTCATATTTGCAGACTATACATTTCCACCATACAGATTTATCACGGAGTTTGATGAGACGCTGGTGAAGCATTTAGTGGAGAGGTTGATGGTGTTCGGGGATTATCTGGTATTTCAGTTTCGCTCTGGGGTGGAGATTGTGGTGGAAAAGTGAAAAAAGTCCAATAAGGTCTTGAAAAGAGAGGTGAGATATGATATAATACTATATAGATAGGTTGCATTACTCTGAAGGGAGGATAACATGAGCATTAGAGATGGGAAACTCATTTATCATTTAGTGCCAGTAGATTCGCTTGAATCAATTATAAGACACGGACTCATGTCACGAGATGCCTTGGATGATATGGGTGTTGATTTTATTGATACCGCTAATCGAGAAATTCTTCGTGAAAGAGAAAGACTTGGATTATCCCAATTTATCCCTTTTCATTTTCACTATCATACAGCATATGATACCGCTGTTAAGAATACAAATCGCGGTAGAACGTTTGCGTATATTTGCCTTCATCGTAATTATGCTCAAAGAAACAACTTTATGATTTTACCGATTCATCCTGCTTCTAATGAGCATCCTGAACTTTTTGATTATAGTGAAGGCTTTGAAGCCATTGATTGGGCGACAATGGAACTAAACATTCCGGAGGCTCAGAGAGCAGGTGTTGATTTGCGTTATCACAAACAAGTAAGAATGGCTGAATGTTTGTCTCCACTCACCATTCCAGTTAACTGCTTTCTATCAATCAATGTTCCAAATGAAGAAGCCAAATCTACAGTTGTAAAATTGTTAGATACATATAACATTATAAATAGACCGCATATTAACATTATGAATTGGTTTGTCTAATCTTTATTTGAAAGGAGAAAGAACATGATTTACTTTGTAGTTGGTAATTTGCTTGAATCCGATGCTTTCGCTCTTGTAAACACAGTCAACTGCGAAGGATACATGGGAAAAGGAATTGCATACCAGTTTAAAATGCGATATCCCAAAATGAATGCTGAATATGTGAAGAAATGCAAATCACATCAATTAAGACCTGGAATATTACACAGTTTTTCAGAAGACTCAAAGCTTATTGTCAATTTCCCAACCAAGGATAGATGGCGTGAAAAATCAAAAATGGAATATATCACTTCCGGATTAGATGCTTTAGTTGCATTAATCAAGGAAAAGAATATTCCTTCTATTGCGATTCCACCATTAGGAAGTGGAAATGGTGGACTAATTTGGAGCGAGGTTAAGCAGAAGATAGTGGAAAAATTAAGTTGCTTTGGCGACGAGGTTTCTATTTATGTATATGAACCTTCCAGAAACTATCAAGCAATACCAGTAGCGGAACCACAGCTTTCATTATCTGCATTATTGCTAATGCAGATAAAATTTCACCTTCTGCCTGATAAAGAACACTTCAATAAAGTGTGTTTGCAAAAAACTGCATACTTCATGACTGTTTTATCAGGTACCGAATATTTCCGCTTTATAAAAGAGAAGTACGGTCCTTATGATCACGACATTGAAGTCATCTCTAGAAAAATTAAGGAGTTTGAGCGTTACCATAAAGTAAGAAGTACAAACGAAGCCTACGAAATCCTAATGAAGAAATTGATAAGCGATAGTACAATTAAAAAGATAGAGTTCTATTCGCCTTTTATCGAAAGAGCTGCATCGTTTACTAATCATTTTTCAAAAGGAGAAGAAGTCGAAGGTGCAGGTACTGCATTGTTCATTATCCAGCAACTTAGTTGTGCCACTACTGAGGAAATTATAACTGGTTTCAAGCAGTGGTCAAAAGATAAAGCAAAACGTTTTTCAGAAGCAGCTATCAAATCTGCAATAAAAGAATTGGAAACAGCTGGTTTTATTCAAGAAACATTCTGTGGCTATCAAATCGTTAATAATTAAAAATCATTCCTTGAGAAATTTTCCCAAGGAATGATTTTTATTAGTGCCTTTCATTCAATTTGGATATGACATCCACTCCCCATACTATCACAAATGTGTTATCAAATCCTCACATAAATATGCGAGTGCGTGTATTTGTTGTCATAGCTAATTTTCCGATGTTTTCTTCTCACGCACAGCAAAAATGCCTGTAGTGAGAAAGAAATTAGCGGGCGCATTTTTGAAAAAGCGTAGAACTGGAATTTTACGCCTTATCCTTTGACATCAATACCACGCACTCAACGTGTCATGTTCTTGAAATCAAGTCATCTATCCTTGTGTTTTATAATACAAAAACATTAACTTTTGTCAATATGAAAAAATGTACGTGCCTCCGAAAAGGAGGCACTACATCCTAGTATAGACAATATTAATTTTCTTTACATATCCAACACAATGTGTGTCAAATCTACTCATCTGCGTTCATTCCAGCATCAATACTTCTACAGTCCGCCTGCTCCGTGACGATATGCTGAGATATGTTCGTGAAGCAAAACACGAGCCTACATTTATAGATTTACCAACAGAATGATACTCGAAGCCTCCGCTGGAGGCTTCCTTATTTTAATAAACAGAAATTCATAATCATGCAAATCACAAGACTTAATTCGACAAGTTTTAAAATTATAAGAATTTTATTAGAATTTCTCTTGACTTTTTCTTATAAATTTCTTATAATTTAAATAAGGAGGCGAATAAAATGCTTGAAAACGAACTTGTTAGTCTTATAAATACTATTACGAAAACCAAGAGTGAAAGCAACTATATTGAAGTTAAATCCGCTAAAAAAGGCTGTCCAAAGCTATTTGATACCTTTTCTTCTTTCTCCAATCAGCAAGGCGGAGGAAAAATAGTTTTTGGTATTGATGAAAGCGACAGCTACAGCATATGCGGTGTTTATGATGCTGCTGATCTTCAGAAAAAAATAATGGAACAGAGTCTGCAAATGGAACCTGTAATCAGACCTCTTTGCACAACTATTAATATTGAAGGCAAAACCATTGTATGTGCTGAAATACAGGAAATTGATCTTTTCTCCAAACCATGTTTTTATAAAGGTGCAGGCAGACTTAAAGGCTCATATATTCGTGTAGCTGACGGTGACAGACTTATGTCCGAGTATGAGGTTTATAGTTACGAAGCATTCCGAAAGAAAGTTCAGGACGAAATAAGGATTGCTGAAAGAGCAGATATTTCAGATATTCAGACGACTGCTTTTCAGAAGTACTTACTTGAACTGAAAACAAAAAAAGCTAACCTCGCTGAACTTTCTGAAGAGAAAATCTGTAGATTGCAAGGCTTTACTGATAACAATAAACCTACTCTTGCCGGAATAATGCTCTTTTCAGATTATCCACAGGCATTCTATCCTCAACTGTGTATAACTGCGGTATCTGTTCCCGGAACAGAAATGAGCATGACAGGCAATGTTGGTGAAAGATTTATTGATAATCAGCGTATAGATGGCACTCTTTCGCAGATGATAAATGGTGCTATGCAGTTTGTCCGCAATAATATAAAGACTAAAACCATTATTGATTCCGATACAGGTAAACGTCGTGACAAGACGGAATATCCTGTTGTTGCTGTCCGTGAACTTATACTCAATGCACTTATACACAGAGATTACAGCATCCATACCGATTCAGCTCCTATAACTATACGCCGTTTTAGTGACCGACTTGAAATAGAGAATCCTGGCGGATTGTACGGCAGAATGACCATCGATCAGCTTGGAAAAATGTCTGCTGATACCCGTAATCCCTTTATCGCCAATGCAATGGAGATAATGAACGAAACCGAAAACAGATACAGCGGCATTCCTACGGTGCTTGCTGCTATGGAAGAATACGGACTGCCTGCTCCTGTATTCAGCAGTGAACGTGGAATATTCAAAGTAGTTCTTTATAATGGCGAGAATAGCAATACAGTAACAGTTACAGATCCTGATGAAAAACTCATCCTTGACTTCTGCAAACAACCAAGAAGCCGTGCAGAGCTTGAACAGCTTTTTGCCGGTAAGATGACCATAGCTTATGTAATGAGCAAATATATTCATCCACTTATTGCAAGTGGTGCTATACGTCTTACTATACCTGATAAGCCTAAGAGCAAAAAACAAATGTATGTTGCGGCTGATAAATAACAGATAGTTTTAAGTTAATCGGCTTAAAAGCTGAATTAGCGACTAAGATGCTGATTCTCCACAAAGCTCTTTATCATTTATAATACAAGAGCTGAATTACTTGTATCTCATAGCACATAATAATATTCAGGTGAAATTACGCCTAACCGCTTGACTTTTCTCCTAAAATAGTTTATAATTAGGAGAAAGGGGCGTAAATTTATGAGAAACTTTGATTACAGTGAACTTGCAAAAAGTTTATGGGACAGCGAGATCATAGGTCTTGTAGCCCAGATTCACGAGTATAAGGGCAGACAAGAGCTTTATCTGAAACAGAAGCCTGCTGAGCTTGACCGCCTTATTGAGATTGCAAAGGTACAGAGTACAGAAGCTTCAAATGAGATTGAAGGCATACGAACTACAAACACCCGTCTGTTGCAGCTTGTAAAAGATAAGACCACTCCTCGTAACCGTGATGAGGAAGAGATAATGGGATACCGTGATGTACTGAATACTATTCACGAGAACTACGAGTATATACCGATTACTTCGAACTACATTCTCCAGCTTCATCGTGACCTGTATAAATATTCTCATAAAAGCATCGGCGGTACATTTAAAAATTCTCAGAATTATATAAGTGCGACAGATGCTAATGGACGTGAATTCGTATTATTCACTCCTCTGCCGCCATATGAAACACCAGCTGATATCGAAGCGATATGCGAAAGCTATAATCGCACTATCGCCATGCAGGATATAGATGCCCTGCTTCTGATACCTGTATTCATCCACGATTTCCTTTGCATTCACCCTTTCAACGATGGTAATGGTAGAATGAGTCGCTTGCTCACAACTCTATTGCTATACCGTTCTGGCTATGTAATCGGCAGATATATTTCCCTTGAAAGCAAGATAGCCAAGAATAAGAACATTTACTACGATGCACTGGAACAGTGTCAGAAAGGCTGGAACGAAAACGAAGAAGATCCTGCTCCGTTTATAAAGTACTTACTACAAACTGTTCTTGCTGCATACCGTGATTTTGAGGAGCGTGTGGCATTAGTAGCTGAAAAACTGCCTGCAATTGAAATGGTGCGGCGTGCTGTTTATAATAAGATCGGTAAGTTTACCAAGAGCGAAGTTATGGAGCTTTGTCCTACACTCAGCAAAGCGTCAGTAGAGAACTCTATCAAGCAGCTCGTTGAACATGGACTTCTGTTAAAGCACGGCAGCGGTAGAAGTACATTCTATACCCGAAGCGACATTTGATACAATAAAATTGATAATAATTAAAGGAGTAAGATAATGAATATAGATAAGACACTTTACATCGGACGTCCAACAGATACTCGTTCCGAAGTTGAAATGGCTATATACGATAAACTTGACTCTCTTGGCATTGAGTACAAGAGAGCAGACCATGACCACGCTGATACTATGAAGGACTGCATGCTGATAGAATCTGTACTTGGAGCTAAGATTTGCAAGAACCTGTTTCTCTGCAACCGTCAGAAGACCAGCTTCTATATGCTGCTTATGCCCGGAGACAAGCCTTTCAAAACAAAATTCCTGACATCGCAGCTGAACTGTGCCCGTCTATCCTTTGCGGAGGCTGATAAGATGCAAGAGTATCTGCATACTATACCCGGCTCTGTATCAGCACTGGAGCTTATATTTGATACAGAAAATAACATCCAGCTTGTTATCGATAACGACCTGATGAAAGATGAATACATCTGTGGACATCCTGGCATCAATACATCGACAGTTCGCCTGCTCCGAGATGATATGCTTAAGTATGTCCGCGCAGCCAAGCACGAGCCTACATTTATAGATTTGCCGACAGAATGATAGTTTAATCCTCCCTCGGGAGGCTCATATTATAGCTATTATTTGTCTATATAATATGAAAGGGGTTCATAATGTGATATGTAAAATACTTGTGGTGGGAGCTGTTTTTACTATTTTGCACTTTAAACAATTCATATCCTTTTAGTTCGTATAAATCGTACAAAATTATAACAATGCATAATGTTAACAAAATGATGTATATTAAGTTTAATAAAAATGGTATAATTATATCATAGAATACATGATGGGAGGTTCCTTATTATGGCAGGCAGTCAACCACCTAAATTGATTATACTTGACGTTCTTCGCATTTTACAGAAGCATTCAGATTTTGATCACAGACTTTCTCAGCAGCAGATACAAGACCTGATAGAATCAGAATATGGAATGAATGTCGCCCAAAAGACCGTTAAACGCAATCTTTCAAAATTGATCGAATTTGGTTTTCCCATTAGATATCGCGGCAGCGAGCATGAAAATGATACTATAATCCGTAAAGGTAAGGACGGAAAAACCGAAGTGATATTGACAGATTGGTATTATGATCATGAGTTTATGGACGGAGAATTACGTCTGCTTATCGACAACGTACTTGCTTCTGATGGTCTTTCACAAAAAGAACGCCTTAGTCTAATAGGTCGTCTTGAAGGTTTATCAAGCAAGTTTTTCCTTTCGACTATCAAGAATACAGATATGGAGATCTGTGATAAGGTCATTAACAGAGAACTCTATATTACTCTTGAAAACATAGGAAACGCTATTGCAAACGGAAAACAAGTATCTTTCCACTACTGTGATTGTGGGTTAGATGGTAAGCTAAAATACAAACTTGACAGCAATGGCAAAAAGAAGCTGTATACCGTCAATCCATATCAGATAGTATCCAGTAACGGTCACTCGTATTTGATATGTAATCTTCCGGAGCACGATGATCTTACTCATTTCCGTATTGATCGTATAAAAGACTGCACAAAGAACGATGAGCCTGCAACTCAGCTTAGGACGCTGAAAGGCTTTTCGGCAGGTATCAGGCTTTCTGATTACATAAAAACACACCCGAATCTGTGGAGCGGTACTCCCGTACATATCACATTCCAGTGCAAACAGTATATGATGAACGATGTTGCAGACAGTTTTGGCACGAATAACAGGATTGAAACGCTGCCTAACGATATGATGATAGTTCACGTTGAAGCAAGCGAAGCCTCAATGCTCCACTGGGCAATACAATTTGCAGACGCAGTAGAGATACTTTCACCTAAAAGTCTGCGTGAACAAATAGCAGAAACGCTAAGAAACGCTCTCAACAAGTACGAAAAATAAGTAAGTCAATAATGTCACATACTATGTGATATTATAATAAAGGATATTCTATAATCAATAAGGAGGAAAACTAATGAGTACCGACGAAAGAATAAAAAAGATAGCAGACATTATTATTGAATGGGCGGAACAAAAAGCTGAAGACGGAGAATTGAAGCTTGACAACCCCTTTTGCGATTATTATTCTGATCACAGTACCGTACGTTACTGGACATCAGAAATGACAGATTTGATTCCTGATAATTCGGAAGGCAAAGATACCGGCTTTAAAAATCCTCACCATTACGCATTTGAAATAGAATGTTTGCAGGAAGCCTTACATTTATTATTTGCATTTAGCTACACAGATATTTCTGATGTTACTAAGATAAAGTGTGAAGAAATATTAGAGAAGTACAGAATGTATCGTATGGCAGATCCAAAGGATCCAAAGGGTAATTTTAGAAGAGTTTGTAGCTTTAGGATTGATATCAAAAATAAAACTAAAGAAGAAATCGTTAATGAAATGAATAAGTATTTCTATAAAATGAAAGGCTATGCAGAGTTCATCTGTTATAAGATGGAAGAAGAAAAGAAGAAAAAAGCATAATAATTACGATTGAGACATAGGGCGGTAATGCCCTATGTCTTTTGTTATAATATGAAATAGAAAAAGCACGAAATAATTATTATACCACAGGAACATAGGTCTATTTGTATTCATCCCTCTGTGATATAATATAATCACAGAAGGGAAAAACACGTATTTATTGTCTAATTTTAGGCAGTAGGTATAATTATGGCGATAAGACCGGTTTATTCTACATCAAACGGTAAGGTCATCAAAAGCGAGTATGAGTTTCAATGGTTCGCAGGCTTTTCTCTGGCTCAGAAAGCAAAGATCCATTGTCGCACTGCATAACGCGATAAAATCAGCCAATAAGGACGCAACACCTCTGGAAATAAGTACAAAGGGCTTGATTGACCTTGGCGTTAAGCTGAGTGCTTTCAATCTTAAGCTTAACGGATACACATTAGAGAATATTTTCCAGAGTTCCAAAGTATTTTCAAACGGAGGTCCATATCGTGATTTGTTGGACGTTAGTCCAAAAGACGCAAAAAGAGACGATAGACTTCATAATTCAGGAGCGCTTATTGGGTTCAATTATGCCGGTATTGATTTTCCGCTTGAGCCCAAAACCGTTTTCTACGACTATATTTATATCAATGCCGTAAAACAAACACTCCTTCCCGAAGAAATCGTAAAAATCAAAGAGTATACTCATTTTACGGATATCGAATTCAATCCTCAGAGAAGTATCAACACTCAGGCAAAATCGGTAGCAATTATCCATCTTATGCTTGAGCTTTATAACGAGATACCTTCTCTTGATGTTTCAGACTTTATACGTTTTCATACAGAAGTGGTAAAGTGTTAATGGCGGATATGGCATAGGGTGATTTCGCCCTATGCCCTGTGATATAATAGAATCACAAAAGGAAAAAGTATTCATTGAGCTGTTCTAAGTCGGGAGATAAGTATATGTATCAGTACATCTGCGATGCAAAATACTGTACGACTTGTGCCTGCAGATCAGGAAAAAGAGTTTTTAGGTTCGAACACACTGTGCTTAAAAATAAGGAGGATTTTATATGGGAACAGATATTCGTAACTATGATTCGGTTGAGTTAATGCTTGACGCCTTACTTAATCAGGCTTTGGATACAAAACATGGTATCTCATGCTTTAACTGTTTCATTGATCAGAAAAGCTTTATCATTGCAATGGATCTGTCAGATAAGGATTATTGTGTTATATTCATATATAATACCGAAAGTGATCAGTATCTTATAATCAACGAAAGATACGATTGGCACGATGTCGACAAAAAAATATATGCTTTTCTTGGTAGTTCAGCTCAAGAAGTTGACAAAAAAGTATCAGTTTTTCTTGGCTACTCAGATCAAAGTGTATTAAATGTAACAGCTAATGCTGTGTACTGGCAGGAAAATTTATTGCCATATAATGACTTTGTTACCGAAGCAATAAAACTAAAGCGAAAGTTCTTTATTTCCAGCTATTATGACATCTTCGACGATCACTATGCTCAATGGGACGAAATAAGCAGATTAGTATTATTAATTACCAAGTTTTCCGACGATTTTAAACAGGTACATTTTTATGTACACTTTGTAGGCACAAACTTAGCATTTCATTTAAGTGAAAAAACAGATACTCCCGATATCATGAGGAATTTGTATTACGAATACTGTGACTACGAAGAAAAATTACAGATTCGAGAAAGAGAAGAAGCGAACAAATTTCTTTCTAAAGACAAATACTCTTCTTCCGATTTTAATCTAATTAAACTAAGATTTCTTAATGCTATTAGCAGTGCATTTGAGAGCGATAATGGTATATATAGCTTTCGCTTTCAAACAAATAATGGAGATTATGCTGTGGAAATTATTGCCGTTTCTTCAGATCTCTACGAAGTTACTGTGATAGTATACGACATAAATACTAACAATATATTCAGCAGACAGGTTTCGAATAGGAGCTTTTTCGATAATAACTTCACAGTGGATCTTTTTAAAGAATTATTTCCCGAAGAGGCTCATGCACTTTATAAAGAAAAGATATTCGATCCGAAGATTAGGGAAATAAAAAAACAAATTACAGATATACTCGATAAAGCTCGTCAAGGAAGTCCTTCAAGTTGTAGTTTTTATGCCGTGAATAAGGATATGCCAGATCTTACAGAAAAATATTCGGCAGACGCTTTTGCGGAACAGAATTCAAATTGTTTACGACTAACTGTCGAGTCTCCTTATTCAGGAGAGCCGTCATATGTAGAAACCGTGAAGAGCGGTGAGTCATATGATGGTATATTTAATAAGCTATATAGTTTTTTATATCCTAATAAAATTTCATTGTCAAAAGAAGACATTTTCTAATAATATTCAATCTGAGAATAATGACAAATTCTCAGATACCTCACAACATAAAAACTTGCTCTTTAAAGTTCCCTAAAGACAGCTATTATAAGGTGTTAGAAAAAGTTTGTGAGGAAATGATCTATAGGATACAGGAACTCGCATGGAAAGTTGTGTAACTGGCGTTGGGGCGAAAACGCCCCATGCCATATGTTATAATATAATCACAGAAGAGAAAAACACGTATTCATTGATCTGTTTTATTCAGGAGGTTAGAATATGTATCAGTACACCTGCGATGTGAAATATTGTGCGACTTGTGCCTGCTGGTCAGGAAGAAGAAATGTCTGTGACCGTTGGGGCTCGAGGTTAGAAGTCACAAGCCCTATGGATACAGGAAAATGTCAGAATCAGAATTCAGGATATCGTGGACAGACAAAACAGGCGAACGGAGGATGCCCTGCATTTGTAAAATGGGGAGCGTTAAAGTAAAGAATCTTTCATGTCTAACCAATTAGTGATTATTATCTGAGGAGGAATACATATGTTAAAATTCCTTATTGATAGCGTAGAAGATTACTATTATATCTACGGAATAGTAGAAAGATTTGTTCTTCTTTTTGATGAGCTTTCGTATGTAGAAAACCTTATACCAACACGGTTAGCGTAGATAAAGCTAAGGAAAGACTATCTGCGTTGATTAGCGAAGACGATAATCTAAGCCAGAATACGTTATCGAAAGATTTTAATATCAGAATTCTTACAACAAAAGGAAATGTCGATATTTACTTTTATTCGAACGCTTTCGGCTGGAATATACCTGACGTAGATCTAATCGATACACTATATTCGAAAACAGAAAGAGAAAAAAGCTGCATGCTTGTAGAAGTTAACAGTGTGTATTATTCACATTATAATTTTGATTATCAATGGATGACACATCTTATTGAAACCATAGTTCCGTCAATCTGCAGAACTGTGTGTGGTGCTATATGCTCAATGGATAAATAATAATTATTTCATTTCAAAAAGTTTAATCCCTAAAGATTTTAAGGAGGAAATGCTTATGTTAATTACATCCGCAAAAGCAGCGAAGATGCTGCGTCAGCTTAACGACGAACTGCATACATTACAGGTTCGCGAGGGAAAAACAAAGACCTTTGTGGCTGCGCTTCAGGAGGACATCGAATCTGTTCGTCCAAAGTATAACTTCAAGGAAATGCGTGATGCTCAGGCAGAGGTCGAGAGGAAGATACGCAAACTCAAGCACGCATTAAATGTGTTCAACACAACAACTGTTGTTCTGGATTTTGATATGACCATCGACGAGATGCTCGTATTTCTTCCGCAGCTCAATAAACAGTGCTCTTTACTTAGCGGAATGAGGGACGCTATGCCCAAAGTCCGCGTAAGTTCAGGCTATTCCGGTAACAGTGCGATCCTCGATTACCAATATACCAATTACGACATAGAGGAAGCCAATAAGCTTTATATCGAACTATCAGATATACTCGCCAAGGCGCAGACAGCACTTGATCTCATTAACAGCACTGTGGAATTCGAGATAGACATCTAAAGCGTTTTCCGTTTACAGTTCTCTCACTTGCCCTTTTGAATATGAACTGTTAATGTTCATGTTCAGTGTTATGGTTTATAGTTATTATTATCAGTTATTGGTTTAGGTCAGTGTTCAATGTTTCTGACTTTAATTGATGAATGATAACAGGTGCGGGAACTGTAATAAAAACTTTTCTGTCAGCGGAAGTTCGGTTTCAAGCTGGCAGCTTTATAAGACTATAAACCATTTCTCAATTGCCTGTAGGAGGGTATTATTATGCTGGAAATGTTAAGAGGTCTGGAACAGAAAGTTGACGCATTCAGAAAGTCATATAAATGTAATAGTGAGCTTTCTATCAATAACAAGGAAACAGTATTACATTTAATAACTACTAACGCATATAACCACGATGCTATGTGGCGTACTCTGCGTAAGGAAACTGCTGACGCACATATTGATCAGAATAATAAGGCTACTGTCATAGAGTGGTTATATAAGGAAATAGAAAAGCTTTTTAACAGCAATATTAATACACAGGCAGATTTCGATATATGGCACAATACAATGTGTCAGAAGCTTACATCCAAGATCAACGCAGAAGTTTTATTCGGTTACAAGCCGATTCATATGGGTAAGGCTCAAAAAATCATCAACATGTCATTCAAGTATCTTTCAAGTTTGGATGGCGCAGATAATTACGAATCATACTTCAATTATTGTCACATACCTCTCGACGATAATATTCTTAAGTGGTATTATTCAAACATTGCGAAAAATGTGTCCCAAAACCAGTATAAGAACTGGAGTAATCTCGAATATAAGGATTACATCAAAATACAGAAGGATTTCAGAAACTATTGCGAAGGTACGGAATATGTTCCTCTTAGCTTGGAATGGAAGATATTCTGAGACGTAATCGAATTAAGAGAGAAGACAAACGCACATCATATTTATATGCTGTGCACAATACGGAGGTATGTTATGCGAGTATATCAAGGTTTCGGAGCAGGTTCCCCTATATTCACCATTAGGGGTGACAAAGTTTTTCAAGGCTTTGGAGCTGGTTCTCCTGTTTATACAATCAAAGGTGATAAGATATATCAGGGATATGGAGCAGGCTCTCCTGTTTACACGATAAAATGTGGTAGAATATATCAGGGTTATGGGGCAGGTGCGCCTATTTATACCATTAATGGTGATAAGATATATCAGGGATATGGAGCAGGTTCTCCCATATACACACTAAAGAATGATTGATAAGGAGGTCGGATTATGCAGGATAATAAGAAGGGTAGCAGATTCACGTTCGACAATTTTGATATTACCAAAGATAATAGCAATGCCTTTGAGAAGGCAAAGCAGTTTGCGAAAAATGCAGATTCAAAGCCGCTTGCAATATTCGGCGGCACAGCAACAGGCAAGACTCATCTGCTTTATGCTGTTAAAAATGCGATTGAGCAGAATGCGCCTGAACTTAATGTGATTCTTACAACAACAACGGATATGGTTTCCTCTCTTACAAATATAATCAGCAATGGCGGTTCAGCAGAGAAGTTCCGTGAAAAATATTTGCAGGCAGATGTTTTTCTGGTAGACGATATTCAGGAGCTTGCCGGCAAGGAAGCTATCCAGAATGAGCTGATACTGATATTCAATTCGTTCTATGAGTCAGGAAAGCGTTTCATGATGACTTCTTCTCAGAAGGAAGCAGGATATGGAATTCAGGATAGGCTGGTCATTCGTGAGTTCTGTGGAGATTTTGCAGTTATCACACGGGCGTATATCCATGCAAGATTTGAGCAGAATCAGGAACGTGATGAGAAACGAGCCTCATTGCTTAAAGAATCAGAACAGGTTTACTGGGGAATATCGCACGATAAGGAATTCAGCATAGAATCATTCAAATCATATTTCAAAAATGTCTGGTCGTATTTCAGCCAAAATATCAGACTTTTCGATATTGACCGTGAAGACGCCAAAATCATCTGCTATCTTAACCGCATTGATACTGTATTGCACTGTAAATTGCTGTCTAATATCGAAGTATGGGAGCAAAACGCCTGCATTCTGTTTCTTAAAGGACTGATATATACGCTCACCTCCTATGATATCATAATGTATGAAGAAGGATTCTATGGTGATGGTGTCCTGTTCATACCGCTACCGCATCACGCAGGAACATCGGATTGCCTTGAGATTAAGATAGACGAGTTTGATAATTGGTTCAACAGGTACTGCGAAGGATATAAAAGCACACGCATCGGAAAGAGACTATCAAAGATACATTGGCGTTTAGATTTGTGATCGGAGGTATTGATGAAGGTATCAGTATATTCAAGGGAAGCAATCGAGTCCATTATTGCCGACGGTAAATTTCCTGAGAATACCGCTGTTATCAGCTTTTATGATCCCGCGATAAAGCGTATTGACACGGACTACACCCACGTTGATTATAGCAGCGTCTGCAATACAGTTTTTTACAGTGAGCTTGAGGACCTCGATCTTGAGGTTCTCAAACGCAAGGGATATACGTACGATATTTATTTCCCAGAGGCAGATGATATGGCTATGTTCATTGTTAAATCCTACAATGACGGCAAGGATATCATTTGTCAGTGCGAATACGGTCAGAGTAGAAGCGCAGGCTGTGCTGCGGCTATTCAGGAATACTTCTATCACAATGGCATTTCGATTTTTGCAAATTATAATTACTACCCTAACCAGGTCGTATATCACAAAGTCTACGATGCCATAGAAAGACAGAAACGCTATTACGATAACAAATGCTATTTTGCTGCCGATGCCGAGGTCATAAAAAAGAACATAGAAAAACTTCAGCTTCCAGACACACTTCTTGTTGGTTATCAGCCAGAGAACAGTCATTCAGTGGTAGATCTAAAGGAAGAAATCGAAAGGCATTTATCAGAGCAGAATATGCTTTACCGTACTCAGGAAGAAATTATAAATGCCGTGCAAAAAAGTAAACAGCATGTATACGCTTCATTTAGTGTATCTAAGCTTCGTTATCTGTATTTCGTCTGGAATCCTGATGGAGTCGGCACAAGCTTCAGATATGGCTACGAGGAGATACCGGTTAACATTTATTTCAACAAGTATTATTTTAATAATACAGATCATAAGCTGCCTGTACATCGCCGAACCTCAGAGGGTAATAACGCATTCAGATTAGGCTCAAGAGGACACTTCAAATCCCTATCATTTTTCGGAAAACTGTCATGGGACAGCGAGAGGAAGATGATCGATGCTGTTCCATTGGTTATTACAAATATGGGAGATAGATAATCGAAGTCGGTTATTGTCGTTTCAATAGCCCGTAGTCTATTGATATACAGTAAAACTATTTCACATAAGTGGTATTTCAGCTTTTGAAATATTGCAATAATAACGGATATCCTATTGAAAAAAACGAAGCCGATACACAAGTAATTCATGTATCGGCTTTTTGTTATTTTTGTCTATGTTCATATTCTTTGAGCCTTCGATAGAATGTGTTAGCACGAAGATTCATCCGTTTTTGAAATTCTACGGCTGTGATAGCCTCGGACTTCCAGCACTCATACAGCTGACCAAACTTCACCCAGTCGATAGGAATAGGCTGTTTGCCCTTGTATTTTCCTTGAGCCTTGGCTATAGCAATTCCCTCACGCTGACGCTGTAAGGTCTGCTCACGTTCAAGCTCGGAGAGAGCGGCAAATAAAGCTAAGACAAATCGCCCTTGTGGAGTATTGGTATCAATATTTTCCTTACTGCTTACAAGAGTAACTCCCTTGCTTTGCAGCACATCTATTATATTGAGCAAATCTCTTGTAGAGCGTCCAAGTCTGCTGATGCTCTCGATGTACAGGGTATCGCCTTCACGGACATAATCAAGCATAGCTTTCAACTCAGGACGATTAGTATTCTTACCAGATATCTTCTCAGCAAATATGCGCTCAACCTGATACTGCTGCATCAGAGCTTCTTGTCGTGCCGTTTCCTGATGTTCCGTTGAAACACGAATATATCCAATTTTGCTCATTAGAGCACCCCATAACACGTATCATAAACACTTTCGCATTCCTCAAATCTGATAGCCCTGAGCGTTTCATGGAGCAGGTTTGTATCGACAAGCATATCCTCGACCTCATCGGGAGTATAGCCGTAGTCAAGAAGAAGTTCAACATCAGCACTATCTACCCCATAACAACCACAGTAGGCAAGGAGCAATTCCTCATGAATGGGATAATAGTCAACGGAATTATACCAACCGAAATGGCTCGATGCTGTGAGGTATTCAAACTCTGTTCTTGACACAGTTCCCGTTTCATCGATTTTGATGATATTACCCTCAACGACTTCAACCTTTTCAGCGTTGAACTTATGAAAGCCGACTTTCTTTAAAGCGTTTTTCATAATAGATTCAGTTGAGGCATAAATGTAAATTCCCAGTGCTTCAAAGTGGAGCAGGCACATGGGATTGCTTCCTTTTATAATGTATAGGGAGTTGTGCTGGTCGAGAGCTGTAAAAGTAAAGTTTCCCTCAACGGTCTCCGCCATATATTTCAAACTGTCAAAATCAAGCTTGCCTTGCTGTTCAATCAACTGACAGGCAACATAGCTATCAGTTTCGATATGACTTTCGGGGACTAAACCTTTCTTGCGGAGCTCCTTATCATTCCAAAGTACTCCATTATGGGCAAAAGCAAATGCCGTATCTCCTGCCACGCAGGAAAACGGATGATTGTTGTAATTATGCTTTTTATCGCCCTGGGTAGCCATTCGTGTGTGTCCCATGATTGCCGTTGTATCATCAGGAGTGTTAAATCTGATAAGATGTGCCGCCCTCGGACGTTTATAAACTGTAACCTTACCGTCCTTTATGTAGGATATACCGGCAGCATCAGTTCCACGTTCTTCGGCAGCGTTTGCAAGTGCCTGAGTGAGTTTGCGTTTGATCTTGTAGGGGACTATGCCCTGATAATCTAACCAGCCAAATAAACTACACATAATTATTCCTCCTTTTCGTCATCAAACGGCAGTTCGAGCGAGTCGCCAACAGCGCCTGCTCCGCCGATAAGAATTGCAATTAAACCTACTGCCTTAATTACGTCTTTGATGTCCTTTTCAGTCTCAGGGTCGACGTCAAACCAATCTGATAAAATTCCCATTTCACACATCCTCCTCTGTGTCTTCAATCTCATTGATGTACAGCCGGCGCTCCTTCAGATAGGCTATAAGCTCAGGTTCAGTTATGCTGCTGACGAACTCCGACCATGACAGCTTTTGCAAACCCTCATCAGACA
This sequence comes from Ruminococcus sp., assembly GCA_045539715.1. Taxonomy (GTDB): domain Bacteria; phylum Bacillota; class Clostridia; order Oscillospirales; family Ruminococcaceae; genus Ruminococcus. The sequence goes on along the minus strand of JAZQFV010000095.1, from coordinate 26,050 downwards.
TAGAAATAGCCACATTGCAAATCTCGTTGACGAGTTGTAATGTGGCTATGAATGTATTAAGTTTAAGCGTTCCTCTGAAAAGTCTGAATTCTATTGTGCTGTAATTGCAGAGATTAACAGCGGCATATCTTCCGAAATTGCCTTTCTTCGCCTTGTCCATAATGGCCTTGGGTGAGTTCTCATATCCATAGCGAGCTGCCCAACGGTTAATCGTATATTCTGAACGGCGGCTGAATTTGAGTAACTCATTCCAATGGTGTTCCACAAAATACAGCACTCTTGAAATTACTTCGTCCTGCTCCTCTCTGTTTTCTCCGAAACATATTCTGTTTACATGGATATGAAGTCCGCAAGTTGAGGTCTGATGTGAGCGATAACCCAGAGCTACAGCCTTTTTCATAATTTCAGACCAACAATAATTCTTGTGATAATCCAGCGTCATAGGGTGGCTGACAATCTCCATGCCGTCATCAAGACTTCCGTCTGATTTAATGTAAATACGCTCTCCGTCATCATTGCCAATATCAAGGATTTCTCGTGCGTTATCGCTGTCCTTACCTGCTCCATCTATTTCAAGTTCAACACCGAAATATCTCGGATTATCGCCATAAAATACAGGTTCGGGTTTGTAACCATATTCCTTAATTGCACTATTTTCATTGGCAATGTCGTGATAACATTCGGAACAGTAGTCTGAATTATTGTAGTGATATGCATCATCAACGTGAACAAGTGCGTCACAGTTTTCACAGCGTGTGTAATAATTATCGTAGCAGTAACGACAAAGATTTGTATATTCGTCACCAAAGGCATCAGAGTCAAATATAGTAGAACCGCATCTGTCGCAAGTACAGCAATAGCGTTCTACGCAATCAGAACAGACAATTTGTCCATTGACCATTGAGTAGTCATCGTCTTCGATTTCAGTTCCGCAGTGTGAGCAAATTAATTTTTCTTCCATTATAAAACCTCCATAAATAGCGATTGCCAGCCCTGACGGGCTGGCATTAGTTTCAATATTCACTTGATAAAAGCATGGTGCTGTGATCACCGTCGTCGATTATGTAAATCTTTTCGGTAATCGGCTTTTCTGACGGAATAAGATATTCCATTTTGTGTTCGGGATTTTCTGATGTGTGGGTAATTCTCTGCATTTCTCCAAAGGGTTCAAGCTTGAATACCTGCAAATAGTCCCTTTCAGCAGGCAATTCATCCACACAGTTCCACAGGAATAACTGCAATTCAAGTGGTATCGATGAATCTACGCCACAGGTTAAGTATCTATTGTTGTCAAACATGACAAACACTTCTCCTTTCCTTGAAAATATAGCGATAGTAACGTTATCTCAGTTACTTTCACCATAATAATATATATCTATAAATCAAGAAAAATAGGATAAAGGTGATTCAATGTGCCATAAAAGCCGTGTGTACAACAGAAAAACGTCAACCGTTATCATTGACATATCTATTTTTTGATGATATAATGAAGAAAAACACATAATAAAGGAGAGAACTATGGAAGTAATATGGACAGATCTTAATTCTATTAATGAAGTAGACGGCAGATTTTGGATATCGCAGACACAAGCAGAACATTTTAAGCTTTCAGACGGTTTGAAGATAAAGATAGTTGACGGCGATGAAGTTTGGGATGCAATAGTTCACAGTACCAACTCAAAGAATTATAGTGATTTATGGTCATTAGAGCTTATAGGAGATGCTGAATTATTAGGTGAATCAGAATATAAATGGCTGAATATAGGCATTTCAAATGGTATTTGTACAGGAAAAGACATAGTAATCCGTTCAGCTGCACATCGTATGATTGCACAAGGATATGATTTAGATGAAATTGACAGGATACTTATACTAAATGAAGAACAGAAAAGGAGATGCAGAATAGTCATGAAGCAAATGGATGAAATATCAAAATACCTCTGCCTGCTGCTGCGTCATCAGCCTGAGAAGGCAGAACTCGATATGGACGAACACGGATGGGTACAAGTTAATCAACTCATAAGCGGCGTTAATCTTCACAGCAGATATGAAATTGACCGTAAAATGCTTGAAAATATAGTTTCTGCCGACAAAAAAGGCAGGTATCGCTTTGATGAGAATCATGATAAAATCAAGTGCTGTCAGGGACATTCAATACCGTGGGTTGAGCCTGAACTTGAATACTGTGAACCACCTGAGTTTCTTTATCATGGAACAACTAAAAAATCGCTTGAAGCTATTGAAAACAGCGGAGCTATAAAAAAGATGAAACGTCACGCAGTACATATGCAGGCTGATATAAACAAAGCATGGCAGTCCGCAGAACGCTGGCACCAAACACCTGTAGTTTTAAAGATTGATGCACGTAAAATGTTCAATGATGGCTATAAATTTGGTGTTACAGAGAATGAAGTCTGGTGTACTGAGGAAGTTCCCGTAAAGTATTTAATTGACCGAATATACGAAAAATAATATCAAATATCGCTTAGAAAAAAGCAAAAAATAAGCCAGTTCTTTGGAGCTGGCTTTTATGTTTGCTATATCTGATATTCGCATAGAGTGTTTGATAGTCGTTACGGATAAAAAATGTAACAACAATTATTATTACATAATAATTATATATATTTACAAAATCAAAATAATAGGAAATATGCTTCTAAAATATAAATAATTTATCAATTTTCTGTACTACAATATAATGAGAGCGTGAGCGGCTTGCTATTATAGAAATCAATGTATACAAAAAAGGTTGAACCATTAAAGTATATCATAGATAGAAAAATAGTAAAGTAAAGCATGATACGTTCCATTAGATTAATTGATAAAGGAGTAATCAACATGAGTAACTACACATTCAAAAAAAAGAAGAAAGCACACACTCGTTCAGAATCAGAGCGTAGAGATAAGGTCACATCCCTGCGTTCATCTGAGAACGAACTCAAAAAGATTCAAAAGAACGCTAAAGAAGCAGGTATGTCCGTAAACAGTTTTCTCAACAATGTAGGAGTTAACGGTACGAAAATGCTCACACCCGCACTTATTGTGGAATTACAGAATCAAACTAATTACGCTTGTGCTGTGGTTGAAAAGTATGCGCCTGATGAGGTTAAAAATATGCAGGAAGGGATGGATAAATTATGGCAAAAATTGATATAATCCGGAACACATATGGAGGTTTGGAGTATTTACTGAATGCGCTGGCGTATGTGTCCGATGACCGTGCATTGTACAGAGGCGGCTATGGCGTTAATCCTTATGATTATACCAAGGCATATAATCAGATGCTTATGACGAGGCAGTATTTCAACAAAGTAAGCGGCAATCCTCTTGTACATATAGTTATTGCCTATAACGACCAAGTGAAGGACATTGCCGTTGCCGCCATGTACGGTCAAAAATGCGCTATGTATTTCACCGGTAAATATCAGGTTTTGTACTGCACTCACCTGAAAGATACAGACTGCGGCAGTATGCACACCCATATCATCATAAATGCCGTTGGCTATCACAGCGGTCAGATGATTACGACAGGCTATGAAGAAATGGCTTTTTTCTGTGATTACGTAGCTAAGGTAACTGGTCAGAAGTGCTGGTTCTATTTCGATAATAAGGCTGATTATAACGGCTGAGCATAAGAAAAGACCGCTCGATATAACGGGCGGTCTGCTTAATTGAGTAAATTCACATAAAAATATCAAGGCGTTCCTCCTTTAACACCAACGCCGCCATTACTGGCGGCTCATATTTATATCATTCTTTTGACTGTTTCAAAATATCCCTTAATTTCAGAATTGTCAGGTTCTATCTGCAAAGCAAACGCTATACGTCCGAGAAGAGAGTGCAGATATTTGTCAGTAGATATATTAAGTTCTCTGCGCTTGATACTATCGGAAACTCCATACTTCTGACAGTAATAGACCTCTTGACGTAATGCACGTTTCTGACTTCGGGACAGCGTAGGCTTTTCGTTGACAACTACGCCTGTAACTCTCTGTTGCTGTGAGGAACTGATAAATACGGTCTTTTTATCATTGAGCATAAATCCCATACGATACAGTATTCGTTTTACTTTACCCACAACTTTAGCGCTTAGTATATCAGTTTTCTCCCCTGAAAAGGTCATATCATCACAGTAACGGGTATACGTTATATTATGCTTGCTGCACCAATGTCCAAGCTTTTCGTCGAACTGTTTCATTACAAGATTTGCTATGTAAGGCGAGGTCGGAGTTCCCTGAGGCAATTTTGCTTTGTAGGTGCAAAGATGTGTTAGCAGGGATGTTGCATGAACGGACAATCCGAGCCGTTTCATCACAATGTAAACCATATCGTCGTCAATACTATCGAAAAAATGTGATATATCAAGCTTTAAGACACATTCCTTTCCGATATGTGGGGAGGCGTTGTCAAGCAAGGACTTTCCCTTGCAGTAAGCAGTTGAATACTCCGATACTTCAAGCTGATACAGATATTGCTCCAGTATTCTGCGCTGAACTGTTTTGAGAATGGCATTCGGTACACTAAGAGTGCGTTCCTTATTTCCATGACCGTGGTTAATTATTACCGTGTGATAATTTCTGTATATCTTATCTCGGTGCTTTTTGCGAGGAGTATAGTTATTGCTGAGCATATACAGCTTATTTGCAGAAATATCAAGTTTTTCTGATATTCTTATAACGTCAGCCTCTATCATTCCTAAACCTCCTTAAAACAAAAACAGCCGTCAGTACAAAGCATTCAAATGTTTCGGAACTGAATTCGGATTAACGCAGTTAATTTTGATTCAGTGGAGAAACTTTTGATCATGTTCTTATTCCTAAAATCACCCACGGCGACTCGCCGCAGTTTTTGCCTGTGCAAATACACTACCGACGGCTGTTTATTTAATTATATCATATCAAAACTTATTTTGCAAGACTGATATGACAAATATGCTGATATACGAATACTTATAGCTCAGATATCTCTATAATAATATGCATATAGGATTATGGATTTTTCGAAACAATACTTTATTACGGCTTTTGTCAAGAATATCGAAGAGTTTTTTCTGAGAAATTACAACGAAATCTATATTATCAAGAACACCTCTGCTATAGGTCACAGTGCTGATGATCATTGATTCGAAGTCAAAAATTTTCTTTAACTCCGGCATTACGCCGGAGAATCTTCATATTATTTTGCATTCGTACTTAGCACAATTGAAGCCAGCTCCCATAGGATAATTCTTTTTCAGACACATGCATTTAGCTGTTGTTTCGTATTTCCAGATATTATGTAAAGGATCTGACGGCTGTATGTACTGATTCGTCGGATCGTACCAGTATTTGCAGAAAGCACAGTATTTGTTGGTTTTTATATTTGTTGGATGCATCATAATAATTCTCCTTAATCATCAAAACTTATTTCAATAGTCTCGCCTTCAACGATATTTCCATTACTTTCAGGAATAATTTTTGATCTGAACAAATCGCTTGAACCTACTCGTCCTATTATGTTGTCAGCTATCAGCTGATTAATAATTCCAATACAAGCTTGTTGAAAATAAGTTTTGTCAACGTTACTGTATTTTGACATCAAATAATCATAAGAATCGATCATGGATATTTCTTCTTGAATATCAGAGGATTTCCCTATCTGGAAGAAATCAGAATAATTCGGCATATTTACATATATATCAGCATAATCAAACATATAGATATTCTTCAACACATCCGGAAGTTCCTTCATAAAGTATGTAAGAACGATCTCTTTGTATTTAAATGAAGCAAACTGACCATAGTTGATTTCTGATGGCTCTGTTATTGGTAATGGTTTTTGCTTGTTCTGTTCTCTTTTTTTGTTTTCCGCTACTTGCTTTGTATATAGTGGGTTGGTATACTGTACTTTTCTTGCGTTTTCAAATTCTGGTTCTCTATTAAAATAATCGATGAAGCATTCTATTGTAGTGAAACTGTTCTGTGCAATATATTTTTCTACTCTTTTAGGAATTAATGGTATTTCCTTATTTCTGATCTTCTCTTCTTTATACAATAAAATACAATAATATATAACCAAAGAAATTAGCAAAACCAAAGGCACACCTACAATCGCAACTGCAATAATTCCATGAGCCAAATGATTGTACGTAAATTCTTCTTTTATGCAATAAAAGTACAATAATACTACAACTACGATGGAACTCAGTGTTAACATATTCATCTCTTTAGTAGTCTTATAAAAAAATATTCCCCATCCTATAGCTATAATAATCGCAAGAATACCACCATCGCAAAATAACATAACATTACCTCCCTAATAAGCAAATTTTAATTATTAGATGAAATTTATCCCTTTTGAAGTGTTAAAACCTGCTTTTCAACATAAGATGTTATTTCTATTTTTTCACCTTCTATTCCCTGGGCAGCAAGCATTGCATTTCTTATTTCTTCAGGAACATCATTTTCATCAATGTAATTTTGTTCAATAACGGTATCTTTTCTCCATTTACCGCCTGGAAGCTTAGAATAATTTTCAGACATATTCTTGAAACCTGTACCTATGCGCTTTATAAAGGTTTCTGAGCCTTCTACTGCAACCTTAAGAATTGATTTGATCTTTTCAGCTGCTTTAGCAAGCCAATTGATAATATGCTTCCAATAAGCATGAATAGCTGCACCTGCAAGTGCACCGAGTGCACCTATAATTAATAACGTACCTAACATGATAATTACTCCTTTTCCGGTCTTATGACCTTGAATTTTTTTGCTTCATTTTTTAAAGATGATAGTATTTCCTGAGTTTCCGGGTCTAAAGCAAATTCTGATACTCCCAGCTTCTGGGTTATATTGCTTTTAATCCATTTCCCTTCATTATTGCTTTTTTTGCTGTAAAGTACAATATTCATTGCAACATTATCCGGATCATCTTCAGGAATGCTTATTTCACATTCGCCGCCTACCATGATAACGCCTTTTTTCTTTTCTTCGTTGAGCATATACTGGTCTATTTGTTTACCGAGCTGCTCTGTAAACTGTGTATATGATATGGGAGTTTTCTCGGCATTTTTTCCTTTGTAATAGAAAAAAGATAAAGTTCCGACTACAATTGCTCCAATACCTATAAATAGTAAAATATCCATAATTATCCTCATTTCACCGGTGATTTAATACTAAATTCTGTACTATTCTTAAGCAGCTTTCTTAACATGGAAAGCGTTTCGCCTTCATGAACGAACTCTCGGTAATTGAATTTGCTTTTTATTTTACGTTCAACTACTTTTTCATTGCCTTCCTCGTTGTAATATAGCACAGATACTACAATCAGAAATGTATTCTTTGTAAATTCATCTTCCTTGACTGCTGACGAAATCGTACATTTACCGCCATAATAGCTATGTTTTTTGTTTCTACAAAATGACAGTATCTCCTGATCTATAAGCTCGTTATAGTATTCCATAAAAGAACTCCATGTATACTGGTCAGAAGCAAGCCTTTCTTTTTTTATTAATCCCATTTTTTACCTCCTGTAATTATTCGATTAATAACTCTAATTCTTTTGTCATTTCCAGTGGTATTCCAGAAACCATCTGAGATTTGATTTCATCAGGTATTTCAGATGATGATATCTCACGTGAAACTGTAGTTTTCTGCCACTGTTTTCCGTTGTAAGAATAATTATCAGATATCTCACTATTTACGCCAAGTTTTTCACCCACAAATGTTTTACAGCCGTAAACGACACCATCTACCTTATCCTGTATCATTTCTGGTATTTTCTGCAGCCATTGGATAAAAGAGATCCGAAACTTTTCTATTAATGATAATACTCCTTGCGCAACCGTTTGGATAACAAATTCTTTTAAAACACTAAATAGTATCATATAATTTCCTCCTTATCATTCTTCGACTTGTTGCGTATAGATATAGGAACATCTTTTTCGTCAACAATCTCACTTTTTGTAATTACAGATCTTGATGAAACAGAATTCGCACATTTGCTTGCTGAAATACTTTCAACTGCAATTCTAAAATCGTTTTCGGTTACCACAGCAGAATCATTTTTAGCAGCGTTAAGAGCAGCCTTCATAACAGCAGTTGAAATATCACTTCCGCTTAACCCATCATTTTCAATTGCTAACTTATGTATATCAACATTGATTGGCATCTGTGACGGTATGTAATGTCTCCACAGTTTCTCACGAAGTTCCTCATTTGGAAGTTCAAACCGAATATGGTAATGGATTCGTCGCATAAAAGCTGAATCATAATTGCTGATAAAGTTAGTTGCGAATATAACCATACCCTCGTAGGAATTCAACAGCGTCAGCAAAACTGAACGAGTCTGATTAACACTGACATCTGTTGCACTGCTCATATCTGTAACACGCTTGCTGAGCAAGGCATCGGCCTCATCAAAGAAAATAATGTCATCTTTGTTATTAGGATCGCTGAATAGCTTAGAAAGATTCTTGCTTGTTTCACCAACATATTTCGATTCAATATCGGCGTAATTTACACAAATCAGCTTCTTATTAAGTGCAGCGGCTATAGCGTGAGCTGACATACTTTTGCCTGTTCCGGATTCGCCGTATAGATTGACAAACAGATTTTTTCTTTCCTTCATTACTGTTCCAAGTCCCCAGTCAACAAACACCTTTTTCCAGTTCTTCTGTGCGCTCACAACTGTTTTGAGCTCATCAAGTGTTTTGTCAGTAAGAATAAGATCAGTAAATGTATAAATCGGATCGGATTTCTTGAATTGCAGTTCTTGCTTTTCCGGTGCTTTCGGTTGATTATTAAGACCTGTATTATTTGAATTTGGTATTAGTGGCATTCTTTTCCTCCTTGATTTCCGCCTCCGGAAAAGGAGGCTTTTTACTTTTACTTGCCTTGCACTCAGGACATGGACTTTTAACGCACTTTACAAGTCCGAGTTTATATGGACACTTAAAACATTTCAGCATAATCAACTCCTCATTTAGTGACAGAAAACGGCAGAAATGCTATAATTACTATTGGGAACTGCCGTAAATTTCGGTAATTACTGTCACAAGCATTCTTCTGTACGGGAAATAAGCCGTTTCTGTATATTCTCTGACGGTGATTCCGACGGTAAATAAACTTTTTTTGCAGCTGATTCAAGTAATGCCATACACGCAATTTTCCGCTCCATAGAGGTATGCACATAGCGGTTAAGGGTGGTTTCAACACTGGAGTGTCCGAGTATTTCTGAGAGCGTTTTTACATCAAATCCGGCTTCCAGACAATTAGTAGCAAATGCATGACGCAGACTATGATAACAAACTGACGGTAAATTTGCTTTTTTCAGAATAGATTTGAAGCGCCGCTGCAATGTTCTTGGTTCGATAATTTTCTCGGAATCCGATAAAATATAACAATCATCATTGCTGCGGGAATCCCGCAGCAATTTCATAATAAATTCAGGTACAGGGATAGTCCGATGAGATGTACGGCTTTTAGGAGTATCAGCTATGAGTTGCGTTTTGTGATTGTTTATTCGTATACGCTGAACAGTTCGTCTGACGGTAATAATGCTTTTTTTAAAGTCAATATCATTCCACATAAGACCACATACCTCACCGACACGAAGTCCTGTATACAGGCTCAGAAGTATGCAAAGCGAAGTCGGATTCCTACTCATTTGAAGATATCTGCACAGTTGCAGCTGCTGACCGTGAGTAAGTAATACTGTTTCTTTTCTATGCACTTTTGGCAGTTCTACATCTGCCAATATATTGCGGAATCCGTGTATCTTTGAAACATACTTAGCCATAGATTTGAAGATGATAATAATATCGGAAACGTACTTTGCTGATAGTCCCGAACTAATTTTATCTTCAATATAGCTGTTAAGCATCTGAACTGTCAGCAAATCATAACGCATACCTCCATACTCTGGCAGAATATGCTTCTCAACTTTCATCTGATAATTAGCAAAAGTTGAGGGCTTTACACGCAATTTTACAGCAGACAGCCATTCGTCGAAAAGCTCAAGTACTGTTAGTTTACATGCGACGATTAAAGTGGGAACAGCAACTTTCAGCGGTACAAGCTTTTGCCTCACTTCTGCATAAGAGTGACCGTATACAGAGCGATATTTAGCCTTTCCGCTTTCGTTATAGCCTGATTTATATCTTCCTTCCCAGCGTCCGTCGTTTCTCTTGTAAATATTCTCTCCTCTCCGAGCCATATTTCTCATCCCCCTTGACCATAATTCTGACTGAAAATAAATCGTTATTTACCACAAAGCATTACGTATTTCATTGTATAAATTGCTGATTTTTAATTGTAATTTGTTAACTTTTATCGTATCTGATTGAAATTATGATAAAAATGTGGTAAGATTGTACATATAAAATACAATTGGAGTTCGCCATAAATTACCGAAATTTATGGCGATTTTTTCTTGACAGCTATAAGCGATGATGCTAAAATAATAATAACATCTGTCACTTTAATTGTATCATAGAAACGGCAGAAGTTTATTCCGAATATGACGGAGTTTATTCCTTTTTTAGGCGGTGAGTAGGTTGAATCTGAATATAGCAGCGGTTTTATCGGTGATATTTGAATCAAAGAAAACAGGTAAGGGGCGATTAGGACGTGGAAAACTATTTGCGGAACTGATGAGTATTATCGCAGACTGCGATGGGAGTGCAGATATCGCTGCACGAATTGCCGGAAATATAGATCGTTTTCTGCTCAGAGTTCTACGGGGAGAAACTATGTATCCGTATACGCTGTTCAGTTTCAGCGAATTTGAGAAGAATATCGGAAACAAAAATAGGTTTTGTAATTATATTGCAAAGATGAAAAAATTTTGTGATGAAGTGATAGACAATTCAAAAATTGAACAGCTTACCTACACCTTGCTTGAATTAATTCAACAGGATAATGATGTTGAGGAAATTCTTTACGGCGGAAACTTTATTCCTAAATGTTCACTTCAAGGAAGTTATGCTCATCCAAAACACATATGTCTGGAAGTGCTTCTTCTCGGAATAATATACCATGTGCATAAACATTCGCAAATATGCAGTATTATTCATTTAATGCAGCTGCCTGACAGAATGAAATTCTACATAGTCCGATACAAAAACGCCGATAGTCTGGTAATTGATATTCAAGAAACCGTTGAAGAAAGACTTGGGGCAAATTCAACACTTTCATATTCATATGAAGGAAATAGGAACACTCCCCAAAAAACATACACACTCGAAATAAAAAGCGGTGCAGAGCATATAAACGAACTTCCGAAAACAGGAAATGTCTTTCTGTATGGCATTGGAGCAATTGGCAAAACAACTATTATGCTGAAACAACTAAACCTCGGTAATTCGGTGAATTTTTACTTTCCTCTTTATAAATTCAAAAGTGAATTGCACAGCGAATACAGTTCACATAGCTGTTGGATTATTAGTCAGATTCTGCTGAAATATCTCTATCAATCTGAGTACCTGACATACGAAAGTGCTTGTGCGTGTGAGGGAAAGGAGGAGGTTCTCAGAAAGCTGTCAGAGCTTGAAAATATACTGAGGGCAGTACCGACAGACTGTATTCCAAAGTACACTTTACTGCTGGATGGCTTGAATGAACTGTCTTTTGACTTACAAGATGAACTGGTATCAGAACTTGAATATTTATGCAATAATTTCGGTAATATACGAATAATTATTAGTGCCAGAACAGTTCCTTTGTATGATATTTTTAATAGCTTCAAATGTATTGAAGTGTGTGGTGTTACTAATGAGGAACGTGACAGAGCGATTTTAGAAAAGCACGATATATTGCCTGATCCCCGACTTACAGAACTGCTGAAAGTCCCGCTGTTTCTGAATATGTATACCGCCGGTGAAGGGGAAAACGCATATACTCGTGGTGAGATTCTTGACTCATATATTATGAACTTTCAGAGCCGATTGCCTGAAAATAGTCTGCTGAGATTTGCAGTACAGTTTGCACTTCCATTCGCAGCGAAATTCATGACTGACAGTTTTGGTTTCGAAATCGACAGAGGTGATCTGAACGATGCAATGGATCATGCAGTTGAATTTTATCTTCAAAATGAACGTGTTTATCAGAACTATATTGCTGCGAGAGGATTACGAAAAAAATCCCTGCTCGAAAGCAGGAATAATTCAGATATAGTTGAGATTCTGATAAATAATGCTTCATTTCTCGCAGCATCAGAAACTGAACCTCAGAAGCTGCATTTCACGCATCAATATTTCCGTGACTATTTTGCGGCAAAACATATTATAAATCTCGGTGACGCTCTCTGGACTTCATACGAATATAAGATGAAAGAGGAACGCACAGAGTTGTTCAAAAAATATGAGCTTGACATGATGTGGTTTCATAATGAGGACGATATCTACCGTCTGATTGGCGAGATTGCAGGAGATTACAAAAATTCTCCTTGTGAAGATTTCCGCTGTCACAGAACTGTTCTTGATAAGATTCTTGATCTCTCACGGAATACCATGGCTCTGCACACAGCAGAATGTGTCATTAAGGCGATGAGTATTGTGCGTGGAGGTGTTCTGTGCGGAGTTGATTTCAGTTTTCAGCATCTTCCGATACACATTCCATGCAATGTGAAATTCAGTCTGAACGGGCGGTATTCATGTGATTTCCGATACAGCTGGGTGTTTTTTCTTAGCTTAAATGAAAGCAGAATGACTTGTACTGCAAACAGTGGTGATATTCAGCTAATCGCTCTTGAAAACGGTTATGTCATCATGTGGAACTGTACAGAAAAGCGTATTGTATGGGAGTGCGATTTTTCCCAGTTTACTGAGGAAGGCAGAGAATTTGAATATACATACTTCAATGAAACAGCCGATATTGTCACTATTGTTTCCTGTAATTCTACGATAAATATAGATGTCCGTAACGGAAATGTTCTCAATGTCAAAAACATAAGAGGACTTACGGTTTCTGATGATTATTATGACTGCACGGAGCAATTTGCGAAATCAGAAAATGATTTTCCTCGTGACCTGAAAACCGAGATATTTTCTCAGCTTACACACTACAAAAACTGCGACTTTACCGATGCTGAGTTTTTTGACGATGATACTAAAGAGCTGATTGAATTTATGGGTGGGATTATTTGAATTTTTAAGGCTTAACCCCAAACGACCGCTAAAACTAATAACGAGAACAGCTCCAAGGATAATACTTCTTTCCCTGCCTTTATGGCGGGTGAAGCTGTTCGCAACTATGTGATAATAAATTACTGCTGAATTACCAAGAAAAAACTTGACATATCACGCACAACGATATATAATATACTCGTAAGTTACTTACTCATAATTCACTAAAGCTCAAAAATGATGAGAACTGAAACGAGGCAAATATGCTGATACTAAAATCTGCTAACTACGAAGATATTGAGAAAGAATGGCTCTTTCAACGCGATATTCCTGTAGATGAGAATGGTTTCCTCAACGACTATCACGATATAAGCCGTAATGATTTTGATACTGCTCTTGAAACGATAATAGCACAGTCAAATGGTGAAAAGCTCCCAGAAGGATACGTTCCGCAGACAATATACTATCTCTGGGATGATGATAATATCGTTTGCACATTTCACTTCCGCCATTATCTGTGTCAATCGCTTATTGAGGGATCAGGACACGTTGGCTACTACATAGCTCCTGAATATCGTGGAAAAGGATATGCTTCTCAGGGACTTAAGCTCCTAATTAATGAGATAAGAGATAATGTTCAGGAAGATGAAATATATCTGCGAGTTAACAGGGATAATCCCGCTTCACTCAAAGTTATGCTGAATAATGGCGGATATATCCATCACCAAGACGATACGAAGTATTATGTCAGAATCAAAAGATAGGCTGATAATGTATTTCTATAGAACAGGAGAAACTAATGAAACAATACATCGTTGACGCTTTCACAGATAAAATATTCTTGGGGAATCCTGCTGCTGTATGCGTACTGGATTCGTTTCCAAGTGAAGAAATCATGCAGAATATCGCAGCTGAGAATAATCTGTCTGAAACTGCTTTTGTCATTAAAGAGAATGATCGTTATCATATCCGCTGGTTTACTCCAAAAAGCGAAATCGATTTCTGCGGTCACGCTACTCTTGCTGCTGCTTACATTCTCTTCAATTACTATGCGCAGGATACGGATACTCTCAACTTCTACGGTCAAATCGGTGAGTTTACTGTACGAAGGTACGGAGAATTGGTAAGAATGGAATTTCCTGCGTATAAGCTGGAACATATCGAAATAACTGATATGATGATCGAAGCTCTCGGAACTATTCCTCTTGCTGCATATAAGGATCGTGATATACTATTTGTGCTGAGAGATGAGGAAGAAGTTCGGGACTTACAGCCGGATATGGAACTTATCTCAAAACTGGACGGTGCTTGTATAGCCGTCACTGCCAAGGGTACGGAATATGACTGTGTTTCACGGATATTTGCTCCAAGATTCGGTATAGATGAGGATCCTGTGACTGGTTCAACTCACTGCATGATCGCACCCTATTGGAGCAGGAGACTGAATAAGCCCAGTATTACAGCTTTCCAAGCGTCTGAGCGTACAGGTATTCTGTACTGTGAGTGTACCGATGATAAGGTCATTATCTCCGGTAAAGCTGTACTCTTCTCAGTAAATGACATTGTTGCTTTGTGAAATATCTGCGCCGCCTTCGGGCGGTGCTTCTGTTGTATATTGTTTGTCGATACGTTGCTCAGAAAACGGACAAAAAGTGCTGATTCTATTTCGATAATAAGCTTATCTATGACGGATGATAATAAGGAAAAGCCTGCTCTCACATACAGGGGAGCAGACTTGACTCTTATATTTCTTTGAGAACAATAATATCGTATTCACTGCGATCTCTGATGCCATATGTTGACAGTTTAACAATTACCGATAAGCCTCTTGTCTATCAGCATGTGATAATCATCATCTGTTCGTTTGATGAGAAGGCGAATGCTGTTATCAAGCATAACACAATACTTCAATGCACGCTTAGGATTACCAGATGCAAGCGCTGTCTCAATCAATAAGGATATCGCTTCAACAATGCTTATCGCCCAACTGTACCATTCAATTTCGCTGCCCATAACCGCTGCTGTCCGCATAATAAACTCTTTTTCGTAAATAGGATACATCAGCTTTTTATAGACTACGCGAACCGCGCTTATCTGTTCATTTATATCCATACACCGTCACCTTTTCAAAAGCTGCTGAAGGAGCTTGATATCTTCCTTAGTAAGACTGTTCGATTCAGTCTGCGATCTACTGATGAAATCGAGCGAATCCTTATAGCTTTTCGCATTTGTATCGCATACTTTGATAAGCTCGTTTATATTCTGACTAAGTGTATCGAATTTCTCATTGTACTCGCCAAGCTTACCATCGATAGTATCATTAAGTTCATTATTGAATTCGCCATACTTTACTGAGAAATCATCAATGCCGCGATTTATGGTTTCCTTCATCATCTTATTCACATCTACAACGTCTTTGCGGAAATTCTTGACATCGTCATTATATCTGCACATTATGTCAGCAAGATCACATATCCTCTTGTAAGAGTTTTCTGACATTTCAGCAGACTTACTGAACAGACTATCGCTATTATTGATATTATTCTCAACTGTTAACGAAAGAGCTCTCACAGCACCATTAAGCTCCTTAACAAGGCTGTTATTATTATCAATAAGCTCCTTATGCATTGTCGCAAGTTTCTCCATATGTTTTTGGAGAATACCACATTCAGATTCCACCTCTGCAGTGAGCTTGTCTACACACTCACAGTTTGTCGCTACGACAGTCTCTAGTGTGTTATGCAGATCGGCACAAAACCTGGAATTATCTTCTAACATTTTTTGTTGCATTGTTGTAAGTTCATTCACACTCTGGTGTATTTCGTCAATATCTGTATCAATAGTTTCTAAACACTTATCGCATAAATCGATAATATCATTTTTATTCTCAAACACTTTTTTTAGGTGTTCACTGTAGACATCTACTAACAGTTCGGTGAACTTTGCACAGATAAAATATACCGTAATCATCGCAAGCAGACCAGCTACGCCTGCTCCTATCCAGTAATAGTTACTTCTTTCTGTCAGTTTGCAAAAACTGATAAAGAGCACAAATTCAGCGATTAATGCAGCCGAACCAACTGCAAATGTTGTTTTTTTCATGTATTTTACCTCTGTTATTCTAGTTTTAGGCGTAAGATAAAAAACTTTCTATTTCAAAAAAACATCTTCCAGTACTATTCTTTTACTCGCAATATACTGAGAAAGGATATAACACAAGTCCTGCCTTACAAATGCATTCACTGCCTGTGC
This sequence comes from Ruminococcus sp., assembly GCA_045539715.1. Taxonomy (GTDB): domain Bacteria; phylum Bacillota; class Clostridia; order Oscillospirales; family Ruminococcaceae; genus Ruminococcus. The sequence goes on along the minus strand of JAZQFV010000095.1, from coordinate 9,699 downwards.
AAATTTCGTATCAAGCCGCTTCTCATTGCATATCTTATGCTTGTAATCAGCTTTTGACGGCGGACATTTCTCCTTTGCAGGCATATCCTTCAATATGCTTCTGTCAATGCTTTCGCATATCTTATCATTCAGCACATTGATATCTCTTGTAATATCCCAGAAAGATATCTCACTCATAACGCCAGTATAGATATCATCGGCGAAAGCAAGTATCTTTTCCAGATAATAATGCTTGTAGTTTTCAAGATATTTCTTTGTAACATCATCAGAACCAGCAACACTTTCATATGCCTTTATGCGCATAAAGGCATCCTCCGCCAAAAAATCAGGCTCTGGAAAGAATTCAAGGTCATAATTAAACTCGAAATCATCTACTATTTCGGACCATTGGCTAAGTCTTTCAGCGCACAACTCTCTTGCAACATTAAGTACTCTGCTTGAACCGTGAGTAATAATCCGCCAATCTGATATCGAGCGGTATGTACAGAATGATATTAATTTCTCCTTAAAGGTATCCTTGTATTCGTTAATCAGTGTTTCCTTTGCTTTGCTGAGTACGCTTTCGATATCATCGAGGTCACCTGAACCAGAATGTTGATTCTCGTCATGGTAGAAAACTATTCTGCAATCCGTGCATTTGAGCCTATCATTCATTTTCAGGTACTGTTCAAGATGGACAAGTTCGGTATTCTCCTCCGCAGTGGTAAAGGGATATGGTTGAATGAATAATATCTGATCATATGCATCATTAGTCCATGGGTTATTGTTAAAATCAAACTTTACCTCAGTGCCGAAGGGTATTTCCTGACTGAATATCTCAACTTTTCCATTCGATTTCAAATATTCAGCAGTACCAACGCAGTGCCTTAGCACTGCATCTATTTTTTCAAGGGCTATAAGTTCACGAAATCCAGTCTTCCGGAACGGAGGTAGTAAATCACATATTATATTAATTTTCGGATGTTCCTCACCAAGAACTAGTATTTTTCTCAAAAGCTCTGCCATAGTTACTTTTCAATAATCCCGTCGAGATAGGTGGAATAGCTTGTAACGATGGAAAGTTCCTTTTCGAGGATTGCGCGATTGGAACTGTCATATTCCTTCTCAACACTTTCAAGCTGTTTGCGTTTCATTATTATATCGTTACCTATCCTGAAATCGTAGAAGTTTATATACTTTTCCATTTTTTCATCTATCTGTGGCTGTATATCAGTTTTCAGATGCTCTACGAATCTATCGATACGGTACTCAGCAGCATCTGAATAATGTTTTTTCGTGAGTTTTAAAACAGCCTTTTTCTTTTCATCTTCGAGCTGCTTCTTTAGTTCAGTGAGCTGAGCATCAACCCTTTTATCCTTTCTGGTATATATCTCACTCTTGCGTTTAAGCTTTTCCTGCTCATCCTTAAAGGTCTCCGCCTGTGAAATGAGTTCCCATTCCCTGTCAGCTTGCTTTTTCAGTTCGATTTCGATCTTGCGCTTGCCGGCAATATACTCGCTGCGATATTTCTCATCAACAACTTTCACATCTGGGGTGTCGAATTTCTTTCCGATCTTCCCGAACCAGTAATCAAGTCCAATATAGTCAAGGATACTGGTTTTCAGCTCAAGTGGAAGATCAGGATTGAATACAGATTCATCTAATAAGTCTAAACTGGTTGGAGCCTCACTATTAATGATAACATCTTCAAATTGCTGTGGATACTTTTGCTGCATTGCAACTTTCTTGGCATTTCCGACTACTCTGACCGCATCGATTGCTTTGTCGATATTTTTCAGTTTTTTAGCACTTTTAGTAGCCTTTGCGACACTTGTACCCTTACCTATCTTAGCGAGAACTCTTGCACCATCAAGAAAGGCATCTGCCACCTTGACAGCCTTGACAGCCTTAGCTCCCTTAGCACCGACATTCAGCACCTTAGCACCAGCTTTTGCCCATGTAGTACCTGGAATAAGTATAGTTGCCCAATCGGCTACATTTCCGATAGTGCGCAATCTTTTTTCACAGCGATGATCGCCTTCAAGCAATTTATATCTTGTAACATACGGCGGATATTCGTCAAGGCATTCCTGTATCTCCTCAACTACCTGGTGAAGTTCTTCTGCCTCCTGCATAAGTTTCTGATACTCATCAGAGTTCTTACTGCTCATTCTTTCAAGCTCCCGCTGCTGTTCATTTAGGCTTTCCTTAAGCTCATAAAGCGCAGAAATTTTGCTAGTAATATAATCTATCTGAGAGTTTGCCTCCTCAAGGTTTCCAGGCAGTTCGGAAATATCGGGAATATCTGTTGAATTATTGATAGATGATTTGATTTCCTTCATGAATTCATTTTTATTATCGCGTATGAATCTGTCAAACGATGCCATATATCTGTTCTGGATATTCAGCAGCGATATATGCACAAGTTCCGGAACTTCCACTGAATAATTGAATGATTCCTCCGCTCCGTTGATTTTTTTGCATATCCTATCAAGTTCGCTTTTTTTCTCATTATCAAGCTCATCAACAGAGTTCTGCCTTTGCTTCTCGTAGTTTTCAGCAAGCTTCTTTTTCTTTTCCGCCAGAATATTTTCTAATGCAGTCAGTGATTTTTTTATCTCTTCGATTCTTTTCTCATATTCCTCACGACTATCAGAAAGGGCTACGGCAAGAGTCTCTTTTTTGTCAAGAAGCTTATTAACCTGCCTTGCTGCAATATATCTGAGCTTACTGTTGGAAATATCAGCTATCGAGCGTTCTATATCAACTGCCACATGATCAGATATGTAATTTCTCAACTCGTCAACATTACTACTGAACCTGCTGTTTTCCTCGTTTGAAACAAAAAAGATGCTATCGCTTGTTAAAGGCGTAAGAATATCGCGTTCCTTTGAAACAGCAACCTCAGGAGTTTCTTCACTTACTCTTAGCTCGTCCATTTTCGTACGGACAAAAAGCAGCTGTATGCCATTATCCGCAAGCATATTGATAAATCTCTCATCCGATCCTGTAAGTGGCTTACCGAGCACATATACCACACGGTCAGAATTGCTGATGATACTCTCCGTCCTTTCAACATGGTTTTCTATTATGGTATTTATGCCGGGAGTATCAATAATAACAAGGCCATTTTTAAGAATCTGCGAATCAACTGTAAGCCTTATACTGTCTATTTCTGCCAGTTTTTCAGATTTTATACCGCTCTGCCACATTTCGAGAGTATCATCGATTGTCAGCTCCTCATACGATCCGTCATTATAAAACACTCCCGCCGATTCCTCTGTTCCGTAGAATATATACGTTGGCAGAGCAGTTGTTTCAGTGGTATGTACAGGCAGTATATCTCTTTTCAGCAAATTATTGATAAGCCTTGATTTCCCAGCTGAGAACTGTCCCATAAAGGAGAGGTAACAAGTTTTTTCTTCAAGCGAATTACTAATTCTTTTCAGTACAGCAACGCTGTCATTATCACCGAGATATTTTGATATTTCCATCATTTTTTTAATACGTTCATCCATTTTCAAGCACCTCAAATTTCTTCATCTTTGATTGAATCAGTCTTTATGCTGTCGATAGCACCTTCAAGTACAGCAGCACGCGAAATCAATTCACCAACATAGCGGCTCTGTTCTTCTATAGCAGCTATCATTTGATTTCTTTCGGAAACTGCGATATTGAATTTATTCTCAAGAGTTTCGAGTTCCTGCCGTTTTAGTTCGAGTTTCTTCTTGACCGATCCAGCTATTATGCCTTCAATTAGAGCAAGCTGCGAAGCACGCTCGTTTCTGAATCTCTTTTTATTCTCCGACTCATACTCCTTAGTCATATTGTCAAGATAAGCCTCTATCTGTATCTTCTGTTTTTTAAGAGCATTCTCAGAATCTTTTCTTATCTTATCGCTGAATTCTCTCTGCATTCTTTCCATTTCAGCACGTCTCTCAGAAAGCAACGCATTCTTGCGTTCACGCTTGTGCTGCATTATCTCAAGATTCTCACTTCGTGGCATTGAATCCAGTTGTCGAGTTAGTTCAGCGATTTCTTTATCGCGTTTGGCAAGAGTTTTATTAACATTTTCCTGATATTCTATTCTTTTTGAATCATCAACAACATCTATCCACTCCACCTTAGTCTTCTTGAAAATAAACCAGCCAACCTTACTCTCTTTACGTTCCTGCCTCTTTTCAATCTCAGGAGTGTATAATATCGAATCTTCCTCAAACTTTTCACGCTGTTTTTTTAGTTCCTTCAATTCACGCTCAATGGAATCTATCCTATCCTCATTCTTAGCAGCCTGAAGAATATTAATATCATTATCGTCTATCTCAATTCTAAGCCTTTCTATCTCTTCGCGTAGTTCTGTCTCTTTTTTAAGAAACGTGTCAATTCCCGACTTAACCTCAGGCAATTCAAGTTCTGTATTAAGCTTAATATTCATCTCAGCAGACAGCGATTCATTCAGTTCAGATGTAACAATGGTTGCATTTTTTGCAATGATACTTCTAATGGCATCTCCATAGTTCTCGTATGCTTCCTCAGCAATCATAGCGAGTTCGTTGTTTATCTTGTCTCTGATGAAGTCGGGGTCTATCTCGTCAATGCTTTCGAAGTCTGATATTCTTGCGATAAAGCGCTTCTTGAAGTTCTTCACCTCAGTCTTGATTTCATTAAAGAAGTCCTTTTCAGCTTCCTGAACATCTTTCGCCATATCAGCAGTAAGTTTTTTCAATTCATCATCAAGAATATCCATACTCTTTCTGAGTTCAAGCTTCTGACTTTCGATATCGCCTTGATCCATTGTACCATTCAAGCCATTAAGCTGGGCGTTGTACTTGTTTTTCAGTTCAAGCAACACAGATTCAAGCTGCCGTATTGGAGCGAGCAGTTCCTGCTTAGTCTTTTCACCCTGCGTAAGAAATTTCCATAATCTGTCCTCAAAAGCCTTCATACGCGAAAGCTTTTCAAAAGTACTCTTTTCCTCGTCATTAAAAACGCGATATTCTCCATGATAATCAAATTTTTTGTGGCTTCTTGCTATAAGAGCAGGATAAGCAGCCACAGGCCATATCTCCGGCAATGTAGTTGCCTCTGGATAAACCTTCTTGTAATTCTCCTTAAGTTTGTTTACAACAGATTCTACGGTTTCACCCTCACTTTCTTTTATCTCATCAATTCGGTTGAGAACGAGGATGACGCTGTTACCGTCAATACGTTTTCTAAGTTCAGTAAGGAACTCAAAATCTGAACGGCTTCCGGGCTGATTTGCCTTAAATAGGAAAATACCAGCACTTGTCTGCTGTATTTGCTTTATAGTAGTTTCCCTGTGGCCCTCGGCAATGCCGTTAAGTCCTGGAGTATCAACAAGGGTAACATTATCCTCAAGGAATCTTGATTCAAGAAAAAGGTCAAGATGATCCACACTTTGAGCAACATCCTCATCAGTACTAACGGTACTTACATACTGCTTAATTGTTTCGAGATTAACTTTATCAAGTTTTTTCTCACGTCCATCCTTATAGTAGACCACACCACTCTCGCCCTCAGGGGCCTGATCCTTATGGCGCAAGAAATTAATGGTAGCTGTAGTTTCCGCTGAGAAAGAAGGCAGAATATGTTCACCCATAAGTGCGTTCAGAAATGTTGATTTTCCAGCGCTGAACTCTCCAACTACTGAAACCGAGAATTCACCGTTTTCGAGTTTTTCTCTGTTCACGCGTGTATTTTCAGCCTCATATGACATCTCATTTTCCACAAAGAATCTTTCAGCATCTTTAAGGCAAGCGATTATAGCGTTTTTATTTTCAATGTGCTTTTGTTTGAATTCATTCATTATCATATCGCTCCTTTACATTTTTGGATAATATCATCAAGCTCTTTAGCTTCACGCTTGCTGAGCTCATACTGAACATTAAGCGCCTCTTCGTTCTTATTCAGCATATCATTCAGCATATCCTGTTTCTCCTGAACAGTTGAATCAAAATAATCCATAATTTTGTCAGTTATCAGCTTAAGATTGTTTTCAGAAATCTTGTCTATATAGCTCTGCAGATTGAAAAGAGTGCAGTATGGATTATTCTTATCAAGCATAACTCTGAACATCTCGTCAATGAGTTTCTGCTTCTCCTTAGTGCACAGCTCTTTTTTAAACTGCTTCAGCATATCGTTGTATACCACTTCTTCATTCTTTATACGCTCAGTAAGATGCCTGATATCATCATCATATTTTTGAGCATCTATCTGTTTTTGCCCCTTATCACGTATCAGAGCATCACGCTTCTGAATAGCACGGTTCAGTTTGCTAGTATTTGCTCTAAGTTTGATGTCGATTGAACTCTCGATATCAGCCTTTCGTTTTTTCCAATCATTCTGAGCAGTATAATCATCTTCATAAGCTGTATAGGTTTCGGTCTTAGTAGAGAAAAGATCGAATATCTTGAATAGCCCCCTTCTTTCAACTACTCTTGTTTTTCTTACCGACTTTTTTCCTACAGCAGGCATTTGACCAAGCCTTCTGAGTTCATTGTCACCGTAGTATCTTATCCTGTCACGCTCAGCCGTTTCCTGGTTCACCTCAGACTGAGCGTTACTGATCAAGCATTCTTTTTCTTTAACTTCATCTTCAGCCGCAGATTTTTTCCGTTTTGCTTCTTCAAGCTTAGCTTTTTCATTTTTGATTTTCTGCTCTTCCGATACTACTTTCGAACTAACCTTTTCAATTTTATCAATGAGTCCGCAGCCAACATCTTTGATATGGCTTGGGCAGGCGCATTCCTGTCTCTGTTCCATCACCTTGCATGGATGCTGTTCGTATGCGGTATGGTGGTCGCTATCTTTGATACGGCGATCAGCTATGAATCGGGGCAGGCAAACATCAAGAATACCTGCCTGAATGTTCTCAAGGGCTTCATGGCGGCAAACCTTGTGACAGTCGTACCGCAGCGACTATACAGCTTCTGTACAGACCTGCAAGGCACATTCGCCACGGATCTGCTGTATAGCTTCACGGGAGAATCACCGTATTCTCTGGGAGAAATGGCACTGCTTGTTGCAACCGAGCTTTCAGGAACAGCGTCACTGTTTAATCTGTTCTTCATTATCCTATTCGGCTACTGCACCATCAAGGTTGTGTTTGCAAATATCAAGCGAGGCGGCATACTGCTGTGTCAGATCGCCATTGGCAGTCTGTACCTGTTCTCCGTGCCGAGAGGATTCACGGACGGGTTCTACAACTGGATCAAGCAGGTTATTGCAACCTGTATGACCGCATTTTTGCAGACAACAATCCTATACCTTGGACTGCTGACATTCACACAGCATCCGCTCATTGCAGTGGGAATTTGTCTGTCAGCAAATGAAGTACCGAGAATTGCGCAGATGTTTGGACTTGACACAAGCGTAAGAGTCAATATGATGAGCGTGAGCAGTACGGTGAGCCTTGGTACAAGAGCTGTCAAGGCATTTACGAAAAAGTAGTGCTAAATCAGTTGACTTTTTCAAGGTGTGGTGGTATAATGTTGCTTAATACCTGCGAGGAGGGATAGCATGATTTACTACACAGCCGATCTGCATCTGGGACATGCCAACATCATGAAGCTGTCCGGCAGATCTTTTGAATCGGTGGAGGAAATGAACGAGGCACTTGTAAACAACTGGAATGCGGTTGTCAGAAATAATGACGATGTATATATCCTCGGCGATGTGATGTTCAAAATGAGCAGCCGTCCGGAGAATTTCCTGCACCGTATGAAGGGCAGAAAGCATCTGATTGTGGGCAACCATGACAGGCAGAATCTGAAGAAGGAAGCCTTTACAAGCTGTTTTGACAGTATCAACGATTACCTGTGCATTGAGGACGAAGGACGCAAGGTGGTGCTGTTCCATTATCCGATCTTGGAATGGGACGGATATTTCAGAGGACATTACCACATCTACGGTCATATTCACAACAGCGATAACTTCGCAAACCGTGTGATGATGCAGGTGAAAAATGCGTTCAACGCAGGTGTGGATGTGAATGACTTCACACCGCAGACATTGTCACAGTTGATTCAACGGAATCAGATTGGCGATACTGATTGAAATTCATTCTGATTTATGCTATAATGATATTGTTCATTTCAGATTGAAAAGAGGTGCGGTCTATGTTGTTTGTTCAGCAAATTGAGATAGAGTACAGAAAAAACGTCAGACATGCAAATTTCGCACAAATGAGAAATGCAATAAAATTCTATCCAGTAAAGATTGATCGTGCTGAAATGCAGCAGGATGTTCTCTTTCATTCTGTGAAGCTTTATCAGGATACAGATGGGATGCATGATAGAGGTTCAAAATGCCGGCAGTATTCTGAAGATCAGCTATTTGACGGAAAATTCTATCGTTCTCCATTTGGCAGAAAGATAGCAGCGAAACCTCTTGGTGAAGATCAATATGAAGTCCATTTTTATGGAGGCTTTGATAAAACAGCTTTTGTTTTGAGAAAAGACCAATATGGACGGATTGTTTTTAATGAGAGAAACACTTATTATGACACAGGTGAGTGGTATTACCAGCTTTTTGTTTTCAACTTTGTCTGTTGTGAAAGGGAAAATTTCAGGGAGAAACTATTCTTCAATAAGAATCCAGACTATGAATTTGATGGCATGAAATATCTCAGATACTGTTGATATAATTCATTTCAACAGATTGTATACGAATAACACTATGATACAGTCAAGCCCACCGCTTGGCTGTATTTTTATACCCAAAAGGAGGACTGATAACCCCATGAAAACCTATATCTACCCCGAAAACCTGCGAGCCACAGTCAAGCTGTGGTTCTGGAATGTCCGTGATTTCTGCATCATCTGTGCCGGCATTATTCTGTCGGCACTTTTGTTTGCAAAGCTGTATACCGTTGTACCGCTGGCTCTCACAGCCTGCTTTGCATTCCTGAGTCTGAGAGCAGATGATACCGCTATAATGGACTATATGTTTAATGCTGTGAAATTCTTTGTAACATCACAGCAAATCTACCATTGGAGAAAGGACGATTGACATGAGTAAGAAGAAAAACAGCGTTCAGAAGCTCATCGGCTTTGAACGCTTTACAAAATACGGAGTGCGTACTGACAAGGCAGAATTTGCATTCTTTGCAGCAGAGCCGACCAATATTTCCGTGATGTCTTCCGCAAGCATCGACACCAAGGTGCATCACCTTATGATGCTTCTGAGCATGGTTCCCGATCTGGAACTCATTGCCCTTGACAGCTGTGAGTGTTTTGACAGCAACAAGGAATATGTCCGCAGACGCTTGCAGGAGGAAAAGAACGAAGCCGTCAGAAAACTGTTGGAGGCTGACTACAATTTCCTCGATGAAATCCAGACGGAAATGTCCTCGGCAAGACAGTTTCTGTTTGCGGTCAGATTCAGAAAAGAAAAAGAAGAACAGGTATTCAACCTCATCAACAGAATCGACAAGACCATCAGCGACCACGGATTCTCGGCAAAGCGTATGAGCAAGTCTGATATCAAGAGAATGCTGGCACTGTACTTCAAGTCGGATCGTAGCCATGTCGTTCTGTGTGCCAAGGAGTTGTCTTACCAGTTTGTCTTCCTAAGACCGCTTGGCCTCCGACTTAGGTATTCAACCTCATCAACAGAATCGACAAGACCATCAGCGACCACGGATTCTCGGCAAAGCGTATGAGCAAGTCTGATATCAAGAGAATGCTGGCACTGTACTTC
>JAZQFV010000094.1:0-10246 GCA_045539715.1 Ruminococcus sp. | reverse complement strand
CATTTCCCTCCGTTGAGGTCAGAAACAGAGAGCTTGTTGGAGTCCTTATCTGTCAGGTTACAGAAACGCTTACCGACGCTGAAATGGCAGAATTCAAGGATTGGTGGTCTGGACAAGCATCAGATGGCTGGGGCGAGGGCTACGAACAGCAGGAAATCAAAACTGATGAATTCGGTACGATTTACGTCAGCTTCTGGAACCCCTCCGACAGCTGGCAGATTGAAGTTGAGATGATGGATGAAACCAATGATATCGAGGAAGAAGAAAGCTTCGATATGTCGATGTAAAGGAGGAATTTTATGAGTCAGTTTCCAAGTCGGAAAGAAGTAGAACGCATCAAAAAGATGTATCCCAAGGGTACAAGAATTCAGATTGAGAGAACGAATGATCCGTATCATCCGATTGAACGTGGAACTAAAGGCACTGTTGACCATGTAGATGACGCAGGCACACTTCATTGCATTTTTGACAATGGTCGCAGCCTGGGAGTCGTTACCGATGCAGATATTTTTCATGTCATTGACAGATTGAATGTTCCTGTTGCTGAGCGTTACGCTTGTCTTCTCGGTTCTGCAATTGATGGCAATAAGCGACTTCACAATGTTCAGGAGGTTGCCGAGTTTATTTGCAAGCACGGTCAGTACGGCGATGTGCGAATCACAACTATGGAAGGCAAAGAACTGATTGATACCTTTGGCATCTATATCAACAAGATTTCGGACATGGAATACCGTGAGGAACTTCTCAAAGTGCTGATTCCGATGCAGCATGAGGTAGAAAATGCTGCGTTCTCGGATGATGAGAGCATGGAAGAAAACGAAGATGTAGATATGACGATGTAACTATTAGTCGCAGATTTTCTGCGACTATACATACTTGCAGTAATATGCGAAAAGTGATATAATAAGAACAGAAATTTATGAAACTGTATGTCCACAATCATACACAATCACGCTTTTTTATGATATACTTTCTTTAGAATTTAAAGGGAGGTGCTCTTATGAGCAAGGAAATAAAGAACTATTTTGAGGTCAAGGAAATTTGCAGAAAAGCCACGTCATATTTTATAGGTTCGTTTATTGAATATATAATAGACAGGCGTGAAGAATGGGAAAACCCACAAACCAAGAAAATCTTTATCGCAAACTTTCACAAAGAGTTCTTTGATTGGGACGATGAATGTACATTTGAAAGAACTCAGAATCGAGTTAATTGTGCTATCCGTCTTATTGAACATCATAAGGTAGAAGAAGCTTTAGAATATGTCTTGAATTCAAATGACAAGAAGATGGATATTCCAGAAGCGAAAATAAATGCACAAGAAACATTGGATCGTCTTAAATCTGGCGAATTGAAATACTAAGAGGTGAAATTTCTTGTTTTTCCTGACATTTTTACCACCTTACCTTTTTTTACTTCTATTATATCATGGCTAAATGTTTTCTGTCCAATTTATTATAACCGATCCAATACCTACCTCAAAAAGTTTCGGGAAATTGAGGAGCAGATCTATGCGATCTGGAAAATTGATATGTTTATCAGGCGGCTTGCTGTTCATGTGCCGAGTAGTGAATCGTAAAACTGCACCAGACAGGCTTTTGAAATTGCTGCGCCCTGCACAAGAATTATTACAATTCTTCCGATATGCTGGACTCTGAAATCATTGTCGGCTATAATATAGTTACTATGAAATTGGAGGTATCAGCTATGTTGAAAACACCTGAATTGGCAATGCCGAGATCACGCAAGGTCACTACCGTGTGCAACAGCAGGCGTGAGGTCTGGACCGACTACGAAGAAGCGAAAGCGTATTTCCTTGAACTTATGATGTCAACAGACGGTGAGAAACATGACCAAGCAGAGTGCGTATATATTCAACTGCTTCACGGGCTGGACGAGTGCAGTGACGAGGACGAATAATGATAGCAGAGGGCTTTGCAGAAATGCAGAGCCTTTTGCTATGCCCTGCCGCGAACGGAAACGTCCCTCACAGCCGTCTGAGCCTGCGGAGCTGAAAACTAAACGCCGAAAAGAAACAGCCCTGAGAAATGCTTGTATTGCAAATCTCAGGGCTTGTCTGTTATTCAGTTCCACCAATAGGGTTTCCGCTGATTTCGGTGCGTGCCATAATCATAATGCGGAACGGAAAGTGAGTCCGCCATTAGGCTATACTTTATTTATACAGCAGTTCTCGCTTCATCAGACACAGATCAAATACATCTAATCGGTTATCCTTACATAAATCGGCAGCCTGCCATTGTGATAGGTATGTATCAGGTACAGCAAGAAGCCACTTCTGTAATAATACAATATCGGCTATATCCAATACGCCGTCACCGTTCACATCGCCTTTAACATAAGTATATGGTTTCCACAAATCACCAAGCCAGTTTTTACGCTGATTGATGTATTTTCGGACAATATCAACTGAATCCATAAATGTTGCGCCGCTTGATGAACCGAAAACGCAGTAGGAAGCACCACCGTAGGTATGCCAACGAGCATTGCTCATCTCTGCCGAGGTCTGGATGCTCTCAGCCATTTGCGTGAGATATGGTTTCTCACTTTCGGTCAGTAATTGTAGGAAAGGCTCAAATCGCTCAAAATATAGCTTTGCAACACGCTTTACGAAGTCCTCATTTTGATATAGCTGTCCTATCCAGCTTCTGCCAACAGTCGGGCGACCGCTGCCCGATGAAGATGTTTTACCGCCGTCCTCATATCCGTGAATGGGGAAATAAGCTGCAAACAGATTATCAGGCTTGTAGGAATATCCGCTATTGCCGTCCGAATTGATACGCTGAGTAGGGAAATTGTTATAGCTGAGGTCAAAATCCCAAGCAGGGCTGAAATGCAGCTTGCCGTCACCGGTGAGGTCAGAATCCTTCCAAAGAAAGAAGCTGGAATATGTTGCATCAATATTCTCGCTGATCTCCTGCACAAGATAGGCTATGATAAGCGAATCCTCGTCAAGATACTCAGTATAGTGCTTTCCTTTGGCGTTATATCCAGTATCAGAGTATATCGCATCTTCCATATCCTGAACGAAGGAACGGATATACTCGACCTGTTCCTTTGAAGCATATTCTGGTCCGTCTATTCCGATTGCCTGTCCTCTTGAGGTTACAAATCCACTCTGACACTTGTGTCCGTATCTGTTCCATTGCTGAAACTGCAAAAGATAACCGCCTGTTATATCATCGGGATTATTAGGTATATCATAGTATTTATAGCTGTTTTCCTTATATTCGCCCGCGCTGTCAGCACCAACGACCTTTTGTGCATACCCATCGAGATCACGGCTGTTCAACTTCTCCGTCACTTCTTCAAGATCACGGATATTGATACGATTTTTCTGTATCTGTACCCGTTCATAGAGCTGATAAGTGCCACGATAAGAACCGTCAGCATAAAGATCAACAAAAACAGAATCCATAACACATTCCATTCCTGCTGCCTTGCACATTTCTTCTGTCAGCTTATTCCTGAGCATAGAGTGATCGAGATAATTCGCCAATAAAGTCCATTTCTTCGCCTTTCCCATACCATAAAGGTTTTCTTTTTGTGGGAGTTTCAGATTATATGGCTTCTTCTTGCTGTAATCCCATGATGAATTACCGTGAGCAGTAAGTTTCTCATAAGCTCCGCTATACTCAGTGCTACCGTCAGCATTCAGCATGATAGTTGTTCCTGTTTCGGTAATATTGCGGTTTTCATCAAGTGCATCTGTTCCGCCGTGTGAAGTTGAGAGATAGATACAGCCGATATTGGACTGCATTATTTTCAGTTTACCGCAGTCTTTATCTCCGACTGTAATCTGAAAGGTATCATCACCGAGCAAAGAAGTCGTTTCTCCCGATTTAACAGGCTGCCCGTTGAGATATATCGTATCATCGGCAGAATATGTGATAACAAGACTATCACGGTCAGCCGTTACGGGAAGAAATATATAGCGGCAATCGTCCCATTCGCTGTACCACCAATCCGTATAATCAAGGTCTGTCACTATATTGGGAGACAGATTGCTCACTTCAAAAGAAGAAACAGGAATATCGCTGTAATATAATGCATCTGCCTCTGAAAGCCCGTAGCTTTCCTCTTTTGCCCCGTCAAGTTCTAACAGGTCTTTTGATCTGTCGTATGGTTTATAATCATCAGCATAAGCAATGAAACTGCTATGTGAAAGCAGTCCTAAAATCGGAACAACCAATCCTGATGCAAGAAAAAATGACTTTATACGCTTCATTATATCCCTCCGTCCTACTTTTATTATACTTTCTCTTGAATATTAAGTCGATAGATTTTATATATCTTCCTATATTTGGAATATGTCAAACTACTTCTATATATTAGACGCATATTTTCTAACAAAACACTAAGCTGTCAACTGATTCGTATTGATTAGTGTTTATATATTCCAACAACGACTTGCCGCTGTGTCCCATCATCGGTGCAGGATATGACCGTAATCCTATTGTCTCCGAAGCCGTTCAGTACCCATGTATCATTAGGCTCAACGGTTCTATACTCAGTAACAATATACAGATAGCGTGTGCGATTATCATCTGTATCAACGAGATACATCTCATCGCCGATCTAAATCTGGTCAAGGTCATTGAATATCTCAGCATATATCGTGCTGTATGTCCTGCAATACAATAGTTGCCCTTGCCGAGTGCGCCTGTTCCCTCAAAATGTCCTGCTGATACTTGCAGAGCCTTTGCGTCCGTCCCCTCAAGCACAGGCACGTTGATATTCAAGCGAGGGATCTCGAAGTTTATGTTGCTGTTGAGCAGTTTACGAAGATATAGCTCTCTGCTGATCCTTTTGTATCCATAGAATGAAAGAATACCGATACCGCATACAATCATGAGAATGCCTATAATCCGAATTATCTTTTGCTTCTTTTTCATATTTCTCCCGATATGAGTGAGAGCGTCACCCGATGAGCGACGCTCCCTTATTATTTATTTGTCTTTCTTTTTGCTCTTAGCAATCAATGCTGTACCTGTTACTGTCATAAGAGCTGCAAGTCCTGTAATCGCTTTGTGTATGTTGGAATAGCCTGTCTGCGGAAGGATTGAGTCATCGCTCTTATCAGGCGTTTCGCCAGTGCCTTCCATTACTAAAATCGTAATTTCATCAGCATCAATGCTCTTTTCGCTGATAAAATTCTTGAACATATCTTCCTGTTCAGGGTGAACATAGTAGTAAGATAAGATTACCTTGCCGGACGGCTCATCATCACCCACGATTACATCAGCCAACTGTTTTTCTTTGATGAAGTCATTCAGCATGGCAATGATAGTCTCATGATCGGTGATTAAGCTGTTTTCCTCCTTATCGGGAACTTCGGCAGCACCTTCCATTACTAAAATCGTAATTTCATCGGAATCAATGCTCTTTTCGCTGATAAAATTCTTGAACATATCTTCCTGTTCAGGGTGAACATAGTAGTAAGATAAGATTACCTTGCCGGACGACTCATCATCACCCACGATTACATCAGCCAACTGTTTTTCTTTGATGAAGTCATTCAGCATGGCAATGATAGTCTCATGGTCAGTAATTAAGATGTTTTCATCTGTCTTATCTGTATCTTCGATTGTGCCTTCTTTATTTACCAAGAAAACGACTTGAACCAAAGATGGTTCTATTGAGTTATTCTCACAGAAAGTTTTGATCTCCTGTTTTATTGCTGTAGTATCGTACTCCTGCTCACCAATAGGCAACTGTTTAAAAGTAACCAATACATTATCCGTGAATGCTGATACGGTTGCATTATAGCCTTTTTCTGTAACAAAATCTTTTACTTTCTGCTCAATGACGTCGATGTCAGTCATTACGATAGCAACTTCTGGTCTTTCTAAGCTTACATTAACAGAATTTTTATCAATACCTTTCTCAGCAATGAACTGCTTCACTTTGTCAACTGTTTCCTGATCTGTACTTGTAAAAAGAATACTGTCATTAATGCCTTCATTGAAGAAAATAGTACTTTGAGCATTAGCAAATGGTTGCAACTGTTCGTAAATTGCTTTGAGCTGCTCTGTAAGCTCCGGTGCAATAAGTTCTCTGACAAGGTCAGGAACCTTTGGCGTTTCATCAACCGCAATTCCTTCAGGGATATAACCGTCGCCGGGAAGCCATGTTCCATCTGCGTAAGCTATACCGCTTGTCATTGAAGATACTATAATAACAGACGCAATAAAAGATAACATTTTTTTCATAAAATCACCTTACCTTTAAATAATTGTATTTATAATTACAGCCAACAAGGCTTAATCTGAACATTTTTCAGAATAATTAATATTGATATTACAAGCGTTTATAGCTAATATGCCATATTGTTGGTCAGGATCCTGCACATTAAACGCTCATTCCTCGTAAATGACTTCATTTTCCGGATTGAAAACTTGTGGCGTAGTATCTCGTTCAATATTGTCAATTCCGAGCCTGTCAGCTATTTCTTTTGTTTTATCTTCACCGATATAGAATGTGTATGCCCATTCCATAATATTGGTCTTGATATAGCCGTCTTCAGTAACGGCAAACGATTTGTTACTGATGCCCAACATATCAACGTTTGTTGAAATACTGAACAATTTTCTATGAGTGTCGCTATCAAATCTGTTCTCGCAGTCCCGATACTTATTCAGAAGCTCTACAATAATAGCTCTATCATAATCTGTAACAAAAGTCCTGTCATCTTCAAGAGACAATGTGCCGAACGAAATAGTGTTGTTCAAATCAAGAGCATCTACCAACTCGCCAAGCGTTGCAGGAGAATAGCATCTGTTGGTGTAGACATAGTAGCTGTCATATCCGTTGAATTTCACAGCAACGGCACAATTGGTTGAAATACCATTGATGCTGAACACTTCTGCGTTAATGCTATGAATTTTATCCTCATAAACATCCTGACCTTCCATTGTGACAGTACCGAGGATACCACCGATATGATTGCCTTCGATACTATGTTCCCTTGTGCTGTATGCGATGCCATTAAGGTCAAATTCCATGAATTGAGTGGGAAGTGTTCTCTCGTCCCATTTTGGAATAGTTACTGCTTCAGTTCTACTTTCCGCCGTTTGCTGTTCTGAGGGTGCTGTATTGCTAATTGTCGGTTCTATGCCTGTTGTCTCTGCATTATCGTTCCCTGCCGGTGTAAGAGTCGTTTTTTCAGTTGAGTGAGTGCTGTTTTCAAGTTTCTCAGCAGATGTGCTTTCTTTTACGGCGTTTTCAGTGGATTCTGTCGGGTGCTCTGTACCAGTGCTATCGTTTGTGCTATTTTCTGTATCTGAGGTAGTTGTCGGAGTTTCAGTATTGATTATAATATTATTATCGATTGTAGGAATTCCGCCCTGAGACGATTTCAAATTTCTGACTGCAAGTATGACAGCGCAAAATACGAGCATAGATGAAGCACCTGCCGTTACTCTTTTGATGTTGCGATTGCGAAGCATGAGCTTTTTCTGCTCTTCATCCCGTATTCTTAGTACGGTTGCAGCAATCTGCTCAGTATTCTTCATAAACAAAGCCCTCCTTTTCGAGTTCTGATTTTAACGTCTTTTTGGCTCGGTATAATAAGTCACCGATCTGTCTTTTTGACTTCTTCATAATCCTGGCAATTTCAGCAGTGTTAAAATCTTCAAAATACATCAAGTACAATACTTGTGCATATTCAGGTTTCAACCGTCTCATAGCTCGGTGCAGCTCAATTTTCTGTTCTTCTTTCAGATATTGTCGTTCAATGTCTTCCTCATCCGACATCTGAAAGGCTTCGTCAATCGGAAAGTCAGCCATTTTTGAGCTTTTACGCAAGTAATCCAGCGCACAATGCTTTGCAATGCTGTACAGCCATGTCTTAAAATAGATCTTACCGTTGAATCTGGGCTTCTTTACAGCTAATCTTACAAAAGTCTCCTGCATCAGTTCTTCGGCAACACATATATTATCAACAATACTGTTCAGGTAAAAAGTCAGACCCTCATGGTATATATCAATGATCTCTATTATTCCATTGTCATCACCATCAAGGTAACGGCGGTAGCGATCCGCATCGTTCCCCATTTGATTTCCTCCTTCTTGTGATGTGGCATATATGCTTTTTATATATTAATCGCACGAACTCCTGATTTTTCGCAGTGATTTTCAAAAAATTTTCGATTTATGATAATTTACTTTATTATAGACGATTATAAGCCAAAAAGCAATAAAAGAGATGCTTCTACTATGAAACATCTCCTTTTATACTGATATGTTATTATCGAATTTGATTCTGCTTGTTGCTTGGGGTTACTTAATGGTTATTTGACATTAGTGAAAGGTATCCTCTGTTGATTGGCTCTGCAAGTTGCGGAAATAAGCGACTTCATAACATTCAGGAGGTTGCAGAGTTTATCTGTGAACACGGTCGATATGATGATGTCTGTATCAGAACGGAGGATGGTTTTGAGCTTCTGGAAACCTTTGGAATCTATATCAATAAAATCTCTGATATGGAGTACCGTGAGGAACTTCTCAAAGTGCTGGTTCCGATGCAGCGTGAGATTGAAAATGCTGTGTTCTCGGAAGATGAGGATATGGAAGAAACGGAAGATGTGGACATGACGATGTAAGACGATTGAGGTTGCAGGTTTCTTTTTGAGATCTGCGACCTCTAATCTATTGAAAATGGTGGTGGGATGTGGTATAATATAAGAGGTTAGACAGACCGAAAAATAAGAATTAAGGAGATAATATAATGACTGATTCAAAGAAGAAAGTAAAAAAGATACTGCTGATATTTCTTGTTATAGTGGCTGTATTCTTATTGTTCACCTTTGTACGACACAGAATTATGCTTAAACAGGAGGAAGATTTAGTAAAACCTGTTGGGCAGATGGTCGATATAGACGGTCATAAAATGTGCGTATATACCGAGGGTGAAGGCGATAAAACGCTGGTGTTCATGTCAGGTAGCGGAACAATCACCCCGATACTTGATTTCAAAAGCATATATCCTCAGCTGACCGATAAATACCGTATAGTGGTAGTAGAGAAATTCGGTTACGGATACAGTGAACACGTTAATAAACCGCGCGATGTTGATTCGATTCTTGCGGATACGAGAACTGCGCTTGCGGGTGCGGGTTTGGAAGGACCTTATGTGCTTTGCCCACATTCCTACTCGGGATTAGAGGCATTGTATTGGGCGCAGACCTATCCTGACGAGGTAGAGGCTATCATCGGGTTGGATATGGCGCTTCCCGAATACTACAATTACACAACTGACGGTACACTTGCTGTGCCGTATTTCAGACTGTTACACGGATTGCTTGACTTAGGTATAGGCAGATACTTGCCCGATAGTACCTTTCTGCCCTCGGGCGATTTTCTCACGGAGGAAGAACGCAGAACGTGGATAGCGCTTGGCAACCGCAATTACGCCAACATATCCACCGCAAGAGAAGCCAATATGGCTAAGGATAATGCGGCAGTGGTAGCTTCGGGGGACAAGCCCGATGTCCCGATGCTTATGTTTGTAGCCACAGGCAAAGGAGATAAGTGGATAGAGGTCAGTTACCGTTTCGCCGAGAATATGCCAAATATAAAGACGATTGAGCTTGATTGTGACCATTACATCTTTCACTATGAAGCCGATAAGATGACGGAGGAGATCGGTTTGTTCCTTGATGATCTCGAATAAGTACACACTCATATATACATATCACCACGGCAAGGAGAAACGCTCTCCCTGCCGTTATTTTTATATGACATACACAACGCAATGACAAGACCTATCAGCACCTGATACCCAATCTTCTCTTTTGAAAAACCGAGCTCCGACCATTTATCCTTATTAAATATTACAATGCCAAAGGGAACAATTGCAATCGTCCAATTATTGTCCATAAAAATGATTATTTATCAATGGAGCGTTAATGTGCATCCGGAGATAAAAATGGAATTGATTTTACGCGCCCAACCCGCCCCACGCGCCCCGAACGAGCAAGATATGGGGCGGCTGGGGCAGGTTGGGGCGCGTATTTTTAAATCCATTTGCAAGTTTGAACTAATAAGGAACATTTCGCGCTCTCTGCTGTCGTAAATAAATAGAGGAGTAGTGTTTATTACCGGCAATAGTTTTGTCGATATAAGAAAGAGTCCGTATTATTGTACAAGCTGTAATTTATATTTTTTATAGGCTATAAATTATAAAGGCGGTATTGTATGATAAAGAGGATTAGATATTGGATTTTTA
>JAZQFV010000093.1:0-3354 GCA_045539715.1 Ruminococcus sp. | reverse complement strand
TTTGATTAAAGAAAAAACAGATAGGTATGACAGCTGCAAGGAAACCTTCCGAAGGCGTGCTGTCGCACTCCAAGGGAGGTTGACGAAGCAGATGACGTGCATAGCTGTTTTTTCTCAAAAGGGGTTTTTAGAGATGCCCTTAAACAACAGTAGACAAATCTAATAGTATAAATGCCGTATGTCATCGTTGGACATCCTCACCATATGGCAGTATACTTTCGTCGTCTGTCTTGACATACAGCATTTCTGCTCATCATCTTTGTTTACTAACATTTTAGTGATTAGTATAAAAAATATTTGCTATAATGTATGCCATTAAGAAAACAATCCAATGATTATGTGCATATAATTTAAGGGCATCTCTAAAAACTCGTTTGATTAAAGAAAAAGCAGCAGATATCATGCATAGCTGCTTTTTCTCAAAAGTTTTTTTAGAGATGCCCTTAAAGCTAAGAGGTGATACAATGAAAGAATTCTGTATGTATCTGCGAAAATCAAGAGCAGACGTTGAAGCGGAAGCACGTGGAGAGGGGGAAACTCTCTCCCGTCATCAGAATATGCTTATGGAACATGCAAAACGTCAGAAGCTGAATATTGTGAAGATTTACAAGGAGATAGTCAGCGGCGACAGTATCGCTGCCCGTCCGCAGATGCAGGCATTGCTTGCAGATGTTACTGAGGGCAAATACGCAGGTGTGCTTGTAGTTGAGATAGAACGTCTTGCAAGAGGCGACACCATAGATCAGGGTATAGTCGCACAGGCGTTTCGAGAATCTTCAACAAAGATTGTCACACCGACAAAAACTTATGACCCTGATAACGAGTTTGACGAGGAATACTTTGAGTTTTCGCTGTTTATGAGCCGACGTGAGTACAAGACAATCAAGCGTCGTATGCAGGCGGGCAGACTTGCTTCAATTAAAGAGGGAAACTACATAAGCACTACAGCCCCCTATGGCTATAGGAAAATCAATCCTGAGCCGAAAGTTCATACACTTGAAATAATTCCTGAAGAAGCTGAAATAGTCAGGCTGATATATAAGCTGTATCTTGAAGGACACGGTGCGAAATTTATTGCCAACGAGCTTAACCGTATGGGAATAAGTCCGCAGAAAAGTCAGTACTGGGAATATCCGAGTATTAAAAAAATACTTGCAAATCCTCTGTATTGCGGAAAAGTTGGCTGGAAAACCAAATCAAACGGTGATACGTTGTACAAGGGACTCCACGAGCCTATAGTCAGCGAAGAAACTTTCAACGCTGTTCAGGAGAAGAAAAAAACAAATCCTGCTGCACAGCTTCATCCTAATGATACATTGCTGAACTACTATCACAATATCCTCTATTGTAAAAACTGCGGACATCAGTTAAGACGCAGAGTGATAGCTAACAGCGGTCATGAGTATATGCTGTGTACTCATAGGGAATGTCGTGGAAAGATTGTTAGTTCTACAATTGAAGCTGTTGACGAAGCAGCGATTTCGGCTTTCCGATATCGTATAAAGCAGCTTGAAAAGCTGAAAAGAAGCGGTAAAACAGAGTTTAAAAATGAACCCGACAAAAAAGCTCCGCTGATTGCAGAGCTTGAAAAATCAAAACGGCAGCTATCAAAGCTGTACGATCTGTTAGAGCAGGAAATTTACGATACAAATACTTTTATTGACCGTTCAAAAATAGTTAATGAGAAAATACACGCACTTGAAGAAGCAATAAAGGAAATTGACAGCGAACAAAATACTCCACAGCTTGCACCTAACGAAGCTATCAGATGGCTTGAATATGTAATTGAGAATTTTGCAGATTCCAATCCCGAAGAAAAAAACAGGCTTCTTCACACAGTTATCAGAAAGCTGTACTACCATAAAACTCAAAAAATGTGCAGAAACAAAACGGATTCAGACCTTACTTTGAATGCGGATTTTTTATAGAATATATGTACAACAAGGATATTATAATCAATGCCGTTTATCATAAAATATGTACGTGAAAATTGTTTATCCTTTACAAGAAAGTTTAAGTATGATATAATATGCTTAAAGGGCATCTCTAAAAACCCCTTTTGAGAAAAAACAGCTATGCTCGACGTCTGCTGCGTCAACCTCCCTTGGAGTGCGAAAGCACGCCTTCGGAAGCTTTTCTTGCAGCTGCCGCACCTATCTGTTTTTTCTTTAATCAAACGAGTTTTTAGAGATGCCCTAAAGAAATATAAATGATAATTAATGAGGACTTAAAATGAGTTACTTTACTTTTGAAAATAAAAAGATATATTATAGCGAACATGGTACAGGCAGCCCGTTGCTGTTTCTTCATGGAAATACTGCTTCATCAAATATGTATGCACAGATTGCAGACAGATATAAGCAGGATTTCAATGTCATATTATTGGATTTCTTAGGTCACGGAAAATCTGACAGATTAAATGAATTTCCTGTTGATTTGTGGTTTTATAAAGCTATGCAGGTTATAGCATTCCTGAAGGAGAAAAATTATTCAGATGTAAATATAATAGGCAGCAGCGGCGGTGCAATGGTTGCACTTAATGTTGCGTTAGAAGCTCCGAAACTTGTTGGCAAGGTAGTTGCTGATAGCTTCGAGGGTGAGAAACCAAATAAAATATTTACTGAAAATTTATTGACAGATAGAGCCAACGCTAAAGCAGATAATAATGCACGAATGTTTTATTCGTATATGCATGGTTCGGATTGGAAACAGATAGTGGATAATGACACAGCTGCAATTATACGACACGAAAAAGAAATAGGACGTTTTTTTCATAAGTCATTGAATTTGCTTAAAGCGGATATTCTGTTGACTGGCAGTAAGGAAGATGAATTTATGTCTGCAGTAGGTGAGGATTATCTTGAAAATACTTACAAAGATATGATACAAAAGATAGGTCACGGTAAAATTCATTTATTCAATTCAGGCGGTCATCCTGCTATGATTACAAATCAGGATGAGTTTTACAGAATAAGCAGAGATTTTTTGCTGAGATAAATTACAATGATGAGGTGAAACCATGAACAGACCATACATAATATGTCATATGACAACATCAATAGACGGCAAGGTTACAGGAGATTTTCTGTTCCATTCGGAATGCACAAAGGCTACAGAACTCTATTATGAAATCAACAGAGAACTGAAATGCGACGGCTATATATGCGGACGTGTTACAATGGAGGGAAGCTTCACAGGCGGATATTATCCAGACCTTTCGGAATATGCCCCTGTACATCACGACCACGGCTTAAAAATGGATTTTATGCTTGATGATATGTCAGGATTTTATGCTGTTGCATTCGACCCGAAGGGCAGACTTGGCTGGAAATCCAACAAAATCGTTGACCCCGA
>JAZQFV010000092.1:0-4941 GCA_045539715.1 Ruminococcus sp. | reverse complement strand
TTAGCAATAGAGTTATAGTGTAGTATATATAGCAAGTCGCTCCTTTCAGTCGCTCTACATTATTATGTAGTACATTTTTATGAAAAATATTTAGGGCATCTCTAAAAACCCCTTTTGGGAAAAAACAGCTATTCACGTCATATGCTTCGTCAACCTCCCTTGGAGTGCGACAGCACGCCTTCGGAAGGTTTCCTTGCAGCTGTCATACCTATCTGTTTTTTCTTTAATCAAACGAGTTTTTAGAGATGCCCTTTATTTAGAAAATAGAGTATTGTTTTAATGTGTAACTTTTAAACGTGAATAACTTGTATTTTAATTACCCTTCATTTTAATAATATATATATCTAATTCCGATTTTTCTCTTTCTATGTATATATATTATTAAATTGATGATAGCTATTATCATCAATATTACTGCGAAAGGAGAAGATTAAAAATGTTCAACAACAACCGCTATCTGACTTGTGGCGTAGATTCAACGATACCACTTGAATTGCAGTTATTCCTGTGGAACTGTGTTGATGAATTGCCTGCGGAACGAGATTACTTGCAGGTATTCAAACTTGAGCCACTTGGTGAGATGCAGAGAATCACTCACACATCAGAAAATCCCGAACACAAAATGGAATACCTTATTCCGTCAGAAAAGCCGATTACCGAAAAGATTTATATAATCGATGACGGCGACCACTCAACAATGCTGCTTGCAGAAGAATATTGAACGACAAAGGGACACGGTTTTTCCGTGTCCCTGCTTATTTAATGGAGGAAATCAAAATGGAAGAAAACAAAATCATTTGTTCCCATTGTGGAAATGAAATCACTGATGATGACTATAGCATGGTCAACGGACAGATTGTCTGTTCTGACTGTGTAGAACGCTATTGCTGTACTTGTGACAGATGCGGCGCTACTATATTTGACTCAGACGCTTATGGTGACGAATATACAAATCTTTGTCGTTATTGCTACGATAATTATTATACCCGTTGCGAAAATTGTGATGCACTCGTTCACGTTGACGATGCGTACCACTACAATAATTCAGACTACTGCTCTGAATGTTATCACGACATAGCCAATGAGAATAGTGCTATCAAGGAATACGGGTACAAGCCCGAACCTGTATTTTACGGCGATAATTCGAGATATTTTGGCGTTGAACTTGAAATTGACGGAGCAGGCAAGGACTGCGATAATGCAAGAGAAATCCTTAATATTGGCAACGAGGACGGAGATCATATCTACATTAAATCAGACGGTTCACTTGACGATGGCATGGAAATTGTAAGTCATCCGATGAGTCTTGACTATCACAAGAATTATTGCTGGGCGGAGATTATGAAAAAGGCTGTATTCCTCGGTTATCGTTCACACCAGACAAGCACTTGCGGACTGCATATTCATGTAAACAGAATTTGCTTCGGTGAATCAAGAGAGGAGCAGGATGAAGTAATAAGCCGTGTTCTCTACTTTGTGGAGCATCATTGGAACGAGTTACTCAAATTCAGCCGACGTTCAGAGTATACAATCAATCGCTGGGCGGCTCGTTATGGCTACGAGAACTCTCCTAAAGCTATAATGGACAAGGCGAAGAAAGGCAATTTCGGCAGATATGCTGCTGTCAATCTTTGCAACTACAGTACTATCGAATTCAGATTATTCAGAGGAACGCTTAAACTGAATACATTTATAGCCACATTGCAGCTTGTTAACGAGATTTGCAATGTGGCTGTTTCTATGTCTGACGAAGGCTTGCAGAAGCTTTCCTGGTCGGAATTCGTGTCAAACATCAAAGATACTGAACTTATCCAGTATCTGAAAGAACGCAATTTATACATCAACGAAAGTGTTGAAGAAACGGAGGAATACTAATGAACAAATTTAACCTTATGGCAATGGCTGAAAAGATGCCTGCCAACACATTAACGCAGGAGCTTATTAAGCTTGCCGCTATTATAGCGGCTACTTGTCTTGCGGCAAAAATTGAGAACATCATTCACGAATTATCAAAGGATACACCGCCTGATATAACAGGTGAAATCAGATACGAGGAGGGAAAGTAATATGTGTGCATTATTTGGCTGGCTCGATTATAAAGGAATCATTCCGAAAAAGCTATTAAAGAAACTCACCCAAGCTCTTGCAAATGCTGCCGAGGAACGTGGCACGGATGCCGCCGGTATCTCATACATTAAGGACGACAAGGTTACTGTTTATAAGCGTCCAAGAGCAGCGCATCTTATTAGATTCAATGCTCCTGATGATACAAAAGCTATCATGGGACACACGCGAATGGCTACCCAGGGCGATAAAAAGCATAACTACAACAATCATCCGTTCTCCTGCGTTGCAGGAGATACGGCATTTGCTTTTGCCCATAATGGCGTATTATGGAACGATAAGGATTTACGTAAAAAAGGATTAGTACCTGAAAGTCATATTGAAACAGATAGCTATGTTGCTTGTCAGCTTATCGAACAGCAAGGTAGACTGGATTTCGATTCGCTGAAATATATGGCTGAAACAGTTGAGGGCAATTTCACTTTCACGGCTCTCGATCAGCATAACTCTCTATATATTATAAAAGGAAGCAATCCCATGTGCCTGCTCCATTTTGAGGCTCTTGGGCTGTATGTTTATGCCTCCACCGAGAGCATCATGAAGAACGCTTTGAAGAAAACAGGACTTCATAAATTCGATGCTGAAAAGGTTGAAATCGTTGAGGGTGATATACTCAAAATCGACGAAAACGGAATTGTGTCAAGAGCAGAGTTTGAATACCTCTCAGCTTCAAGTCATTTCGGTTGGTACAATTCCGCTGACTATTACCCCATACACGAGGAATTGCTCCTTGCTTACTGTGGTTGCTATGGGGTAGATAGTTCTGATGTTGAATTGCTTCTTGACTACGGCTATACTCCAGATGAAGTTGAGGATATGCTTGTTGATACAAACCTGCTCCATGAAACGCTCAGGACTATCAGATTTGAGGAATGCGAAAGTGTTTATGATGCATGTTGCGGAGGTGCTTGGTAATGGCTAAAAAAGGCAATAATGAAGGTAGTATATATAAAGACAAACAAGGTCGATGGAGAGGGCAGGTTAATCTTCCGTCACCCGACGGTAAGATTCGTCGTAAATATTTCTATGGAAAAACACGAAAAGAGGTTGCTGATAAAGTGACCGAACTGATAAGACAGATTAACTCTAATACTTATATTGAACCGAGCAAAGTCACTCTTTATGAGTGGCTTTGCGAATGGCTTGAAATATATTGTAAGCCTGAGTTAAGAGTAACGACATATGTTAATTATGAACTTTATATTGAAAGGCACATTAAGGATTCTATCGGAGTATGCAGGATGAGTGATTTGAATACTACAATGTTTCAGCAATATTATAATCAAAAATTTCAAAATGGTAAGCTTAATGGCAACGGAGGGCTTAGTCCAAAAACTTTGCGTAATCTTCACAATATGCTTCATAAGGCATTAGATCAAGCAGTTAATCTTGATATGATAAGTAAAAATCCAGTAACCTATGCTGTGCTTCCAAAAAGTCAGAAAAAAGAAATGCGATATTTTACTGAAAGTGAGCAGCGAGAATTACAGGAGGCTATTAAAGGTGATAGGCTTGAAATGGCGATATTGATTGCTTTATATACGGGAGTACGACAAGGTGAATTGCTAGGTTTAAAATGGGATAATGTGCGTATAGACCTGAATGGACAAAGTTACATTCGCATTGTGGAAACCCTTTGTCGTGTGAAGAATTATGATGAAACTACAAATAATAAAACGGTGTTGAGTGTAAATATACCCAAAACAAGACATTCTGTTCGTACAATACCATTACTTCCTGATATTGCTAAAAAATTAGATGAATATAGGATGAAACAGAGGGAATTTATATTTGAAAATGGATATACAGATTTAGGATATGTTATAATTTCTACGATTGGCACACCACTTGATCCCCGAAGTTTTCAGAGAGATTTTAAACTACTTTTGAGAAGGAATAATATTCGCGAAGTAAATGTGCATGGACTTCGTCATACATTCGCTACAAGAGCTTTGGAGTCAGGTATGTCACCAAAAACTCTTTCGAAAATTTTAGGCCATAGCAGTGTTGGATTTACCCTTGATACCTATGCTCATGTTACCGATGATCTGAAATTCACAGAAATGCAAAGTATGAATAATTTTCTCTAAAAAATTCGTCTTAAAATACTTGATATTTATAATGGATAATCTGTTGCAAACTCAAAAACAGAAAACCCCGTGCAGATTCTTACGATTCTGCACAGGGTTTCTTTATTTGTCATAACTTCTGATTTTATCAATCGCAATCTCCCTGCTGCCAATTTTCTGATACTGAGTATCATGTGTGACCATTACAATTGTTTTACCCATCTTGTTCAAATCAGATAGAATTGACATCACTTTTGCTGCATTTTCAGAATCCAATGAGCCGGTTGGTTCATCTGCAAGAATTATGCTGCACTTCTTTATCATCAGTCTTGCAAGAGCAATTCGCTGCTGTTCACCGCCTGACAGCGTGCAGACCTGTTTTCCCAGATATTCTTCCATTCCTACATATCGAAGTGCCTCTTCTATCGAAACCTCACTTCGACAGCGTTTCTTTACCAACTCTAAATTTTTTTGTACAGTCATATTTTCAATCAATGCAAAATTCTGAAATAGCATTCCCAGTTTTGTCTGGAAATAAATCAGCCTGTTTTTACGCTTGGAAATATCCATTCCATCCACCAGGATTTTTCCTTCGTCCAATGGCTCGATGCCTCCGATTATGTTAAGCAGAGTGGTTTTTCCGCATCCGCTTGCACCAGTCAGTATCACAAATTCTCTATCGTGAATTATCAGGTTCAGATTTCGATACAACACACGTTCCTCAAAGGCTTTGTTTACGCCAATCAGC
>JAZQFV010000091.1:0-14913 GCA_045539715.1 Ruminococcus sp. | reverse complement strand
TACAATCCACAAAAATACAAGCAGGAGGATGTTATTATGGAACAAAATCGTTATAAGCTGAATAAGGAACTGGCACAGATGCTTAAAGGCGGCGTAATTATGGATGTTACCACCCCAGAACAGGCGAAAATTGCAGAAGCGGCAGGTGCTTGTGCCGTAATGGCATTAGAACGCATTCCGGCAGACATTCGTGCGGCAGGTGGCGTATCCCGTATGAGCGATCCGAAGATGATCAAGGGGATTCAGGATGCAGTTTCAATTCCTGTCATGGCAAAATGCAGAATCGGTCATTTTGCAGAAGCACAAATTTTGCAGGCAATTGAAATTGACTATATTGATGAAAGCGAGGTACTTTCACCTGCGGATGATAAATACCATATCAACAAGAGAAAATTTGATGTTCCCTTTGTATGTGGTGCAAAGGATCTGGGAGAAGCACTTCGCAGAATTAACGAAGGAGCTTCCATGATTCGTACAAAGGGAGAACCCGGAACAGGTGATATTGTGCAGGCAGTACGTCATATGCGTATGATGAACAGCGAAATCCGCAAGATTCAGTCCATGAGCGAGGATGAGCTTTTCAACGAAGCTAAGATGCTACACGTACCCTATGAACTGGTGCAGTATGTGCATGAAAACGGTAGAATTCCTGTGGTAAATTTTGCAGCAGGCGGTGTGGCAACACCTGCAGATGCGGCTCTGATGATGCAGCTTGGTGCAGAGGGCGTGTTTGTCGGTTCAGGTATTTTTAAATCCGGCAATCCCGAAAAGAGAGCCGCTGCAATCGTCAAGGCGGTGACCAATTTCAACGATTCCAAAATGCTGGCAGAGCTTTCGGCGGATCTCGGTGAAGCAATGGTTGGTATCAACGAGGATGAGATCAGCCTGCTGATGGCAGAAAGAGGCAAGTAATGAAAATCGGTGTACTCGCCTTGCAAGGGGCGTTCATTGAACATGAAAAGAAACTCATCGAATGCGGTGCAGAGACGTTTGAAATAAGACAGAGAAGGGATATTGAACGTTCTTTTGATGGTCTGATACTTCCGGGCGGTGAAAGTACCGTTATGGGAAAGTTGCTGCATGAGCTTGATCTGATACAACCGGTTCGTGAGAGAATTCTGAGTGGTATGCCTGTCATGGGGACCTGTGCAGGTCTGATTCTTCTTGCAGAGCATATTGCTGAAGATAATACTGTCCATATCGGCACAATGGGTATAACTGCAAGGCGAAATGCCTATGGCAGACAGCTCGGTAGCTTTCATACTACTGCACAGTTTAAGGGGATTGGAGAAATACCCATGACTTTTATCAGAGCACCGTATATCGAAGATAATTCGACAGCAGAAATTCTTGCTGAGGTTGACGGCAAGGCAGTAGCGGCTCAAGAAAACAACCAGCTCGCCCTTGCCTTTCATCCTGAATTGGATGATTCAGTCGCTGTGCATGAGTATTTTTTGAAGATATAAAAACAGTAAGCTTTAGGTTTATGCAAGTATAATCCTGATTGTATTTCTATGTAGGAAATCAAGTTCACTCACCATCAACTCGTTTTGCTTTCCTTAATGCCGCCTTCACCGGCTAAACTCTGATGAACTTTTTTATAAGAGTTAAAATGAGCGGTAATACAGATTATGCATTACCGCTCATATTTCAGCTTTTATAAAGACTTGCCGTTTGCCAGCTCTGCAATGGTGATACCGTCAAAATACTGATTGGTCAGACGATGAAACTCCGTCCACATGGAAAGTGTTTTACAGGTATCTTTCTTTTCGCAGACCTCGGCATTGCAGTCAAGGCAAGCAACAGGAGCGAGATTACCCTCGGTTAGCCTTAGAATTTCGCCTACGGTACATTCTTCGGGAAATCGGCTCAGTTTATAGCCTCCGCCTTTACCCTGAACTCCCTCAACCAGTCCATTTTTTACAAGAACGGGAAGTATTCTTTCAAGATATTTAAGAGAAATCTCCTGACGTGCCGCAACTTCCTTCATAGGTATATAGCCGTCAGTTTTATGTTCTGCAAGGTCAATCATCACACGCAGAGCGTATCTGCCTCTTGTTGAAATCATCATATCAAACACCTCCCGTTTATTGTATCAAAAATCTGTGGAATTGTCAATTACTCAGAAAAAGTGGTGTTGACAGATATCTGTCCCCCGTGTCTGGAAGAAGAACAACAATGTTTTTACCCTCATTATCAGGACGTTTTGCAAGCTCAATTGCCGCAAAGACAGCCGCTCCCGAAGAAATTCCCACAAGTACACCCTCACTTCTTCCGATGAGTTTGCCCGTTTCAAAAGCGTCCTCGTTTGAGATGGTGATAATTTCATCGTAGATTTTGGTGTTTAAAACCTGCGGAACAAAGCCTGCACCGATACCCTGAATTTTGTGAGAACCAGCAACTCCTGTTGAAAGCACAGCAGAAGAATCAGGCTCAACCGCAATAATTTTCACATCGGGATTTTTTGATTTAAGGTACTCGCCAACACCTGTTATCGTGCCGCCTGTGCCTACTCCTGCAACGAAGATATCAACCTTTCCGTCGGTGTCCTTCCAGATTTCGGGACCCGTTGTTTCAATGTGAGCCTTCGGGTTTGCAGGGTTTGTGAACTGGGACGGAACAAAGCTGTAAGGGATTTCCTTTGCAAGCTCCTCTGCTTTTGCGATTGCTCCCTTCATTCCCTTTGCGCCCTCGGTGAGAACAAGCTCAGCACCGTAAGCCTTCATAAGCTGTCTGCGTTCAATCGACATTGTTTCGGGCATTACAATAATAATTCTGTACCCCCTTGCCGCCGCAACAGCCGCAAGACCGATACCCGTGTTGCCCGAAGTTGGCTCAATAATTAACGAGTCGGGAGTAAGTTTTCCGTTTTTCTCTGCATCGTCAATCATAGCCTTTGCAATTCTGTCCTTGACCGAGCCTGCGGGGTTGAAGTATTCAAGCTTAGCGAGAATTTTTGCTTTAAGCCCGAGTTTTTTCAATGTGTGTAAATTCAAGTAATGGTGTTTTGCCGATAAGCTGGTCAGCTGATGTATATATTTTAGCCATAGTAATTACTCCTTTACTGCCGCAAAGCCGTTTTCAAGGTCTGCAATAATATCATCAATATGCTCCGTGCCGATTGAAAGACGGATTGTGTTGGACTTGATGTCCTGCTCTAAAAGCTCCTCCTCACTCAATTGACTGTGAGTTGTAGTTGCAGGGTGAATTACCAGCGATTTAGCGTCAGCAACATTTGCAAGAAGCGAGAAAATTTTCAGATTGTCGATAAACTTGTGTGCCTCTTTTACGCCGCCTTTGATTTCAAAGGTGAAAATCGAACCGCCGCCGTTTGGAAAATATTTTTCGTATAACTCGTGGTCGGGATGTTCCGCAAGTGACGGGTGATTTACCTTTTCAACCTGAGGATGATTTTTCAGGAACTCAACAACCTTTCTTGTGTTTTCAGCGTGTCTGTCAAGGCGGAGGGACAAGGTTTCCACACCTTGCAAAAGCAAAAATGCATTGAACGGAGAAATTGTTGCGCCCGTGTCACGGAGCAGAATCGCACGGATATATGTAACGAATGCCGCCGCACCAACAGCTTTTGTAAAGGATACACCGTGGTAGCTTGGGTTCGGAGCGGCGATTGCAGGATAATTTCCGCTTTTCTCCCAGTCGAATTTGCCCGAATCAACAATTATGCCGCCGAGAGTTGTACCGTGACCGCCGAGGAACTTTGTTGCGGAATGGACGACGACATCTGCGCCGTGCTCGATCGGACGAATGAGATAAGGCGTACCGAAGGTGTTATCCACAACAAGAGGCAGACCATGCTTGTGAGCAAGCTCGGCAAGAGCATCAATATCGGGGATATCGCTGTTGGGATTGCCGAGAGTTTCGATGTAGATTGCTCTTGTGTTGTCCTTGATTGCCGCTTCGACCTCAGCTAAATTGTGGATATTCACAAAGCTTGCAGTAATTCCGAAGTTTGGGAGGGTGTGAGCAAGAAGATTGTAACTGCCCCCATAAATAGACTTTTGTGCGACAATGTGACCGCCGTTCTGTGCGAGTGCCTGAATTGTGTAGGTGATAGCCGCCGCACCCGAAGCAAGCGCCAAAGCCGCAACGCCGCCTTCAAGTGCCGCGGTACGCTTTTCAAGAACGTCCTGTGTTGAGTTTGTAAGTCTGCCGTAAATGTTGCCTGCATCGGCTAAACCGAAACGTGCGGCTGCGTGCTCGCAGTTGTGGAAAACGTAGGATGTTGTTTGATAAATCGGTACTGCTCTTGAATCTGTTGCGGGGTCGGGAGTTTCCTGACCGACGTGAAGCTGTAATGTTTCAAATTTATACTTTGCCATAATTATATTTCCTTTCGTGATTAAAATGTGGTTTGTGTGCGTGTAAAATCAACAGCGCCACATTCGGCCGAAACGGAAATTAGCCCTTAAAAGCTGTTCAAAAATAAATGTCATAATATCACCTGCTCACTATTCCTACTTGTTTAGTAGGTTGATACCATTATAGCACGAATTACCTACTTTGTCAATAGGTAATTCAAAAATTTATCAAAAAATTCAAAGATTTATCAAAAAACTGCCATACATTGTACGGCATTTCTGATTTAGTTTATTATTCAGTTACAGCTTCTTTCATCTTCTTAACATATTCACCAACAAGTTCAACAGAGCTTTTACCGTGTTTTTCAATCAGCTTGATAATTGCAGAACCGACGATTGCACCATCTGAAACAGCTGCCATTTTTCTTGCCTGTTCGGGAGTGGAAATGCCAAAACCAATTGCACAGGGAATATCCGTATTTTCACGGACAACCTTTACAATAGAGGCAAGGTCAGTTGTAATCTCGCTTCTTGTTCCCGTTACGCCAAGGCTTGAAACAATGTAGAGAAAGCCCCCAGCTTCTTTTGCAATCATTGCAATGCGTTCTCTTGATGTAGGTGCAATAAGTGAAATAAGGTCTACACCGTATTTTCTGCAAATCGGCTGAAATTCGTTCTTTTCCTCAAATGGAAGGTCTGGAAGAATAATTCCGTCAATTCCGATTTCGGAGCAGGCTGAAATAAACTTTTCCGCACCGTAGGAAAATACCACATTTGCATATGTCATAAATACAAGCGGAATTGTAACATCTCTGCGTAAATCACGAACAAAGTCGAAAATCTTGTCTGTTGTTGCACCGCCTGCAAGGGCACGGATATTCGCTCCTTGAATAACAGGACCTTCCGCTGTCGGGTCTGAAAACGGGATTCCAAGTTCAATTAAATCTGCACCGTTTTTCACAGCTTCACGGACTATTTTTCTTGTTGTTTCAAGGTCGGGGTCTCCGCAGGTTATAAACGGAATGAATGCTTTTCCTTTTTCAAATGCCTTTCTGATGTTACTCATAAATATCCTCCCCTCTGTAGCGTGCAATAGCCGCACAGTCCTTATCACCTCTGCCTGAGACAGTGATTACTATAATTTTATCCTTATCCATTGTGGGTGCAAGCTTCATTGCATAAGCAACAGCATGGGCAGACTCAATGGCTGGAATAATACCCTCAGTCTTAGATAAAAATTCAAAGGCCTCAACCGCTTCTTCATCGGTTACAGGAATATACTCCGCTCTGCCTATGTCGTGAAGATGAGCGTGCTCAGGACCGATACCGGGGTAGTCAAGTCCTGCTGAAATAGAATAAACAGGTGCTATCTGACCGTATTTATCCTGACAGAAATACGACTTCATTCCGTGGAAAATTCCGAGTCTGCCTGTGTTAATTGTTGCCGCCGTTTCAAAGGTGTCAATGCCGTGTCCTGCCGCTTCACAGCCGATAAGACGGACGCTTTTATCTTCAATAAAATGATAGAAGCTGCCCATTGCATTTGAGCCGCCGCCTACGCAGGCAATTACTGCGTTGGGAAGTCTGCCTTCCTTTTCAAGAATCTGCGACTTAATTTCCTTAGAGATAACCGCCTGAAAATCACGGACAATGGTAGGAAACGGGTGCGGACCCATAACTGAGCCTAAACAATAATGTGTATCATCAATTCTTGAAGTCCACTCACGCATTGCCTCGGAAACAGCGTCTTTCAGTGTAGCCGTGCCGCTTGTAACAGGGATAACTTCAGCACCAAGAAGCTTCATTCTGTATACATTCAAAGCTTGTCGTTTGGTGTCTTCCTCGCCCATAAAAACAACACATTCCATATTCATAAGTGCGGCAACGGTGGCTGTTGCAACACCGTGCTGACCTGCACCCGTTTCAGCAATAAGTCTTGTCTTACCCATTTTCTTTGCAAGAAGAGCCTGACCGAGAACATTGTTGATTTTGTGGGAGCCTGTGTGATTCAAATCCTCACGCTTGAGATAAATTTTCGCACCGCCAACTGCCTTCGTCAGCTTTTGAGCATAGTAAAGCCGTGAGGGACGGTTAGCATATTCGTTAAAAAGCTCCGTAAGCTCACGATTGAACTCAGGGTCGTTTTTATAGTGATTATATGCCTTTTCAAGCTCAATTACCGCATTCATAAGTGTTTCGGGGATATATTGTCCACCGTGAACACCAAATCTACCGTTAGTCATAATTCAGTCCTTTCTGACAGCATTAACAAAGGCTGTCATTTTTATTTTATCTTTAAATCCATCTGTTTCAAGGGACGTGCTTGCGTCAACTGCAAAGGGTGCAAGTTGTTTTACTGCTGTTTCCACGTTTTCGGGGGTAAGTCCCCCTGCAAGAAAATACGGTCTTGCAATATCTTTCAAAAGCAAGTGGTCAAAAACTTTTCCCGTACCGCCGCCCGAATCAAGCAGAACATAATCTGCGGAGGAATTGTTTGCGCTGACAATATCAGCCTCACTTTCAATCCGAAAAGCTTTGATTACGGGGCAGTCAATTACCCTCTGCAAATCTTCGATATATTGCTCACTCTCATTACCGTGAAGCTGAACAATGTCAATGATTTTACGTTTTATCAAATCTGCAATTACCTCAATTTTTTCGTCAACGAAAACTCCCACGGGAGTAATTTTGAAATCGAGCATACTTCTTAACATTTCAGCCTTTTCGGCAGAAATATTTCGCTTGCTTTTCGGTGCAAAAACAAAACCGATATATTCAGGCAACAGCTCGTTTACACATTCAATATCACAGGGACGGGTAAGTCCGCAAAGCTTGATTTTTGTCATACGCCACGAAGTTCCGAAAGCTTTGCTTTCTTATTTTCCGCACGCATAAGCGTTTCGCCGACAAGCACAGCATCCGCTCCGATTTCATGGAGTTTCTGCACGTCCTCTGCTGTCTGTACACCGCTTTCCGATACGAAAATTATATCCTTCGGTACAAGCTCTCTCATACGTCTGCTATTATTCGTATCAACAGAAAAATCTTTGAGATTTCGGTTATTTACCCCGATAATCCTTGCACCCGAATTTACTGCAAGCTTAACCTCGCTTTCGTCGTGCGCTTCAATAAGCGCAGAAATCCCGAGCCTGTCGCATATTCCGATATATTCCCTGATTTGCTCTGCCGAAAGAATGGAGCAAATCAGAAGTACAGCCTTTACTCCGAGTAATATTGCCTCGTAAATCTGATAATCGCTGACAGTAAAATCTTTTCGCAGACAAGGAACTGAAACAGCCGCCGCAATCTCTTTCAGATAATTATCACTGCCGAGAAACCATTTCGGTTCGGTCAGCACAGAAATGCAGTCTGCACCTGCCTTTTCGTATTCCTTTGCAATTTCAAGATAGGGAAAATCCTCTGCAATAATACCCTTTGAAGGAGAAGCCTTTTTGCACTCGCAGATAAAGGAAATATCAGGCTTGCGGAGTGCTTTTTCAAACTCAAAGTCACCTTTCGGGAGAGCAAATGCACAGCTTTTTATTTCATCAAGCGAAACGCTCTTTTTTGCCGCTTTTACACGTTCAAAAGCGTGTTCGGCAAGCTTATCAAGTATTGTCATAATTCACCTCACGAATTTGAAAGCTCTATCAGCATTTCAAGAGTTTCCATTGCCTTTCCGCTGTCGATAATCTCTTCGGCAAGCTTTATTCCGTCAGCAATCGTTTCAGCCTTTTCGCCTATGCAAAGTGCCGCACCTGCATTCAGCAGAACAGCATTTCTTCTGTGCCCCTTTTCGCCACTGAGTATACTGCGTGTGATTTCCGCATTTTCAGCAGGCTTGCCGCCCTGTAAATCCTCACGGGTACAGCGTTCAAAACCGAACTGTTCGGGAGTGATTTCATAAGTCCTAAACCAGCCGTCCTTGAATTCAGAAACAGTTGTTGGAGCACAAAGTGAAATTTCATCAAGCTTATCCTGACCGTAAACAACCATACCTTTTTTCACACCAAGCTTCATAAGTACCTGTGCAAGCGGCTCAACAAGCGATGGGTCATATACTCCAAGAAGCTGTCTTTGAGGACTTGCAGGGTTTGTAAGGGGACCTAAAATGTTGAACACCGTGCGGATACCAAGTTCTTTTCTGATACCGCCCACATACTTCATTGAGGTGTTGTATTTCTGTGCAAAGAAGAAGCAGAAACTCACCTTTTCAAGCAATTCAAGACACTTTTCAGGCTCAAGGTTTATGTTGACCCCAAGCGCTTCAAGGCAATCCGCCGTTCCGCAGTCGGAGGAAGCCGCACGATTGCCATGCTTTGCAATTCTAAGTCCTGCCGCCGCACAGACAATAGCTGTTGTGGTGGAAATATTGAAGCTGTGTGCGTTGTCGCCGCCTGTGCCTACAATTTCCATAACATCAAGGTTGTGCGTGAGCTTTGTCGCCTTGTCACGCATAGCCGCCGCACAGCCCGTTATCTCCTCGATAGTTTCGGCTTTGGTGCTTTTGGTGGAAAGTGCTGCAAGAAATGCCGCATTCTGTGTTGGTGTTGTTTCGCCGCTCATAATTTCGGTAATTACCGTGTATGCCTCATCGTATGTCAAGTCCTGCTTATCTACAATTTTTACTATTGCTTCCTTAATCATATCAGAAATCTCCTTTCACGAAGTTCAAAAGCATTTGTCTGCCATATTCCGTCATTATTGATTCGGGGTGAAACTGCACGCCGAAAATGGGATAATCCTTGTGCTGTACTGCCATAATTTCGCCATCATCAGTTATGGCTGTAACTTTAAGGCAGTCAGGCAGGGCTTTGGGATTTGCCGCAAGAGAATGGTATCTTGCCACCTTTATTCTTTCGGGAATGCCGTCGAACAACATACATTCCGTATCAAGCTTTATTTCCGATTGTTTGCCGTGCATAAGCTGTTTTGCGTAAGTTACCTCGCCACCGTATGCCGCACATATCGCCTGATGTCCAAGACAAACACCCAATGTCGGCACGCTTCTTGCAAGCGTTTTCGCAATGGTAAGAGTTACTCCTGCATCATCAGGTCTGCCTGGACCCGGAGAGAGAATTACTTTTTCGGGGTGAAGTCCCCGTATTTCATCTGTACGAAGCTCATCGTTTCTTATCACCTTTATATCTGGCGTAATTTCTCCGATAAGCTGATAAAGATTATATGAAAAGCTGTCATAATTATCAATGAGAAGTATCATAAATCCGCCTCCTCTGCTATTTTTAGAGCATTCACTA
Organism: Ruminococcus sp.; assembly: GCA_045539715.1. Lineage (GTDB taxonomy): Bacteria > Bacillota > Clostridia > Oscillospirales > Ruminococcaceae > Ruminococcus. The sequence goes on along the minus strand of JAZQFV010000091.1, from coordinate 5,336 downwards.
CTGCCGCCGCTTTGTTTATACATTCCTGATATTCATTTTCGGGAACAGAGTCAGCAACAATTCCCGCACCGCTTCTGATGAATACCTTTCCATTTTTCCTGTAGGCAATGCGTATTGCAATACAAACGTCGAGATTTCCCGTAAAGTCAATGTATCCGATTGCTCCGCCGTAAATTCCACGCTTGTTGTTTTCAAGCTCTCCGATTAGCTGACAAGCTCTTATTTTCGGTGCACCCGAAAGCGTTCCTGCGGGAAGCACGGCGCTTACTGCGTCAAGTGCGTCACAGTCCTCACGGATTTCTCCTCTTACGGTTGAGCCGATGTGCATAACGTGGGAATAACGCTCTATACTGCGGAGCTTCTCAACCTCAACCGTACCGAATTTGCTGATTTTGCCCAAATCGTTTCTGCCTAAATCCACAAGCATATTATGCTCTGCAAGTTCCTTTTCGTCAGCAAGCAGTTCCGCTTCAAGCGCTTTGTCCTCAGCTTCGGTTTTACCTCTCGGACGCGTTCCTGCAAGGGGAAAGGTGTGGAGTACGCCGTTTTCCAGCTTGACAAGTGTTTCGGGAGAAGCACCTGCAACCTCCACGTCAGTTCCTGAAAGATAGAACATATACGGCGAAGGGTTAAGTGTTCTAAGAACACGATAGGTATTCAGCAGACTTCCCTCAAAGGGTGCAGAAAGACGGTTTGACAGAACAATCTGGAAGATATCGCCCTCATGGATGTGATGCTTTGCCTTTTCAACCATATTGCAGAACTGTTCCTTATCAAAAAGCGATTTTATCTCTCCTGTTAAATGTCCGCACTCGATTTTCTTATCGCCTGTGCGGATAAGCTCAATAAGCTTTTTCAATTCATAAACCGCTTTATTGTAGTTTGTTTCAATATCATTAAGCGACATATTCACAATGAGAATAATTTTCTGACTGACATTGTCAAAGGCAATAACCTTATCAAAAAGCATAAGGTCAACGTCCTTGAAATTCTCGGTATCCTCTGCACTGTTTCGTACAGTCGGCTCGGAATATCCAAGATAATCGTATGAAAAATAGCCGACAAGTCCGCCTGTAAAAGAAGGGAGATAATCGAATTTCGGACTTTTATATTCCGACATAAGCTGTCTGATATGTTCATCGGGATTATCAGATTTAAGCCTTACATCACCGATTTTCATATCCTCGCCCTTGCAGGTGATTTCAAGCTTCGGGTCGAAACCAAGAAACGTGTAGCGTCCCCACTTTTCATTTGCCGCTGCCGATTCAAGCATATAGCAATGGGATGATATATTTTTCAGTTTCTGCATAGCTTCAATGGGCGTACAGATATCTGAAAGTATTTCACAGCTTACGGGAATGATGTTGTATTTTCCGCTTGCCGCAATATTTTTTATTTCTTCAATATCGGGTAAGAATTTCATAATGCACCTCCGTGTAAAACAAAAAGCTCCTCTGATTCTGTCAGAAGAGCTTTCGCTGTGCACAAACAAAAACGCCCCTGACAGAATTTCATAAAAATAGAATTCTGCCAAGGACGAATAACTGCAAATATATATAACTTGCCCGTATCCGCGGTGCCACCTTGATTCACAGGAACGACCCTGTGCGCTTAGCAGAGTGCCAACACACTCCCGACAACTGACGTATGCCAACACGTCGCAGAATACTCAGCATGGCAAAACCACGCTTTTGACTGCGCCCTCAACGGTCCATTTGACAACTTGTTTCTTACCTGACTCTCAGCACCACAGGTTCTCTGTAAAGGCATCATTGCCGTTATCTCCGTCTCAACGGTTTATGAATATTCAATTTTTTACATTATACCACTATCGCTTTACTTTGTCAATAGGTTTTCAGTGTTTTTTATATTTTATTCAAAACTCAGTGACTTAGTTCGTGATTTCAGTTGATTTTCCATGTAATGCCAATTACGATTTTTGTTATTGATTGAAAGCCAGATTATATTTCTTTTAACCGTCAGCTGCGATTGTACTCAAACTTCTCAATCTGACAGCTATGCTTCTTCTCTTTCTCATCATAATTAATACCGACCAGAAGAATATCTCCGCCATAGCCCGAAATTGCATCGCAATAACCGTTCTCCTTAATCTGCTCAATCGCACCACCACTGGAATGATTCCATTTCAGCTCAATCAGAAGTGCAGGCTTGCGAGAATTTTTCTTCGGGAAGAACAGGATATCTGCATATCCCTTGCCGCTTGGAAGCTCCTGAAAATCGCAATAATCATCCACACGACTCACATAGGCAAGCATGATCACCATACGCAATGCCTGTTCGTTGTTGTAGAATTTGGCATTGGCATAATACTGATGTGCCATTTCAATTCGCTGTGCGACTTCATCACCGTCCATGCGGAGGGTGGCTTTCAGCAGGGCATCGGAGTTTCGGATGACTCTGGAGAGTTCTTCACGGGAGCTGTTCATAGTAGCAGTAATGAATTCCCGTCGCACTTCTTCGTTCGGAATATAGGCAAACCCCTCTGCATTGTTGAATGCCAAATATCCAAGATGAATCAAGAGAGTTAGAACATCATCACTGTTTTTCATGCTCTTCATATCATTTTGGAAGGTTCTCGGATTAATTTCTACCGTTTCTCCCGAAAGCATTACTAATATCTTTTTACGCACATCATCGAAGTCTGTATCGATGTAAAATTTTAATGATTCATAGGTTTCCGTCGTTGTCCAGTAACTTCCGAATTCTCCGCTATCAATCGCATTCATGACAGAATTCGGACTATACACCGACTGCATATGGTTGAAGGAATAACCATCATACCAACGCTTGCATTCCTCAAAATCCATATCATAAAGTTCGCACAAATCCTGCACTTCCGATTCGGTGAAGCCCACATACTCTGCAAGCTTACCAGGACTAACCATAGTGTACTCTCTGAAATTATTCAGTGCAGACTGTGTGCCATACTTCTTGATGGGCAGAATGCCTGTGATGTAGGCAAGCTTGATGAAAGCATCGGATGCCACACCCTTAAACATGGCTCTCAGAAATCTTACATATTCGTCTTGCAGAGACTTATTATCTTTCGCCTCACGGAATAGACAATCCCATTCATCAATGATAACAATAAACTGTTCATCTGTAGCGTTATTAATGGTGAATAACGCATTCGCTAAAGATTTTTCATCCTTGTCAACAATATCGGGATAAATCTCAAGCAATTCTTCAATTACCTGCAACTGCATAAAAGAGACAATCTGCTCCATTTGCCCTTGATCAGCTGCAACGCTTTTCAACCATTGTATGTCAAGAAAAATAACCGTATTCTTATTCAGCTCATCTTCAAACGTCGGCAGTCCAGCAATTTTCAGACCAGAGAAAATCTCTCTTGAATCACAGCCCTTGCTGTAATACGCAGCCAGCATATGTGCCGCAATGGATTTTCCGAAACGGCGTGGTCTGCTGAAGCAGATGAGCGGACGCATTCTTCCGATTCTGTTATTCGTAAACTCAATTAATCCTGTTTTGTCAACATAGGTATCATCGCCCGCAACAATCGCAAACGCTTTATTCCCCGGATTTACATACTTTCCCATATGGCACACGCCCCTTTCTTACTATTGGTATTATACCATAAATTCTGCACTATTGCAAGTGCCATGGGAGAAGATTCAGAATTCTCCCCATCCCATCATTTATTGCAATCTACTCTTTGCACTTTGCTACTCCTATTGAATTTGCTTGCAACGCTTACAAGGTATATGGCATTTTATTTCTTATAGTACTCATAATACCCTATTCGTCTATGTAAGCATGATACATCTAAGACAACCTCTTGCTCTGGAAAACTACCAGGCTGCCATAAATAGAGCGAGGGCACTATATGAGCCCCTTTTCGTATAATGATAGTGTGAATCTTATTTTTCTTATTGGCAAAATGTGCAGCCGTTTCTTTGTAAAAAGAAGTAGATAAAAAAGGTCTTCCGGAAACTCGCATTTCCCCACCTCGATAAACAATAATGTCAAAAGGAACAGGTGGAAATTTCCAAATTTCTCTTTGATAGGTATCTATTAGTACATCATCATAGCAGTTGCCTCTTTTTAATCCGTGACTCTGAATTGAAATCAACTTATTTATGATTGATTCATCTAAGTTCCGAATATAGTCTCCCCATGTTTGCTCACAAAAGGATTTTAATTCAGCATCATTAGTGAACTCTTTTATCAAATCTCTTTTTAATAACATTTTGCTAATTCTCCCTAAATTTGATACAGTTCTGACCATGTGATTACTGATTTTTGCCTAATTTATACACCTAGATGCCTCTCAATCACCGCCATAATCTCATCCAGCCGCTTCTCACCAATGCCTTTGATACGTAACCGTCAAATAAACCGCGTCCTATAAGATACAAAACTAACCTCGCCAGTGGCGAGGGTAAACTTTATCAATCATTCCACGGGAGCAGTATCGTGCCTGACGAATTAGAAAATAGGTCGGTCAGATACTTTTCAACGTCCAAACCGTTAGCCTGTGCTGTTGAAATTATCGAGTACAAAATGGCGCTGCATTTTGCACCTCTTGCGGTATTATTGAAGAGCCAGTTCTTACGGCCGACTGTAAATGGTCTGATAGCATTTTCAGCACGGTTGTTATCTATGGGAACATCGCCGTCTTCAAGGAATATATACAGATATTTCTTTTCATTGAGCGTATATCTGACTGCATCAACAAGCTTGTTCTTACCGCTGACCTGCAATGTTTCCACCCACGCAAAGAAAGCATCAAGTAAAGGCTTGATCTTTACAAGACGCTGCTTATATCTTTCCTCAGCAGTAAGTTCTGTCAGCAATTTTTCTTCATGGTATATCCTGTTGCAGAAATCCACGCCTTTGGCTGCTGATGATGTTTCATATGCTGATTTTTCCTTAGGCAGTGCGTTTATCCAGTATCTTCTTACATGGGTGAGGCAGCCGCATCTCCTTGTATTTTGGAGTGCGTTGTATGCTGCATAACCGTCACATACAAGGAACCCATCAAATTCTCCAAGAAATCTGACAGCGTTTTCGCTTTTCCTTGTAGGATGATAATCAAAAATGATATTACTGCGGTCATTGATCTTTCCGTTGCAGTATACCCACATTCTTGAATCGGTCGTTGCCTTTCTGCCTTCTTCGTGCAGTACCTGAAATACTGTTTCATCGGCGTGAATGATCTTTTCTGATAACAGCTTTTCTTTCATATTCTGCACTATGGGAACACACCATTTCTCAGCTGCATAGAATACCCAGTTCGACATAGTTGCTTTCAGTAATGGTATTCCCTTTGATTTGAAGTCCTTCTCCTGCCTATG
>JAZQFV010000090.1:0-21777 GCA_045539715.1 Ruminococcus sp. | reverse complement strand
GCATAGGACTAATACTATTTGCAGTAATCATAGTTGCAGCTGTAACAACTGCTAAAAATTTCTTTGGCTTCATGAAACCACCCTTTCAATATTAAAATTCAGACATGAAAATTCCTTTAGGGCATCTCTAAAAACCCGTTTAGTTAAAGGAAAAGCAGATAGGTATGGCAGCTACAAGGAAACCTTCCGCAGGCATGCTGCCGCACTCCAAGGGAGGTTGACGCAGTAGATGTCATGCATAGCTGTTTTTTCTCAAAAGGGGTTTTTAGAGATGCCCTTTATATAGGGAACCTCTATGTTTATTATACATCTCGCCAATAATTTTGTCAATACATTTTTCCAACTCATATTTCGCCAAAGGCAGGCTGATTTTCGGCTGCAAATGCAGAAACAGCGTGATATACCCTATTGAAATTGATTACCAATTACTTTTCATAGTCTGTACAAAATCCCATTAGTTAATCGGAATCGTGTCTAACAATGTTTCAGCAGCATGGTCAAGAACAAATATAGTACTGTTGCCTACATATAGAATGTATTTTTCGTCATTCACAATACCGCTGTATTTTTGCTCGTCTATTTTTGAAAAATCATCTGTTGAATAGGTAATAACTTTTCCGTCTTTGTAGGTTACAATCTTTTCGTCATCAATGAAAATTATTCTCTCATGTTTTTTGAATTTATGCTTTTTAAGTACTTTTCCGCTTTTTAAGTCAATAACAGAATAACTATCAGCCCAATGGTATTTAATCAAATCAGTATCAAAGAGGCTTCTTGGATATCTGTCCGGATTTTTATAATCGGTAGATGCTATTGTAAGATTGTCATCTTTCAAGTTTGTTAAAATTATTTTGGATATTCTATTAAGTTTATAATATGGGATATTTTTATTTTCACCTGTCGTTGTATCAATATAGTTTATCGAAGGTTCAACAATACCGTATGTATATGCCAGATATTTTTCATTAGCAGCCAGATATTCTTCACTTGACGATTTAATATAACCATTGTTACAAATAAAATAACTTTTATCATCTAATGCAGCTGAAATGTATTCTTCTCCGTAGCTATAATGTGTTTTGGAATAATAAATACATTCTGTAAGCTTTATATCAACTTCTGTTAACTCATTTTCTATATCAAACACCTTAAAGATATATTTTCCCTTTTCTGTTGAAATATCACCAATGAGGTAATTATCAACAATTCCTATACCAGATAAATATTCAACAGGAAGTTCATGTTTGTCTAACAAGTTACCACTCATACTGTAAATTGAAAGAAATGCATTTTTTTCATCTGAGCTTACAATATAAATTTTTTCATTTGAAATTGTGAAATTGAAATAATCAGAATCAACCTTAATTATTTCAACATTCCCGCCGTTTTCAACGTATTTGTATATACCATTAGATGTGCTTCTATACAGTTCACCATCGTATTCATAAGCACCGTAAAGCATACTATGACGCTGCGAAATAACACGTATCTCTGTTTCAGGTTCGTTCTTGTATTTATAATGACAAGAAATTATAAAAGCCAATACAGAACATATCAAAATTAAAAATATACAAACTACTTTTTTCTTTTTCATAATATTCACCACTTGTTTCTTCAAATCCGCAATATATCGACACCTTTTCGTATATGCATATTATACCCCACAAAAATCAAGTTGTCAACTGGTACAACCGTTATTGCATACACTTACTTGAAAGGGGGAATTATTATGGCAAAACAGAAAAAGGAAAAACCCTCTATGTGGGAAAGAACAGAATACGACGTTATAAGCGAAACTGAGACAGAAACCGAAATTATCGGTATTATCAGAAATCGTTACAACGGTGCAAAAATCATTTGCAATATTCCAAAGCATACAAAGGAAGAAGAAGAAAAGCTGGCAGCTGACATAACTTATGCACTAATGCAGATTGCATTCACAGGACAGGACATCAGCCATATGAAAAATATGGAAATACTTATGGATTGAATTCAGAATGCCCCGAGGATTACTCCTTGGGGCATTTTTTAGCATATTTTCATACCAATCCATAAAATGTCAGTAAACAAAGATGATGAGCAGAAATGAAATTTGTCAAATAAGAAAAACGAATGAAATCAAATCAAGATTGACTTACATATGTACAACAGAGATATTGCAATAAATTACAGTATCCTGTAAAAATTAAAAATCCCAACGCTAAACTGGCTAAGGTTATTATCAGCCAGCTTGGAGGTCCCGACGGCGAATTGGCAGCATCTCTCCGCTATCTCAATCAGCGTTATGTTATGCCATATGGCGAAGTCAAGGGACTTCTGACGGATATAGGTATATCGCTCACTAAATTGCACCATTATCCTATATTCCAAAATCAAAGCCTGTTTCTATGACATACCCCATAGAAACAGGCTGTTTTTATATCATTTCAAACTCGGCGGTATAGCGGCTGCCTCTTCCGGAAGTTCTGTACCTCAGCATTACAACAGGAACATATCTGAGCTTTATCCCAAGAGTATGTCCATGATAAACGGTAATACGCTCTGTGACCTCCCCACAGATATTCTCGTCTGGTTCTTCAAAGTCGAGCATCCTCTTTACACAGTCAATGCATTCCTCCATCTTGCGTGCCTGATAGGAAAGCTCTGACTTCAACTGATGATGCGCATCAATTCTTCGCTGTAATTCCAGAATCTGCTCATCATAAAGACTGTTCTGCCGCTTATAATCTTCCGATGAGACAATACCCTCCAGCATTCGGTCAAGCAAGGTCTGCTTCTTCACTTCAATCCTGCGAATATCCGACTCCAGCGATTTTATATCAACTGTCGGAACATTACGCACTACGGCATTGATTTCAGTTCTCATCTCCTCAATCAATTCTCTGCGATTAATCCGCATAAGTCGCAGCACATACCCGACAGCTTCAAGCAATACCTGCTCATTAACCGACTGATTTATACAGCCGACCTCTACACCATGAACATCACGCTTTTTTGTGCCGTGTTTTGCAGATGCCGCACATCTCCATGCCTTGTAAATGATACCCTTAGACAGCTTCTTTGTACGGCTGACAAAGCGTTCACCACACTCTCCGCATACGATTTTACCGCTGCACCAGTAACGACAGCTATGTCTTGATTTCTGTTCATCTGTCAGTGCTCTGCCCGAAAGAATAACCTGTGCCCTTTCCCACATATCACGACTTATAATCGGTTCATGGTGGTCTCTGATATATACTTTTTCCTCCGCCCCTCGGTTATATTTCTTGCTGTGAGTAAGATAATCAGGCGTATATGTCTTCTTCTGACAAAGGTCGCCAACGTATTTCTCATTGCGAAGCACTCTGAGAATAACAGTATTGCTCCACTCCTTGACACGATAGGGATGAATACCCGCTTCGAGAAGTTCTCTTGCAATTACATGAGTACCCTTATTCTCATTGACATACTTATGAAATATCAGCCTTACAATATCAGCGCCCTCAGGATTAATAAACATCTTACCGTCCCTGACATCATACCCAAGCATACTTCTGCCGAATACCACTCCCTGCTCCATGCGCCGCTTCTGTCCCCACTTGACACGCTCTGAGGTCTTGCGGCTCTCCTCCTGAGCCATACTCGCCATAATCGTCAGTCTTAATTCTCCGTCTGGTTCAAGGGTATTGATGTTATCATTGATAAACAATACCCCTACGCCCAATCCTTTAAGTTGTCTTGTATAGGAAAGCGTATCTACGGTATTTCGTGCAAATCGGCTTACTTCTTTTGTGATAATAAGCTGTATCCTTCCTGCATACACGTCTTCCATCATACGCTGAAAGCCTTCACGATGTCTGGTAGAAGTACCGCTGACACCTTCGTCATAGTATACCTCTACCAAATCCCAATCTTCTGCCTTTTCTATGTACTCAGCAAAGTATTTACGCTGACTTTCAAGAGAACTGAGCTGTTCATCCTTATCCGTCGATACTCGGCAGTAAGCGGCAACCTTTATTGGCATGATTTTCCGCCCCTTTGCATCTGCATAAGCTGCATCAGGGTGTGATCACTGATGATCCCCTGTTCGCACAGACTTCTATAGATACCTGTTTTCAGCATCGAGCAGAATTGTGCCGTATTGGTTGCTTCTATCAATGTACTCTTCTTTGTCTGCTTCAATCTACCAGCCCCCAACGCTACATTATATGTAACGGAAAGCGATAAATTGCTTGTTCTTTCGGCAACTGCTGTATTCATCATAACTTACCCTCACTCTCTCGCTTGATCAGCGTGTAATATGTCCCTCTTTTGATACCCATAGCTTTCATGGCATCAACTGCTTTCATTTCGCCTGACCTTACCTTTTCCATAACATCATTCCACACATCAGGCTTCTTTGCTCTTGGTCTGCCGAATTTAACGTTCTTCTTGTGTGCCTGTTCAATACCTTCAAGCTGACGCTGGCGAATCTTCGTGCGTTCTGCTTCTGCAATACTGCCCAGCACCTCAATCAGAATGTTGTTTACCATACCCAGTACCCATGCCTGCTCATCAGGATAATCCGTCAAAGTCGTAGGGATATCAAGTATCTTCACTCTGATACCCTTTGAACTGAAATACTCAAGCTCCTGCTTGATATCAGCCTTATTTCTGCTCAGGCGGTCAAGCTCCTTGACTACAAGGGTATCTCCGCTCCGAAGAATAACATTCCTTAAAGCTCGGTAAGACTCTCGTTCAGTGTCTTTTCCAGAGCTTTTATCAGTAAAGATGTTCTCATAAGGAACTCCATAGTTCCTAAGAGCCTCCAGCTGTCGGTCTGCATTCTGCTCCTTTGAGGATACCCGTGCATAGCCGTAAATCCTTGTCTCCATTTGAATCACCTCGTGTTGTCTGTAATAGTCCGCTGTACTTATCGGACGTCTATTTATTTGCATCTCAGACTTTATAAACAACAACTCTATAAAATTTTCATAGTTCAAAAAAGTATACTTTTTTGAACTGATTACAGGGTGCTGACATAAACGAAATGATCTGACCAAGACCAAACAAGGGAAATACAGGGTAGCAAAATCAAAGGATTTCAAAGCAGTTGTAACACCTATCCACCCTCCCTGCCGCAAAAAAATGACCTGAGCCACATCGACTCAGGTCTTTCTATTTATAAATAATGCTCTTTTCCCTACACTTCGGTGTGCATATCCGACAAAGGCTTCTGCCTTTCAATCATGAACAGCAACATAGCACAATAACAGATAGAACAGTTCCTTTCTTTCACTTGCTCATTGCTTATCTGATTACCGCATTTATCTATTATTTTTTCCTTAGCAACATTAAAAGCTTGTCTCAATTAAAAACTTGACAATATTTAAGAATCTTAAAATTATTTTTTCAGCTTTTATCCTTCTATTTCTCAGCTCACACTTTTCCAGACTCTCGCCAGTGCCTTGTATGCAAATTAAAAGCGATCAATTATTTGGACAAAGAAAAATCGGAACAAATACGGCAAAGCTCTCCGATTAAAGCGTGCATTCATGAGGTTTCAAACTGGAATCATTTAAATTCACAGAACTCATTATATTCGAATACAGTTTTCAAACCCTGATGCTAAAGAATAATTACAGACAGCAGTCTGCTTGAAGCGTTTTAGAGCAGTATCATTTAAAAAAATGAAAAAGAAGTGCCGTTATACTCATAAAATACATTTTTACGCTTGTGTATAATTGTATACTCTTGTTTGATTGGCTTGAACTTTCATTTACACAGCCTTAGAGAAACCGAAATCTATATGGACAGAGATCAATTCAACAAGGAAAATGTATGACATTTCAGCCATATTACAGCTTGGCTTGTATGCCATTTTACGGATGAAGAAAGGCTCACTGTCGCCAAACAGTGAGCCTTTCTTTAACTATTCATCTTCATAGGAGGATATTTACTCATTCAATCATGTATTATGGACGATTTCGCAGAATATCGCAATCGCCTCATCGAATGAAACGGTGATATCGGTATTCTTAACATCATTGTGCCTGCTGAATATCCGTCTGAACAAATACGCCGTTTCCGTTGGTGACAGACTTGTTTCAAGTTCTTTATCAGTAAGGCAAGGAATCACTACTGAATCAATACCCTTTTGACATAGTTCATCACTCTTAACAACAGCATCGTCCATATTGTCATATGTTCCGATAACACTAAAATGATAAGCGATACCCCTGTCGTCTCTTACTGCAGCAGTTACAGCGTATTGTCCTTTGTGTCGTCTCATCACTTCTTCTAACGTAGAAAGCACATCCATACTCTCACCTCCTTGTTAGTATTGAGGTGATATTGGACTCCGAGAGTCAGAAGTCAACTTTGAAAGCTTTAATTCTCAGCTTGCTGTCAACATGACGAAACAGAGCCGTTTTATTACGCTTTAATCATTATCTTTAACGACAGCTTCAATTCTTCGGATTTTGCAAAATTTCTGTGGGTCACATTATGTTCTGAACGAGAGGTTTGTTTCTTGCAGATTACCGCCCATGCGATACAGGAACAAACAAAAAACTGTTACGCCTTATAATATGATCGCTTGCAAAAAAGTACTTGTGGTCAGCTCGTGCTTGATAAAGGAGCAATGTTAGTACTCTTGATGGCGAGGGTAAGGAATTTTCAAATTAGCTTTAAAATGCCAACAGGACTAAATTCACAAATAGATATCTTACATTTTTCATTTTATCTAATTTATAGGTTGTCGTCTGTTGCAATTTCTGTTCCCTATTCTAAAACCAAGAAAAACCGTCAGAACTCCTCTAAATCCATTAATTATACCTTTATATTTTTTTGTGTTCTAACTACGTAAGGCAATGGGTAAAACTATGCTAAATAATATCTTGAATTTTAAAGCTTCTATCTATGTAAGAATAGCATCACCAAACCATGAGTTTACTTTTTTAATTTCTATAAGTGTTTCTCGAAAAGTGTAAAACGCTCTTATATATTTGCAGAGATAATTCTCTGACATTAATTTAAGGAGAGTGTTTTTTATGCCAAACACCAAAACCAAAAAATCCAAACGCACAAGCTTCAAGGTGAACAAAAAGCTATTCAAGGAGGTGAAAGAAAAGATACTAAAACGAATAAACAAGTCTGCATCCGATCCTGAGGTTATCAGGCAGATTATTGCTTCACTTCCCATGCCGCAAGTGGACAAGCTGGTAGATGACCCAGGAATTAAGGAGATACTTAATCACACATACAAAGGAAAGGATTGCTCCATAACAGTCCGAATATCCCATGAAGATCGAACAACGCTTGAAAAACTCAGCGCAGCGAAATCGCTCTCTATGAACGGACTCATCAGCAACGCTATGGTAGTAAATCTATACTCAGAAGATGAAATAGCAGTCTATCTCAGACAGCTCAAATGACGAAAGCGAGGTAATAACAATGAATAATAATACATACAAAAGTCAATTCAGCTATGTAAGCGGTATGAAGCATCGTCCTGAATTTAAACGCCCTAATTCACAGGTGGTACGTAAAGCCGCTGAAATTGGGATAACTAACTTCTTCCAGACTTGTGCAGGAGGACTGGGGCTGATAATTCTTTTCTTTCTGCCATACGACCATAAATGTAAGCGCTTTATAGCTGACATCGATAAGGACAAGATCAATCTATACACTTGTATCAGAGATGAATACTATGCTCTTATTAACGCAATAAAAGACTTTATCACATATGTAAAAACCAACTGTTCTTTATCCTCCAAGTATAGTAACTCCATAATCAGTGATTTAACAAGGCACTTGACTACTATAGGCTATAGCAAAAGTATCATCAATGCTGTATTAACCTTCTTTACCCTGATACACAGTCAGCGCGCCTCTAACTCCTCCATACAAAAACGAATCGATGAGCTGGAAAAAAAGATGCCGTTCATCTTGGAATTAAACGGCATTCTTCAAGGAGTTGAAATCTGGCAGGCGGACATGATGGATGTTATTAAACAGTATTCTCATAAGGGAAAGTTTATCTTGTTTGTTGACCCTCCTTACCTGCTTACAAATGGTAAGTACGCAGTCAACGAACGTGAAATAAAATTTCACAAAAGATTAGCTACCCTTTTATGCTCCTGCAAATGCAAGTTCGTTCTGTACTGCAGAGTTACAGCATCAAAGTTTTCAGGCAAAAATAAATACAAGAGACTGATTGACGACGTACTTTTATGCTTCTATGACAACTATTACTCAGGTAAGGGTTTCTACTATTGCGATGTCGAACTTAAGCATGGAAATGACGTTACTATTGAGCGTATGATTACAAATCTTGACATGTGCGGTGAGGAGGGATGGAAAAAATATTAATCTATTAAATACAAACATCCCGTCCATTCGAGAGTGGACGGGATGTATTGTTATTTCAGAAGCACTATCAGCAGTAAAACCAAGAGAACAATAACTATAAGTGCAACCTTTTTCGGTTCATTATTCATATTCAACATTACTCCTATCTTCTAAGGAACAAACTCAGAACACTTTCATAGCCAATTCCAGCAAATACCTTATGTACAAATATGCTGAGAACAAATATAATTAACGCTATCAATACTCCAGCTAGTAAGCTTCCTGTTATTATTGCACCTACAAAATAGCCTAAGACTGCCCAGACTAAACTGAAAACTATACTGAATATTATAGCACATACCTCTATAAGTCCTACAAGACATGGTATCAATACGCAAATTACAAGTGCTATAATAGCAGACTTACCAAAACCAAAATCAAAATGAAGCAAAGAAACAAAGAATCCTATTACGCCAATAATAATAGACTCTATAGTCATTATCTTATCACCTATATCACTGTCTACAAAACCTTCACGAATATCTCTGATAAAACTGAATAATCCCATATTTACTTACCTTCTTTCTTATTATTTTGTATCCTTACAATACTGTTTAAGTTGCTTGAGAACACCATCAGCAATCGCCGTGCTTAAGCCCAATGACATCATATGCGTTTTTGCAAGCTTACAATACTCAGTCATACCTTTACCATAAAAAACATCATCTACGAACAGTGTTCCGATACCTCCGCAATGCTTAGACCAATACTGATTCCACGCATTTCTCATGCCTCTGTCCATAACCGATACTTTAGATTGATTACGGTTTTTGGTAGCTGCATTATAATAATTCCAGAACTTATCCCAATTGAACATAACTCATATCTCCATAATTCATAATAATTTAGCAATATCCTCTTTCTTATAAACCAGAAGTTCTGTTCCGCAAGGATATTTATAGGTTGCAGGGAACAACTTAACATCGTCAGTAAGGTAATAATCCTCAATTCTGTCTGAATATACATATTTATCAACAACTCTGAAATCAATTCCACCACTGTATTCTGAACGTTTCCACAAGTTGTAGCTTCCATTATTCCAAATAGCATAAAAGCAATTAGCTGTGCTATAATACATTTTCTCACCATCAAAATAAAGTGCACATTTGGAACAACCGTTAGTTTCTATATATGGGAATACATATTGATATCTCAATACATTACAAAGTGACTTTTCATATTTTCGAATAGATGTACTGAACAAATACTTATTGCCTTGATTTTCTTTATACCACCATATTCTACTATTCTTCATATCAAACGAAAAGATTTTAACTGTGGCATCAGGAGAAGCTACATGAATATAATTCCATGTATTTTTAATCAAATCGTAGCAAAAATACACCTCTGGACGATTGTAATACTTTTCATTAAGAAAACTAAAGCCACAAATTACATAACTATCGTTTGCATATACACCGATGTTCTTGACATCAATAACTGTGATCCCTTTTTGCAACGTCTTAAAATCAAGCCCTTTTGATACCAGTTCATCAATAAGTAGTTCTTTTATCTCAGAACGATGCTCCTTAAACATCCAAAGTAATCTTTTACTCTTTTTGTCATAAATATCGTATTCATATACAGCATGCTGCAAATCAATTGCATACACTTTATTATCATAAATATAGATGGCATCTGACTTACAAATTGTTATGCTTGCTTTTTTCTTTCCGTCTTCATCAAATAAAGTTATTCTATTGCCGTTTAATACAAAGATACCATTATGATTAACTGCAAAATTCCCATTAAAATTGTCATTATCCGATCTGATTAATGAAATTTTAGCATCTGAGTCTATCTTGCATATTCCATTAATAGAGATATAGCTACCATAATCATTATAAAACCCCTTATCATATCTTATATAGCAGCTTCCATTATAATCACATGCTGTGGAAGAAAGTAATGAATAGCTCCTATCAAAGCCAATGTAATACTCACTATGAAAAGCAAAGTTCAAAGATTTATCCATTGCCTTGACTCCAATATTAGCTCCATCTAAAGTTGGCTTTATATATGTACAACCCTGGTCAGCTGCCAAACTTTCTTTAATACTCGACCTTGCATCCGCAATCCGATTCATTGCAGCATTCTTAACAAATGACTGGTTCACAATCGAATCCTTCGGTTTATCAATCGCACCATCTAGTTTGAGTTGCATAATAATTCCTGCCAACTGACAAGTTTTTTCAATTCCTTTCCATTTGTCTTTAGTTGAAAATCCAGTCTTGATATAAACACAACTACCATTAAGTTGAAATTTCCTCGTTGTTCCCGTGTACAATTCAGCACGGCTTTTGTCACTCGTAAAATGAGTTTCTTTTAAACCGATAATACTCGGATAGTTTTTTAACAATGTCTCAATTACATTAACATAAAGTTCTGTTGGAGTTTCTGCAGAGAGACTTATACCGCACACATTCGCTGTAAGATTATCAGGACACAAAATAACACTGTTATTCATGTTGCACCTCCATCATTAAAATTCCTATAATATGAAAATTATAGGTCATCTATACGCAGAATTTGTCATAACTCGACATTATAATTATAACTCATTGTGACAGCTTTGTCAAGCATTATATCACTCTATGTAGCAGTATGTTAATCAGTATCATCTCCAGATTATCGAAGCTCTCGCATTTACTCACAGCATAACTCTCCAATAGCCTGTCTATAATACAAATCAGTAAATCTTCAGGAGACACATCATGGAACACTCTGAGTGATGTTTGCTTGACTATCATCACACATCTTTTATCTTTACCGTCCGATACACAGAACTCGGTGTAAGTTTCATCCGACTCTGCGACTTCAACGCTAAAATTTCCGTTTACGCTATAAGAGAAATCACTATATGAGCGAAAATAAATAAGCTTAAGAATTTTATTCTTCCTATCTGTCAGCTTCACAATATCAGTCCTTTCATTCGCCTTCCGGAACAGATAAACCTTATTTCAAATCAAACAAATCTCACTTCAACAAATTGTTACAAAAGTCAATTCCAGAAGTCCCGATACAAATCATCGCAGGGCAGCTTTATCATTATTTCAAATTTGCATAGAGCGCCCATTTTCAGCGTAGTTTTGGCAAAAAACAAGTCTTGACGTCTTTTTAGTATCATTAATACGTATCGCTTTAAAGTATCTTTCTCTTACTACAGCCTACTTTTTACGGCATATACCCGAAAGCAACTCACGCTGTATTATAAGCCAATCTCATTTCCAATTCAGAGCAGCCTTATTTACAAAACAGATAAAAATAAATTCAAAATCAGATTCACATCAAATCAAAATAGTTGGATATTCATTCAGCGCAGTATAATATCATATGAAAGCCAGTACAATGTCATTTCAATTCAGAGCAACGTCGTATTTCTCATTTTAGCAGTATAGTGTTCTCATTTCTTCATCTGTTAAAAAGTTTCAAAATGCAGTAAAATATAAGTATGAGAAATTGAAAGGAGTATATCATGGAGCAAGAAAAGAACTTCATCTTAACCAGAATACAACAGTTCCTTAATGAGCGTGGCTGGACTATATACAGGCTTGCTAAAGAAGCGGATTTAGCGTACTCATCGCTGAACAATATCTTCGTCCGCAATACCGTTCCCAGTGTTATAACGCTTGAAAAGATATGCAGCGGACTTCAGATCAGTCTGACGCAGTTCTTTGACGAGCAAACAACGGTCACTGAGCTTTCCGATATACTCAATGATGACGAGCGTGAAGTCATCGCCATGTATCGTAATCTCAACAATAACGACAAAGGGCTTATTAAAGCATACCTTATGGGATTAAACAAGAAGTTACCCGAAATATCCGAATAGAGATACCGACCTGTCTTGATATTAAAGGCAGGTCTTTTTTCTTATTATAGTACTTGAAAACACATTATAATTAGTCTTGTTATCGGGCGGACAGTATACAGCAAAGCAAATCGCCTTGAAAACACCTTTAAACTCCGTCAGTATATCTTTATACGCCTGTGCAACTACCCTTGGATTGTTTGCAAAAGCTCCACAGCCGAATGCTCCCAGAACTACAACATCTGCACTGTTTTCAGCAGCAACTGACAGAATACGTCTGCCACGTTTTTTATGAATATCAAGCAGTTCACTGTCGCTGAGAGTAATCGCTTTACCTCTCCCTGGGTTCATTCTGTTGTATGGAATCCTTCTGAGATTAGGTGCGGCACAAGTTATAACATCTACCTTGAACCAATCATTTTCGTTCATCAGTTCAGGGAATCTTGTATCGCTCTTGAAAGCAACGATATCAGGAGTATATATACAAGTGTTGGTATACCTTAAATCATTGATCTTCTTATGGTATCTGTAGAAGCCCTGTTCAAGATTGTCCGTATCAAGACATTGGTACAGAGTACTGCATCGGCAGAGCGACTCCTCCTGCGCTGTACTTCCAGACTTAACTCCACCGCCTGGATTTGTTGCCGAAGCAAAATTAAGTACTGCAATACGACTATCGGCAAACTCAGCATGAAGTCTCTTAGCTGCCGCAAGAGTTCTTTCGTCCGTAACTGTAATTATTGTATCCTCATATTGAGACTTGGCTGTCTTTACAGGTTTATCTGCTCTGTACAGCCTTGTGTGCTCAATTGTACTGTCAATGGCATCGGAAAGATCTACGTTCTCCCAGCACATACCCATGGTATCTTCAAAGATTGCAATTCTGTGTTCTGCATCATCATAATAATTATTCAGCATCATTTTTCCTCCTTTTAGGGTGTCTTTAAAAAAGCTATTGACAAATCATGTGTTTTGTCTTATAATATCAGGTAGAGACTCCCGAATGTCAAGAGTTTATCCCCAGCCTTGCTATTAACAATATTTTATCACAGACAAACATAAATGTCTATGGAGTATACTCCAAGAGTTTACTCCCAACTTATCTGAAAGGAAGATGTATATGATCGATAATAAGTACGATATTGACGAGACTGTATGGAAAAAGAACTTCGCTTCAAAGTTCAATACCCTTCTCGCCGCTAAAAACGTCAGCATAAACAAGGCTGCAACAGAAATAGGCGTTGACGGAAAGACTCTCCGCAGCTATGCCGCAGGTACAAGCGTACCTTCCGCTATAATAATCTGCAAGCTTGCCGATTATTTTGATGTATCAACTGATTACCTCGTTGCTAATGGCAAGAAAGATACTGGCTTTTCGGATAACACTATTTCTGAGCTTGCCAATGTGGTAAAACACATTAAAACTACCGTAACTTCAAACGATGATGAGGATATCGTAACATTGACGATTGAGGATAAAATACTTACCGCTGTTCTTACGGAGCTGTATGACAACCGAAACCGCAGTGACTACGAAAATGTAGTCGGTACGCTTGCCAATGCTTATGGCAGAATGAAAGCACATAAAGGACAGCTTGTCGATTATCCGACCTTTGAAAAGTTTATCCGCCGTAAATTCATCTATCACGGCTTGGAAGATGACTGCTTCCCCTGTGTAGATGAGAATGGCAACGACTGCGTAGCTGTTGATGACTGGGGGTCTTATGATGAAATTGAGCGGCGTGAAGAAGAATGGGACAACATGACCGCCTTTGATCGTGAACGCTGGTGGTCAGAGTTCTGCAAATCTCAGCCATAAAACCATTAAAAGCTGTATACCCCCAATTCAGGGTATACAGCTTTTCTGCATCGTGCATATTGCATATCAAAAATTGCAGTTCATACTCAAAATACAGTTTTTCTTGAACAAATCTAATTTTCTTGCAGTCAACAAGATATTGCATCAAGGGGATACTCTGCTTAAAACTGAAAGCTCCTACAATTCCGAAGAAAAGTAGGAGCGTGGATATTTGTCTTTTAATTTTATTCTGTATCTATCAATCCGAGGTTATCTCACCTGTTTTGTACTCAGAATACCCTTCGTAACTGTAGCTTGCGTCAATTCCCTTCATAAAGACTTCACGGTCGTTTATTCTGTCGATAAGTGCTTGCTTCAACAGCAGCTTAATCTCGGTATCCCTTATAGGACTGCGTTCCATAGCAAGAAGATAATCCTGCTTATCAACAGCACTCCAATCTACAACCATACCCAGTTCTTTCTTTAGTATACAATCAAGCCATATGCGTGTACTGCGACCATTACCTTCACGGAATGGATGAGCTACATTCATCTCTACATATTTTGCGATTATCTCCTCAAAGTTAGACTGCGGCATTCTTTCGATGGACTTCAAAGCCTCTGCCAGATACATCACAGGAGCAAAACGAAAGCCTCCCTTTGCAATATTCATTGTTCGGAGCTTTCCAGCAAAATCGTATATTTCTTCAAACAAATAACGATGTATCTCCGCAAGTGCTGCGAAACTGCCTGCTTCAAGCGTATCTAAGTACCCTGTTTCAAATAATTCAGCCGCCTTTTGCTTGCTGATGCGTTCTTCTACGTCTGCAAGCTCTGCTGAATTAGTGATACCGAGCTTATTCTCTAATGCCATATCACACCTCCCACATTATCTTTCATAATATATTATACCATAAAATCGCATACCATGCAACAGAAAATTGCAAACTCAATCAAACAGAGGGGCAAATTAGTATCCACTGCAGGCACCGAAGAACTTGCCCACGTCGAAATGATCTCGGCAATACTCTATCAGCTCACCAAGGATTTATCCATTGATGAAATCAAGGCAAGCGGATTTGACACCTATTTTGTAGACCACACCACAGGAATTTATCCCGTAGCTGCATCAGGCGCTCCATTTACCGCAACTTATTTCCAGTCCAAGGGCGATATCATCACCGACCTTCACGAAAATCTTGCGGCAGAGCAGAAAGCACGTACCACCTATGACAACATTCTCCGCCTTGCCGATGACCCCGATGTACGTGATCCGATTAAGTTCCTGCGACAGCGTGAAATCGTCCACTATCAGCGTTTTGGCGAAGCTCTCCGCCTGACTACCGACAGGCTCAATTCCAAGAATTTCTACGCCTGCAATCCAGGTTTTGATAAGAATTGCCCTAACAAATAAATTGATATACCACGCAAAATACCGCACATCTTCAAATGTGCGGTATTGCATTTACTGATTATTAAGAAGTACCACGAAATATGCGGCATAACTGAGGAGCATTGTAATACCTGCCCAGCGTTTCAGCTGCTTTGTCCATATACAACAGAGGAGAAGAAGAACACCTGCTGCAATAGCGATAATGCTGTCAAAAATGAAGTTTGCTGCAAAAGGAACCGGAATAACAATGGAGGAAATTCCTACAACGAAAAGTATGTTGAAAATATTGCTTCCTACGATATTACCGATAGCTATATCTGCATTTCCCTTTCTTGCAGCTGTAACTGATGTGAACAATTCAGGCAAAGATGTACCGAGGGCAACAATTGTAAGACCGATAAAGCGTTCACTTACGCCAAGTGCCTGTGCAATTTTTGTAGCTGCGTCAACAGTTACATTACTGCCGCCTACAATAAGTACAAGACCAATGATTGCAAAGATTATTGCCTTTGATACAGACATATTATTTGCAGCTTCATCATTTTCAGTATTCTTATCTTTTTTTGCCATACGAAACAGATAAGCGAGGTATACAACAAAAAGCACAATTAAAATAATACCGTCCACAAGACTTACAACGCCGTCAAGACCGAGAATAAGCATTATAACCGTTATAGCAATCATAAATGGAGTTTCGACTTTTATTGTTGATTTTGCTACGGCGATAGGGACGATAATGGAAGAAAGTCCAAGTATAATCAGAATATTGAGAATGTTGCTTCCCACAATATTGCCAATAGTGATGTCGGCATTTCCTTTAAAAGCCGCACTTATACTTACAGCAGCTTCTGGAGCGCTTGTTCCCATAGCTACAATTGTAAGACCGATTACAAGCTGAGGAATACCGAATTTTGTTGCAATTCCCGATGAACCGTCAACGAACCAATCCGAGCCTTTAACCAGCATAACAAAGCCCACAGCGAGTAATAAAACTTGTAATAAAATTCCCATAATAATTTAATCCTTTCATATTCCCTTTATTTTAAACAGCATATTTACCGAGATAATTCTTGTATTTATCCCAGTAATCCTGACTGTTGCTTCTGATATCACGCAAATCTTCGTGAATAGTCATTTTATTGTTTGCCGCCTCGATTAAACAGCCTGCAATATTTGAACAATGGTCAGCTGTTCTTTCGAGATTATTAAGTAAATCAGACCACACAAAGCCTGCAACAATTGAACATTCACCCTGTTGAAGTCTTAAAATATGGTGTGTTCTCATTTTTTCTTTAAGCCCGTCAATAACCTGCTCCAAAGGTTCAACAAGATAAGCTGTTTCAATGTCATTATCAATATATGCTTTGTATGTAAGGTCAAGAATTTCCGTAACTGCATTGCAAAGGGTATTGATTTCTTTTTTAGCATTGTCGGTAAATTCTATGCCCTTTTCTTTCATTTCCTCCGCAGATTCAAGAAGATTAACACTATGGTCGGAAATTCTTTCAAAGTCGCCTATCATTTTAAGCAGCTTAGCAGATTCAACACTATCATGTTCGCTTATATTAGAACTGCTGAGTTTAACAAGATATGCACTTAAAATATCTTCATAGTGGTCACTTCTGTTTTCAAGATGACGCACCTCATCTGCAAGTTCTTTATCATATTTATAAAGTGCAGTTATGCCCTTTTTAAGTGCGTCAACGGAAATTCTTGCCATTTCCCCTGCTACCTCACCGCATTGCACCAACGCAATTTGTGGGGTTGCTAAAAGTCTTTCATCAAGTTCAACATTCTTTTCAGGCTTCTTATCGTCAGGTATTAACTTCATAGCAAGTTTTTCCAGAAGTCCCGACAAAGGAAGAAGAAATGCGGTGCAAAGTATGTTAAATGCTGAATGAGCAATTGCAATACCCATATGAGTAGCAGATTTATCAAGAAGCGGAATATGTACAAAAGATTTTATAATGCAGAAAAGAGTAAGCAGAATAATTGTACCGATTATATTGAATGAAAGATGAACAAGTGCAGCACGTTTAGCGTTTTTATTTGTACCCACAGATGAAAGAAGTGCGGTAATGCAAGTACCGATATTCTGCCCCATAATAATAGGAACAGCCGAACCGAATGTTACCTTGCCTGTTACAGAAAGTGCCTGTAGAATACCTACAGAAGCGGAGCTGGACTGAATAATTGCTGTGAGGATTGCACCTGCAAGCACACCTAAAATGGGATTTGTGAATAAGATGAATAACTCTGTAAATTCGGGAACATCTTTAAGTCCTTCTACTGCTCCCGACATTGTATCCATACCGAACATAAGGGTTGCAAATCCTAAAAGAATTGTACCTGTATCCTTTTTGGAATCACTTTTTGACATCATAGTAAATATAATTCCTATGAGTGCAAGAATGGGAGTGAAAGCCGTAGGCTTTAAAAGCTGAACAAAAGTATTGTCACTTTCTATACCGCCAAGGCTTAAAATCCACGCTGTAACTGTTGTACCGATATTGGCACCCATAATTACGTTGATAGCCTGTTTCAGCGTCATAAGCCCCGAATTTACAAAGCCTACAACCATAACAGTTGTTGCAGAGGAACTCTGAATTATAGCGGTAACTCCAAGACCTGTCAAAAATCCTGTTGCTTTGTTCTTGGTAAGCTTTCCTAAAATTACCCTGAGTTTTTCTCCTGCCCTTCTTTCAAGAGCATTTCCCATTACGTTCATACCGAACAGGAAAAGACAAAGTCCTCCGATTAACGTCAGCACATCAAAAATAGTCATTTTTACTCCTTTCGATTTTCTAAAGGGCATCTCTAAAAATATCAGATACCTGATTTTGGGTTATTTCCGAACCCTTATTAATTCTATCACAAATGCGGTAAAGATGCGGTTAAAAAATAATTGACTTGATTTTAGCCGTATGGTATAATGAGAGTTGTAAATATTTAATGGTACTATCTAAATATTGCTGTTCATTTTATTGCTCCTGAAACTCAGTTACAGCTTATGCCGTGGTAAATTTTTACCAAATCTTTACCGCATTTTATGTTATAATGTAAAAAGGAGGGAAAAAATCATGCTGAAAATTATAAAAAATACGCTTATTTCACTTTCTATACTGGCAATAGCTTTTGGAATTTGTCTTTTTATTCAGAATGTTTTTCTTACCGAAACTCTTATTCCTGCGGTTTTTGTTCTTGCAGTATTCCTCATTGCATTCTTTACGGAAGGGTACATATACGGCATAATTTCAGCCTTATTCAGCGTTCTTATCTTTAATTTTGCTTTTTCCCTGCCCTTTTTTAAATTCGATTTCACAATTCCCGAGAATATAATTTCAGCGGTAATTATGATTATCGTCACTATTATTACGGGTGCTTTAACAACTCAGATAAAACGTCAGGAAGCAATAAAGGCTGAAAGTGAAAAGGAACGTATGAGAGCAAATCTTCTTCGTGCTGTTTCCCATGACCTGCGTACTCCCCTTACTACGATATATGGTGCAAGTTCAACTATACTCGATAATTTTGATATATTTTCAAAGGAACAGAAAATCACTCTGTTGAAAGGTATAAGAGAGGATTCACAATGGCTTACACGTATGGTTGAAAATCTTCTTTCAGTTACAAAACTTGACGGTGGAAAAGTTAAACTCCTTATGAATTCAGTTCCCCTTGAAGAACTGATTGATTCGGTACTGAGAAAATTCAGAAAAAGATACCCTGAACAGGAAGTAATTATTGATATTCCCGATGAGTTTATTTCAATTCCCATGGACGCACTTCTGATTGAACAGGTGCTTGTAAATATACTGGATAATGCTGTAGAACACGCTGAGGGAATGACGGAACTGCGGCTTAAAGTAAAAGTTGATGAAAAAAGAACGACATTTGAAATTTCCGATAATGGCTGCGGCATAGACGCTGAAAGGCTTAAAACAATTTTTACAGGCTGCGGCGGAGGAACTGCACCTACGGATACAAAAATAAATTCGGGAATCGGACTTTCCGTTTGTGCAACAATTATCAAAGCTCACGGCGGCGAAATTTTTGCGGAATCCCCCAAAAATGGCGGAGCAGTATTCAGCTTCTGCCTCAATAATGAGGAGAATTGTGATGAATAACAAGTATAAAATTCTTGTAGTTGAAGATGAAAACAACATAAGAAATATTATAACTGCACTACTCGAAGCAAACGGCTTTCAGGCGATTACAGCGGAAAGCTGTGCAGGGGGAATTCTTATGTTCAATTCTCACAGACCTGACCTTATAATTCTTGATTTAGGGCTTCCCGATTCGGACGGAATTGAGTTTATCCGTGAAGTACGCAAGGAAAGCAGTTTTCCGATTATTGTACTTTCGGCACGTTCAGATGAAAAAGACAAGGTTGACGCTCTTGAACTGGGAGCAAATGATTATGTAACAAAGCCTTTCGGTTCGGCGGAGCTTATTGCAAGAATACGGTCAGCTCTGAGAAATGTCCGACGTATTGGCAATTCCCTTAATCCGTCGGAAAAATTCGTTCTTGACAGGCTTACAATCGACTATGATTCAAGACGGGTATTTCTTGACAATTCCGAAATAAAGCTTACACAGACGGAATATAATATCGTTGCACTTCTTTCCGAGCATTGCGGAAAAGTTATGACTTACTCTGCAATTATTTCGGCAATCTGGGGATATAATGATTACGGAAGCAAAAAGAAGCTTCAGGTAAATATGGCTAACATACGCAAAAAATTAGGTGCAACACCGGGTAATGACTGCTATATAATAAACGAGCTTGGCGTAGGCTACAGAATGGATACTGCTTGAAGGTATCTCGCAAAAAATACCGCACATCTTCAAAATGTGCGGTATTTTTTATTTTCTACGCTTTCTGAATCCCCATATATCCTTTTCAACAAATTCAAGACTTCTGCCCGATTTATTCCACCATAAAGTCATAATGCCGATTATCAATGCTGCTCCCACAATATAATTTCCAAGTGATATGAGAATATCAACTTCTAATGAAAAACCAAGTCCGTATTTAATTCCACTTGCATAGCAAATTGCAGGCGGACTTATCATCATTGCACTCATAATAGCAAGTGTGCTTAATCCGCTGAGTTTGGGCAATTCCTGCGTTACGTGAAATAACGTCGTTAAAACTGTTCCTGCCGAATAAAATACAAGCAAATCTCCTGCAAATTCTCCCCCGGAAAGACAAAGTGACATTATAAAGCTGATAATATCAACAATCAGAAAAACAGTTCCCACAACCGCCATTGGTATTACTGTATAATACAGCTTTGCATTCTTAAAGGAAAAGAACACCTTATTTTGCAGCATTTTATTATATCTCTGGAAAAACAATATGCCAAAATAATGGAACACCAGAAGTACTGAAAACATTACCGTTTCTGTTTTCGATTCTTTTAAATGTGCCCAGCCAAGCGCAAATACCGACAAAAAATGAAACAGCATAAGTATTACTCCCAATACTGCACATCCCGGACTGAATGTCGTTTTAAAATAAAGCTTATATGCTTTTAAAAAGTCTTTCATAAAATCCTCCAATATTATTTATTCCCAACTACAAATACATTTTTTTGCGGTTCAATTTTAAAACTTCTTCCCGATTTATTCCACCATAAAGTCATAATGCCGATTATTAAAGCTGCTCCTACAATATAATTTCCAAGTGATATGAGAATATCAACGTATACCGGCAAGCCTATCCCCCTTTTATAACCTAAGTCGCATATTACACCGGCAGGATTGAAAATCATCAATCCAAGTAAAGAAAAAAGAGAAATAAAAGATAGCTTTGGTACATTATCGGTTATTTGCCCCAATGTGACTATTATTGTAGATACAGAATATATTATAAGTAAATCCCCTGCAACTTTTCCGCCGAATAAACACAATGACAAACCAAAGCAGATAAAGTCAAAAACAAGATATACAGAGCCGACTACAGCTATTGGAATTACGGTGTAAAACTGCCTTGCATTTTTCATCGAAAGGAAAAATTTATTCTGTGTAACAGTTGCGGATTTCAGATTTACAAATCTGTGAAAAAGACAACCACCCATAAGATAATTAAGTGAGAGCATATTTTCCATCTTATATGCCACTCCAAACAACAAAGCACAGCCAAAACATATCAGCATAAGAATTATTCCACCAACCGCAGAACCACGGCTTAATGTGGTTTTAAAATAAAGCTTATATGCTTTTAAAAAATCTTTCATAGAATCCCCCTACATTAGGGAACCTCTAAAAACCTCCCTCACGGCGAACTTTCTATGACAAATATCATTTCCTGCGTTGTCAAACCTTGCAATACACAAAGTATTACTGCGGTTTGCCGCCTTGTAACTGACATTTGTCATTTACGAAATTTCGCTCGTGTTC
>JAZQFV010000089.1:0-3605 GCA_045539715.1 Ruminococcus sp. | reverse complement strand
CGAGGCTGACGGCACAGTTCACAAGTACGAGATTACCGAGATTATCCAGCTTGACGGCAGAGATATCGAGGGTATGGATTTCGGCTCTGCGGAGTCATGGGATATGACGCTGTTTACCTGCACTCTTGGCGGTCAGAGCAGAGTTACTGTCCGAGGTGTTGAAATAGAATAACAAAAGGGCATCTCTAAAAACCCCCCGTGTCGGAAAATCCGATACGGGGGATTTGATTTGTCTACTGTTTTTTTAGGGATTGGTATAAGCGATACTGCCCGTCGTTTATTCTGAAATAAGTTCTCTTATTTCAACTGTATTTATTTTCCTTGCGGCAATATAAGCGAAAATGAAGAAGCTTAAAGATATTGCTGCTGCGGGAACTATAAATGTAAAAAAGTTTATATCTGCGTCAAGCTGTGTAAGTCCTGCCATTCTTAAAAGAATTACAAGCAGCGGTGATGTGAGGAAAAACGAAGCTATTCCGCCAAGACAAGAGCCGATTGCCGCAATAATCATAAATCGGAAGGCAAACTGTGTGCGAAGTGTACTTGCAGTAAAGCCCATTGCCTTGAAAATGCCGATGTCGGTGCGTTCCTTAATAAAGGATTTGCTGCATATCATACTGATTACAACAGCGGAGAATGTAATGGAAATAGCGTAAACTACTATCAAAAGAATAGTGAGGATAAAGTCAATAAGCTCAATTAATCCTTCATTTGAATTTTCTTCTGTATTTGTTTCTAATTTTTTGATTACACCGCCGAATTTATCATTAAGTGCCTTTTCTGCTTCATTTAACAGGCTCAAATCGGAAAGCTCTGCCATAAATAACGGCTTTGACTCGTCTATTTTATTGAGTCCCTCAGCGGTAATAAGGATTGTTTTTCCCAAGTCGTTAAAGCCTTGATAAGTACCTGTAATTATAAATTCTTCGGTATTTTTGCTGTCAATTGTTATGGTATCTCCTATGCCTTTGCCGAAAATATCTGCTGATATTTCCGTAACAGCAACTTCATTGTCATAAATGGGCATTCTTCCGTCAATAGGCTTATGCATATCATCATGACGGTTGTAGGAGGAGCAGGCAATTTCAATTCCGTCTGCCATTACGTATTTATTCGAAGAGAAAATTGTTTTTGCATCGGGGTCAACATCAAGTACCGCCTGTTCAACCTCATTCATATTATCAATATCGAAATCCTTTGTCATATAAGCGGTGATATTGGGATTTAAAGAGCCTTCCTCAAATACATCAGAGGTGAGCTTTTGTGACAGTATAGCTATGGTCATCATAAAATACACGAGCAAAGCCACGATTAAGACCGAGCCACTGTAGCTTCTGACACGGGAAGTGAACTGACGCAAGCCGATAAACAAGGAGAGAGGCTTAGCTTTTACGGGAATATTCAGCCTGCTGTCGAAGTGGATTTCGGATTTGCCTCCCGAAATTGCACGGACAGGGGAGATTTTAGCTGCCTTTGCTGTTGAAAGCACAACGAAAATCATTGTAATAGCAATAAGAGACGCAGCCATTATGCCGCATTTCAGGAAAGACATATCCGTAGCGGTAAGAAGTCCTGTAATCTGCTGAAAAAGCATACCCAGCCCCTTTAATGCAGGGATAGAAATAATAAGACCTATTATAGAGCCGATTATTTCAGCAATAAGATACTGGAGTACATATACAAGGCGGATTTTACCCGAAGTGAAGCCCTGCGCTTTAAGTATTCCAAGGTTTATGTATTCCATTTCGATTGAGGTTGAAATGCTGTGCCGTATTGAAATAATTACAATTATGATAAGCAGGATAAGAAAGGCAAGGAGAATTTTTGAGCCGAATTCGGAATAAATTTTTGTGTACCGTATAGTTTCAGTTTTTGATATTGAGATAAAAGAGCTGCTGATAAGACCGCACATATCGTTTATTTCTTCTTTTATGGTTATATAGTCGTCGTCATCTGTAAGATTTACACCTATATCAGCAGCCTTGGCGATATAAAGGTCATCGGCATTTTCATAGATTCTTTCAAAGTCGCTGTCGCTGATAAATAAACGCTTTATGCCTATAGATGCTGAACCAACAAAAGCTTCTTCCACAAATCCCTTTACCGTAAAATTTTCGGGATTATCTTCTGAGCCAAAGGATATAACAGAGCCGATTTCTATATTCGAAGCCGCTTTCAAGCCGTAAGGAATATAGATTTCGCCTTTTTCAAGTGGTTCGGGATTATCATTATAAGCTGTGACATTTTTATTGAATACACGGTAAATATCCTCGGATTCTCTGTATAAAAAGAATATCTGCGATAGTTTCTGTTCTTCAATCCTTGCATTTTCAGTGATTATACATTCCGTTTCGATAACGTCTGTAACATCGGGGTGCTTTGCAATTTCCTCTGCAATATTGTCCTGTAAATTCCGCTTATTTGCAAAAGCTGTAAATGTAGGTGTATCTGCATAGCTGTGGGAACGCTCAAGGGAACGGTCTAGATTGTCATTGTTGCTTACTGTACCCGCAAATGAAAATACGATAATTGCTGTAAGGGCAATAATGCTCTTGAATGCACCTTTTTTGTGTTTTATATTAGCTATTAAAAGCTTTAAAATCTCCATACCGCACCTCACCTCACCATTCCATTGAAGTAAGCCAAGCATTTACCTGTGCTTCACGGCTTTTTTCATTTTCGGGAGAGTATGGGGCGAGGTCAAGGCTGCCGATAACTGCACCGTCAGCGATATAGATAATTTTGTTTCCACGGAGTGCTGCACGGCTGTCGTGAGTAACCATTAAAATGCTTTGACCGTCAGCGTTTAAATCGGTAAGCAGATTCAGTACCTCAGTTGTATTTTTTCTGTTGAGAGCACCTGTCGGCTCATCGGCAAAAAGCAGCTTAGGATTGTTTATTACTGCACGGGCAATGGCACATCTCTGCTGTTCACCGCCCGAACATTGAGAGGGGAGCTGGGTTTTAATATCGGAAATACCCATTTTTTCAAGAAGTTCATCAGCATGCTTATTGACTTCATCAGCAGAAACGGATTTATTCAAGTAACCCGGAACAGCAATATTTTCAAAAAGATTGAGATTGCTTACAAGGTGTATCTGCTGAAAAATAAAGCCGAAATCACCGTGACGAAGTGCGGAAAGTTTTTTTTCGGAAAGCTTGACAATATCATTTCCGTTATAAGTAACCGAGCCGCCTGTTGCTTTGTCCATACCGCTTAAAGCGTAAAGCAGAGTAGATTTGCCCGAACCCGACGCACCCATTACAATGGTGAAATCGCCCTCATAAATCTCAATATCGAGATTGGTTAAAATGTGATTTTGCACTCCGTTGTGTGCAAAGCTTTTGCAAAGTCCCTTTGCGGATAAAATTGGTTTTTTCATAATTTCATTACCTTTCTTTATTGGGGAAATCCATTTATAGGAATCCTTGAAATATCTTACATTCATATTTTACTGCAAAACTTATTAAGAAGTAATTAAGGGACATCTCTAAAAACCCGTTTTGAGAAAAAACAGCTATGCACGACATCTATTTCGTCAACCTCCCTCGGAGTGCGAAAGCACGCCTTCGGGAGGTTTCCTTGTAGCTGTCATACCTATCTG
>JAZQFV010000088.1:0-1519 GCA_045539715.1 Ruminococcus sp. | reverse complement strand
TACACAAATTGGAATTCGTAATATATAAGTGAAGGTTCTCAGCATCCTTCACTCTTTTATTTTATAATGAAGGTGATTGGCTGACGGAATTTGGAATTGGGACACCACGCCCGTAGTCAAATGTGTCAGCTAGCCTTCATTTTCTTGCATTCGATTCAGCAAGTTGGGACATACAAGTGCTCCCGTTTAACTAACGAATATGAATGGAACCTGAAGAGCTGGAACCAATCAAATATTCTACAAAAGGAGGTATTCCCATGATTGCTGTTGGAATCGATGTTTCTAAATCCAAAAGTACTGTTGCCATTCTGAATTCTGATGGCACTACATTAGTCAAACCATATACAATGCTACACACTCAAGCGGATATGTGTGCCTTGGCTGACTATTTACGGACCTTTGATGAACCCATAACAATTCTCATGGAGTACACAGGTCACTACCATTATCCTGTACTGAAAAAACTTCAACAGGAAGGATTTCCTGTCTGCATCATTAATCCATACCAAATGAAAAAATATGCTGATGTTGAAATCCACAAAGCAAAAACTGATAAAAAAGATGCTATCAGAATTGCTACATATGCTCTGGAAAAGTCTTATAAACTTGTTCCTTATAACTCTTTGGAACAGAAGTATGAAGACCTTAAATTCTTATCGAGGCAGTACAACCAGCGCATTTCTTCTGTGTCATATACAAAAGTTCAACTGATTAATCTGCTTGACCAGACGATGCCTGGTATTACCCGTATATTGCCTTTAAAAAGCAGAAATCCCGAGCAATGTGTTTTACTACTTTTTATCAAGCGTTTTAAATCCTTTGATGAAATCAATAAAATCGGCAAAACACGTTTTCTTTCAAGCTATGCAACTCTTGTCAAGAAAACCCGTGATCGCCATGCTCCAAGTAAAGGCTTAGCAATATATGAGCTTGCTGCGAACAGCATTACAACCAGAGGGGAAGACCCATATATCCAGCTTGCTCAAAGTCAGTGTGTTGACCTTTTATCTTCACATCAAAATGCCGCTGACGAGATTATTCTTCAAATGCAAACCATAGCGGAAACTATACCAGAATATAAAGTGCTTCGTTCCATGGCTGGCGTTGGCGACCGACTTGGTCCTGTCATTCTAGCCGAGATTGGAGATATTCGTCGTTTTCATAGCGGTAAAGCACTTAATTCCTTTGCTGGAAATGATGCTCCACCTTACCAGTCAGGACAGTTCGAGAGTAGGAACCGTCACATATCGAAACGTGGCAGTGCTACTCTCAGAAAAGCCTGTTTCGAGGTCATGCAGTCCCTCAAACTGACAAAGCCTCAAGATGATCCTGTCTACCTTTTTATGCTGAAAAAGGAACAGGAAGGAAAACCTTACAACGTAGCCAAAATGGCAGGTGTAAATAAGTTTCTCCGAATTTACTATGCTCGTGCGATGGAGCTTTATAAGTAAATCTGAGTTCATTATCATATATTTTTGAAAAATCCACAATAGTGGGTTTATTAAGGTTACCCTTTTTT
>JAZQFV010000087.1:0-96896 GCA_045539715.1 Ruminococcus sp. | reverse complement strand
GTTATGATTTCTGGTATCCTGCAAAAATAGCCATTATACTCTTCTTCTGTTTCTACTTCCTCAAAATACTCTGTTATTCCGTTATTTTTCATAATTCTATTATACCATGTCTGTCAAGGTTTTGAAAATTGATTTGCGTGTAATCCTTTAAAGATAAAGTTCCTCCTGTTGAGATATAGCTGTAATATGCAAGAATACAGCTTGCATCTGAGGCATCTGCACGGAAATCATTGTTGACATCTGCCGCAGACTCCTGTTCGCTTGTAAATAACGTCGTGCTGCCTGTGGATTGTCTTGCGTAAAATTCAAGAATACAGCTTGCGTCAGATGAATCTATAATGCCGCTTCCGTTTACATCTCCCAATTCTATTTTGGGAGCAGATTTTATTGATACTTTTTTATACTGAATAGCATTTGAGTTGGCAACATCAAATGTTACAACTCCGGGGTTGATGTATCCTTTAGGCAAACTTGTAAATTCAAGGGAATATTTGCCTGCGGGTACTTCAAAAATATTAGCACCTGTTGTTGGAAGATTCGGCACACCGATGTTAATAAGGTACTCCTTTCCTGCAAGAATATCCTTGCAGTCAGTTGCACAGTCCCTTGTGACAGTTCCGCTGTTAGTCTTGACTCTGTAATGCACTTCCGCATCAAATTCACGGCTGTTCTTTTCAACGTAAAATTCTATATTTCCGTTTGCATCGGGCTGTGCAACTGTAAGACAAACACCGCTTGAAATAACTACTACAGTACTTGTGTTTTTTCTGTCTTTTTTCGGGTCACAGACGGAATTTTCATCTATGAATGTGCCGTCATCTCTGAATTGCGGATTATCTGATTCTGTAAATATATCTTTAAGATTCATAGTCCACTTGACATATTCCGTTGTTGTACTCTGATATTTCAGATTGTTCAAAAGGGAACTACGCAAGCCAACTTTGCTGTCAACACCGATACCAAGCTCACTAATGGGATTTTTAGGGGAAATTACTTTGAGTTTGCCTATCATATCCTTTTCGGAAAAATATTTATTACTGCCGTCGCCTACGTAATAATATCCCTCGCCATCTCGTGAACTCCACTTTGAATCAACAAATATGCCAGCTTTATTGGCTGGAATTGTAAATGCTGTAGTTTCCCCAGCATTTGCAGCAAGAATTTTCATCTGTTCACATTCAGAGGATTCGTATTTTCCCGAAAGCACTACCTTTACATTGGGGTTGTATTTCTCATATACACTGTATGATATTGATGAGGCAGGACTTGTGTTAACCACATAATCACACGCCATAACAGGCACCTGTGGTGATACAAGGTCACCGAATGTTTTCATAGGAACTTCCCATTCTATATCGTCAGTTATGCTTGAAACCATAGTATTATCTTTATAAAAGTCTTCATTGTCGCCTTTGTAGGATTTTATGAAAATTCCCACAATCTGACCTGCTGAATTTCTGATTTTTGCGCTGTAATTGTCCATTACTGCACCGTTACTGTCGGTACAGGTGAAATTCACAATATTTCCACGTGAAAGCGTTATGAACTTGCTTTTTTCCATTTCTTCTTCTAAAAATCCGCCTAAGTCAAGTGCATTGGCTGTATTATTCATCAGACCGCCTGCAACCGCAGATGTTGAAATAACCAAGGCGGCAGCAGCGGATAATATTTTTTCGAACAAAAAATCAACTCCTTTTTATTTTTGCTTTTTTATTATACCATAAATAAAAATTAATTGCAATAAAGGGCATCTCTAAAAACCCCTTTTGAGAAAAAACAGCTATGCACGACATCTGCTTCGTCAACCTCCCTTGGAGTGCGACAGCACGCCTGCGAAAGGTTTCCTTGCAGCTGTCATACCTATCTGTTTTTTCTTTAATCAAACGAGTTTTTAGAGATGTCCTAAATTTTATTAGCACTCTTTTAAACAGAGTGTTAGCACTCTGAGTATGAGAGTGCTAAATTTCATTTTATTTTCACATAATCATTAACAAATGAACATAAAACAGGGGTATTATAAATACAACGAAAGAGAAAGGGTGATTCCAATGGAACAGGAATATCACAGGGAAAAACGCATAAGATAACAACACATAGATATTATTTTGGAGGTAAATTATTATGATGTACGGATTAACACCATTCGCAAGAAACGCTTTCAGTATTCTGAACGCATTTGATGATTTTGACAAGGACTTTTTCAGCGGCACAATGCCAATGAATACCTGCCGCACCGATATTCGTGACGCAGGGGATAAGTATATTATGGAATCTGAACTCCCGGGCTTTGAGAAAGAGGATATTAAAATTGATATAAACGGCGATTATCTCGTAATTTCCGCTGAGAAAAAGGCTGAAAAGGAAGATACAGGAGAAAATGGCAGATATATCCGCCGTGAACGCACAGTTGGCACATTCAAGAGAAGTTTTGGCATTGCCGATGTAAATGCAGATGAAATCACAGCGGAGTATAAAAACGGAATTCTCATTCTCGGACTTCCCAAGAAAAAGCCGCAGGAACCCCTTTCAAAAAGACTTGAAATAATGTAAATTTATAAAACACAACCCTCGGACAAAATCCGAGGGTTTTAGTTTTTAAAGTTTGTAGAGGCGGATATTATCCGCCAGCTAAAGGCTAAAGGCTCTTTAATTTAACTTATGCTTTCTTTTTTCCTGCCGTTCACGCTTGATTTTGCGGATTTTCAGCCGATACCAGCGATTGTACACGAGGATTTTCCGCATAGTTTTTTTATCCTTTGGGAATATCCGTTTCAGCAGGAAAATTGTTATAGCAAGAGTGACAATCAGTTCAAAGCAGAACGGCGACCACAAAATGGCGAGATATGCCGCAGCTATGGCGGAGAGCCAGCCGATTTCATAATACGCACCTGCTCCAAGGCAGATGTATGCCCAGCCGTTTGTTATAATCCACGCTAAAGTGTAACAAAGTACAAGCTTTGGATTGAGAAAAAATTCCGCTAAACTTTTAAGTTTTTTCCGCACATTCTCTTTCATTTCTCACAACTCTTTTCACAATATTCCGAAGAATTCTTTTTTAGGGCATCTCTAAAAAACCTTTTGAGAAAAAACAGCTATGCACGTCATCTGCTTCGTCAACCTCCCTTGGAGTGCGACAGCACGCCTTCGGAAGGTTTCCTTGCAGCTGCCGCACCTATCTGTTTTTCCTTTAATCAAACGGGTTTTTAGAGATGCCCTTATTATATCCGAAAAATGTGAATTTTCTGTGATGTAGCTGAAAAAAGATTGTGTACTTATTCGCTATAATCAGAAATTGGTGTTTTTTCAAAACCATTAATTTTCCAGCTGCTCTCACTTACCTCAACCAATTGGATAACAAGTATAGCGGGTTCTCCGAAATCGTCATAATTTACCAGTGTTTCAACTGTTTGCGTTCCGTCATCTGTTTTTCTTACAATTACTGAGAGTTTCTGTTCGCTGATTCCATAAAAACTGTTTGCTTTCGGAGCATAGCGAATATAAAGTCCGTTTTCTTTTTCAATGAATTTTTCGCTGTTTCTGTCTGTCAAAGCTTTGTATCGTGAATTTATGAATTCCTCGGTCAAATATTTGTTTATATAGTTTTCTACATCTGCTATTGTATTAAATCCACTTTCAGTAACTTTCACGTAAAGCTGACCGCTTTCATCGGTGAAATTATCGTCCATATCGCAATCGAGTTCAACTCCGTTGGACATAAATGCCTCTGCTAATTCCAATGCGTCTAAAAGTTCATCAATTCTTATATCATCAGGCACATCAACAGAAGGTTCGTCATTTTCAGGCTGACTGCCCTTGCTTACTGTTACCTTAACGACACTTCCCTTTTCAATATTTGTACCTGCATTGACGCTTTGTTCTATTATTGTGCCGCTTTCGTATTCGTCATTATATTCGGAGGAATCCACGATTAATTGAAAATAATCCTTATATTCATCTTTTGAAGATTCATAGGGTTTTCCAACGAGGTCGGGCATCTCAATACTTTCATTGCTCTGTTCTGTGGTTTCTGCTGCAATATTTGTTTCAGCTGTTGGTTCAACTGTAGTTTCAGCGGAACTTTCAGTTGTTGTAGTATCTGTTGCAGCCTCTGTTGTTACATCGGAAGTCGATTCAGCATCGGAAGTTTCCACATTGCTGAGGGGCGGCATATTATCAACGGGGTTTATATCATTGTTTTTTCCGCCGAAAAGTGCCATAACTCCGCCTGTAACACCTGCAAGCACAACAAAGCAGGCTGCGGCAGTAAATGCAGGGCGGCGATACCACGGTATATTGCTGATTACTTCAACTTTTTCCTCCTCTGAAACTGCGTGATTGTTAATATTATTATTCTCTTTCATTTTCAATTTCTCCTCACATAATGCGTTGATTCGTTTTAATGCCGACTTGTCAAGGGCAGGATATTTTCTTGCAACTCTGCTTATTCTCCTATCATCGGCAGCCGTAAGCTCACGGAGAAAATCATATTCATTTTTATTATTCATAGCTATTCTCCTTTGCATACTCTTTTTCAAGGATTTTTTTGATTTTCTGCCTTGCACGGAGGCTTCTTTTCTGCACCGCCGCAGCTGTCATACGCAGTTTTTTGGCTATATCGCTTACTTTGAAGTCGTAGAAATACTGGTAGACGATTATTGACGAATCGGGTTCGCCCAATCCCTCCACGATTTCCCACAACCGCTGACGGAACAGTTTTTTCTGCACATCTTCCTCGGGATTATCAGCTGATACGGGAATTTCTGTTTCCTCATCATCAGCCGACATAGTAATATGCTGTCTGTAACTCAGCTTGCGGTATGCGTTAATTGCTGCACGCTTGGAAATTACCGAAATATAGCCTTTCAGAGAGCCTTTGGAACTGTCAAAATTATGTATATTTGTAAACAGTTCCACAAAAACATCGCTGACGCAATCCTCAATTTCCTCGCTGCTGCACAGACTTCGGAGTTTGTCGATTACTACGGCATAGACATAGCCGCCGTATTCTTCAATGAGCATTGTATGAGCTTTTTTCGGCGATTTTTCAAGCAGTTCAAGCCACTTGACGTCGGTCATAGAGTATTCCTCCGTTCTTGAATCGATTCACTAATACATTCAAATGAGGTCGCTGAAATAGGACAATGAAAATGATAATTTTATTATATAACAAATTCCCATAAAATGCAAGGGGAAATATAATGTGTAATTATTTTAAAAAGCCATTAGCTTTTTTAAAAGCTTTTAGCCTTTAGCTGTTAGCTTTTAGGATGGCGAGTTAATACAAAAAAAGAATTAAAGAACGGTGGTAATTTTTTCTGCCGTCCTTTTTATGTGAAATTCAAGGTTGCAATCTTCCACACACATTGTCACCTTGCAACCTTGCAATCTTCTTTTTGCACAAAAAAGATATATTAGGTTTGTGCAATCTGTATATAAAAAGCACCATGCTTGCGCTTGGTGCTGATATATATATTAACAGTAATAATTGATTTCACCGAAGAAATTTTCCCACTTGGCTATTACATCATCACATCTTGCCTCTATTACTCTAATAATATTTCTTAAAACACGTTCAGGAATATTTGAATTATTATTGGCAAGCAGACATTTTCCACAAGATGTAATCCATACTTTGGTACCATTAGCCTGCGGTTTCCCTTCGGCAATATGAACATGAACAGGCTCTAACGGTTCATTTTCGTTTGACCAGAAATAAACCCAATAAGAGCCGATTTTAAAGACCTGAGGCATTTTCAAATCCACCCTCTCTTGAAAATTCCATAATCAGATGTGCTGTTGAACGGATTATCTGAATATATTTTTCGACTTCTTCCTCTGTAAAACCGTAAATATCAGTAACAGAGTAATCGGGGAGATAGCACACCATATGATGAAAACAATCCTTTTCATCAGGCTTTTCGATATAAATCTTCACCTGCTCGGTGGGCAGAAAATCAGAATGTGTGATTTCGGTTTCATCATCAAGAGTAAGAAACGGATACATCATATTATTAACCTCGCTTTCGTTTTGCAATTGTAATTTCTTTCAAAGTTTTCAATATAATTGTATCACAATATCCTGAAAAAATCAAGATTTATATATGAATTTGTCACGGAATTGCTGAGAATATTATTCGTATCTATGCGGTTGTATAATATATACAAATACACCATATCTTTTTTGTGCAAAAAGAAGATTGCAAGGAAGAATGCAATTTTGTTTTTGCAACCTTGATTTTATTTTGCATTCTTGAATATATAAAGCCTTTAGCTTTTCGGCAATGCGTAATTATTTTAAAGAGCCTATAGCTAATGGCTAAAGGCTAACGGCTAAAAGCTTTTATACAAAAAAAGACGGCAGAAATAAATTCCACCGTCCATAATTCTTAATTCTTAATTCTGAATTCTTAATTAACCTTTTTCAGGTAGTTCCTTTATAATTCCTGCATCAAGTTTCTGAATTGCAAGGGCATCAGATGCAGTTATTCCCGATTTACCGTCAGCATCGGCATTAGCCTTGCCCTGTGCAGACATTGTGTATTTGTCAGGGTTTGCAAGATACTGATAAATAGCCGCAGCATCGGCAATTGAAACAACTCCGTCATTATTCGCATCACCGCAGAGTATATCCTCAGCAGGAGGTGTTGTAGGCTTTGTTGTGGGATTTTCTGTAGACGTGGGAGGCTTTGATGTGGGAGGCTCAGTTCCGTCGGAAAGTTTACCGCATACAATACCTGCTCCTACAGTTGACATAAATACTGTGCCGAATTCGTCCATATCGCCTACGAGGAAGTTTCCGTTACCTGTGCCGCCGTAGAGGTTATCGGTATTAATGCAATCCCATGTCTTACCGCCGTCAGTTGAACGGTAAATACCCTCAGCGTCAGTTTCGGCAGGTCTGCCGTACATGAATACAGTATTCAGACCGCCTTCCTTTTCGGGAGCTCCATAACCTAAAGTCTTGCAGTAGAAAACATCGGTTTTCTCAATCTTTGTACCGCCCTCGGTAATGGAATACATACCATTCCAGCCTACAGCCATAAGGATGTTATCTTCGCCGAGATATGCAAGGTCGCCTGTGTGGTCGCACTGGTCGTACTTTGAAACTACAGTTTCCTTGAAAGTTGCACCGTAGTCTGTGCTTATGTAGAATGAATAGTGAGATTCTTCAAGTGTAGGTTCTTTCTTGTTGGGGTCAGATGCCCAGTAGTCGTTGTGCTTTATTCCCGA
Organism: Ruminococcus sp.; assembly: GCA_045539715.1. Classification (GTDB taxonomy): domain Bacteria; phylum Bacillota; class Clostridia; order Oscillospirales; family Ruminococcaceae; genus Ruminococcus. The sequence continues at coordinate 89,666 of JAZQFV010000087.1, read as the reverse complement.
ACCGTAAACAACAGCAGGGTTATTCAGGTCAACGAGAGGATAAGTTGTCTTTGAACCGTCAAGTCCCTCGCACTTTGTCCAGCTGCCGCCGAAATCGTCGGAATACTGGAGAGAACCATTGCCTGAGTCAGCCTTGATGAAACGGTATGAACCGTCTTTCAGCTTTGTTATAGCCATTTTTCCGCCGCCGTTTGGAACTTTAAGGTCCTTCCATGTAGCACCTGCGTCAAGAGAATAATAAGCCTTGCCCTCGTGCTCGCCTACACGGCACATAACCTTTGTATCAGAGGGGCAGTATGCAATAGCAGATGTTGAACCGATATTCGGCTTGTACTGCTGTGGAATTTCGTTTATATCCTTGTGGATAAATCCGTCATAGTCACCGATTGCGGAGTAGTTTTCGCCATTGGGAACGCTTACGAAATCAAGGCATACAACTTCCTCAACGCCGTCGGGCTGGAAGTAGAACTGAATACCCTTTTCGTCCCAGATATTATCGCAGGCATAAACACCGTTACCTGAAGTCATTACAACTCTGTCGGGATTTCTTGGGTCAATCATCATACCGCTTCCCCAATGGCAAGCCTTGCCGTAAATCCAGTCATAGCCGTTTGTATCAATTGGGTTGGAGATGAAATAGTGGTTGTCGGTATACTGACCGGCCTGCTGACCGGGAGTGATGTCCTGCCATGTAGCACCGCCGTCCTCGGAGCGATAGAAGTGGTCGCCCCATGCAATACTGTCATCTGTCCATTCAAGCTCAAACCACTGGTCAGACCATACACCGCAAGTTCTTGTTACAAGCTTATCGGGGTTTTCTCTGTCAACTTCGATTTTACCGAAAGCGTTATTTGTAGGTGAAATGTCAGTAACCTTGCCTGTAGCTGTATCGTACTTGAAAGCACCGCCTGCTGTACCGCTGAACGCAAGACCTGCAATATATGTGAAATAGAGGTTGCCATTTTTATCTGTGGAGAATGTGCAGGGGTAATTTGCAGTTGGCAAATCCTTTGAAAGAACGGAGAATTTGTCGTCCTTTACGCTTGCAACGTGGATATTTGCCTGACCTGTAACGGAAGTTCCTACATAAACCTTTCCGTCCTCGATAAGGATACAGCCGATACCGTTCTGCTGATTGTATTCCTTTTCCTCTGTACCTCTTACCATATGATTTGTCCACATGGGATATTTAAGCTCTGTTGTGAAAAGTCCGAGGTCGTCGTATGTATCAACGGAATTCCAAGTTTTACCGCCGTCTGTGGACTTTATAAGAGCTGATTTGCCTGCGGTAACATCACCGCCTGCATAAATTGTATCGGGGTTATCGGGGTCAATGGCAATAGGCTCGATACACTCTCTGCCGTCACCGTTTCCGTGAACCTGAATAAGGTCGGTTACATCGGATTTTGTGAATGTCTTACCGCCGTCAGTAGTCTTGAAGATTACAGTTCTTGCGTCGGAGAAGTAAGCGCATCCGCAGAGGAAATAAGCAGTATTGTCATCTGTGGGGTCAATTGCAATTCCCTTAACGCTGAGGTAACCACGGTCAGCTTCATTGATGAAAGCGAAAATCTGCTCCCATTCGTTGATTTCGTAGTTGTACTTGTAAGCTCCGCCAACGTCTGTACGGAGATACATTTCTTTCTGACCTGTAACGATACCTGAAACGAAGCCTGCACCGCCTATTTTCACAGCTTCCCATTTCATATTGGCTGTAAGGTCAGCCGCATTTGCGTCATCGGGTGAAATAATACTGCCGGGTGCTAAGCAGGCAATACCGAGGCAGAATGCAGTTGCAGCAGCTGCCATTTTCTTGAGTGTTTTCATTTGAGAGTTCCTCCTGTTGATTTTTTCATTGCACCGCCAATTGAATGACGGTACATAACCGTTTCCGTGTTTTTTTCTTTTGGGAACCTCTAAAAACCTCCCTCACGGCGAACTTTCTATGACAAATATCATTTTCTGCGTTGTCAAACCTTGCAATACATCAAGTATTACTGCGGTTTGTCGCCTTGTAACTGACATTTGTCATTTACGAAATTTCGCTCGTGTTCCGGTTTTTAGAGAACCCCTTTTGGAATACGGTTTTGTTTGTAATCGGGTGGGAAATTGTTGTATGTATTTCCAAATTTAAAAACAGTTAACTTTTGGTTAAATGTGTTTCACATATTCCCTTGATTATATTTTATCACTTTGGGAGGTGATTTGTCAATTGAAAATCATATCCTTTTAAAACGGATTGTGCCATTTTTGTGCATAGCATTCGAGGGGGTATGCACAATATCACCTTATACAAAAAATAGTATTTTCTATAGGCAAATTACACAAAAGCCTTTAGCTGTTAGCCTTTAGCTTTTAGCTGACAGATAATATCCGCCTTTGCACAATATATCAACCGAACACATAGCTAATGGCTAAAAGCTTATAGCTAAAATATGAAGGAATGAAAAATCCAATCAGTCAATAGTACCATAAATTTATATTATTTTTATATAAAACGGGTATTGCAATGGTAGTGGTTTTGTGATATAATATATAATGTGAAATAGTATGAGATAGTATGGGTAATTGTTGCCTATTGGTAATTTAATTAATCTTTAAACCTGCGGTGGAGTGAAATTTATGAAAAGTATACGAATACTCGGAATTGACCCCGGATATGCAATTGTAGGCTTTGGCATAGTTGATTATGACGGGCGGAAATTCACTCCCGTGGAGTACGGTGCAGTCCTCACAGAGGCTCATACACCATTTCCCCAGCGGCTTAAAGATATACATACAGACATAGAATTTATATTTGACAAATATAAGCCCCATTGTATGGCAATTGAAAAACTCTTTTTCACCACAAACCAGAAAACAGGCATTGATGTTGCACAGTCAAGAGGAGTTACGGTGCTTTCGGCGGCAAAGAGAAATATTCCCGTTTCGGAATATACCCCTTTGCAGGTAAAATCCGCCGTTGTAGGCTACGGAAAGGCTGAAAAACAGCAGGTTATGGAGATGACGAAAAATCTCCTCGGTCTTGCGGATATACCACGTCCCGACGATGCCGCCGATGCTCTTGCAATTGCAATTTGTCACGGTCATACAATCAGGTGGACAGATTTGAGGTAGGTTATGATTTATAGCGTAAGAGGCAAGCTTGTCCACAAGGAAACAGGCTTTGCGGTAATTGAATGCGGCGGTGTGGGGTATGGATGCCGCACATCGTACAATACTGTGCTGAAATTAGGCGAAACAGGCAGCGAGGTTATGCTTTATACCCACCTTGCAGTACGTGAGGACGGAGTTGAACTTTTCGGCTTTGCAGATATGCAGGAGCTTAATTGTTTCCGTCTGCTTATTTCCGTTTCGGGAGTCGGTCCAAAGGCGGCTACGGCAATTCTCTCCGATATGAATTCGGAGCAATTCGCATTTGTGGTTGCATCGGGGGACAGCAAAACTCTCACCCGAACAAAGGGAATCGGTACAAAGACGGCACAGCGAATTGTGCTGGAACTTAAAGATAAAATTTCCTCCGACGCATTTGGCGGAACTTCTTCAAATACTTCATCGGGAGCAGTTCCCACAGGTATTTCAGGTACGCCCTCGGCGGCAGGAGAAGCACTTGAAGCACTTATGGTGCTTGGCTATTCACAGGGAGAAGCGGCGGCGGTACTCCGCAAGATTGACCCCTCCCTCGGCACTCAGGATTTAATAAAGGAAGCTTTAAGAATTATGGCTTCCCGTGATTAAAAAGGGGGTTCTCTAAAAACGGAACACGGGCAGTCAAGCGGTGACGGTGGTTTTTAGAGATTCCCGATATATTAAACCGTGGAGTTACGGTATTGCATTTTTGTTTTATTTCATTTGAAAGGAAGATATTCTCATGATGAACCTCGACGAACTGTTGAAAGCGGCTATAACAGATCCGTCAAAACGCTCTTTATTCCTACAGACCTTAATAAAAAGCGATGTTTATGTAATCTGCAAGAATCCCGTAAAACAGGAAAGGAACAGTGCAGAGGGCGGAGTTCAGCTTGAACTTGTCACCATAAAAAATCCCGACGGTGATGTGTTTATCCCATTTTTCTCCAGTCACAGAGCATTGCAGCAGTTTGCAAAAAGATATGTTGAATATTACAAAATCAACTGTCTGCGACTTTTTGACCTCATTCAGTCGGCGGCGGCTGTGCTTAATCCCAATTCCTACGGCAAGGAGTTTTCCTCACAGGAGATGAAAAGTATCCTTATGATTGCAAGAAATCTCCGTATCAAGGCGATTTCCTACAACGAGGAGGAAATTATCAACTATAACCGCTGCGAAAGAACTATGGGATACATCACAAAGGCGGCATCAAAATTCTTTGCAAAGCAGGAAAATGTAGATGCGGCATATATTGTGGAAATGGTCAAGGGCTGTGAAAAGCCCCAGCTGCTTATGGTTGTGGATATGATTGGCAGTACGAGAAAGCTTTTTGTCCCTCTCTCAAAGTATCTTTCTCGCTATACAAAGGCAGGAGATAATCTGTGCTTTATCTCAAAAGAGGAAGATATGGGCAAAAAGGCGGCAAAGGTCACAGATGCCTTTTATGTACGTAAAAAGCGTTATTTCGAGCGTTGATAGTTAATAAAGCTATTAGCCGTTAGCCGTTAGCCATTAGCGAATTTCGTTCCGAAATTGCGGGCGGATAATAGCCGCCCTACACAAATTGACGGTATATCAACAAATAATGCGTAAGCGTACAAAAATTATACAGTATACAGAAAGACTGCCATTCTCAATAGCTAAAGGCTTATAAAGCATAAAGCCTAACGGTTTTAACAAAAGGAGAAATGATTTGATACACACAGAAGATATGGAATTTGCCGCAGGAAATACCTATGGGAATTTCAATGTAATGTCACCTGAAAATATTGCAGGGGACGGCGAGGCGGAGGTTACTCTCCGTCCGCAAAGTCTTAATGAATATATCGGACAGGATAAGGTCAAGGAGAAAATCGCCGTTTATATAAAGGCGGCAAAGGGCAGAGGCGAACCCCTTGACCACGTTCTGCTGTATGGCCCTCCGGGACTTGGAAAGACTACACTTTCCTCAATAATTGCCCATGAACTTGGGGTAAACCTCCGTGTTACCACAGGTCCTGCCATTGAAAAGCCGGGGGATTTAGTATCGCTTTTGACGGGACTCAATGACAATGACGTGCTTTTTATTGACGAAATTCACCGCCTTTCCCGACCTGTCGAGGAACTTTTATATCCTGCCCTTGAGGACAGGGTAATTGACATTATAATAGGTAAGGGACCCTCCGCACGTTCCATAAGAATGGATTTAAGACCGTTCACTCTTATAGGAGCAACTACCCGTGCAGGTCAGCTTTCCGCCCCTCTCCGTGACCGTTTCGGAGTTATAGAGCGTCTGGAGCTTTACAATACGGAGCAGCTTACGGATATTGTCCGCAGAAGTGCCATGATTTTAGGTATTCCCTGTGAAGCTGACGGTGCGGAGGAAATTGCAGGCAGAGCAAGAGGTACACCACGAATTGCCAACCGTCTGCTGAAAAGAGTCCGTGATTTTGCCGATGTTATGGGAAACGGCAGTATCACAAAGGAAATCGCATCTATAGCTTTGAGCCGACTTGAAATTGACAGGCTTGGACTTGACAGCCTTGACAGGCGTATGCTTACAATGATTATCAAAGGCTATGGCGGCGGCCCTGTGGGACTTGAAACTCTTGCGGCGGCAATCGGTGAGGAATCGGTTACTCTTGAAGATGTGTGCGAACCGTTCCTTATGCAGCTGGGATTTCTTGGACGAACTCCGAGAGGACGAGTTGCCACCCGTCTTGCATATGAGCATCTCGGAATTGTTCCCCCTGAACAGCAGAGTTCAGCCGATGAGGGGCAGCTGAAGTTATGATAAACGGACAGAATATGGGAGATGTTGCAAAAATCCGATACGGATTATTCCCCATGAGCTTTAACGGCTGTGAGGTGATTTCCGTATGCAATGCCCTTGAATATTGCGGAAAGCCGCAGGAAGTTAAAACTGTGGCGAAATATATGTTCAGATATTCAATGCTTTTCGGATTTTTCGGCTGTAATCCCTACTTTATCGGAAGTGCATTAAAGCACTTCGGCATAGATAGCAAGCGGTGTGATAAAAATTCCGCAGGAAAAGCCTTTATACTGTCCGCATGGACGGGAAAGCCTTTTCTGTCAACAATTCATACGGTTTTCTGCGTCCGTGAAAGCGGCAGAATAAAAGTGTATAACAGATATAACAGCTGTACCTGCGAAAGGTGGTTTGACACCGTTGAAAAGGTGTTCGAGAATTGCAGAATAATAGCTATATACAGCCTTTAGCTATTAGCCTTTAGCCTTTAGCTAATAGGTTCGGAAATTATCCGCCTTATAAAAGCTAACAGCTAATGGCTAATGGCTCAGAAAAAGAAAAAGAGGTGATTTCAATGGGAAGAATATTCGGAAAAAACGGAATAAGAGGGCTTGCAGTTACTGAAATAACCTGTGAGCTTGCAATACAGATAGGCAGGGCGGCGGCAAAGCTTATGGCATCTCCCAACGGGGGAACAAAAATCCTCATAGCAAGGGATATACGCCATTCAGCTGATACAATTGAAGCCGCTTTATGTGCGGGTATCTGCTCCGCAGGTGCAGACGCTGTGCTTTTAGGTGAAATTCCCACAGCAGGTCTTGCATGGCAGATAAAAAATCAGGAGGCACAGGGCGGTATTATGATAACCGCTTCCTATGTAGGTGCTGAATTCAACGGCATAAAGCTGTTTTCTTCATACGGCTACCGTCTGCGTGACGACCGTGAGGAGGAAATGGAAAGGCTTATTCTTGACGCTCCCGATGAAATCGAGCCTGTTCAGCTTAAACGCTACGGCAGCATTATCCGCCACGAAAGGGCAATTGATGAATATATTGAACATATTCTTGAAACTGCGGAAACCGATTTAAGCGGCTTGAAAATTGCCGTTGACTGTGCATTCGGCTGTGCGTCATACACAGCAGAGCAGATTTTCACAAAGCTTGGAGCAGAAGTTGAACTTCTCGGAAATACACCTGACGGAACTAATATAAATACAAGCGGAAGTGCGAGAATTGACAGCCTTATGGAATATATGGCTGCAAATGAGTTTGACTGCGGAATTGCCTTTGACGGTGCAGGTGAACGCTGTCTTGCCGTTGATGAAAACGGCGGACACGTTGACGGAGATGTGATAATTGCCGCCTGTGCAAGCTATATGCTGGAGCAGGGCAAACTCCACAACAACTCAATTCTTGTGACTCACGCAAATAATATCGGTCTTATCCGCTTTGCAAGGGAAAAAGGCATAGGCACGGCTGCTGCTCCCACGGGAGAAAGAGCTATGATGCGTCGTATGCTTGAATGTGATTTCAGCATAGGCGGCGACCCGTCGGGACATATACTTTTCCCCTATGATATGCCCTCCGCTGACGGACAGCTTACTGCAATAAAGCTGTTGGAGGCTTTAAAGGCATCGGGTAAGAAAATGAGCGAGTTTGCGGAAATTATTGAGAAATGTCCGCAGGTTATGCTGAATGTTCCCATTGATAAGAAATGCCGTGAGGTGTGGAAGAATAACCGCACAATCACGGGTATGATTGACGAATTTGAAAGTCTGCTCGGTGATGAGGGACGAGTTATCGTCCGTGAAACAGGGGCAGAGCCTGTTATCCGCATACGCATTGAGGGCAGGGATTTTACTGCAATCAACAATATGGCATTACAGCTTGCGGATACCATAAGAGAGCAGCTTTCTGAATAATAAATATAAAGGATGTTTTGATTTTGAGAACAGCAAATAACTGGCATGACTATATTATAATTGACACCTCTGAGGGTGAAAAGCTTGAAAAATGGGGAGATATTACCCTTGTCCGTCCCGATCCGCAGATTATCTGGAAAACGGAAAAAAAGGAGTCGGGGTGGAAATTTGCCGACGGTCACTATCACCGTTCAAATCAGGGCGGCGGCAAATGGGAATTCAGACGTTCACTTCCCGACGGCTGGCAGATAAATTATAAAAATCTCACTTTTAATATAAAGCCCACAGGCTTCAAGCATACGGGATTATTCCCCGAACAGGCGGTAAACTGGGATTATATGGCTGACAGAATACGCAATGCAGGACGAGAGATAAGCGTGCTTAACCTCTTTGCATACACAGGCGGAGCAACTCTTGCCTGTGCTGAGGCAGGTGCAGCTGTCTGTCACGTTGACGCATCAAAGGGAATGGTTCAATGGGCAAGAGAAAATGCCGCAGCATCGGGGCTTTCCGAAAAGCCAATCCGTTGGATTGTAGATGATTGTGAAAAATTTATCGCCCGTGAAATCCGCCGTGGCAGAAAATATGACGCTGTAATTATGGACCCTCCAAGCTATGGCAGAGGCCCCGGAGGAGAGGTATGGAAGCTTGAAAACTGCATCTATGACCTTGTGAAGCTTTGTTCGGGAGTGCTTTCCGACAATCCGCTGTTTTTCCTCATAAACAGCTATACAACGGGACTTTCTCCCTCTGTTATGGGATATATCCTCGGCTCTGTGCTGACGGATAAATTCGGTGGAAAGGTAACCTTTGACGAAATCGGACTTCCCGTAAAATCCACAGGTATGACATTGCCCTGCGGTTCTACGGCTATATGGGAGAAGTAAGCTGTTAGCTTTTAGCCGTTAGCCGTTAGCTATTAGCTATTAGCCGTTAGCCATTAGCCGTTAGCTATTAGCCGTTAGCCATTAGCTTATGGTATAAAAAAGCTATTAGCTTTTTAATCATAGAAGTTCCCTGATGAAAAATAGTCTGTTTACACAATATATAAGCTGTCGGTATTAGCTAAAAGCTAACGGCTGACAGCTAAAGGCTTTAAAAAGGATAAAAATGGAAAATATAATTGAAATTAAAAATCTGTGTTTCAGCTATCCTGCCGACGAGGGCGAAACCCCTGTGCAGGTGCTGAAAAATGTCAATCTTGAAATCAAAAAAGGCGAGTTTATGGCAATCCTCGGTCATAACGGCTCAGGAAAATCAACTCTCGCCAAGCATATAAACGGTATTCTTCTCCCCACATCGGGAACTGTTACTGTTGACGGTATCAGTACAGCCGATGAGGAGAAGATTTTTGACCTGCGATGCCGTGCAGGTATGGTGTTTCAGAATCCCGATAATCAGATAGTTTCATCTGTTGTTGAGGAAGATGTCGCCTTTGCCCTTGAAAATCTGGGCGTTCCCTATGAGGAAATGCGGAAACGTGTTGACGATGCCTTGAAAGATGTCAATATGTACGAATACCGCAATCATTCTCCTGCACAGCTTTCGGGCGGTCAGAAGCAGAGAATTGCCATTGCAGGAATTATCGCAATGAAACCCGAATGTATCATTCTTGATGAGCCTACCGCTATGCTTGACCCACAGGGCAGAAAAGAGGTTATGGCGGTTATAAAGCGTATGAACCGTGAACACGGCATAACAATTGTGCTGATAACCCACTATATGGACGAGGCGGCACAATGCGGCAGAGTTGTTGTAATGGACAAGGGAAACGTCATTTTTGACGATGCTCCGAAAGCCGTTTTCTCCCATGTGGAGGACGTAAAGGCAATCGGTCTTGATGTTCCGCAGGCAACTGAACTGGCATGGGAACTGCGAAAGGCAGGCTATGACATACCGCAGGATATACTTACCGAGGACGAATGTGCCGAGGCAATCAAACATCTTTTTGAGAGGGAGTAAAAATTGGCTATTCTTGAAACACAGGAGCTGACATACGTATACAGCGAGGGTTCGCCCTTTCAGAAAACAGCTGTTGACAATGTCAGCCTTAAAATAAACGAGGGCGAAATGATAGGCGTTATGGGACATACAGGTTCGGGAAAATCAACGCTTATCCAGCATTTCAACGGACTTTTAAAGCCTACATCGGGAAAAATTCTCCTTGACGGGGAGGATATATGGGCGGATAAAAAGAAAATCCGTGATGTAAGATTTAAGGTTGGACTTGTATTCCAGTATCCCGAATATCAGATATTTGAGGAAACGGTGTATAAGGATATTGCCTTTGGTCCGAAGAATATGGGACTTGACGACAAGGAAATAAAACGCCGTATTCTTGAAACTGCCAACGATTTAGGTCTTAAAGAGGAACTTTTGCAGCGTTCTCCCTTTGACCTTTCGGGAGGACAGAAAAGACGAGTTGCCATTGCAGGAGTTATGGCGATGAATCCGAAAGTGCTTATTCTTGATGAGCCTACAGCAGGACTTGACCCTGCGGGCAGAGATAAGATTTTGGGGCATATCAAGAAATACCACGAGAGAACGAAGAATACAATTCTTATTGTTTCCCACAGTATGGAGGATATTGCAGGCTTTGCAGACAGAATTCTCGTTATGAACAAGGCGAAACTTTTCTGCTTTGATGAAACGGAAAAAGTTTTTGCCCGTGCAGAGGAAATTTCAAAAATCGGTCTTGATGTTCCGCAGGTTACGAAGATTTTCCTGAAATTAAAGGAGCAGGGGCTTGATTTCGGCAAGGACGTATACACAATGGAATATGCGAAAAATCTGCTGCTGAAAAAGCTTTCCGAAAGGGGAGGTGTCTGATATGCTTAAAGATATAACAATCGGACAGTATTTCCCCGGTGACAGCATAATCCACCGCCTTGACCCACGATTTAAGCTGATTATTACCCTGATTTACATTCTTATGCTCTTTGCAGGTGACAGCATTATCTGCCTTGGCGTAGGTGCGGTATTTACGCTGTTTGCCATTATTCTTTCAAAAATTCCCATTAAAATGTTTTTGAAATCAATAAGACCTCTTGTGCCGTTTCTGTTTCTTACAGCTTTTTTCAACCTGATATTTGTAAAAAGCGGCGATGTGATTTTCGAGTGGAAATTTATTGAAATCACCAACGAGGCGGTTAGCATAAGCGTGTTTATGTTTGTGAGAATTGTTCTGCTCATTATGGGCAGTTCTCTGCTGACATACACCACCTCGCCCATTACCCTTACTGATGCCATAGAACGGCTTTTATCCCCTTTGAAAAAGGTGAAACTGCCTGTTCACGAGCTGGCAATGATGATGTCAATTGCCCTCCGTTTCATTCCTACGCTTATTGAGGAAACAGAGAAAATTATGTCGGCACAGAAGGCGAGAGGTGCTGAAATCGACAGCGGAAGTTTTATGGCAAGGGCGAAAAATATGGTTTCAATTCTTGTACCCCTTTTCGTATCCTCATTCCGCCGTGCAGACGAACTTGCAACAGCTATGGAATGTCGCTGTTATCGTGGAGGAGAGGGAAGAACAAGACTCCGCCAGCTTAAATCTGCACCGAGGGACTACATTGCCCTTGCGGTTTCAATAATTTTCTACGGCATAAATATAACAGTCGGTATAATGACGAAATAACCAAAAGGAGAAAGATTATGGGAAAGAAAAAAGTAAGCGCTGCTCCTGTGGCAAAGCCGAAAAATTCGAAATTATATGACATTTTCTATGAAAAGGGAATTCTTTACTTTATTTTATCATTTATGATTCCCTTTGTCATAATGCTTATAGCTTTTCATGAGAAAAATATGAATATGCTGTGGTTCAAGGACGGAAAATGGCAGGAAACAGGTCCTGAGCAATTTCTCGTTGTTGACCTGTGGCACCAGTATTATCCCTTTTTCCGTGTGCTGAGGGAGAAACTTCTCACAGGCGGCTCATTCCTCTATTCGTGGCAGAATGGTATGGGAACGAATTTCCTTGCCCTTATTGCCTACTATGCCGCAAGCCCTCTGAACTGGCTGTCGATTTTCTTTGACGATGAACATACACGTCATGCACTTATGTATATTCTGGCGGCAAAGATTGGCTTTTGCGGAGCGTTTTTCAGCTGCTTCCTCAGATACACATTCAACCGCAAGGATTTCTCAATTGTGGGATTTTCCGCAATTTTTGCCCTTTGCAGCTATACTCTCGGCTATTACTGGAATGTAATGTGGTTTGATACAATTGCACTTTTCCCCCTCGTTATGCAGGGAGTTGTGGCAATGTGCCGTGAGAAAAAGTGGAAGCTTTACACAATCGCTCTTGCTTTATCCCTTATCTCAAACTACTACATCGGATTTTTCACCTGCATATTCACTATATTTATGTTTGCGGCTTCCGCAATTATCGAATGGCAGGGATTCAAGGCATTTTTCGGCAGATTATGGCTTATTATCCGTTCATCTGTAATCGGACTTGCTATGGGCGGATTTATCCTTATTCCAGCCTATAAAGCATTGCAGCTTACCCATAGTGCATCCAGCGTTATGCCGCAGAATATCAGCTGGGAAAACAGCTGGCTTGATATGTTTGCAAACCTCATTTCTTACAATGAGCCTACTTCAAAAGAGGGACTTCCGAATTTTGCCTGCGGTATGCTTGCAATTACCCTCATTGGCGTATTTCTCTTTGCAGGGGGCATAAAAATCCGTGAGAAAATATCATCGGTTATTCTTCTCGGAATTATTGCCGTAAGCTGTAATATGAACAAGCTTGACTATATCTGGCACGGTTTCCACGAAACAAATCAGCTGCCATACAGATTTGCTTTTATTTTCAGCTTTATACTTGCTGTAATGGCTTATCGTGCGTATGATGTTTTAACCGACAAGGGCATAAAGCTGTATCACTTGCCGCTTCTTCTCATCGGACCTGCGGCAATCGGAGTTGTGACATATTACTCCAAAAAGGCGGCAGGAGAAACATTCTCCCTTGAAGATGCTGCATTGAAAAGTTCCCTCATAATAACAGGGGCATATATTCTCATTATTGTGTGTATGAAGTTTATCCCAATAAAGGATAAAAAACTTCACAGGGCGGTAATGAATTTAATTATTACAATTGCACTTTGTATCGAACTTTGTGCAAATGCCGTAATCGGTGTTGAAACCGTCGGCAGTTCCAATTATGAGTCATATCCTGCGAACAATGAAGAAGTACAGTCATTGCTTTCGGATATGCGTGAGGCTGACAAGGATTTGTTCTACCGTACAGAAACTACAGCCACATACACTCTCAACGACAGTTCGCTTTACGGTTATTACGGACTTTCACAGTTCTCCTCATCGGCTAATGTTTCCATTACAAAGCTGTTCCAGAAAATGGGATTATATGCTTCTAAGGCAGGAAACCGCTTCTATTACCGTATGTCCGATCCTGTTGTACATTCACTCTTTGGCGTTAAGTACATCATTTCAAAGAGAGGTGCTCTTGAAAGTGATTCTGCATTCCTTGAAATGGTTGGAGATGAAGGAAATACAAAGCTTTACAGAAACAAATATCCTGTTTCCCTTGGATTTATGGTTGATAAGAGAATTCGCCATATGACAAAGGAGAACAGAGTAAATCCATTTGAATACAAAAATGATGTTATGAGCTGTGCAACGGGAATTGACCTCGACCTGTTCACCGCACAGCCTGTTTCAGCCGCAAGAAACAGCAATGTGCTTACGGAAAAGCAAAGCTACGGCGAATACACATTCAGCATTGAGGACAGAGAAAGAAGTGCCAGAGCGATGTATGAATTTGCCCCTGTTGAGGGCGGTCATCTCTATGGCTATTTCAGAGGAAATAACGTCAAGAATATTGACGTAATGAACGGACCTCTTTCAGTTGACAGCGGAATTATCTCCGAGGGTTACAGTATTACATTCCCTTTGGGCGATTTCAATGAGGGCAATACAGCGGAGATTACTCTCAATTTTGAAGATGACGCTGATTTCGGCTCATATACAATCATCGGATATTCTCTCAATGAGGAAGTATTCAAGAAGATGTATGACCGCATTGTTGACGAAGAATTTGAAATTACTGAATTTTCCGATACAAATATAAAGGGCTTGGTAAACGCTAAGAACAGCGGTATACTCTATTTTTCAATTCCCTATGAAAAGGGCTGGAGCGTATACGTTGACGGCGAAAAGGCTGAAACATTCGCTGTTATTGACGCAATGCTGGCCGTTGAAGTAGGGGTTGGCGAACACGAAATTGAGCTGAAATATGCTCCCGAAGGCTTCTATGTGGGACTTACGGCAAGCATTGCCGCAGTTCTTCTCTTTGTGCTTTTTGCTGTTCTTGAAGCAAAGAAAAAGAAAGCTCCTGCTGCTGAACCTGCTGCCGCAGCCGATGAAAACGGCGAAATGGCTGATTTAGGCGATGCAAAGGCTGCCAATGACCTTGGATTTGCTCCAAATATATCCCCTGTCAAGGAGGAGAATGACAAAGCGGAGGAAGTGACTGAGGCAGTTGAGGAAGCAGCTGAGGCTGCGGAAAAAAACGCAGAGGAAATTGCAGAGGAAACAGTAAAAGAAGCTGTTGAAGAAACGGCAGAAGAAGCCGACAAAATTGAAATTGCGGAGGAAAATAATGAGAAATCTGAAAGTCCTGACAGCCTACAGGGGGACTAATTACCACGGCTTTCAGCGGCAGAGCAATGCCCTTACGGTGCAAGAAGTGCTGGAAAAGGCAGTTTCAAAAGTGCTGAACGAGCCTGTGACCATTATCGGCTGTTCGAGGACGGATACGGGAGTTCACGCAAATGAGTTCTGTTTCAATGTGAAAACCGAAAGCAATATACGCAATATCGGATTTTGCAGGGGAGTCAACGGAGAATTGCCCGATGATATTTCAATTTTAAGCTGTGAGGACGTTCCCCTTGATTTCCACGCACGATTTGACTGCAAGGGCAAGGAGTACATCTACAAAATGCATTGCAGCGAATCAAAAGACCCGTTTGGTACGGATTTAGCCTGTCACTACCGCAGAAAATTTGATGTAGAGGCGGCAAGAAAGGCGGCAGCTTATCTTGTAGGCACTCACGACTTCGCATCCTTTTGTGCTGACTGTACATCTGTTTCAACAACGGTAAGAACAATATATTCACTTGACATAGAAAATAATGGAACTTCTGTGATAATACTTGTAAAAGGTGACGGTTTTCTGTATAATATGATTAGGATAATTGCAGGAACGCTTATGGACGTAAGCGAGGGGCGGTTTTCTCCCGATGATATACCTGCAATTCTTGAAGCAAAAGACAGATTGAGAGCAGGCAGAACTGCCATGGCTCATGGACTTTATCTTAATAAAGTTTATTATTAAAAGCTAAAGGGACCCCCTAAACAGAAAAAGTACGTGATATAAATATTAATCGGTAATCGGAGGATTTTTTACCATGCCTATGTACGAAACCGACGACAGAGTTGAACAACAGAAAAGAGAGAAACGAAAGAAAAATTTAATCCGCTTCGGCTTAATCCTTGCGGCGGCGGCGGTGGGAGTGGCTCTGTATGCCACCAATGACATATGGCTTCCTAAGCTTCGTGGCTTGGGAAACCAGTATACCACCATTGTAAATGACGGAAAGCTGGCAAAGGGAAATTTCCCTATTGAGATAAAGGACAGCGAAAGCTTCCAGATGGCTTGTGCCGGCAATATTCTGTGTGTTTTAAGCGATGCCAATATTTACTTTTACAGCAATGAGGGAAGCCTCATTAAAAAACGTCAGCACGCCTATTCAAATGCCGTTATGAATACGGCAGGGGAAAGGGTTCTGCTCTATGAAAGCGGCGGAAACCGTTTCAGCGTGGAGGACAGAAACGATATTCTCTATTCAAAGAATTTTACGGAAAACATTATGTTCGTCCGTGTAAGCAATGAGGGATATTCGGCTGTTGTAACTTCCTCTGCTGACTATGACTGTGAGATAAGCGTTTTTGACCGTGACGGCAGGCTTATCTACAACAGAAAATGCGTTGAAAGAGTAAACGATGTAAGCTTTACAGCTGAAAGCAAAGGCTGTGTTGTAAGCTACATATATGCCGAAAACGGCTCTATTGTTACTTCTGTTCAGGAAATTGCCTTTACGGAAAGCAAGGAAAAATGGAATTCCGCAGGTCTTGATACTTCGGGTATACAGGTAAGCGGATTTGACGGCGGTGCGTCTGTTATAGGAATTGACGCTTGCGGATATGTTGACGGAAGCGGAAATATTACTTCTATGTATCACTATGACGGTGATTTTGCAGGAGGTTCATGCGAAAACGGAAAAACCGCAGTAATCATAAACAGCGGAGAAACGAGAAAATATACAGCTGTTCTCTTTGACGGCGGCGGAAAAGAGCCGCTTATCCTCGATTTTGAAAGTCCTCTCATTGATGTTACGGTTCAGAAAGGGCTTGCATATATTATGACTCAGAGTGGAATTGAGGCTTATGATTTTTCAGGGGGATTAAGGTCTACGGCTCAGATTGCCGATTCATACAGCGGCTTTGCCCGTGCCGATGGATATATTTATCTGAAGGGCTTTGAGAAAATTGACAGAATAAATTATGAAAGCTGAGGTTTTTAATATGGGTTCACAATTCTGGTGGTTTTATGATGTAATTGTAGTTGCAGTTGCACTTGTATGTATTTTTATTGGCAGCCGCAAAGGCGTAATGAAAGGCGTTTTCGGCTTTGTTTCGGTTATTATTGCGGCTGTGCTTGCATATGTCATAAGCGGTGCGGTAGGCGATACCGTAAGCAGCGGTCTTGTATGCGAAAGCAATGCAAAGAAGATTTCAGAGAGTATTGACGAAAGTACATTTATGACAAAGTATATCAATTATCTGGAAAATATGGGTTACAGCGTAAGTATTGACGAAAATAAGCTTGGTGCTGCTCTTGATAAGGGCGAGGAAATGGAAGAAGCGGTTGTGTTCTATCTCAACAGTGTAAACGGCCATTCTCTTGATAAAAAAGAGGTTATTCTTGAAAAGATGCACGAGGGTTACGGCGTAATTTTAAGCGACATTGTTTCAAAGTCGCTGAATGAGTTTGCCGCTGTCAAGACAAAGGAAATTATATCGGAAAAACCCGAAATGATGACGGAGCTTATCCCTATGCTCCGTGACGAGGAGCAGCTTTATCAGGCTTCTCTCTATATCTCGAAAAATATGGCTGCCCCTGCATATAATATCATTGGCAGACTTGTTTCATATCTTGTGATTTTTGCTGTGATTGCACTTGGATTGCTTTTGGGAATCAACGCATTCTTCAGCCACAAGGAAGTTGACGCTATTGGTGTTGTTTCACACGTTGCAGGCGGTATATTCGGACTTTTCACAGCGGCAGGAATTGTTTTTGCAATAGCTGTATGGGTGAGAGTTTCCGCAATTACAGGAAATAATGAGATGCTTTTCTTCAATAACGACGTTGTTGAAAAGTCCTATCTGTTCAAGTATTTCTATGATTTTGCAATGAAAATGTAAGGATAAAATAAAGGGCTTCCCTAAAAATAAAAGGATAAATATGAGGGACACCGTGCAGATAGGCGGCGGTGACATTGAATTAACAGGAGGAAATTGACTGATGATAATGTGCTGTAAGTGCAACAGACGACCGGCTGTTGTGTTCATAACATCAATGAAAGGCAATGAAAAGAAGAATGAGGGTTATTGTCTGACCTGTGCCAAGGCTTCAAATATTCCGCAGGTGGCAGAGTATATGGAAAAACTGGGCATTTCAGATGAAGAAATGGAGCAGATTTCCGAGCAGATGACAAATCTCCTTGACGGCGACGCTTTTGAAATGGGCGGTTCGGGACTTATGCCCGACTTTATGTCAAAGATGTTCGGCGGAATGGGCGGTATGGACGATTTTCAGGAGGTTGAGTCAATCTCCGATGATTCAAAGTCCGACAGAAAGTTATTCGGCAAAGGTAAAAATGATAAAAAGGACAAAAAGGACAAGAAGAAAAAGGAACTGCGATTTCTCGGCAGCTATTGCACAAATCTCTCACAGAAAGCCGCTGACGGCAAGCTTGACAACATAATCGGCAGAGATGAGGAAATTGCAAGAGTTATTCAGATTCTTTCAAGAAGAACAAAGAATAATCCCTGCCTTATCGGTGAACCCGGTGTCGGTAAAACTGCCATTGCAGAGGGTATCGCACAGCGTATTGCCGCAGGTGATGTTCCCTTTAACCTTGTGGATAAAAAGGTGTATCTCCTTGACCTTACGGCACTTGTGGCAGGTACACAGTTCAGAGGTCAGTTTGAAAGCCGTGTGAAAGGTCTTGTGGACGAGGTAAAGAGCGAGGGGAATGTTATCCTTTTCATTGACGAGGTGCATAATCTCGTTGGTGCAGGAGATTCCGAAGGCTCTATGAATGCCGCAAATATTCTTAAACCTGCTCTGTCAAGAGGCGAAGTGCAGGTAATCGGTGCAACTACATTTGGCGAATACAGAAAGTATATCGAAAAGGATTCCGCCCTTGAAAGACGATTCCAGCCTGTTACCGTGGAAGAACCTACAATTGAAGATACAGTTGCGGTTCTTTCGGGAATTAAAAAGTACTATGAGGAATACCATAAGGTTCACATTTCGGATTATCTTGTACGTGTGTGTGCTGTTCTTTCGGAGCGTTATATCACAGACAGATTTCTCCCCGATAAGGCCATTGACCTTGTGGACGAAAGCTGTGCATATGCAAGCATACGTACTCCCGAACTGGGCGAACACGCAAAGCTTAAAAAGGAGCTTGCAACCCTTGAAGAAATGATTGAAACTTTATCCTCAGAGGAAGAACCCGACTACGAAGCAATTGCAGAAATGCGTGGAAAGACAATCCGCATCGGAAAGGATATTGAAGCCCTTGAAGAAAAAATTGCCGATGTACAGGTAACTGAGGAAGATATTACAAAGGTTGTGGAACTGTGGACAGGTATTCCCGCAAGCAAAATTGCGGAAACTGAATTCCTGAAAATTGCCCGCCTTGAAGAAGCCCTGAAAAAGCGTGTAGTGGGACAGGACGAGGCTATTTCGGTTCTCACAAAGGCTATAAAGCGTACAAGAGTTCAGCTGAGCAAACGCCGCAGACCAGCGTCATTTATCTTTGTAGGCCCTACAGGTGTAGGTAAAACTGAACTTGTAAAAGCGATTTCTGAGGAACTGTTTGATTCAACAGAGCCGCTTATCCGCCTTGATATGACGGAGTATATGGAGAAACATTCCGTAGCAAGAATGATTGGTTCACCTCCGGGATATGTGGGATATGACGAGGCGGGACAGCTTACGGAAAAAGTTCGCAGAAAGCCATATTCCGTAATTCTCTTTGACGAGATTGAAAAGGCTCACCCCGATGTTATGAATATCCTTATGCAGATTCTTGACGAGGGTAAAATAGACGACTCCCACGGCAGAACTGTCAACTTTGAAAATACAATTATCTGTATGACTTCAAATGCAGGTTCTATGGATAAGAGCGTAGGCGTAGGCTTCAACCGCACAGAAACTGAGATTTCCAAGGATAAGGCAATGAAGGGACTTAAAGAATTCCTCCGTCCCGAATTTATCGGAAGAATTGATGAAATCGTAGTGTTCAAGCCTCTTGATAAGTCCGATTTTGCGGATATTGCCGCACTTATGCTGGACGAAATGAAAGAGCCGCTTATGGAAAAGGAGCTTACTCTCACATACGGCAGAGAGGTTACAGAGCTTATTGCAGAAAAATCATTCGGCAAATCCTACGGTGCAAGAGATATTCGCCGTGTTATCCGTGAGGAAATTGAGGATAATGTTGCTGATATAATCATAAACAACGGATATGACGCAGAGGGAATTGCCCTTACTGTAAAGGACGGCAGAATTTGTGCCGATGTAATAAAAAAGGAGAAGTAAAATGAAGCTTAGCAGATATTTTTCAGCAGCGGCAGCTGTTATGATGATGTTCTCAATGACTGCCTGCAATGACAAAAAGGACGGTTCTGCAGAGGAGAAAAAGAACTATAGCAGTATCGTTACGGAAGTTGTAGTTCCGCAGGCTACAGAGGCTGTAGTTGCGGCTAAGGACGGTCCAAGACTTTTTATCAACGATGTAAAGGGCAAGGCAGGGGAAACCGTAAAGGTAACGATTTCCATTGAAAATGCAGAGAAAAAGTGGAATATGTGCGGATTTCATATAACATTCCCCGATGTGCTGAAACCTGTGATGTTCGACGAGGAGGAGCGGCTTGTTGAAAAGGAGCTTGGCGGAGCGTCACAGTACAACAGCGGTTCAATCGCTATGTCATGGGAAAATAACAAGACGGATTACCTTATTGAAAATAATCTGGGTTCAATTTTCTTCACAGAAATTTTTGAGAAAAACCGTGGACTTGACGGCGATATTGTGTCATATTTCCTTCAAATTCCCGAAGATGCCAAGGCAGGCACGGAATATCCCGTAGAATTTATGTACATTGAGGGCGATATGTTCACCAATGAGGAAATGGACAAATCAATGGAAAAATACGTCTTTGAAAACTGGAAAGGCGGCAAAATCATTGTTGAATAAAGGCTGCACCTCACAGGTTCTGTGGGGGATTGCCTGAGAAAAAATTGCCTTTTATTGTAAAAATGTCGATTTGCATATTGACATTTGCAGAGAAATGTGATAAAATGTCAATATGGGCGTATATATATGCTAATTATATTTATTGGAGGATTTAAAAATGGACGAATTCAACAACTACAATTCTGATCAGAGTACATCAGATAACGGTTACAACACCGACTTTACACAGTCAAATGATTACTACAATCAGTATGGAAATGAGCCGCCACAGGGCAAGGGCAAGGCTATTGCTGCATTGGTGCTTGGTATCGTAGCTCTCGTATTTTCATGCTGCTGCACATACATCGGTATTATCTGCGGTGTGCTTGCTGTTATTTTCGGTATTCTTGAAATCAAGAAGAACGGCGAAGGCAAGGGTATGGCTATTGCAGGTACTATCTGCGGCGGTATAGGTGCTCTTGTAGGATTAGTTACAACAATTATCAACTTCGTTAATATTTCTAACGGCGAAAATGAGTTGTACAACAATCTTATGAGCCAGCTTGAAGGTGCAATTCAGCTTATCATCAAGTAATGAATAAAAAACAAAAAATTGCCGTGGCAGTAGCAGCTCCCACGGCAGTTATTTTAATATGCATTTTTAAGGAGCAGATACTGGGAATTGCTCCGTATCTTGGAGTTTGCACCTTCTATCTGCTAACGGGAATTCATTGTCCGGGCTGTGGAAATACCCGAAGCGTAAGAGCTTTGCTTAACGGAGATTTGCTCCTTGCGGTGCGGAATAATGCAACGATTCCTTTTCTGGCATTTCTGCTTTTGTGCCTGTATATCGAGCTTGTGGCGGATTTGTGCGGCAAAAAAATCAGAATTCTTCCTCGTAAGCTGTGGATTTGGCTCACAGTAATCGGCTTGTTTATGGTGTATTACGTTCTGCGGAATTTTATCCCTGCCATTGCACCGATTTAGATAATGCTTTAAAGAGCTGTCAGCCGTTAGCCGTTAGCCTTTAGCTTTTTGAACGGCAGGTTAATTAAGAATTGTGGGCGGTAGTCTTAACGATTACCGTCTTTTCTTTTGTATGATGATATTTTTGTAAGGGCGGATATTATCCGCCTGCCAACAGCTAACAGCTAAAAGCTAATGGCTAATGGCTTTAATCAAGGTTGCAATCTTCCACACACATTGTCACCTTGCAACCTTGCAATCTTCTTTTTGCACAAAAAAGATGTACTGTATTTGTGCATATTATGTATAACATCGTAGGGTAGATATTATCCGCCCCTACGAAAATATCAGCTTACATAAGAAAAGACGGCAATCGTTAAGACTGCCGCCCATAATTCATAATTCTTAATTTAATTACGCTTATTATTACACAGTTATACGGATATATATTGAAAACTTTTATGCAACATTCTGAAAATGTGCAATACCCCTTGATTTTATGGAAAAAGGTGGTAAAATATAATTAGCACTCATATTATTAGAGTGCTAACACATACGAAATAACAGGAGGTATTTTTATGAACATCAAACCATTACAGGATAGAGTAGTTGTTAAAATGGCAGAGGCTGAGGAAACTACAAAAAGCGGTATCATTCTTTCAGGTTCAGCTAAGGAAAAGCCTGAGGTTGCTATCGTTTTAGAGGTAGGCCCCGGCACATCTGAGGTTAAAATGGAAGTTAAGAAGAACGATAAGGTTCTTATTTCTAAATATGCAGGAACTAACGTGAAGTTAGAGGGCGAGGAGTTCATCATCGTTCGTATGGAAGATATTCTTGCAATTGTTGAATAATTAAGAATTAAGAATTAAGAATTGTAATGCACGGCGGAATTAACATGTAACGGTAAATGATAATTACGCATTACGCATTACGAATTACGCATTATTAAAAAGGAGAAATTTACTATGGCTAAAGATATTAAATACGGTGAGGACGCAAGAAAAGCATTACAGGCAGGTATTGACAAGCTTGCTGATACAGTAAGAATTACAATGGGACCTAAGGGCAGAAATGTAGTTCTTGACAGAAAATTCGGTGCTCCCCTTATCACAAATGACGGTGTTACAATCGCTAAGGATATTGAGTTAGAGGACGCTTTCGAGAATATGGGTGCTCAGCTCGTTAAGGAAGTTGCTACAAAGACTAACGACGCAGCCGGTGACGGTACAACAACTGCTACTCTCCTTGCTCAGACAATCATTCACGAGGGTATGAAGAACATTGCAGCAGGTGCTAATCCAATGATTCTCAAAAAGGGTATCGCTAAGGCTGTTGATGTGGCTGTAAAGAATATCGTTGACAACTCAAAGGCTGTTGAGGGTTCTGAGGATATTGCAAGAGTTGGTACAGTTTCCTCTGCTGATGAGGCTGTTGGTAAGCTTATCGCTGAGGCTATGGAAAAGGTTACAGCTGACGGTGTAATCACTATCGAGGAAAGCAAGACAGCTGAAACATACAGCGAAGTTGTAGAGGGTATGCAGTTTGACAGAGGTTACATTTCACCTTATATGGTAACTGATACAGACAAAATGGAAGCTGTCTACGATGACGCATTCGTGCTTATCACAGACAAGAAGATTTCTTCAATTCAGGAAATCCTCCCACTTCTTGAGCAGATTGTAAAAATGGGCAAGAAGCTTGTTATCATTGCTGAGGACGTTGAGGGCGAGGCTCTTACAACAATTATCCTCAACAATCTCCGTGGAACATTCAAGGTTGCAGCTGTTAAGGCTCCAGGCTTTGGTGACAGACGCAAGGAGATGTTAAAGGATATTGCTGTTCTTACAGGCGGTGAGGTTATTTCCTCTGAACTCGGTCTTGAACTTACAGAAACTACAATTGACCAGCTTGGTATGGCTAAGCAGGTTGTTATTCAGAAAGAGAATACAATCATTGTTGACGGTGCAGGCGATAAGGACGCTATCAAGGGCAGAGTTGCTCAGATTCGTGCAGCAATCGAAACTACAACATCTGATTTCGACCGTGAGAAGCTTCAGGAAAGACTTGCTAAGCTTGCAGGCGGTGTAGCAGTTATCAAGGTTGGTGCTGCAACTGAAATTGAGATGAAAGAAAAGAAACTCCGCATTGAGGACGCTCTTGCAGCTACAAAGGCAGCTGTTGAGGAGGGTATCGTAGCAGGCGGCGGTACAGCATACATCAACGCTATTCCTGCTGTTGAGAAGATGATTACAACTCTTGACGGTGATGAAAAGACAGGTGCTAAGATTATTCTTAAAACTCTTGAAGCTCCTGTTCGTCAGATTGCTGCAAATGCAGGTCTTGAAGGCAGCGTAATCGTTGACAAGATTCGCCGTTCACGTAAGGCAGGCTACGGCTTTGACGCTTACAACGAGGTTTACACAGATATGATTCCAGCAGGTATTGTTGACCCAACTAAGGTTACACGTTCTGCACTCCAGAACGCTGCATCTGTTGCATCTATGGTGCTTACAACTGAAAGCCTTGTTGCTGATATCCCAGAGGCTAATCCTGCTCCTGCAATGCCAGCAGGCGGTATGGGCGGAATGTATTAATTACAAGCTGTTAGCTTTTAGAACGGCAAGTTAATTAAGAATTCAGAATTAAGAATTAAGAATTATGGACGGTGGAATTTATTTCTACCGTCCTTTTTTGTATAAAAGCTAATAGCTAAAAAAGCCCGATTATGTGCAACAGTAACAAAAGTATATACCATTTTTTGTGCAAAAAGAAGATTGCAAGGTTGCAAGGTGACAATGTGTGTGGAAGATTGCAACCTTGATTTTTTCAATGCTATAAGCCAATAGGTGCGGTGGGTATTGCGGTATACCGTCAATATTCACCGCCCACATAATTACGCATTACGCATTAATAAAGGACGGCAGAAAAATTCCACTGTCCATAATTCTTAATTCTGAATTCTTAATTCTTAATTAAAACGGCTAACAGCTTTTTTCCAAAAAAAACTTGATTTCTTACAGAAAAGCTGATATAATAAATATGTATACTCATTTGCAGAATGGTTATAATAATATCAGAAAACAAAGGAGATGTTATTATGGCTGAGGAAAAGAAAAATGAGTTGACAGATAACGGTATATCAACAACGAATAATTGCAGGCATATCATTCATTGCCTTAATATTATAGGGCAGATTGAGGGGCATTATGTCCTCGGTGAAACAAATAAAACCACTAAATATGAGCATATTATCCCTGCTCTTGTGGCTATTGAGCAGGACAGGAGCGTTGAGGGACTTATAATAATTCTCAACACTATCGGGGGAGATGTGGAGGCAGGTCTTGCCATTGCGGAGCTTATTGCAGGTATGAAAACACCTACGGTTTCTCTTGTGGTGGGAGGCGGCCACTCTATCGGAGTTCCCCTTGCGGTGGCGGCGAAAAAGTCGTTTATCGTTCCCTCGGCATCTATGACAATTCACCCTGTCCGTATGAACGGCACAGTACTGGGAGTTCCCCAGACTCTTGCCTATTTCGATAAAATGCAGGACAGAATTATTGATTTTGTCACCAAAAACAGCCACGTTCAGGAAGATGTTTTCCGCAGTATGATGATGAATACCCAGGAACTTGTCCTCGATGTGGGAACTGTTGCAGACGGCGAAAAGGCTGTGGAACTGGGACTTATTGACAGCCTTGGAAGTCTTTCAGATGCAATGGAATGTCTGTATGATATGATTGAAAATACCGAAAAAAGATATATCTAATTCGGAGGACAAAATGGGATTTTTTAATGGAAAGTTTCTTTTCGGAGCTGATTTCAACGACGAGGATTTTACCCGTGACGGTAAGCCAAAGAAGAAAGGCAGTTCCGATGATGCTGATAATACGCAGGAAATTGATATGAGCGCAGCTGCTATGGATGATGAGCAGAAAGAAAAGCTGATGAACAGAATCAATTCCGCTGAAAATAAATCGAAAAAGAAAAGCGGAAATTCCGCAGCTGAGGAGAATAACGCTCTCCCTGCACGAGTAAGCGGCGATGCAGATGAAATCAGCGATGAGGAAGATGTTCTTGATGATTTGCTTTCTCCCGACCAGGCGAGAATTGTTTCAATTGTTCTTTTTGCTTTGGGAATTCTCATTCTTATGGCGGTACTTTTCCAAGGCTCTGAGGGCTGGAAATCCTTCCACGGTGCAATTCTCGGCACATTCGGAATTGTTTCCCTCGCAGTACCTTTCCTTATGATGTACAGTGCATATCTTATTGCAAGAAGGGATAAAAAAACGACTCAGAAAAATATCACAATGTCAATATGGGTGGTTCTTGCCTGTACAGCTTTTCAGATATTTTTCGGCAAGGTTTACCCTGAAAACGGCTTAGGCGAATTTGTGGGGAAATCCTATACAGCTGGCGTTGATTACAGCGGCGGTGGAGTTGTAGGTTCATTCCTGTCCTATCCTTTGCTGTCATTTTTAGGCAAGGGCGGCTCTGTTATTGTAATGGTGCTGTCACTTCTGGTAATGTTTTTAATCAGTTCGGGCAAAAGCCTTAACGATTTATTTGACGTTTTTGGAAAGCCAATGAAATCCCTCAGAAATTTCAGAGATAGCTTCAATTCGGTTTTTGGCGGCGATGATGACGATTTTTACGGAGATGAGGACGATTACAGCGACAACAGAATTGAAAGTGCAGGGGGACTTTCAATTGAAATGGCTGATATACATGATTCGGAAGAAGTTGAACAGCCTGTAGAAAGACCTGCAAAAAAGCGTGAGAAAGCGGCTGAAAAACCTAAGCCTGCTGAGCAAAGACCTGCTCTCAGCCCACAGGAGCAGAGGGAGCTTGATGAATTCAGCCGTGACTTTGACATTCCGCTCCCCGATGACAACTTGAGAATACATAATGTTCCGCAGGAGCAAGAGGCGAAAAGGCCTGCTGTCAAGCCGCTTGTGAGAAATGAAAACGCATTTCGCAAGCCTGTTGAAGAACCCGAAAAAACAGCGGAAAATTCGGGAACTGAGCTTGACAGAATTATAAATAAGGCGGTTGAGGACAAAGAACGACAGGACAGAGCATTTACCGATGAAGTTGAGGAAGAAATTATTGAGGGAACACAGCTTTCAATGTATATGCTTCCAAGCCTTGAACTTTTATCCCTGCCAAAGACGAAAAATAACAGTTCCGAGGCAGTTGCGGAAATGAACGAAAAGGCTGCAAAAATCGTTGATACATTCAAGAGTTTCGGCGTTGAGGTAAAAATCAGAGATATTTACAGAGGTCCGTCAATTACAAGATACGAAATTCAACCCGGTGTAGGCGTTAAAGTATCGAAAATACGTGGATTGGAGGACGATATTGCCCTTAGTCTTGCAGCACAGGGAGTTCGTCTTGAAGCTCCTGTTCCCGGCAAGGCGGCAGTTGGTATTGAGGTTCCGAATATCAACAAGGACGTTGTAACTCTCCGTGAAATTCTCTCCTCTCCCGAATTCAGAACAGCCGACAGCAAGCTTGCATTTGCGGTGGGCAAGGACATCACGGGAAATGCCATAGTTGGCGATATTACGAAGATGCCCCACGTTATCATTGCAGGTACAACAGGTTCGGGTAAATCAGTTTGTACCCGTTCAATTATTATGAGTATCCTTTACAAGGCAACACCCGATGAGGTAAAAATTATCCTCATTGACCCGAAAGTCGTTGAATTCAAGGTATTTGAGGGGATTCCCCATTTGCTTATCCCAATAGTAACCGAGGCTAAAAAGGCGGCAGGTGCGTTGAATTGGGCGGTAAATGAGATGATGCGAAGATATAACACATTTGCGGATATTGGAGCAAATGACATAAAGTCGTATAACGAGATAGCCGACGAAGAAGATGATATGGAGCGTATGCCGCAGATTGTCATTTTCATTGATGAGTTGGCAGATATGATGCTTGTGGCAGGCAAGGAGGTTGAGGACTCAATCTGTCGTCTTGCACAAATGGGACGTGCGGCAGGTATGCACCTTGTAGTTGCTACACAGCGTCCTACAACAGACGTAATCACAGGACTTATCAAGGCGAATATTCCAAGCCGAATTGCCCTTTCTGTTATGTCGCAGGTTGACTCACGAACAATTATTGATATGGGCGGTGCGGATAAGCTTCTCGGAAACGGTGATATGCTTTATATGCCAATCGGTACAAGCAAGCCAATTCGTATACAGGGATGTTTTGCGTCCTCAAAGGATATAAGCGAAACCCTCACATTTATCCGTTCACAGGCAACGGGAGAATATGACAGCCGCATTGTTGAAGCTGTTGAAAACTATGTGCCGCAGACGAAGAATGACCGTGGAGCAAGTGACAGCGGTTACGAAGCAGGCACAGATGAAGATTTAATTGTAAGGGCAGCTGAGGTTGCTATAAATAACGGTCAGCTTTCCACAACATTGTTGCAGAGAAAGTTGAAACTTGGCTATGCAAGAGCGTCACGAATTATGGACGAGCTTGAAGATTTAGGCATAGTAAGCGAGGCTGAGGGTTCAAAGCCGAGAAAGGTGCTTATGTCGAAAATGCAGTTTGACGACTGGAAATTGCGTAAATTGGAGGATTGAGCTTTTAGCCGTTAGCCTTTAGCTTTTCGGCAATGCGTAATTATTTTAAAGAGCCTATAGCTAATAGCTAAAGGCTAATGGCTTAAAAAACAATTCTGAATTAAAAAAGGGGGGCGTGAAAATGTATGACAGCAGGACAGTAATGGGACAGCTTGAAGCCAAAGGATTGGGAGAAATGGCGGCGGCATTGGAAAAGTATTACCGCAATGCCATTGGCTGTTTCACAATGGAGTGCAGGGGAGAAGTTCCCCTTGGAGTGAGCAAAATCGGAGGATTTCCCGATTTGCCGCCGAAAATCGAATACCCGAAAATGACGGGATATACGAAAAAATTGCTGAAAGGCTTTGACAAGGGCAAAACCGAGCGATATGAGGAATCGGCAATGCAGCTTGTGGCACAGATAAATCTCTATGACCTCAACGAGTCGGAAGCGGATTTGGATAAACTTTTGCCCGAAAGAGGCATACTGTACATCTTCTGGAGCGGCGAGATTTCGCCCCTTGAAAGCGATGACTGGACGGAGTATACCGTGGATAATCCCGAAAATAAGGATATTTTCAAGGTTATTTTCTGGGACGGCGATATGTCAAAGCTGAAACGTACATTGCCGCCCTGCGGATTTTATACAAAATATTTCGAGGAATGTCTGCCCGAAAGAGCCATTGAATTCGGCTGGATGGACGAGTACAACATTGAGGCAATTGACGAAATAGACGACCTTGAAGATGCATTGGAAGTTGAAAGCTATGACCTGTCCGACGGCGGCGATAAGCTTTTCGGCTATCCAAAGGGCGGAAATGCCCCTGAAATTGATGATGATACAGTAAATCTATTTCAGTTTGATTTCAACACGGACAGTATGTGGGCGGTTTACTGGCTTATGGACAGAAACGACCTCTTGAACCGTGATTTTTCCAAGGTTACCCTTGATTTTGACATTGATTAGTTTAAAAAAGCCGTTAGCCTTTAGCCTTTAGCTTTTAGCTATGTGTGCGGCAGTCCGTGCCTTACGCATTATTTGTTGATATACCGTCAATTTGTGTAGGGGCGGATATTATCCGCCCGCTAACGGCTAAGGGCTAACAGCTAAAGGCTCAATTTAAAAATTACAGGTGAAAAATATTTATGTATGATAAGTTTATCCCTTTAACAAAAAAGGAAATGGACGAACAGGGAATTGAACAGTTCGATTTCATTTACATAACAGGCGACGCATACGTTGACCACCCCAGTTTCGGTGCGGCAATTGTTACCCGTCTTATCGAAGCTATGGGATTTACCGTGGGTATCATCTCACAGCCCGACTGGCACAGCGACAGGGATTTCAGAAAATTCGGCTGTCCGAAATATGCCTTTCTCGTAACATCGGGCAATATTGACTCTATGGTTGCCCACTATACAGCGGCAAAGAGAAAGCGTTCAGATGACGCATATACCGCAGGAGGAATGGCAGGAAAACGACCTGACAGAGCCGTTATTGTCTATTGTCAGAAACTCCGTGAATACTTCGGAGATGTGGCAATTGCCATTGGCGGTCTTGAAGCATCTCTCCGCCGTTTCGCCCACTACGACTACTGGGACGACGCTGTTCGCCCCTCGGTGCTGGCTGACAGCGGTGCTGATTTGCTTATGTATGGCATGGGCGAACATCAGATACAGGAACTTTGCACTCGCCTTGCCAATGGTGAAAATATACGTGAAATCCACGATATACGTGGAACCTGCTATATGACGGAGCCTGTGAATACTCCCCTCGGTGCGGCACAATGCCCCTCATTCGAGCAGGTGCGTGACAATAAAAAGGAGTACGCAAAGGCTACGAAAATACAGTATGACTGGCAGGACGAAGTCTACGGCAAGACGATAATTCAGCGGCACGGCAATATGATGCTTGTGCAGAATCCACCTGCAAAAAGCCTTACCACAGAGGAACTGGACTACATCTACAGCCTGCCCTATACACGGCGGTATCACCCCTCTTATGAGGCTTTAGGCGGCGTTCCGGGAATTGAGGAAGTGCGGTTCTCCATAACTCACAACCGTGGCTGTTTCGGCTATTGCAACTTCTGTTCAATTGCACTTCATCAAGGACGTAAAATCACTGTGAGAAGCGAAAAATCAGTTCTTGAAGAAGCTGAAAGAATAACGAAAATGCCCGATTTCAAGGGATATATTCACGATGTAGGCGGACCAACTGCGAATTTCCGCCATACTTCCTGCGAAAAGCAGATTGAAAAGGGGCTTTGCATGGGTAAAAAATGCCTTGCTCCAACTCCGTGCCCTGCCCTCAAAGCTGACCACAGCGAATATCTGGCTATGCTCCGTAAAATCAGAGCAATCAAGGGCATTAAGCGAGTTTTTATACGCTCGGGAATACGTTACGACTATCTTATGGAAGATAAGAACGATGAATTTATCCGTGAACTGATAAAACATCACGTCAGCGGACAGCTTAAAGTTGCCCCTGAACATTGTTCTGCGGTAGTTCTTGACAAAATGGGCAAGCCTCATATTGAAGCGTACAAGGCATTTCAGAAGCGATTTTACGAGATTACAAAGGGTATAGGCAAGGAGCAGTATCTTGTGCCGTATCTTATGTCATCTCACCCCGGAAGTACGCTGAATGAAGCCATAGACCTTGCGCTTTTTCTCCGTGACAATAAAATTCGTCCCGAACAGGTGCAGGATTTCTACCCGACTCCGGGAACAATTTCAACTTGTATGTTCTACACGGAACTTGACCCATACACAATGGAAAAGGTGTATGTCCCGAAAACCGCCAAGGAAAAGGCAATGCAGAGGGCGTTGTTACAGTATTTCCGCCCGCAGAACAGGGAAATCGTCCTTGAAGCCTTAAAGGCGGCAGGGCGGTATGACCTCATAGGCACATCACCAAATTGCCTTGTTGAGGATAACAAAAAAAGCAGTAATGGAAAAGGCGGTGGAAAATCTTGGCAAGACGGAAAAAATCAGAAAAGACACATTTCAGAACGTCAACCGCAAGGTACAAACCGCAGAAATACCGCAAAAGGGAAACCACAGCCAACAGGGCGAAAACCGAAGAAAAAACGGATTTAGGCGGAGTTACAACGGTAATTATCAGCCTTGCGGTGCTGATTGCCCTTATCGTATGGAACAGCGTCAGAGGTACAGTTTATACTCCTGCCGATGATAAATTGCGTGTTCATTTTGTTGATGTAGGGCAGGGGGACTGCATTTACATAAGCTGCGGCGATGAGAGTATGCTCATAGACTGCGGCGAAAAATCGGAGCAAAGGGACGTTGTCCGCTATCTCAACAGGGAGGAAGTCACCAAGCTTAAATATGTAATTGCAACTCACCCTCATTCAGACCATATGGGCGGAATGTCGAAAATCCTTGAAGAATTTCCCACGGAGGAAGTTATAATTCCGCCCCTTACAAAAGAGGCAATTCCCCTGACATATTTTTTCGAGGATTTTGTTGATGTAATCGAGGAGAAGAATATCACCCTTACAGAGGCAAAAGTGGGAATGAAAGGCAAAATCGGCGATGCGGAATGGCGTATAATTTCCCCGACAAAATGCGATGAGGGAAATCTCAATAACTGCTCCGTGAGTATCATTTTAAAGCACGGCAAGAATAATTTCTGCCTTACAGGGGATTCCGAGGAGGAAGCCGAAAAAACTATGGCATATTCGGGAGTTACCGAAGATGTGGACGTGTTCAAAGCGGCTCACCACGGCGGTGCAACTTCAAATACGGAGCTGTTTCTCACAATGATTCGCCCTGAAATTGTTGTAATTTCCTGCGGCGAGGATAACAGTTACGGTCACCCCAATCCCGAGGTGTTGAAAAGATTTGAAACTTATGCCGATGAAATTTACAGAACCGACGAGGACGGAAATGTTGTCATTGAGTCTGACGGTGAGGAACTTAACGTGCTTAAAAAAGAGGGTAGCTTATGGTAATTGACCGCATAGAGGGTAGATTTGCTCTTGTTGAAAATTTCGGGGAAATGATAGAAATTCCCCTTTGTCAGCTTCCCGAAAATATTCGGGAGGGGGATATACTCAAAATCGAAAACGGTGAGTATATCGTCGATAACACATCAGCCATTGAGCGAAAGGAAAAACTTTTCTCACGGCTTGAAAATCTTTTGAATTAAGGACTAACTATGACTGATACTATTATTGTTGGCGGCGGTGCGGCAGGCTGCGTTGCAGCGATTTATGCGGCTCGCTGGGGCAAAAGCGTTATGCTCTTTGAGAAAAATGAGCGTGTGGGGCGAAAACTCCGCATAACGGGCAAGGGACGCTGCAACGTGACGAATAATTCCCCGACCCGTGAGCATATGGAGAATATCCCCGTAAATAGCCGATTTATGTACAGTTCCTTTGCAATGTACGGAGCAGAGGAAACTATGGCTTTTTTCGAGGAACTTGGAGTTCCGCTGAAAACCGAAAGGGGAAACAGAGTTTTCCCTGTAAGCGACAATGCGGAGGATATTGTAAATGCCCTTGACCGTGAGTTGAAAAATCTCGGTGTGAAAATCGTGAGAAAGGCGGTAAAATCGCTGATTATCGTGGACGGAGAGTGCAAGGGAGTCATAGCTGACGGCAAGGAATACAGAAGCGGGACAGTTCTTGTTGCCTGCGGCGGAAAATCCTACCCTGCAACAGGTTCAACAGGTGACGGATATATTTTTGCGGAACAGGCAGGTCATACCGTAACTGAACTGAAACCCAGCCTTGTGCCCCTTACTTCTCCCGATAAATTCTGTGCAGAACTTATGGGACTTTCTCTCCGCAATGTGACTTTGAAGCTTATGGAGGGCGAAAAGGCTGTATACAGCGAAATGGGCGAGATGCTCTTTACACATTTCGGATTAAGCGGACCTCTTGTGCTGTCGGCAAGCAGTCACATCAGAGAGATGAAACCTAACAAATTCAAGGCGGTAATTGACCTGAAACCTGCTCTTTCAGCGGAACAGCTTGACGCAAGAATTCAGCGTGATTTCGCTGAAAATCTCAACCGTGACTTTCAAAACGGCATAAGAAAACTGCTCCCTGCAAAGCTTATACCCGTTATTATCCGACTTTCGGGAATTGCTCCCGACAGGAAAATCAATGGTATAACAAAAGAGGAACGCCGCAAATTCGGGGAGCTTATAAAGGCATTTCCCGTGGGAATTTCGGGATTTCGCCCCATTGACGAGGCGATTATCACAAGCGGCGGAGTCAGCGTTAAGGAAATCGACCCGAAAACTATGGAATCCAAGCTTGTAAGGGGACTTTTCTTTGCAGGCGAGGTCATTGACGTTGACGCATACACAGGGGGATTTAATTTACAGATTGCCTTTTCTACGGCATATGCGGCTTCTCTAAGCTTGTAGCTATTAGCTGTTAGCCGTTAGCTATTAGCCGTTAGCCGTTAGCCATTAGCCA
The DNA here is from genome assembly GCA_045539715.1 of Ruminococcus sp. Taxonomy (GTDB): domain Bacteria; phylum Bacillota; class Clostridia; order Oscillospirales; family Ruminococcaceae; genus Ruminococcus. The sequence continues at coordinate 56,321 of JAZQFV010000087.1, read as the reverse complement.
TTAGCCATTAGCCATTAGCCATTAGCCATTAGCTATTAGCCGTTAGCCATTAGCCGTTAGCTATTAGCCATTAGCCGTTAGCCATTAGCTATTAGCTGTTAGTTGGTGGATAATATCCAAGGCAGTATTGACAAATATTTCAGCGTACAAAAATTATACAGCATACAGAAAGACAGCCGTTTCAAAAAGCTAAAGGCTAAAGGCTTTAAAAAAAGGAGTGACATATATGGGATGTATTGGTAATATTTTATGGGTTATTTTCGGCGGTTTATTCAGTGCATTAAGCTGGATAATCGTGGGAGTTTTGTGGTGTATAACCATTGTGGGAATTCCCGTGGGCGTGCAATGCTTCAAGTTTGCAGGGCTTTCCTTTATGCCCTTTGGCAAGGAAGTTGAATACAAGGGCGGCACAGTTTCCACATTAGTAAACATTTTATGGCTGATTTTCGGCGGACTTGAAATGGCGGTTGCCTTTGGTATATGGGGAATTTCCCTTTGCATTACAATAATCGGCATACCTTTCGGACTGCAATTTTTCAAGCTTGCTAAACTTGCACTTTTGCCCTTTGGTGCGGAAATCCGCAATTGATTATGGAGAACTTTTTCAGAAAATTCTTCCGCTATTCCTTTGAGTTTGTTCTGGCAGGCTTTGTAGGCTGGCTATATGAAGTGGCGGTTGTGTGGATAATGTACGGCTATGTCTACAACAGAGGAATGCTTCATATGCCCATTGTGCCGATATATGCGGTGGGAGCGTTTATTCTTCTGCTGATTTTCGGCAGAAAAAAGCAAAATCCGATGTTTGTGTTCATTGTGTCAACTGTTGTTACGACGGTTTTTGAACTTGGAGCGTCATATCTGCTCGATTTCATATTCGGCAGACATTTCTGGACATATGAGGACTGGTATTTTTCAATTCTTGACCGTGCAAGCCTAATTTCAAGCGTGATTTTCGGCTTGTTCGCCCTGCTGTATCTGTTTGCCGTTCACCCTCTTTCGGGGAAACTCAGCGAAAAACTTCCCAAATGGGTATGCATAGGATTTTCAGTAACTGCATCTGCGGCTATTGCTGTAGATGCGGCAGTATCATTTATAGAATGGAGATAGTTTATGAAAACAATAAATATAGCTATTGACGGCCCTGCCGGAGCAGGAAAAAGCACAATTGCGAAAATGGTTTCAGCGGAAATGGGGTATATCTACGTTGACACAGGAGCGATGTACCGTGCGGTTGCCCTTTATCTCACGGAGAATAATATTCCCGATGAGGAGGCTGAAAAGCATATGGAGGAGGTTGAAGTTTCCCTGAAATTCGTTGACGGAGCACAGCGTGTTTACCTCGGTGACAGGGACGTTTCAGACCTTATCCGCACTCCCGAAATCTCAATGGCGGCATCAAGAACATCTGCTATTCCTGCGGTGCGAGCAAGACTTTTCGATTTGCAGCAAAAGCTTGCAAGGGAAAATAATATAATTATGGACGGCAGAGATATAGGAACGGTTGTTCTTCCCAATGCTGATGTGAAAATTTTCCTCACGGCATCGGCTGAGGAACGTGCAAACCGCCGTTTCAAGGAACTTGCTGAAAAGCCCGATTGCCCTACATATGAGGAAATTTTAAAGGATATAATTCAGCGTGACTATAACGATATGAACCGTGAAACTGCTCCCCTTAAACAGGCTGAGGATGCTGTTCTCGTTGATACAACGGAGCTTACTCTGGAGCAGTCGGCGGCAAGAATTGCGGAAATTATAAAGGAGCGTGTGTAGTATGTTTTACATTTGCAAATGGCTTGTATGGATAGCAATGAAAATCGCATTCAGCGTAAAGCTGGAGGGCAGGGAGAATATTCCAAAGGACACAAACTGCATATTCGCCTCAAATCACCGTACCAACGCTGACCCGCCACTTATAAGCTGCGGACTTAAAGGAAAGCACTCATTTATGGCGAAAGAGGAACTTTTCAAGAATAAGCTTTTCGGCTGGCTTATAAGAAATCTCGGAGCATTCCCTGTTTCAAGAGGAAAAGGCGATACGGCGGTGCTTGATACGGCTGTGGAACGGCTTGAAAACGGCAGTAATCTTATGATTTTCCCCGAGGGAACCCGTTCAAAGGACGGCAAGGTTCACCGTGGTCATTCGGGTGCGGCAGTTATTGCGGCACGTTCGGGAAAGCCTGTTATTCCTGTGGGAATTGTTTTCGGTGAAAAGCTGAAATTCCGCACGAAAATTACGGTAAAGTACGGCAATCCTATCATTCCTGCGGATTATGTTGAGGTATCGGATACACCAAATCCCCGTCAGCTTGTGAAGCTGAAAAACCGCTATATGGCGGATATAAAGCTGCTCGTTGAGGGCGAACCCGAAGCTGAAAAGCTCCCCGATAACAGCGAAAAGGAGCAGGCTGATGAATAAGGTTACAGTAGCAAAATCGGCAGGTTTTTGTTTTGGGGTTGACAGAGCCGTAAAAATGGTGTATAATGAATTGGAGTCCAACACTAAGGTTGCCACTCTCGGACCTATCATACACAATCAGGACGTTGTGAATGATATGAATGCCAAGGGTGCAAGAGTTGTGGAGTCCGTTGATGAACTGCTCCCCGAGGAAACGGTGGTAATCCGTTCTCACGGCGTAGGCAGGGAGGTTTATGAAAAAATAGCGGAAAAAGGCTGTCGTATGCTTGACGCTACCTGTCCCTTTGTGGCGAAAATTCATAAGATTGTGGCGGAGAAATCAAAAGAGGGATATTTGGTTCTCATAGCAGGCGATGTAAATCATCCGGAAATACAAGGAATTATTGGTCATTGTGAACAAAATTTCTGCGTTTTTAAGGATAATGTTGAACTAAAACACGTTTTTGAAAAAAATCCGGATTTTTTACGAAAAAAGCTTGCATTTGTCGCTCAAACAACGTATAATATAATAGAATGGGAAGAATGTTTAAAGGTGATCCCAAAAGGCAATCCCGATATTGTCATATTCGATACAATATGCAGTGCTACAGATACAAGGCAGTCAGATGCGGCGGAGCTTGCAAAGCAGTCTGATGTAATGCTTGTTGTGGGCGGCAGACACAGCTCCAACACCGTGAAACTCTACGAGGTGTGCAGCCGATATTGTAAAACGTATCACATAGAAAATTCGGATGAGCTTTCATCTTTGATGCTGCCCTGTGCCGGCAAAATCGGCATAACAGCCGGGGCATCAACGCCGGCATATATAATCGAGGAGGTACAAACAACCATGACAGAGAATGTAAATCTCAATGCAATTGATGAGGAGATCGACTTTGCGGAAGCTCTCGATCAGTCCTTCAAAAAAATACATACAGGAGAGAAGGTAAAGGGATACGTTGTAAGTGTCAGCAATGCAGAGATCACAGTTGATCTCGGCACAAAGCACACAGGCTATGTTAAGCTTGAGGACCTTACAGACGATTCCACAAAGAAGCCTGAGGATATCGTTTCCGTTGGCGATGAGATTGAGCTTATCGTTATCAAGGTAAACGACAGCGAAGGTACAGTTGCTCTTTCCAAGAGAAAGGTTGACGAGCAGGCTGGCTACGACACTGTTGTAAAGGCTAAGGAAGAGGGCGAAGTTCTTGAGGGAACTGTAAGCCGTATCGTAAACAAGGGTGTTACACTCAACTATATGGGCGTAAGAATTTTTATCCCTGCTTCACAGACAGGCCTTCCAAGAGGTGCAGAGCTTGATCAGCTCAACAAGCAGAAGGTTCAGTTCAAGATTATCGAGGTAGATGAGGGCGGCAAGAAGAGAGCTGTTGGTTCTATCAAGGCTGTTGATTCTGCTAAGAAGGAAGAGGCTAAGGCTGCATTCTGGGCTAACGCTGAAATCGGCAAGACATACGTTGGTAAGGTTAAGTCACTTACAAGCTTCGGTGCATTCGTTGACCTTGGCGGTATCGACGGTATGGTTCATATTTCTGAGCTTTCATGGAACCGCTTAAAGCACCCCAGCGAGGTTGTTTCTGTTGGTGATACTCTCGAAGTATACATCAAGGATCTCAACGCTGAGGAGAACAGAATTTCTCTCGGCTTCAAGAAGGCTGAGGACAATCCTTGGGAAATCTTCAAGTCAAAGTATGCTGTTGACGATGTAGTTAAGGCTACAATCGTTTCTACAACAAGCTTCGGTGCATTCGCACAGATTATTGACGGTGTTGACGGTCTTATCCACATTTCACAGCTTGCTGACAAGAAGGTTGAGAATGTTAAGGATATCGTTTCTGTTGGCGATGTTGTTGATGTTAAGATTATCGACATTGACGATGAGTCAAAGAGAATCAGCATTTCTATGCGTGCACTTCTCGAAGATGCTGCTGATGCTGAGGACGAGGAATACGAGGACGAGGAATAATCCCGTAAATTGAGATTTAAAAAGGCTGTACCGCAAGGTATAGCCTTTTTTGCAAAAGAGGTTATGATATATGGATGAATATTGTGGATATGAGGTTGATGACGTTTACAGCGGAGAAGTCCTTGACGAAGTAATGTGCGAGGTCTGCGGAACAATTCAGCCTGTTGAAAATAAAATCTGCTCCTATTGCGGTGCAAAAATTCAAAGCAAAGAGGCAAAAAAGGCACGTAAGAAAAAGCGTAAGAAAGAATCGGGGGACTATGTTCCTGCCCGTAAGAAAATTAATCGAAAACCACCGTCGAAACCTGCGGCTGAAAACACTATGGAAAAGCCTAAGCCAATGGAAAAGCCGACTCCTATGGAAAGACCGAAACCCATAGAAAGACCGACTCCCATTGTCAAGCCGAAGCCTGTGGATATTCCAAAACCCATAGAAAAGCCGAAGCCTGTGGATATTCCCAAGCCCATAGAAAAGCCGAAGCCTGTGGAATTCCCCAAGCCTGCGGAATCCCCGAAACCTGTGGATTCTTTTTTGCAGAAACTTGCGGAGATACACAATTCTGTGGAATTTCCCGAATCTGTTGTGGAAAAGCCAATGGAAATGCCCGAAGAAGTGGAATTTCCCGAATCTATTGTGGAAAAGCCAATGGCAATGCCCGAAGAAGTGGAATTTCCCCAATCCGTCGTGGAAATGCCAATGGCAATGCCCGAAGATGTGGAATTTCCCCAATCTGTCGTGGAAAAGCTAAAGTCTGTGGAATTCCCCAAGCCTGTAGAAAGACCGAAACCTACGGATTCCTTTGCACAAAGGCTGGCGGAGATACATAATTCTGTGAAATTGCCCGAAGATGTGGCTGATGAAGCAGATGAGGCGGATTTTGAAATGCCCGATGTGCAGGATAGAACTCCACGACATTCGGTGAGCATTAATAAGCCTGATTTACAAAATCCTGAACCGATTATTAATCCTCCAAGACCTGCAACAAGTATCAGCAGGCTCAGAGGTCAATCCGCCGAGGGCGATACTTCCGCCTATGCTGATAATGAGAATTTCACGGATAACAGCGATTTGGAAAATACAGCAGCGAAGAAATTCTGGATAATAATAGCTGTTATGGCTTTGGTTCTTGTGATTTTCTTTTCTGTTGTGCGTGCTTTCGAAACAAAAGAAAAACAGCGTCAAAAGGAAAATCCTTCCAATTATTCTGCTCCCGTAACTTATTATGATGACGGCAGAGTTTCCTTTGATTATACTGACGGTGAATTGCTTGTGGTTGGAGATGACATACCCGAGGGCGAATATTTTTTGTACAGTTCTGAATCGGGTGAAGGCCGTATGGCTGTAGGAAATATAGAACAGGGAGATGCGGTTTGCTATAGCGATATCAGCGATTCTCTTTATCTCACACTTAAAGAGGGTGAAGTTATACTTCTCAAAGAGTGCGAACTGTATTTGCTTGAAGAACCTTTTGGATTGAACAATCCGTATGAGAATTCGGGTATGTTCAAGGTGGGATTTGACATTGAAGCGGGTGCATATGAATTTGTGCCTTGTGGCAATGGAGAGAAGTCCTGCGTCCGTGTGCATAAGGAAAGCGTATATGATATGTATTCTTTTTTCCGCAATCCCGTATCTGTAAACGAAACGATTGTTGTTGAGGACGGCGACTATCTTGAATTGAGAAATTGTGTGTTGAAAAAGAATTAATACCAAGAGGTGAATGATATGGACGAATATTGCGGATATGATGTTGAGGACGTTCACAGCGGAACTGAACTTGACGAGGTAATGTGCGAAACCTGCGGAACTATTCAGCCTGCTGTTAATGAGATGTGTTCCTATTGCGGCACAAAGCTTAAAAATAGTGGTACAAAAAAGTCGAAGAAAAAGTGCAGGAAAGAATCGGGGGACTATGTTCCTGCACGTAAGAAAATAAATCGCAGACCTGCGGAAAATTCTGCGGCTGAGAAGTCTGTGAAGCTGCCAAAGCCTGTTCTTGAAAAGTCTGAACCGATTATTAATCCTCCAAGACCTGCAAAAAGTATCAGCAGACAAAGACGATATGACGATGATAGACCTATATGTGCTTCTATTGACGATAAAACGAGGAATTATGTTGATTCGCAAGAAAAGGAAATGAAAAAATTCAAAATAACCTCAATTATCGTCAGTGTGATTTTTCTGATTTTTGTGGGAGCTTTGGGAGTGGACTATGCAAAGGGAAAGTGGGAATATGACCATGACCCTGCCAATTATCTCACTCCCGTGACATATCAGGAAAACGGCAATATAATTTTTAATTATGATAACAGTGATTATTTTCTGACAGGCAGGCATTTGCCTGAGGGCGAGTATTTCCTCCAATGCAAACAATCAGGGCAGGGGCATATAGAGGTAATGAGAGCAATTACCCACGAACCTGTTTTCAGTGCTGATTTTGATAAATCTTTTTATGTAACTCTGAAAGAAGATGATATATTAAGCTTTGAAAACTGCGAGCTTTATATGCTCAAAGAGCCATCGGGACTGAACAGACCATTTGGGCAGCCGGGTATGTTCAAGGTGGGATTTGACCTTGAGCCGGGAAAATATAATGTTGTGCCATATGGAAATGATGAAGAACCTGTTGTTCGTATACATAAAGACAGCAAATACGACATTGATTCTTTTTCTGATAATGCCTTTCCTGAAAAAGGAAAGATTAAGGTTAAAAAGGGCGATTATCTTGAATTGGATAATTGCATACTTGAACAGGAATAATAGTAAGAGGTGAATGATATGGACGAATATTGCGGATATGATGTTGAGGACGTTCACAGCGGAACTGAACTTGACGAGGTAATGTGCGAAACCTGCGGAACTATTCAGCCTGCCACAAATAGATTTTGCAGTCATTGCGGTGAGGATTTAAAAAAGGGAATAGTTAAAGTTAAGGATAAAGGCAACGCAAAAGCTGTTTGTGTGTTTGTTGTATTTGTTATCAATATTGTGTTGATTATGGTGGCTGCTTCTGCTATAAATAATATGATTAGCGAAAATGAAAGAAAAAAAGAGGAAACCTCCATAGAAATTCCCGAAATAAGTATTCCCGAAATAAGTATTCCCGAAATCGAGATACCCGATATTGAAATTCCCGATTTATACGAGGAGGGAATAGATTATCCCGAGGGCAAATATGTGGCAGGGGAAGATATTCCCGTGGGCGAATATATCGTTATATCCGATAATTTCGGCGGTGACAGTATAGAAGATATGTCATATTTTGTTGTGAATGACGGTGAGCGAAATCTTCACTTCAACTTCTTAAACTCGTTTTATGTTACTCTTGAATCGGGTTATACCTTAGAAACAGAGGATTGCACAGTTTATCCCATAGGCAGATGCTCTGTGGATAACACACCTTTTGAAAATCAGGGTATGTTCAAGGTGGGAGTTGACATGGAAGCAGGGGTATACAGCGTTATTCCCTTGGACGTAGAAATGAACGGCAGCTATTGGATTTTTGACAGCCTTGAAGATTACCATAATATGAGTTATCTTGTTGAAAGCGGTGATGCGCCTATAGCAGGTGCAGAAATTGAATTGAAAGAGGGACAGTATCTTCAGCTTGATTTCAGCCGTCTTGAAAAAAACAAATAGACTGATAGCCGTCAATCCGCAATTTTTACGGATTGACGGTATTTTTGTGCGATATGGCAAAAAATCGCTGTTGAAATTAGCGTATCTGTCATTATGTGCCTTAACTCTTGACAAATTGGGGAAAATAGTGTATATTTAAAGTGTAATGGTGTACCAAAAATACAACTGTGTATGCCAAAATTATCGAGAGGGGTAGTTAATAATGAATTTTAAGAAAATCACATCGGCTCTTTCTGCTATGGCAGTTTCAGCAGGTATGCTTTCCGCACTTCCGACGGCTCAGTCCTCGGCAGCTGTAGAGGTAAACTATGCAGAAGCTCTCCAGAAATCCTTGTTCTTCTACGAGGTACAGCAGTCAGGTATTCTCCCTGAGTGGAACTGTGTTCCGTGGAGAGCAGATTCAATGGTAAACGAGGAGGGTGTTGAAACTGACATCATCCCAGGCGGTTGGTTTGACGCAGGTGACCACTTCAAGTTCACTCTGACAAACGCTTATTCCGCATCTGTTCTTGCTTGGGGCTATATCCAGTACAAGGACGCTGTTGACAAGGCAGGTCTTGGCGAAATGTACCGCAACAACGTACAGTGGGGACTTGACTATGTTATGCAGGCTGACAGAGATGGCAAGGTTATCGGTACAATCGGTGACTTCACAGGCGGCTCTACCGACCATAACATCTGGTGCAGTGCTGAGGTATATCTCAGAAAGCATCATCTCAATAACGGCGATTGGGAGCGTCCTTATGACGAAATCGCTGACTCCTGTACAATCGCTCTTTGTGCAGCTGCTCTTGCACAGGGCTACATCATTTTCAAGGACGACCAGCCCGATAAGGCTGCTGCATACCTTGCACAGGCTGAAAAATATTTCAAGACAGCTGATTCAATCAGAGATAACGAAAACGGTGCTATGGGCAGTATGTACAACCCAAGTTCATGGGTAGATGACTGTATGTACGCTGCAAACTGGCTCTATATGGCTACAGGCGACAAGAGCTATCTTGATAAGATTGAGTCCGATTACATTCCTCAGTTCCCAACAGAAAGCCAGTCCACAGACTGGAAGTACACATGGGGCTTCTGTTGGGATGATACAACACAGGCTGCTGCTCTCCTCTATGCTATAAATACAGGCAAGCAGGAGTGGATTGACCACATCTCTCACCACCTTGACTACTGGGATGAGGGATACGGCGGAAAGAGAGTAACATATACTCCCGACGGTCTTGCATGGCTTATGAACTGGGGTGCTAACCGTCACTCTGCAAATACTGTATGGATTGCAAAGCTTGCAGCTGATACAATTTTCAAGGACGATGCATCACTTGCTTCAAAGTACAACGACTGGGCACAGGGACAGCTTGACTATATGTTCGGCGACAATAACCTTGGTCTTTGCTACGTTCTCGGAATGGGCGACAAGAATCCTACAGCTATCCACCACAGAACAACATCAGGCGTTCACGATGACCATTGGAATGACCTTGGTCAGGAGGGAAGCAACGAGGGTTGGCAGACAGAGTACGCACATACTCTTTACGGTGCATTAGTCGGAGGTCCTAACCAGTCAGGTGAGTACACAAACAGCGTTGCTCAGTATGAGTATTCAGAGGTTGCTATTGACTATAACGCAGGCTTTACAGCTGCAATGTGTGCTATGGTTGCTGATAAGGGCGGCGAAAAGCTTGCTGATTTCCCACCTGTTGAAACTCCTAAGTGGGACGAGTGGAAAGTTGGTGCAGTTCTTAACGGAAGCGGCGACAGCTACACAGAAATCAAGGCTTGGGCTATGAACCACACAGCTTGGCCTGCAAGAGTTCAGAAAGACATCTCATACCGTTACTATTTCGACGTATCCGAGCTTCTTGAAGCAGGATATTCCATTGATATCTTAAAGGTTGAGGGCAAGGCTCAGCAGTACAAGGAGGGCGAACAGGGCTACGGCACAGTTTCAGGTCCTTACAAGTACGAGGGCGACCCCACAGGCAACACATACTACGCAGAGGTTAAGTTCGAGGACGGCAGAGCTATTCAGCCTACAGGTCAGAGCGAACACCGTGACGAGGTTCAGTTCAGAGTTTCAATCCCCGACGCTATTGACGGCACACCTACAAAGGGCGCTTGGGATCCTACAAATGACTGGTCATACGAGGGCGTAACAGCTACAGACAGCCTTAAAGACCCTGCTTCTTACAATAAGCACATTCCTATGTACATCAACGGCAAGCTTGTCTGGGGTACAGAACCGGACGGAACTACAGCAGTTCCCGGTGCAGACATTGAGGGCGGAACAGTAACTCCTCCTACATCTACAGCACCTCCCACAACAAAGCCTCCTGTAACTACAACAACTCAGCCTACAACACCTGTAGAGCCTACAACAAAGGACGAAGAACCAACAGGCGGCAGTGCAAATCTCTACGGTGACGCTAACTGTGACAAGAAGGTTTCAATTGCCGATGCCGCAGCTATTCTCCAGTATATGGCTAACTCTGATAAGTATACACTTTCAGCACAGGGCAAATTGAATGCTGATGTTAACGGCAAGGCAGGAATTACTCCTGATGACGCAATTGTTATAATGAAGATTGACGCAGGAATGATTAAGCAGACCGACCTCCCTCTGGAGGCATAAGAATTGCTTCGGATTAAGAAAAATTCAGCGTGAAATCTGCTTTATAAATCAGCGAAAAGATGTAAATTCCGCTTGAATAAAAACTTATTCATAATTCAGACACAAAGAGAGCTTTTGCTCTCTTTGTTTTTGTTTGTCAATAGTTAAAATGCACAAAATATACAATGGCATATTATAGAAATACACGAAATTTCAAAAAGCTATTTACTTTTTCTCCGTTATATACTATAATTAGGATAACGGATAGGACAGGTGCAAGTTATGCCTTTTGGGGGTAACTGTCCTCGTTGACACACACATATAACCGCAGTATATGCACTGTTACTGCGTTATAGAAAAATATTTAAATCTTTTGGGAGGGTATAAAAATGCACAAGAGAATTAAAAGCGCGATCGCTGCTAGCATTATGGCAGTTTCTATGATCGCACCCACAGTTGCTAATGTTGCGCCCATGGCTGCTTCAGCAGGTCAGGTACTTGGTGAAACAACTTTCGAGTACAAGGCACTTCCTTGGCATACTTGTGAAACAAGCCCTGCAAAGCAGGACTTCAGAATTGAAGACGGAGCTTTCCACATCACAGTTCTTAACGCTGTTGGTGGTGACCACGAGAAGTGGGACCTTCAGTTCAGACACAGAAACCTTAACTTCAAGGCTGGCCACACTTACGAGGTAAGCTTTACAGCTAAGGCAAGCAGAGCTGGTCTTGAGCTTTGCTCTAAGATCGGTAACATCGCAGGTGACGAAGAGTACTTCGTTATGAACGGTACAGAGATGTCACAGGGACCTCACATGGATGGTCAGTGGGGTAAGGCTGCTATTCTTTCTACATCTTCACAGACATTCAAGGGTACTTTCAAGTGCTCTAAGGACCTCGAAGCTGTTGAGTGGGCATTCCACTATGCTGACGGTACACAGTACGAGGGTAACGCTCAGGACGGCGATGAGATCTGGTTCGAGGAAATGTCTATCGTTTGTACAGACTGTCCCGATGAGTATGATCCTGCTGTAGATAACTGTAATGCTGATCCCGATGCTTCCTACGGTGCTACAAACCGTGACTATGCTTCAAAGAGCAATAAGGAAACTATGATGGACGGCGATGAGATTCTTAACTACATCTCAGTTAACCAGATCGGTTACTATCCTAACCTCAAGAAGGTAGCTGTTCTCTCTGATAACAGCGGTGATATTCTTCACGGTTCATCCAAGCTCAACCTCAGCAATAGCACATATGAGTTCGAGGTTTGCGACGCTTCATCCGGTAAGGTAGTATGGGAAGGCACATCAGGTTCCAAGATCGCTGATAAGGATTCAGCTGATAACGTATTTAAGCTTGATTTCTCTGAGTTCAAGACTCCCGGTAGATACTTCCTTCGTATCAAGGGTGAGAAGTGGAGATCATTTGATTTCAATATCGGCGACAACATCTACTATGATGAGAGCCACAACATGCTCACAAACGCTGTAAACTACTTCTATCAGAACCGTTCAGGTATTGATATTGAAGATAAATACTGTACATCAGGCGGTGAAGACGGCAAGGGTACAGGAATGGGCCATAAGGGCGGTCATAAGACAGATACAGCTGCTGTTCAGAAGATCTGGAAGAACGAGTACGCAAGCGAAACAGAAGCTACAGGTACATACGCTTCATCTAAGATTACTGCTAACGGCGGTTGGTACGACGCTGGTGACCACGGTAAGTACGTTGTTAACGGTGGTATCGCTATCTGGACACTCCAGAACATGTACGAGAGATCTATCCTTATCGGTAAGGACAAGGAGAAGTTCGCTGATAACTCAGGCGTTGTTGTAATCCCTGAGGCTGGCAACAAGATTCCTGATATCCTCGATGAGGCTGCTGTAGAGCTTGACTGGATCGCACAGATGAAGGTTGAAGCTGATGAGCCTACATGGGGCAAGGTTGCTGCTGGTCTTTACTACCACAAGCTCCACGACCACAAGTGGACAGGACTTGCTACAAGACCTTGGGACTACGAGACAGAGTGGGAAACAACTCGTATCGTTAAGCCTCCAACGCTTGCTGCTACACTGAACTACGCTGCTTGTGCTGCTCAGGCTGCAAGACTCTGGGCTGATTACGATTCAGCTAAGGCTGAAAAGTACCTCTCATCTGCTAAGGAAGCTTATGAGGCATACAAGAAGTGGTGGTATCCTTATGATGATTCAGAGGTACAGCATACTTCACTTGATACAAAGTGCCCTGCTGAGGAAATCAAAGAGGATTCACTCTACGCTCCTATGTGGCAGGCAAAGGGCGGCGGACCTTACGGTGATAACAACGTTCTCGACGACGCTTACTGGGCAGCTTGTGAAATCTTCATTTCTGCTTCAAGAATGGGCGACGCTGACGCTGCTACATATAAGAGCGAAATGGACGCTTCTGACTACGCTTACACATGTAATACAAGAATGGTCGGCGGTGAGAACAAGGACGGTTCATTCACTTCATTTAACTGGGGTAATACTGCTTCCTGTGGTACTCTCGCACTTTCACTCAACAGCGATCTCCTTTCAGACGCTGAGAACGAGAAGATAGAGGCTGCTATTCTCAAGGCTGCTGACGAGTACATTGAAATGGAAGAAAAGCAGGGTTACGGTATTCCTTACACATATGACGGACCCGGATACAACGATCCTAACAACCTGCCTCCTTCTGTAATGATTTACGGTTACGAGTGGGGTTCAAACTCAATGGTAATCAACAACTGTATCGTTATGGCTTACGCTTATGACCTTACAAGTGATATTAATTACATGAACGGTGTTACAACCGCTATGGACTACCTCTTCGGTACTAACCCACTTTCATTCTCCTTCGTAACAGGTTACGGTACATACAAGGAAAAGAATCCTCACCACAGATACTGGTCTTACGAGCTCGATAAGACTCTGCCTATGGCTCCTGACGGAATTCTCTCAGGTGGTCCTAACGCAGGTCTTCAGGATCCATACGTTCGTGCTCTCGGATTCGTTCCCGGTGAGAAGACCAATCCTTCACAGAGATGTTTCGTTGACTCAATCGAAGCTTGGTCTACAAACGAGGTTACAATCAACTGGAACGCTCCTCTTGCTTGGATTACATCATTCCTCCAGGATGAAGCTGCAAGTACTCCTCCTGAGCCTACAGAGAAGCCTCCAATACAGCAGCCAACAGGTGAAGATCCTACAACAGAGAATCCTACAGCAGGTGATCCTACAGATACACTTTGGGGTGACGCTAACTGTGACGGTAAGGTAACAATCGCTGACGCTGCTGCTATCTTCCAGCACCTTGCTAACGGCGATAAGTACACAATCTCTACACAGGGTAAGGCTAACGCTGACGTTATCGACAACGGTAAGGGTCTTACAGTTGCTGACGGTCTTGCTATTCAGGCATGCGACGCTGGTCTTATCAAGAATACTGATTTCCCAATGACAGCTGACGAATACGAGGCTGCTGTAAAGTAATTTGTTAATTACTAAAAAATAGCATAATTAAAGGGACGCTTCGGCGTCCCTTTTTTGTGCGTTTTACCAAGAATCTACCCCTTGCATTTTCCTGTAAAACGTGGTATAATAAAATAGTGTAGTTATGCGTAAATTTACGCATTGTGTATTAATTTTAACGAAAGAGGGCGGTTCGGTGATAAAAAGCATGACTGGCTATGGCAGGTCACAAATGATAATTAACGGCAGAGATATTCTTGTTGAAATACGCTCTGTAAATCACAGGTACTATGAGTATAATTCCCGTGTTCCGAGAACATATAATTACATTGACGAAAAGCTTAAAGCGTTGCTTAAATCGGGCATTTCCCGTGGTAAGGTTGACGTTTCGGTTTCCATAAACAATATCGAGGGCAGAGATACTGAGATTGCTATAAATAAGGGCGTTGCAGATGGCTATGTCAAGGCACTCCGTGGAGTTGCCGATGAGCTTGGGGTTGCCGATGACCTGACGCTTTCAAATCTTATTCGACTTCCCGATGTTTTCATCGTGCAGAAAACTCCCGATGACGAGGACGAAATCTGGAACGATGTTTCAACAGTTGCTAATGAGGCTCTTGAACGCTTTGTGAAAATGCGTGAAACAGAGGGCGAAAAGATGCGTAATGACGTGCTTTCAAAGGCTGATTTCATCGTTGAAATGGTGGGCAAGGTTGAGGAACTTTCTCCCCAAACCGTTGAAAGCTATCGTGAAAGACTTTACAAGAAGCTGAGCGAAGTGCTGGAGGGCAAGGATATTGACCAGCAGAGAATTCTCACAGAAGCCGCTATTTTCGCAGAGAAAATTGCAGTTGACGAGGAAACTGTCCGCCTGAGAAGCCATATTTCACAGCTTCGTGAACTTGTGAATTCCGATGAAACTATCGGCAGAAAGCTTGATTTTATCGTGCAGGAAATGAACAGAGAGGTCAATACAATCGGCTCAAAGGCTCAGGATTTGAATATCACAAAAATTGTTGTTGATATGAAAGCCGAACTTGAAAAAATCAGAGAGCAGATTCAGAATATAGAATAATATGAAAATGATAAATATTGGCTACGGAAATATGATTTCCGCAGAGAGAATTGTAACGGTCATAAGCCCCGAATCCGCCCCCATAAAGCGGCTTATTCAGGAGGCTAAGGACGACGGCAGAGCTATTGATGCTACATATGGCAGAAAGACAAGAGCAGTTATTGTTATGGACAGCGGACATATCGTCCTTTCGTCCCTTATAACTGAAACTCTTGCTTCAAGAATAAATGAAAACGGAGGTTCAGAGGCAGATGAATAAAGGCAGACTTATTGTATTTTCAGCTCCCTCAGGCTGTGGAAAAGGTACGATGCTGGCTGAAATTTTAAAGGATAATTCCTTTCATTGCTCAGTTTCAACAACTACAAGACAGCCGAGAACAGGCGAAATCGACGGTGTGAATTACTTCTTTATCTCAAAGGAGGAATTTGAAAAAAAGGTTTCAAATGACGAATTTCTTGAGTATGCGGAATACTGCGAAAATTTCTATGGTACTCTGAAAACGGAAGTTGACAGCTATCTCGAAAAGGGGATTAATGTCATTCTTGAAATTGAAATTCAGGGTGCTATGAAAGTACGTGAGCTTCGTCCTGACGCTCTGTTCGTGTTTATCGCTCCGCCCTCTGTAAATGAGCTTCGCCGCCGTCTTAATAAGAGAGGCACGGAAACTCAGGAGGTTATAGAAAAGCGTATTGCTGCGGCAATTACCGAATTGCCGTATATGGATAAATATGATTATGTAATTGTTAATGATGCTCTGGAAGATGCTGTAAGCGACTTCTTTGCGGTTATTCGCTCGGAACAGCTTAAAACATCTGCACAGGCTGAATTTATAGAGGAGGTTATCAAAAATGCTTAGACCTGCAGTAAACCAGATAATTTCAAAGAATGAGAGTTGTTACTCCCTCGTAATTGCCGTTGCAAAACGTGCAAGAGAAATTTCAGAGGAACTGTACAAAAACGGTGAAACTCTCGAGGAAAAGCCCGTTAAGACTGCTGTTGAGGAGCTTGCAAGCGGCAAGAGCAAAATCGTAAGCACTCTCGGCGAGGAATAATCCTTGATAGCGGAAATTGCTGTCAGCGGCACGGCTTATTCCTTTGATATGCTTTTCAGTTATCGTATCCCACAGGATATGGAGCTGAAAAGGGGCTGCCGTGTGCTTGTTCCCTTTGGCAGAGGAAATCGGCGTAGAGTCGGCGTTGCAATGGGATTTACCGAGGGTGATGAAAAATCCCTTAAACCTGTTGCCGCCCTTATTGATTCCGAACCTGTGCTGAATGAGGAGCAGTTGAAGCTGGCGGAGTTTCTTCACGACCGCACTTTCTGTACGTGGTATGACGGAATAAAGGCAATGCTCCCACCTGCTATGAGCATAAGTGCAGAGGAAAATTTTCGGCTTTCAAAAAGTTTCAGCGAAACCGATACTCTTTCCGAAAATGCGAAAAAGCTTTTAGAGGTGCTTGAATCCCTTGAAGATAAGGTAATTTTAACAGAGCTTTTGAAAAATTACATTGCTGAAAATGGCAGGCTCTATGTGGACGAATTGCTTGACGCAGGGGCATTGACCTCCGAGAATACTTTTAAACAGGCTGTTGGCGATGCCACGGTGCGAATGATTCGCCTTAGCTATGATTTTCTCTGCAATCCCACCGCTTTCCGACTTACTCCAAAGCAGGAAAGGGCAGCGGATTTTCTTCAGGAATGGGGAACTGCATCTGTCAAAGAAGCGGCATATATGTGCGGCTTTACGGAGTCCGTTTTCAAGCGGCTTGTGGCAAATGGTGCAGCCGAAGAATACGATATGGAACTGCTCAGAGGTGTCGATGACGGCAGCGAGGAGCGAATAAATCCCGATTCTACTGTGCTTTCAGGGGAACAGCAGAGTGTTCATGACGAAGTTTTCAAGGCGGTTTCAGAAAAAAATGCAGGTGTGTTTCTGCTTCACGGCGTTACGGGAAGCGGCAAAACATCGGTTTTTGAAAAGCTTATCCACAATACCGTCAGACTTGGACGGAGGGCAATGCTCCTTATTCCCGAAATCGGTCTTACACCGCAGGTTCTGAAAAGATTCAGAGCGCTTTTCGGCGAAAGGGTAGCTGTAATCCACAGCGGATTATCTCTCGGTCAAAGACTTGACGAATACAAAAGAATAAAACGGGGCGATGCGGATATCATAATCGGTACGAGGAGTGCTGTATTTGCCCCTGCTGATAATATTGGGCTTATTATAATTGACGAGGAGGGCGAAAGGTCGTACAAATCCGACAGTTCTCCCCGATACCATGCCCACGATGTTGCAAAACAAAGATGTGCATATCACGGTGCAACCCTGCTTTTAGCATCGGCTACACCCTCAATTGAAAGCTATTATCTGGCGGAAAGGGGAGTTTATAAGCTCCTTGAAATGAAAAACCGCTATAATTCGGCATCTCTGCCAGATGTTTCAATTGTTGATATGAATTTGGAGCGAATTTCGGGAAATCCTACGGAATTCAGCCAGCAACTGATAGATGAGGTCAATTCAAATCTCAAACGAGGGGAGCAGAGTATTCTCCTGCTGAACCGACGGGGATTTCACACAATTATAAGCTGTGTTGACTGCTATCAGCCAATTTATTGTCCAAATTGCTCAGTTCCCCTGACGTATCACCGCAAAAACGGCAAGCTTATGTGCCACTATTGCGGATTTGCACAGGAACCTGCCACCGTATGCCCTGCCTGCGGCTCAAACAGGCTTAAAAGTATGGGATTCGGTACACAAAGGCTTGAAGAAGAACTGAAAATGTTCTTCCCTGCGGCACGTATTCTCCGAATGGACGCAGATACGACTTTTTCCCGATATTCCTACGAAAAAGGCTTCTCCGAGTTCAAGAACGGCGAATATGATATAATGGTGGGAACTCAGATGATAGGCAAGGGACTTGACTTCCCCAATGTCACTTTGGTAGGAGTTCTTTCCATTGACAAGGCTCTTTATGCCGGAGATTTCCGAAGCTATGAGCGAACTTTTTCCCTTATAACACAGGTTGTAGGGCGAGGCGGACGTGGTGAACGAAAGGGCAGAGCAGTTTTGCAGACATTTATGCCCGACCACTATATTATGAATTTAGCGGCGGCACAGGATTTCAAGGGATTTTATAACGAGGAAATCGCCATACGCCGTGCGTTGATTTTTCCGCCTTTGTGCGATATGTGTATTCTCTGCTTTGCAGGCACAGATGAGGAAGAAGTCAGAGGGGGAGCAGCTGCTGTAATTCAGCTTATGAATACGAAACTCTCCCAATTGCAGCCGAAAACTCCTGTTCGTGTTCTCGGGCCTGTAAGGGCATCTTATGGCAGACTCAACGGAAAATTCCGCTGGAGAATAATTATAAAAATGAAGAATACCGCAGAAATGCGAGGTTTTATCAGCTCACTCCTCACCGAGGGGGCGAAGTTGAAGGAAATGAAAAAAATTGCCTTCTATGCCGATATTAACGGCGATGTTGGCGTGTAAAGAGGATAAAAAATGGCTTACAGAAAAATTTTAACAGATAAAGACGAGTCACTTCACAAGGTTTGCCGCCCTGTGGAGAAGTTTGATAATAAATTGGCAATTCTTCTCGACGATATGCACGAAACTCTCGAAAAGGCACAGGGCGTAGGTCTTGCGGCTCCACAGGTAGGAATTTGCAGACGTGTGTTCATCATGCACCTTGACGAGGGCAGAATTGAGGCTATAAATCCCGAAATTCTCACAAAAAGCGGCAAACAGCGTGTGCAGGAGGGCTGCCTTTCATGTCCTAATGTATGGGGCTATGTAACTCGTCCCGAAAAGGCTGTTTTGAAGGCTCAGGACAGGGACGGAAACTGGTTTACCCGTGAATTTACAGGACTTGGTGCACAGTGCGTATGCCACGAAAATGACCACCTTGACGGTCACGTATTTACTGAAATCGTAGAGGAATTCTACGTTCCCGAGGAGGGTTAATCTTGAAAATTGTTTTTATGGGAACTCCCGATTTTGCGGTGCCATGCCTGCGTGTTCTTGCTGAATCCGAACACGAGGTTGCAGCTGTTTTCACTCAGCCCGACAAGCCAAAGGGCAGAGGATACAAGATGATTCCTACTCCCGTCAAGGCGGCGGCAGAGGAATACGGCATTGCTGTATATCAGCCCCTTTCCCTGCGAAAGGGCGAGGACGCTGAAAAATCAATGGAGATTTTGCACAATATTGCTCCCGATTTGATAGTGGTAACAGCTTACGGACAGATTCTTCCAAAGGAAATTTTGGAGCTTCCCAAGTACGGCTGTATCAACATTCACGCATCACTTCTGCCAAAGTACAGAGGTGCTGCTCCAATTAACTGGGTACTGCTCAACGGCGAAAAGGTAACGGGAGTTACTTCAATGCAGATGAGCGAGGGACTTGATACGGGAGATATGCTTATCAAGAAATCCACGGAAATAGGCGAGAATGAAACATATTCCGAGCTTTATGGCAGACTTGCAGCTATGGGCGGCGAGGTTCTTGCTGAAACTTTAAAGGCTGTTGAGGAGGGTTCACTTTCCCCTGAAAAGCAGGACGATTCCCTCAGCTGCTATTCTCCCATGATTACAAAGGATATGAGCAGCCTTGATTTTACAAAATCAGCAGAGGAAATTCACAACACAATAAGAGGTGTAAGCGGATTTACAATGATGAACGGCAAGCGTCTTAAAGTATTTTCCTCTGAAATTTCGCACAATATTGCTATGGGCGAGACTGGCACAATTGTTGATGCCGATAAGTTTGCAGTAAGCTGTGGTAACGGTGTTGTGCTGTTCACGGAAATTCAGCTTGAGGGTGCAAAGCGTATGAAAACCGCTGACTTCCTCCGTGGCAGAAAGCTTGAAAAAGGACTTAAACTGGGTTAACAGGAGAATTGAATGAATTATTTAATTTATTTTTTGCTGATGCTGATTTTGCCCGTTATTGCACAGCTTGGAGTTACGCTGACTTATAAAAAGTACAGCAAAGTGGCTTCATCTCGTGGTTATACCGCTGAACAGGTGGCAAGGCAGATTCTTGACAGCAACGGATTGAGCCATATCCGCATTGAGCGTGTTCACGGCAATCTCAGCGACCATTATTCACCCAATGAGGGCGTTGTAAGGCTCTCCGACAGCGTTTACGGCAGCCGTTCAATTGCGGCAATCGGCGTTGCGGCTCACGAGTGCGGCCATGCCTGCCAGCACGCTGAACAGTACGCTCCCATGGAGATGCGCTCCAAAATCGTGCCTGTGGTGAACATCTGCTCCCAGTTCTGGCACATCGTTTTTGTAATCGGTCTGACTATGGTCAACACCCCAATTGTGGCAAATATCGGCATTTATATGTTTATGGCGGTTGTGCTGTTTCAGATTGTAACGTTGCCGACAGAGCTTAACGCAAGCTACAGAGCCATGAGAACTCTGGAGGGGCAGTATATTCTCGAAGCCGATGAAGTTCCAAAGGCGAAAAAAGTCCTGACAGCGGCGGCAATGACCTATGTTACGGCACTTGTGACATCACTTCTCCACCTTTTAACCCTTGTGATGAGAGTGAGAGGCAGAAATGATTGATGCAAGATATACGGCGGCAAAGCTGCTTGACAAAACTTTGAAAAACGACAGTTATTCAAATATTCAGCTGAACAGCGGACTTGAACGCTCCGATCTGGACGCTCAGGGTAAAAAGCTGTGTACAGCGATTTACTATGGCGTAATTCAGCGTAGGATAACTCTTGACTACATTTTAGCACAATATTGCTCTCGTCCATTGGCGAAAATGGACAGCATAATTGTAACTATATTGCGGTGCGGAGTTTATCAGATTTTATATATGGACAGCGTTCCCGATAATGCGGCGGTTAATGAAAGCGTGTGGCTTGCTAAGCAATTCGGCAAAACAAGTGCGTCGGGAATGGTAAATGCTGTTCTGCGAAACTTCATAAGAGGGGGCAAAAAGCTTTTCGCAAAAGAGGAAAAGGACGATATAAAGCGGTTTTCCGTGATGTATTCCATTCCTGTTGAGCTTATCCGCAGCCTTGTGAATGACTACGGCGAGGACAGGGCGAAGGCTTTTGCGGAGTTTTCCGTTGGCGATGAAAAGGCGACATTTATCCGCAGAAATCCGCTGAAATGCTCCTATGAGGAACTTGTAAAGGCTCTGGGAAATGTGGAGCTTTCCACCGATGACCAATTGTGCTGCCGCCTTGAAAATGGCGGAGTAATCGACACAAATGCCTTTAAATCGGGGTTTTTCCACGTGCAGGATATTTCCTCTCAGATTTGCTGTGAGGTTCTTGCTCCGACTGAAAATGACGTTGTTCTCGATATTTGTGCTGCTCCCGGCGGCAAGACTTTCACAATGGCGGAGATGATGAATGGCAGGGGAGAAATCCATGCCTTTGACCTCCACGAAAAGCGTGTAAAGCTTATCAGCGAGGGTGCGGAACGTCTTGGGCTTCCAAATATATCAGCAAAATCGGGAGATGCCTCGGTGTATAACGAGGACATTCCCAAATGCACGAAAATCCTCTGTGACGTACCCTGTTCGGGCTTCGGAGTTATTTCCCATAAGCCTGAAATCAAGTACAAAAGCTTGTCGGAATTTGAACGGCTCCCCGAAATTCAGTACAATATTGCTCAGAACGCTTTGAACTATCTTGCTATTGGCGGAGAAATGGTTTACTCCACCTGCACCGTGCGAAAAGCGGAAAATGAGGAAGTTATTGAACGGCTTCTGAAAAATAATCCCGATATTGTTTTAGCCGATATTTCCGAAATAAGGGGCAGGAAATATTCAAATCCCGTGACATTTTTCCCCGACGATTTCGGCGGCGACGGATTTTTCGTTGCAAAGCTTAAAAAAATAAAGTAACAGGAGGTGCAGCGTTGGAAAAAATTGATATTTTAAGCCTTGACTTAAAGGAGCTTGAATCGGCTCTTGTGGAAATGGGCGAAAAGAAATTCAGAGCAAAGCAGATTTTTCAATGGCTGCACGTAAAAAAAGTTCCAGATTTCGACAAAATGACTGATATTTCTATACAATTGAGAGAGCGTTTAAAAGAAAATTTTTGTATAAATGGACTATTTGTGCAAAAAAGACTTGAATCTTGTATAGATAATACTGTAAAATATCTATATAGGCTTTCTGACGGGAATTTTGTAGAAACCGTTTTAATGGAATACAGCTACGGTTACAGCCTTTGTATTTCCACTCAGGTGGGGTGCAAAATGGGGTGCAGATTTTGTGCTTCGGCTATTGCGGGATTCGTCCGCAACCTCACTCCCTCGGAAATGCTTTTGCAGATTTATGAAACCGAAAGAAACAGCGGCGTGAAGATTTCGGGGCTTGTGCTTATGGGAATAGGCGAACCCCTGGACAACTACGACAATGTTCTGAAGTTTCTGTCACTTCTTTCCCACAAGGACGGCAATAATTTCAGCCTCCGCCATGTGTCACTTTCCACCTGCGGACTTGTGCCGAAAATTTACGAGCTGGCTGAACTTAAACTGGGACTTACCCTTTGTATTTCCCTCCACAGTTCCGACAATTCGTCAAGAAGTGAAATAATGCCTGTCAACAGGACATATAATATAGATGCACTCATTGAAGCCTGCAAGCACTACATATCCGCAACGGGCAGACGAATTACCTTTGAATATGCGGTTATGGACAATGTGAATTCCGCTGAAAAAGATGCGGACAGGCTGGCAGAACTGCTCCGTGGCATAAATTGTCACGTGAATCTCATACCTGTTAATAAGGTAAAGGAAAGAAAATACACCACCGCAAGGACAGCTGTTGCGGAATTCGCAAAACGGCTTGAAAAGCGTGGTATCAACGCTACCGTAAGACGTACTCTCGGCAGCGATATAGAGGCAGCGTGCGGTCAGTTAAGACGTGACGCTCATGAACAATCGGAGTGACTTAATAGACTTCGGGAGATACTTCAAGGTATACTTCGGAAAGCGAGGTGCATACGAATGCGATTCAGATACGGCACGGATATCGGTCTGCGGCGTGATGAAAATCAGGACGCTGTAAGATGTGAATATTTCGGGCATAATATACTTGCCGTAGTTTGTGACGGCATGGGCGGCGAGCGAGCAGGCAAAGAGGCAAGCCACATCGCCATTGACGAGTTTTTCCAGAGATTTTCCGACGGCTACAGCGAAAATCTCACAGAAGATGAGATAAGAAAGCTGCTTATTTCTTCGATTTCAGCGGCGAATTCCGTTATTCATACAAGGGCACGTATGGACTTCAAGAATTTCGGCATGGGTACAACCTGTGTTGCGGCTTTTGTAACGGCGGATACAGCATTTGTGGCAAACGTAGGCGACAGCCGTGCTTATCTCATTACAGATACAGGGCTTTACAGCATTACAACCGACCACAATGTAGCGTCTTTGCTCTATGAGCAGGGCAAGATAACCGAGGAGGAAATGGCTGTACATCCACAAAAACATATGCTCACAAGAGCTGTTGGCGTGGAAAAAACAGTTCTCACCGATACGTTTACCTTGACCTATGAGGATAAAATCAATTTGCTGCTTTGTTCCGATGGTTTATCGGGATATTGCAGCGATGATGAAATATATGACGTATTATCACAGACAGACTTTGATACGGCAGCAGAAGCACTTATTCAGCTTGCACTGAATAAAGGCGGCCGTGACAATGTAACAGTTGCCATTATCGGCGACTAATAACTAATATAATTAAACCTGAAAAGGGTTGGAAAAGGAAGGGTAAGGCAATGGAAAAGTACATTGGCAAGAAGCTTGACGGCAGATATGAAATTACAGAACTTATCGGCGTCGGCGGTATGGCTGAGGTTTACAAGGGCGTAGATGTCATTGACAATAAGCCTGTAGCCATTAAGATACTCAAAAAAGAGTATGCGGAAAATGAGGAATTCCTCCGCCGTTTCCGCAACGAATCAAAGGCAATCGCAGTTCTCTCACATCCAAATATTGTGAAGATTTATGATGTGGGATTTTCCGACAAGCTCCAGTATATCGTTATGGAGTACATCGACGGTATTACTCTTAAAGAGTATATCGAGGAGGAAAAGGTTCTCACATGGAAGGATACGGTTCATTTCGTAATCCAGATTTTAAGAGCATTACAGCACGCTCACGACAAGGGCATCGTTCACCGTGACATCAAGCCCCAGAACATTATGATGTTCAGCGACGGCACTATCAAGGTCATGGATTTCGGCATTGCTAAATTTGCTCGTGAGGAGGGCAAAACAGCTACCGACCAGGCTATCGGCAGCGTTCACTACATCAGCCCCGAACAGGCAAGCGGTGCAGTAACCGACGCAAAGAGTGATATTTACTCAGTTGGTGCAATGATGTATGAGATGCTTTCGGGAAGAAAGCCTTTCGACAGCGATAACCCCGTTGCAATTGCAGTTATGCATATGCAGGATATTCCTGAGCGTCCAAGAGCAGTAAATCCCGATATTCCCGACGGTCTTGAGGAAATCATTCTCAAGGCTATGGAGAAAGCTCCTGCTGACAGATACAGCACAACAGGAGAAATGATTGCCGATATTGAGAAATTCAAGGCTAATCCTACAATGACTTTCGGCTATTACCGTGAGGAGGAGGGCGTTGACGATAACGCTGATACACAGTACTATGCAGCAGGTGAAATCGAGCTTCCCCCTGCCGATGAAGTTCCCGTTGAAAAGCCTGTTTATGCAGGTGCCGCTGTGGGAGCAGGCACAGGCGGCGGAAGATATCCCCAGCAGAGAAATCAGCCATATGGAAACCTTGACGATTACTATGATGACTATGAGGACGATGACGACGAGGAAGAAACAGAGCGTACATCTCTCGTAGTGCCTGTACTTACCGCAATTATTGTAGTTGTAATTATCGTAGGCGTTGTAATTATCGCTATGCTTTTCAAGGATATGCTCCAAGGTTCAAAGCAGACAAACGACTGGTCAATGCCTGACGTTGTAGGTTGGGACTTCGAAGAGGCTCGAAGCACATACGGTGACAATATCAAGTTCCAGCAGGACGGCGAGGAATTCAACGAGGCTGAGGTTGGCGTAATCATTGAGCAGTCTATCGAACCCGGCAGCCAGTTCAAGAAGGGCGATGTCCTCAAGGTTGTAATCAGTAAGGGTATGGAAACAGAAGAAGTACCCGACGTAAAGGATAAGAATGCACAGCTTGCAGAGGCAGAAATCCGACAGGCAGGATTTGAGGTAGAAATCAAGAATTCATCAAGTACCGAAGTCAAGAAGGGCAATGTTATCAAGACAGAGCCTGAGGCAGGTCAGATGGCACATAAGGGTTCAACAATTATCCTCTATGTAAGCCTTGGCGAAGATGCAGGACAGATTGCGGTTTCAAAATATATCGGTATGAAGGTTGACGAAGCATATATGCACGCTGACTATGCAGGACTCAAGGTAACAACAAAGGGTGCAGCTTCCTATGAGCCTGAGGGACAGGTAATCAAGCAGTCAATCGACGAGGGCGAAAAGGTTGAAAAGGGTACTGAGTTAGAGCTTACATTCAGTAACGGTAAGAAGCCCGACGGTGAAGTTGAATTCGTTGTTGACTTACCTGCTGAGGCAAACGGACGTTTTGTAATTGGCTTTATGGTTCCACAGGAAGACGGAACTCAGAATATTCAGGAATCTCCCAAGTTCTACTGTCCTGAATTTGCACAGCTCAAACAGCCTGTTATCGGTTCAGGTGAAAATGTAACTGTAACTGTATTGTTAACAAATGACGGCAACGAGAAGCGTGCACAGATAGGAACTTACAGCTTCAACTTTGCTGAGGGCAAATATTCCTGCATATCAGGCGGAGATGTAAGAGGTGCATTTGAGGCAGTCGGAGCATTCCCAGAGCCTGAAACAGAGGCTCCAACAGATCCTCCTACTGAGGAATACGGACCTCCTCCGACAGATGTTCCCACAGAGCCAAATCCCGGAGTTAACGGTGAATATGACGCAAACGGCGTATGGCAGCCATATAATCCGGGAACTAACGGTGACTGGCGTGGTGAAGGCTGGACATGGTATGTTCCGGGAAACAACGGCGAATGGGTTGACAACGTATGGAAGTGGTACGAAGACGGTGTTAACGGCGAATGGGTGCAAGCTGAAGACGGCAGCCATTCCTATGTATGGTGGTGGTAAGTAATACTTCCACTTGCGGAATTATATTGAAATGCTTAGGGGGACTCTATACAGTAGAGTCCCCTGACGGCATATTTGAGTGTAAAGCAAGGGGCATATTCCGCAGCAAAGGGATAAGTCCCTCTGTCGGTGACAGGGTAACTGTCAGCGGCGGAGTAATCTCAGAAATCGGAGAGAGGAAAAATTATCTCATCAGACCACCTCTTGCTAATCTTGACCAGCTTATTTTTATTGTATCAACAGTTAGTCCCAGTCCAAATTATCTCATACTTGACAAGTTTATAGCAATTGCGGAATACAAGGGCATTGAGCCTGTTGTAGTAATTACAAAAACCGACTTAGGCGACAGCAGCGATTTGCAGGCTGTTTACGGCGGCATTGGCATTAAGGTAATGGAAGTTGACTATTCCGATGAAAGCTCCATAGAAGCCGTCAGAGAGGTTCTCAGAGGTAAAATAAGTGCCTTTACGGGAAATTCGGGAGCAGGCAAGTCAACGCTGCTCAATGCAGTGGATTCAACGCTGAATATTCCCACAGGGGAAATCAGCAAAAAACTTGGCAGAGGACGTCATACAACACGTCACGCTGAACTTTATAAGCTTAAAGGCGGCGGATATATAGCCGATACCCCCGGATTTTCCACCTTTGAAACGGCTCGCTATGACATAATCCGCAAGGAGGAACTGGCAGGCTGTTTCCGTGAATTTGAGGGAATTACCGACAATTGCCGATTCCGTGACTGCTCCCATACCTGTGAAAAGGGCTGTGCTGTCCTTGAAGCGGTGGAGGCTGGGGAAATCCCGAAAATTCGCCACGAAAGCTATTGTGCAATGTATGAGGAAGCAAAACAGCTCAAGGAGTGGGAGTTGAAATGAGTATCTGCACTATTTTTGCAGGGGGCAGAATAAGCAGCACGGATTTTATAAATCCCCGTGAAATCCGAGAAAAAAGCGGACTTATAATATGTGCCGACAGCGGACTCCGCATAGCCGAGAGCCTTGGAATTGTCCCCGATTTAATCGTTGGTGATTTCGATTCCTATACGGGGGAATTGCCCGAAGATGTGGAAATTCACCGAAGTATTCCCGAAAAGGACGATACCGATACCATTTTAGCGGTGAGGATTGCCCTTGAAAGAGGATACAGGGAAATTCAGCTGTATGGCGGACTTGGGGCGAGATTTGACCACAGTTTTGCCAATATTCAGACGCTGATTTTTGCCTATGAAAAGGGCTGTGAAATGACAATCTGTGACGCTGATAATGTGCTTACCCTCCGAGGAGCAGGGGAGTATAAATTTCCCTATAAAAATGACTGGTATTTCTCGATTTTTTCCTTGACGGAAAAGGCTGAAATCGGGGAACTTAAAGGGGTAAAATATCCCCTTGAAGCCTATGAAATGACAATGGGCTACCCTATCGGTGTAAGCAACGAAATAACGGCAGATAAAGCGTATCTGCGGATTAATTCGGGAATTGTGCTTGTAATTGAATCAAAAAAATAACGAGTGGCGTGCCACTCGTTTATTTTTTTGTCCCTGTAAGATAACGCAATAATGGGATTTTTACGCTTATTTCACAGCAGATAAATGTCATAGGATAGGAGAGGAATATTGTGCCAAAAAATAATACAGCTGTGTTATTTCCAACGGAATTATACAGCAGATATTGAATGAGAACTACCCATAAAAAGTGATAAATGTAAAAGAGAAATGACCTTGATTTCAGATAGTGGGAAATTTTCCCATTGAAATTGAAATATTTTTTGGCAAATCCTGTCAACGAAATTAACATAAACCACTCGGAAATATATTTTGCAATGGTATTGAGCGTGTTAAAATTTTCGTCAGACCATATAAAAAGATAAACATTGAGAAGTGATGCCCCTAACCCTGCACATAGCAGAATGGGGCAGTATTTTTGTGCGGAATTTGTCACTTTTTCATCGGTGAATACAAAATATCCTGCCAAAAATATGTACAGATATTCTGCAAGACTTTTTCCGCCTATGGAGAGAATTTCGCTTAAAATCGGCAGAGGAAGCCCAAGAAACAGTACAACGGGAAATGAAACAGGCTTTTTTATGGGAAATTTTTCGGCAATTTTCAATATGCACACCGCCGCAAGGGAAATAATCAGCAGATACAGCAAAAACCAGAACTGCCCCAATGAAAATCCGCCGTCAGCACCTGTCAAATCCGTGTATTTTGTGAAAAATACGGCATAATGAGAGAGAAATCCGCCCTTGTAACAGTAGTTGAACTTATCGCCCAAATAGCACAAAATCGGCATAAGAACAGCCGTTCCGAACAAAAGAGGTATGAGCAGCTTATTTACCCTTTCTGCAAGATATTGCTTGAAATTACGCTTTTGCAGAGCATATTTCGTGCTTATTCCTGCCAAGAGAAAAAGCAGGGGCATAAAATAGGGACTGAGAAAAACGACAATACTGCTTATGAGTTTATTTTTCTCAAAGAAGATGTAATTCGGTTCCCCCCACACATTCCAAGCCATTGCCGTGTGGTAGGGTATGAGCCACAAAAGCGACATCCATCTCAAATTGTCTATGTAATATTTCCGCATATCAACCCTTATTATTGTAGTCATCGAGGAAATTATGAGTTCCCGAACCGTCTTTGTATGCGATAATCGTATTGAGATTGACATTTTCAACACTTCTGAAAATATTTTTCTCAACCTGCGGATTAATTTTTTTCAGTTCCGCAATGAGGGATTTCACCTCCATACGCTTTGAAGCGGAACTGCCGTCCTCGTGAATGGTTGAGCAGGTTTCGGTGAATTTGCAGGCACATTGGATAAATTCCAGTTCGTTATACGTACACCAATGCTTTATATCAGCCTCACGGACGAGATACATGGGGCGAATAAGCTCCATTCCCTCAAAATTGGTGCTGTGAAGCTTTGGCATCATAGTCTGCACCTGACCGCCGTAGAGCATACCCATAAGGATAGTTTCAATTACATCGTCGAAATGATGACCGAGGGCAATTTTATTGCAGCCCAGCTCCTTTGCCTTGCTGTAGAGGTAGCCACGCCTCATTCTTGCACAGATATAGCAGGGATTTTTTTCGATATGTACAACAGAGCCGAAAATATCTGACTCAAAAATATGAATCGGAACCGACAGCTTTGCGGCATTTTCCTCAATTCTGCGGCGGTTTTCCTCATTATAGCCGGGGTCCATTACAAGAAAAACAACTTCAAAGGGGAATTTGTCGTGTTTTTTCAATTCCTGAAAAAGCTTTGCCATAAGCATAGAATCCTTGCCGCCCGATATACACACGGCAATTTTATCATTTGGCTGTACAAGGTCATATTCGTTAATGCTCTTGGTAAACTTGCACCAAATGCTTTTCTTGAACTTTTTACGCAGGCTGAGTTCTGCCTTTTCAGTTGTTTCTTTAATCAATTCTGATGATATATTCACATTATCACTCCGTTGTATGTACCCCTTTTCAGGGGAAAGTTTTACTTTTTAAGCTCCGCCATTGGGTCAATATAGCTGCCGTTGTGGAGCATTTCGATATGAAGATGAGGGGCAAGAGCCGATTCAATATCGGCGGTATCTCCCACAGTTCCGATTAAATCGCCGCTTACGAGCATATCACCCTGCTGAACGGATAAACCGTCGGAAAGTCCGCAATAGCGTGTGACATAGCCGTTGTGGTGGTCGAGGACTACAGTTACGCCCCAGATTGAATCCTTTGTAACCTCGGTAATTTCGCCATTTGACACCGCATAGACCTCTGTGCCTACCTCAGCGGAAAGGTCAGTTCCGTTATGTGTCTGCCATGAGCCTGTTGTGGGATTTTTTATAAGTTCACCGCCGCTGAATGAGCCGATAACATCGCCGAAATTCGCAATAGGCGGCTTCACATTGGCAAGCTTTGACGTTCCCACGGCTTCGGCTTCTTCGGGAATTTCCTCTGCTACAGGCTGTGCAGGTTCAACTATAATCGACTCCGCAGGGAGAGTTTCCACAGGGGGAGCAGTTGCCACGGAACGGGCAGCAGTTGTAGTGTTGGGAGTTGTAAGGCGATATGCAGGGGAAGTTCCCTTTGGCAGGTCGTTTACCCTCTTGTCAACAGCGGCTTCCTGTTCTTTTTCCGTCTGAATCTGCTTTGCTGTAAGGTTATCTGTCATTTTTTCGCTCTGGTCGTAGGCGAAATAGCAGGCTGAGCCAATCATAACGGCACTAATGCCCAGAGCCGCATAAAATCCCTTTGAGCCTTTTGAGTTATCTGAAAATTTTTTCACGTATAATACCTCCGTTTAAAGTATGCCATTCCAGTAAATTTCTGTGAACAATCATATTATTAACGGAAAATTTAGTATTATACATTTTTTTAGCCGTTAGCCTTTAGTTGGGGGAGCAATAAATTTTTGAGGGCGATAAAAATCGCCCTCGTGCTTTTACATAACAGCTAATTTTGCAAACTGTGCCTTTAATGCAGGGTAAATTTCACGGTAAAGCTGATAATACTTCTCGTATTCGCCTACATTACCCTCAACAGGTGCCTGAATTTTATCTGTCTTTACAATTGCTCCGCAAGCTTCGGGAACGCTGCTGTAAAGACCTGCACCAACTGCCGCAAGAATTCCCACACCAAGAGCAGGGCCTTCTTTTGAAGCAGCTGTTTTAACATTGCTGTTGAACAAATCAGCAAGCATACTTCTCCAAAGGGGAGATGAACCGCCGCCGCCGCAAGCCATCATATCGCTTACGTTTACGCCCATTTCACGGAATACCTCAACGCAGTCACGGAGAGAATAGCTTACGCCCTCCATAACGGCACGAAGCATATCACGGCGAGTGTGAATTGCTGAAAGTCCGAAGAATACTCCTCTTGCATCGGGGTCAAGATGAGGTGTACGCTCACCCATAAGATATGGGAGATAGAGCAGACGGTTTGAACCAACAGGAACTGCCTCTGCCTGCTTATCCATAAGGTAGTATTCGTCAACACCCATAAGCTTTGCAGTTTCCTTTTCTGTCATACAGAAATTATCTCTGAACCATTTAAGTGAAAGACCTGCACCCTGAGTTACACCCATAACGTGCCATGTGTTGGGAACTGCCGCACAGCAGGTATGAACTCTGCCAAGCTTGTCAATGGCAATGTCAGAAGTGTGTGCAAAAACAACTCCCGATGTGCCGATTGTAGTAAATGCCTTGCCGTCCTCAACAACGCCTGTACCAACAGCCGCACCTGCATTATCGCCTGCACCGCCTACAACTATAGTACCCTCGCAGAGTCCCAGTTCATCAGCCATAGCCTTTGTAAGAGTTCCTGTAACCTCGCAGGACTCGTAAACCTTACCAAGCCAGTTCTTGTCGATTTCGAATGCTGAAAGAAGCTCATCAGACCACTTTCTGTTGGGAACATCAAGAAGCTGCATACCCGAAGCGTCTGAAACTTCTGTAGCATATTCGTGGGTGAGAACAAATCTGAGGTAATCCTTAGGAAGAAGAATATGGGCAACCTTGCTGTAGATTTCAGGCTCATTATTCTTTACCCAGAGAATTTTAGCAGCTGTCCAGCCTGTAAGTGCAGGGTTTGCTGTGATTTCCACAAGCTTATCTCTGCCGACGATACGGTTCATTTCCTCAACCTCAGCGGCTGTACGCTGGTCACACCAGATAATTGACTTTCTGAGAACATTGTTGTCCTTATCAAGCATAACAAGTCCGTGCATCTGACCTGAAATACCGATTCCCTTAACGTCCTCTTTCTTTACTCCGCTTTTAGCCATAACAGCCTTGATTGTGTTAATCATAGCTGATGACCAGTCAGCGGGGTCCTGTTCTGCATAGCCGTTTTTAGGCTGATACATAGGATATTCGATTGTCTTTGAGGCTATAACGCAGCCCATTTCATCGAAAAGCACTGTTTTTGTACCGCTTGTTCCGCAGTCAACTCCAATTACATAAGACATAGTTTTTTTCTCCATTCATATTGAATTTTAACTCGTCTAATTAAAAACCCAAAATTGCAATACCATATGAGGGTATGGTATTATATAGCAAACGACAAAATCTTTTACCGTTTGCTATTTGCCGATACGCACGGAGCATACTTTAGTTTGCGGATGTGCGAGGCACTTTAAATATAATATAATTAATGGGAAAGCATATTTTTTCTTTAGAGATATTTTATATACTTTCCCATAAATTTTTTAGCCGAAAAGGTCAAATGAAATTGATCTCTTTTCTGTATTGTAGTAATCTTCTAACTCTGCCACATAGTAGCGGAAGCAGATTTTGTCGTTGAATTTCAGTACATCTCCCGACTCTGAAACTCCAAGTTCAGCAAGCTGTGAATCTGAAAGCTCGCTGAGGGCAATTGTGTTATCCTTGCCCAAATCGTAGAGGGTATAGCCATATTCGTCAAGGTGCATTTCGCTGAATGCTTCGTAACCCTTGCTGTTAAGTTCGCTGAGGAGAATTCTGTCGCCCTCCATACGTCCGATTTCCGTATAGAATTCGGAAGTAGGTTCGAGAACGTAATATTTTCCCGATGAATCCTTGCCGATGTCAAAAACTGCAAGCTGACTTTCGCTGAGGTCGTCAAGCTTTAATGGGTCAACATCTGATGCGGATTTGCCGATTTCAATAAGCTTGTAAAGGTTAATTCCCGAAATCTCCAGACGGCGGTCAATGTCGATGTTGTATGCTTCAAATTCCGCATCTGTAAGGTTAATGCGAATATCATCGGAAATACCGTTAAGCTCCTTTGTGATTTCCTCACGTGTGCCTGTTGACCAGTCAAGCTTTACTTCTTCTTCAAGCATAGGACGCACCTGATAGCATACACGTTCCATATCTTTAAGAGTAAGCGTCACATATGGGTATGACACATCGGCATAATTCGGCTCAATTACAATGGAAGTGCTGCCGCCCGATGTATCTTCCGTGTTGATAAGTTCATAGCGGTAACGTCCCGAAGGAGAAATGCCCGATTTAAGAACTTCTGTTTTAGCGTGGGTAACGAAGAATGAGTTGAACA
Source organism: Ruminococcus sp. (assembly GCA_045539715.1). Taxonomy (GTDB): domain Bacteria; phylum Bacillota; class Clostridia; order Oscillospirales; family Ruminococcaceae; genus Ruminococcus. Next base: position 22,928 of record JAZQFV010000087.1, on the reverse strand, counting down.
GGTAAAATCCCAATGCACCGAAGATATAGGAAAGGAGAATAACTGTTCCGAGCATTGTTTTCTTGCCTTCGCTTGCTCCCGAAAACAGGAGAATGATTATACCTGCAATGACGATAGGCAGATAGAGCATTTTTTCGTCAAACCAGAACACCACCACAGGCAGCGCCGCCGTCAGTATCAAAAAGCTTGAAATTTTCGTAAGCAATTGATTTTTTGTGTAGAGCATAAGTATGAGGGCGATAAGAGAAATCGCTGATACAATTACGCACACGGATTGCCTGTCCTGAATATGAATGTCATAGAAAATTGAGTAATAGCAGAGATAACCTACTGCAATGGTATAGAATACAGGGATAATTGACACAAATCTCTTAACCCATACGTTTGAAAAGAAAGCCTTCATTTATTACCTCCAAAATGTCACAGCACGCAGTTTTCGGGAAATTCTGCTGATAACTGCGTTAAAAAATATATGCCGTCTAATTGCATTTACACATTATATATTATATCATTTTTTTTCCTAAGTTACAAGTCATTTTTTCAATTATTTATTACTAAAAGGTTACAATTTCCAAACACTTTACAAGATTGCATAAATATGATATAATAAAATAAGCTAAGATAGGAGAATATTAACAATGAGAAAAATAAGCTTAAATAAATTTCAGATATTCTGCGGAATAATGACTATAGCCGTTATGGTGTGCGTTTTCCTTTTTTCCTGTGAAAATGCCGATGATTCCTCTGACACAAGCGGCAGATTTGTAAATCTTGTAATCAGCATTTTTTATGGGGATTACGATGAACTGCCCATGTGGGAGCAGGAGGAAATCCGTGGAAATATCAGCCATTTCATACGAAAAACCGCCCATTTCACCATATTTGCCGCCCTTGGATTTTTCGCCTTTTTAACATCGGGGCAGAAAAAACTCCTGTGCAAAGGTACGGCGGCGGTGCTTATTTTCTGCGGATTATATGCAGTTTCCGATGAAATCCACCAGTATTTCGTCCCAGGGCGAGCCTGTATGCTGAGGGATATGCTCCTTGACACCTGCGGCAGTCTTGCAGGAATTGTGGCAGCTTTGGCGGCTGTGAAAATTTTCAGCAGGAAGTAACAATTTCGGATTTGCGGAATATAATATGGTAGAAAGGGAGGGATTACATATGAAAATCATAGTAATCAAGAGCCCGAAGCTTCTTTCGGGATTTTTCAGAGCCATTTTCCGCATAAAGAAAGAGGAAGCGGATTAATTAAGAATTAAGAATTAAGAATTAAGAATTATGGACGGTGGAGTTGTTTCTGCCGTTCTTTTTTTTGTAAAGCCATTAGCCATTAGCCGTTAGCCATTAGCTAATGGGTGCGGTGAATATTGCGGTATACCGTCAATCTGTGTAGGGGCGGATATTATCCGCCCGTAAGATTATGGAAAAACCTGAATTTCGTACCGAAATCGCTTTATCAATTTAAAGTATTCAAGGTTGCAAAAACAAAATTGCATTCTTGAATATATAAAGCTGTTAGCTTTTCGGCAATGCGTAATTATTTTAAAGAGCTAAAGGCTAAAGGCTAACAGCTAAAAGCATTTATACAAAAAAAGACGGCAGAAATAAATTCCACCATCCATAATTCTTAATTCTTAATTCTGAATTCTTAATTAATACGCCACCGTTACTGTAGTTGTATCAGTACCTGTTGCTGTGCCTGTATTTGTACCCGTGCCTGTTGTAGTGCTTGTAGTTGTGGTTGTAGTCTTGGCAGTTGTACCGTTTCGCACCTCGGGAGGAAGTTCCACAGGCTCTTTTATCTTTTCGCCAAATCCAAAACATTCTTCATATGCGTCAATTATATCGTGAATCATATACTTTGAATATTCACCGCCCTCGATAACGCCTGCAAAGGCAATCTGTGGGTCATCAGCAGGGGCAAATCCGATAAATACAGAGTTCTGCTTGCTGAGGTCGTTCATATCAGTCTGTGGTGTACCTGTCTTGATAGCCACATCAAAGCCGAATCCCGTCAAGCTGTAGGGTGAGGGAACATTTCTTGAAGCGTCAATCATACCGCCAATGATATAATCGTATACATAATCCTCATTAAGCTCAATTTTTCCTGCAATTTCAGGCTTTGTCTTAGATGTCATTTCCTTTGTGCCGTAGTTGTAAAGGCTGTCCACAAGATATGGCTTATAACGCACACCTCTGTTGCCGATTGTGCTTGCTACAGATGCAAGCTGCAAGGGAGTAAAGCCGCAGTCCTGATTTCCGATACCAGCCTGAATTACATAACCGATATACCAAGGCTGTCCACGTTCCTCAAAAGTTTCGGGATTACAGAGGAAACCTGCCGCATCTCCCGTTTCAAGTCCGAGAGGAGAGCCAAGACCGTATAATTCCGCATATTTGGTGATATTGTCAATTCCAAGCAGACGTGACACCTCGTAGAAATACACGTTACATGAAACCTCAATGGCACGTCGGGCGGAAATATATCTGTGATAGCCTGTACATTTGAAGTGACCGCCGTAGAATTCATAGTTTGTCTTACAGTCAAATGATGTAAAACCGTCAACTATTCCCTCATTCAGACCTGCTGTAGCAGTAATTGTCTTGAATGTAGAACCTGGGAGATACTGTCCCCATGTACAGCGGTTGAACATAGGAGAATTGGGAGCTTTAAGCAGCTCGTCATATTTTTCCTCAAAATCTTTAAGGTTATAGGTAGGAGCAGTTGCCATACCGAGAACCGCACCTGTTTTTGCGTCAAGAACTACAACTGCACCCTTTTCAACCTTGTTTCCGCCGTAATAGCCGAAACGCTGCAAGAAGTTGTCAAGTGCGTTCTGTACTTTAATCTGAAACGCTCCGTCAATGGTAAGTTTTACCGTCTGACCGGGAACAGTTTCTTCAAGTGTGCGTACATCTGCAATGGCATTGTTGAGAATAGTAACTTCCTCTACACCGCTTTTTCCACGGAGTTCCGTTTCCATAGCGTATTCGATACCGCTTTTTCCTACAGTATCATTCATAGCATAGCCCTTTTCTTTAAGTTCGTCATATTCCTCGGCATAGATAGGGCCAACCATACCGATTTCGTGAGGAAGAATATCTCCACGTTTGATTTCACGGTCAGCGGCTTCAACGGCAGATACGCCACGAAGCACGCTGCTAAGCTCTTTAAGCTTTATAACTGTGGATTTCTCCACATCTCTTGCAAGGATAAAATCATTGTTGTATGAGAAATCCTTTGCCGCCATACCGTAACGCAGACCTGCAATAATTCGCTTTTCCTCCTGTGTGTATTCCTCGGAAATCTCATAGTCGGAAATAAGCTTGTCAATGCAGTTTTCAGCGGTTGCGTATACGTTGAGGTTAAGTCTTTCCGTTACTGCTGTTGTATCCTCTTGTGTGTATTCGTAAGGAGCAGTCATTGTAATTGGCAGGATTTCCTCAAAAATATGATTTTTTGCCGCAAGTTCATTGTAAAGGCGGAGGAGAATTGCATTTCCCTCTTTGTATTCCTTGGGGAAAAAGGCATACTGCAAAACAATATTAGTCTGTGCGTTGTTGCCGATAATTACATTTCCCCGATAGTCGAGAATTTCGCCACGGGTAGGGGAAACCTCACGCTTGTATGTTATGGCGTCGCTGTCATATCTCGGTGCAGTTACAGCTTCGTCGCCCTCAACAATCTGCAATTTTATAAGCTTCATTGAGGAAAGCACACCAAGGCATATAACGAGAAGTACCATAACAATGGATTTTATTGTATCTGAAACAGATTTCATTTATGCCTCCTAACTTGTGCGTATAACTTCTTCAATTGTCAGATGCTCCTTAGGCATAAGGAGATTGTTGATAATCTTGAACACTATAAAGAGTATCACGGTGGAAATTACGGTATACAGCCATACTTTAAGGGTAACGCTTCTGAATATCCGTTCAACGCCGTCATATCCCCAGATTTCATAGAAGAATTTATAGTCCAGCCAGCATTGCAGAAATGAAAAGGCGGAAATAATAAACATACAGTTGATGAATTTTTTGCGGAGATATAGCTCAAAAACAAGGGTAGCGGCTACGCAGAAAACCGTCAGGAGAACTGCATTAAAGCCTAAAAGCCGTCCGCAGGCGATGTCAATGAGCAATCCGCAGAAAGCGCCTGTATAAGCCGATGCCATAATGTCGTTATTCACGGCAATAAGCAGGGCTACAGGCACAAGAAGTACGGGTTTTAAAAGCGTACCCGATGTCATAATCACGAAACTTGCAAAAATAATAAAGTAGTAGAGAAACCACCGCAGAGTGGTTTTAAAGTAGAGGATACGTTTTTCACGGGGTGTTTTCAGCCTCATCGGTATCCTCCTTTTCTTTTCCGTCCTTGCCCTCGAAGTCCATTATAACGAATACTGAACGGAGTCGGGAAATATCCGCAGCAGGCTCAATTTCAGCATAAGCTGAAAGTCCGTTTGCTTCAACGCCAACTTCTGTAACCGTGCCGATAGCGTAATCCTTAGGGAAAAGTCCGCTGTTTCCCGAAGTTATCATAAGGTCGCCCTCTTTAATGCCGTGATTTTTGTCAAGGTGGATAAGCTTTGTTCTTGAATTTTCAGCGGCAATAACAGAACCCTCCACAATGCCGAAATCTCTGTTTGTAGATGAACAGATAGCGGCAATTGACAAGTCGGGAGAGAGAAGTGTGCGTACAGTTGAACTGTGCTGTGAAACCTCAATGATAATTCCCACAATGCCCTCGGGAGTGATAACGGGGGAATATGGCTCAATGCCGTCAGCATAGCCTTTGTCAATGATAAATCCCTTGAATGGGTCATTGGCGATATATCCCATAACTTCCGCAGACTGTGAAAAAACGCTGTCGGGGTGTTCTTCTTTTATGACAACAAGCTTGCGGAGTTCCTCAACCTCAGCAACAAGGTCGTCATACTCTGTAAGCTTTTTGTTAAGCTCTCCGATTTGCTTTTTAAGTTCGAGATTTTCCTCGTAATATGCGTCGGCATTGCTTATTCTGTCAGCATTTTTCTCCATTTCCATAGTGATGCTGTTTGATGCAAATCGGAAAGGCTTTGTAATTGTGTTGATAAATGATGCACCCGAAAGGGAATAGCCGCCCTTTGTAACGGAGTATATCATAATACCCACGAGAAAAGCGAGTAAGGCAAGCAGGACTTTAAACCGTGTGCTTTTCAAAAATTCGCCCATTTAGTGCCTCCTTAATAATACTTGACATTTTCTGTAAGAGCGTCCTGATAATCGTTGATGTTTTCGAGAATTTTTCCTGTACCCTCGGCAACGCAGTCAAGGGGATATTCGGCGATATACACGGGCATACCTGTTTCACGGGAAATCAGCTTGTCAAGTCCACGGAGAAGGGCACCGCCTCCTGCAAGAGTAATGCCGTGGTCGATTATATCCGCAGAAAGCTCAGGGGGAGTTTCCTCAAGAGTTGACTTTACAGCGTCAATTACCTTGGCAAGAGGTTCAACGAGAGCGTCACGGATTTCCGCAGAGTTAACCGTAACATTTTCGGGAAGTCCGTTAAGGAGATTTCTTCCCTTGATTTCCATAGTATCTTCCTTTTCGCCGGGGAATGCGGAGCCGATTTCAACCTTGATATTCTCCGCAGTTCTTTCACCGATAAGGAGGTTGTATTTCTTCTTGATGAAGTTGATAATTGAAGCGTCAAACTCGTCCCCTGCACATCTTAAAGAACGTGAGGAAACGATTCCGCCGAGAGAAATAACGGCAACTTCAGTTGTACCGCCGCCGATGTCGATAATCATACTGCCCGAGGGTGAACGTGTGGGCAGACCTGCACCGATAGCCGCAGCCATAGGTTCTTCAATGATAAGGACATTGTTAGCACCTGCTTTTTTGCAGGCTTCACGGACAGCACGTCTTTCAACGGCAGTTACGCCCGAGGGAATACAGATAATAACATTCGCCTTAGTAAGTATTGTACCCCTGAGAGCCTTTTTTATGAATTCCTGAAGCATAGTTGTGGCAATGTCAAAATCTGCTATAACGCCGTCTTTGAGAGGACGTACAGCCACGATAGAGCCCGGAGTTCTGCCGATAACTTCTTTAGCCTCCATACCAACATAGCGTGTTTTGTCGGTACGTGTGTTAACAGCCACAACCGAAGGTTCTCTTATGATAATACCCTTGCCTCTGAGATAAACAAGAGTATTAGCAGTACCTAAATCTATACCAATATCTTTTGTAAACATTTTTTGCTCCTTGTATATTTATTTTTGTCCCAGTCTGATTAAGAGGGAAGCTTGTTTGCTGTCTTGCAGTAGATGATAAATGCAGTAATAAGGAAAAGGAGCTGTGCGATATTGATGTTGAGAGTAAATCCGATATCAAAGACAATCATTTCACCTATTGTAAATCTCGTAGGTGAAAAACCGAAGCTTTTGCCGTAACTGAGCCAGCCGAGTCCTTCTGTTCCCACAACAGCTGCTCCAAGGAAATGACCGAGGATTATAGCAGCCAGAATGAGAAAAATAAAGTAAACATTCTTTTTCATTGTTAAATCTCCTTTTTTGTTAAATTCCCGATGAACCGAAGCCGTTTCCGCCACGTTGGGTTTCTGTGAGTGTATCGCTTATTTCAATTTCGGGGAAAAGTACCTTTGTGGGGATAAGCTGAGCAATTCTCATACCGTCCTCAACGGTGAAAGGCTCTTTTCCGTGGTTTATGAGGGGAATGAACCACGCCCCTCTGTAATCGCTGTCAACAACTCCAACGCAGTTGGCGAGGGTGACGCCGAATTTAGTGGAAAGTCCCGACCGTGGATAAATCAGCAATGCAACGTCATCGCAGTCGGTCATTGCCGTAAGTCCCGTGGGAATCATTTTTATCTCGTTTGGAGCAAGCACTACAGGCTCGTCAACTCGTGCGTGTATGTCAAGACCTGCACTTGCAGGAGTTGCACGAGAGGGAATTATTGCCTTTTCGTCAAGTTTTTTAAATGTGAGTTTCATAATTTTCACAAACTCCTCTGTAGTAAAGTCCCCGTGTAACCGCCTCTGAGGGCTTGTTTCCCTTTATAGCGTCGATTGCCGCTTTTGAGTCCTCATCGTGGAGCAGAACGGCGAAAAATGCGGTATTTCGGAATTTATCCGCCCTGTCAGCCATACAGAGAATATCGGAGTTGAGGATTTCAACGTAGTCTTTGGAGCAGGCAACAGGAAGTTTTCGTGAAGTTCTGTCCGTAAGGCTGCTTGTGCAGTTTTTACAGCCGACTTCATTTTTTATAGGGCAGTTTCGGGTAAGCATAAGGGGCAGTCTGCCGTAAATCAATGCTCCCAAGGGCAGAGATGTGCGGATATTTTCAAGCTGATTAAGGGTCATTTCTGGGGAAACTATGCAGTCCTCAAATCCCAGTTTTTGCAGATATTCCGCAGAATATGAGTTGAACACATTCATAGTGAAGCTGCCGTGGAGAGTAAATCCGAGAGCCTTTCCCATAGCCGCCCCGTCAAGGGTATGGCAGAGAATACGGCTTATACCGAGATTTTTCAGTTCTCTGAGCCTTGCGGAGAGTTTTTCCTCGTCCACAATAAAACGTGGAGGGGAAATAATAATTTTTTCGCAGGAAATAATTTCCGTAAGCTGCGGTGTAATGAGGTGTTCGGGAATTGCCACAAACCGGGAATAATCCGCAGCTGCCGCCGCCTGTTCAACAGTACGGCAGAAAGTTCTCACGTGAGGTTTCACGGGAGTAGGTGGCAGATTATTCGGCTTTTTCGGGATATAGTCGGTAACTGTATACCGTGGCTTATTATACTCTGCAAGCTGTTCCGTTAATTTCTCAACGGCAGTTCTGCGGAGTTCGTTTAATTTACCTGCCGGAACAAAAAGTTCATCATCAATTTCAGTCGTAACCTTGCCGAGAGTGAAAACCGTATCGCCAAGCTTTGCAAGCTGTTTTTCAAGGGAATCCCTTGTGACAGGTGCTTTTTGTGCCTTATCGGGAATATCTCCCACGGCTTTAGCCTGTAAATCGCCCCATTTTGCGGTAATTTCCACAGGCTGTCCGCTTTTTATACAGCCGTGAAAATCCACCGTATAGACGGCACGTTCACTTCTGTAAAGTTCGTGAATAGTGGGAATAATTTCCTTTGCGGCAATGACATCTTCCTTTTCACGGATACCGAACATATCCTGCCTTTTTCCCGAAAAATAGCCGTCTGTAAAGCCTCCACGGGAAAAAATTCCACGGAGGGTTTTCATATCGGGGGAATTGCCGTCAAGAGCCTTTTTCAGTTCCGAAACGGCTGAGGCGATATATTCGGGACGCTTCATACGCCCCTCGATTTTTAGGGAATCAACGCCGATTTCACGCAGTTTATCCGTATTTTCAAGGAGGGAAAGGTCTTTCAGCGACAATGCGGCTGAATTTCTGTTTCCCACAGCGGAAAACGGCAGTCGGCAAGCCTGTCCGCAGCAGCCACGGTTGGCAGAGCGAGAGCCGATAACCGCCGACATATAGCATTGCCCCGAAACCGACATACACAACGCACCGTGGACGAAAACTTCCGTTTCAATATCAACCTTGCAGATTTTTTCAAGGGTATCCGCAGAGAGTTCACGGGCAGGCACAGCACGGGAAAATCCCAGATTTTTCAGCAATTCCGCACCTGCGGCGGTATGTATCGAAAGCTGAGTTGAGCCGTGAAGAACAGCGTCGGGAACAGCTGAACGAATTATTTCCGCCGCTCCTGTATCCTGCACAATATAGCCGTCAATGCCGTATTCTGCGGCTTTTTTGATGAACTGACAGAAATCGGCGGCTTCATCGTCGGAAATAATTGTATTCACCGCAAGATACAGCTTTACACCGTGAATATGGCACAGCCGAACAGCCTGTTCAAGTTCCTCATCGGAGAAATTTGCGGCATTATTTCTTGCGGAATAGCTTTTTCCGCCGATATAAACGGCATCTGCACCTGTGCGTACTGCGGCGGTCAGCCCATCAAAACTGCCTGCGGGGGCGAGTATTTCGGGGGATTTCATTCAAGACTGTCCTTGAGCTGACGGAGCTTAATCATATTTTCAAGCTGAACGATTTTAGCTTTGAGAGCTTCAACCTCTTTCTGTGCGGAATCACGCTCTATGCGGCTTTTTCCTGCCTCGTCCACATACTCCTTTGTCTGTGTGCGGATGTTGTCAAGTCGCTGATTTGCCTTATTCAGGTCATCGAGGACGCTGAGGGCAACCATTATAGCGGCTGTATATGGTGAAGTTCCGCTGCCCGAGGTCATATGCTCGTTGATTTTAGCCTCTAAGGCACGAGCGAGGGAATACACGTAATTCGGGGATTCTGCGGTTCTGAGCTTGTATTCCTTTCCGCAGATTACAACTTTTACATCGTTAAGCATTTTTTTGTTTCCTTTCTGTATTTCTTTTTAGCCATTAGCTTTCAGCCGTTAGCCATTAGCTTTATGTGCGGCAAATTTACGGTTGAACGCTGATTTGCAGGGGCTGTCTATGAAAAAATATGTCTTGACGGGACGATGTGGAAATCGCCCCATACATTAAATTATTTTTCTGATAATTTACTGATAATCATTTTTGCAATTTTATAAGCGTCACCGCAGCCGAGAGTTATAACCAAATCTCCTGACTGTGCGTTTTCGCACACATAATCGCAAATCTGACCGAAGTTGAAATACTTCCTCTCGTCCGTCCATTCAGCAGTTTCGTCCTGCGGGAACCAGATACAATTGGGAATCTGCTCTGCAAGGTGACGGGTGAAAATGCCGTAGGTATTCTTTTCACGGCTTCCCATAATATCCGTCAGCACCGTATAATCGGGGATTTGCAGTACACGTACAAAATCGTCAAGGAGCAGCTTTGTTCGGCTGAATGTGAAAGGCTGGAAAATCGCCCATACCTTGCGGAAATTCATTTCCATAGCCGCTTTGAGAGTAGCTTCAAGTTCTGTGGGGTGGTGAGCATAGTCGTCAACTATGGTAATTCCGTTGACTTCTCCAAGCTTGTCGAAACGACGCTTTGCACCACGGAAATCTTCAAGACCTTTAGCGATATGCTCAAATTCAACATTGCAGTAACGAGCTGCCGCAACAGCCGCAAGGGAGTTGAGGACATTGTGAATTCCTGCAACGTGGAGAGTGATTTCTCCCAGTTTTTCGCCCTTATACATAGCGTCATAAGTTGTGAGAAGTCCGTCGTGGACGATATTTTCGGGGTAGTAATCACAGCTGTTATCGCTGCCGAAAGTGATGATTTCCTTGCCGCTTACGCCATCCAAGGATTTCATAGAATTTTCGTCAGAGCCGTTGATTATTATACACTTTGTCGTGTTTGTATTGAATTTGCGGAATGACTCGATAATATTTTCAAGTGTGCCGAAGTAGTCAAGGTGGTCGGCATCAATGTTGAGAACTACCGAAATATCGGGGAGGAATTTAAGGAAGTGGTCCTCAAATTCGCAGGATTCGCAAACGAGAATATCGCTTGTGCCTGCCTTGCCGCTGCCGCCGATGCAGGGGAGTTTTCCGCCGATATATGCGGAAAGGTCAATTCCTGCCGTATACATAATCTGGGTAATCATTGAAGTTGTGGAAGTTTTGCCGTGAGTACCCGAAACGCAGATTGCGTTGTCATACCAGCCTGTAACGATGCCGAGAAGGTCAGCACGCTCCAGCACGGGAACTCCGCTTTCCTTTGCGGCGATAAGTTCGGGATTATCCGCCATAATAGCCGCTGTGTGAACGATGAGGTCAGCACCCTCGATATTTTCCGCCCTCTGACCGATAAATACGGGAATTCCCATATTTCTCACAGCGTCAAGGGTTTCAGTTTCATTGTTGTCGGAGCCTGTGAGATAATAGCCCTGACCGTGGAGTATCTGTGCGAGGGGGTACATACCCGAACCGCCGATACCTATAAAATGAATATGCTTTTTTCCGTTGAGAATGTTTCTGTCCAAAATATATCACCTTTCCTTTAAGGTACAATTAGCCATAATAAACCTATTCTATTATTATACTATATTTTTTCGATTATTTCAATAGTTAAAGAGGAAAAATATGACGGAATTTCAAAATCTTTTCGTTCATTTCTTGTAAATAATTTTATCTTTTGATTTTAAAAGGGGGAATATGAGAAAAATAATGGATTTTTTGTAAAAATGTATTGATTTTTTTGTAAATATAGGTTATAATATTAGTTAGACATATATGAACCCGTGGAACGGTTCGTAGCTTGGTCAATAGGATTGAGCAAATGGAGTATATCAAAAATATATGTCAACATAAGGAGGTTTTATAACAATGCAGATCACAGACGTAAAAATCAGAAAGCTGATGTCAAGCGGCAGACTTCGTGCTGTTGTATCAATCACAATTGATGATATGATTGCAGTTCACGACATCAAGGTTGTACAGGGCGACGAGAGATTGTTCGTTGCAATGCCAAGCCGTAAGGATGAAAACGGAATTTTCCGTGATATCGTTCATCCCATTTCTCCCGATGCAAGACGTTCAATCGAGGTTAATATCCTTGAAGCATACGAGCGTCAGGCAGCTCTTATCGCTGCTGAGGAGGAGGCTGCCAACGCATATGAGGCTGCTGTAGAGGCTACATATAATGCAACAGTTGAGGCTGTTGAGGAAACAGCTGAATAATATCGTTAAAATCAAAACCTGCCCGATTTTTCGAGCAGGTTTTTTGATTAGGCTAAAGTTCCTGTAATTACAAGTGTACTTACACCGGGTTCAACAGCCCATACGCCTGTTGTTTCGTCCTGAGTAAATGTTGCCGCTGGAACAGTTACGCTGCCGTTAACTGACGTAAATACGCCTGTCTGAGTGTCATAGGTGTAATCATCACCTGCTGTCCATGGAGTGCCGTTGAATGTTACAGCTGAGATATTCAGAACAGGGTCGAAAATGTCAGTAAAGATAACATCATCTGACAAATCTGTTGCTGTGCTGCCGTAATTTCTGATTGCAAAGGTATAGGTTATAGTGCCGTTTTCTGCAACTACTGTAGGCTCCAACGCTTTGCTGATAGTAAGCATAGGCTCTGTGCTGTAGGTGATTGTTTCCTCGGCAGTAACGCTGTTTATGCAGCCTTCCACCGTCACAGTATTTGTTATAGAAGCGTCAGTTCCAAGGGGTGCATACTGGTTTGGACGTGCAGTATAGATAATAATTGCATTTCCCTGTGCAGGAACGCTGATACCTGTAATTGTAAGGGGTTCGTTGTCGGTAACTTCGGGTGATGGCTGTTGTACACCGTTTACAAAATAGTTTACTGTACCGTTTACATAGCTGAGAGGCACAACTTCAGTTGTACCGTCGGGGAGAGTGTAGCTTCCGAGGTTATCGGTGAGTGTAAGTGCTGTACAGTCGGTATTTCCGCTGTTGATAATGCTTATCACGTAGGTTACATCTCCAGTTGTCGTATAAGTGGAAACGATAGCATTTTTTGTGGCAGACAGAGTTTCAATAATTCTGCCCGATGTTATATTTGAACCTGCAACATTGCCGTTGTAGGAAAGGGTTGCCTGATTATAAAAGGTTGCCATAGAATTTATTCCTCCTGTTGTATTACGGTGATATACCGCTTTATATAATATGTATTCCTGTGTTGTTTGGTGAAATTTTGCCGAAAAAAATCAGTCTGTGGAAAAGGTTATTTTATATCGGATAGACACAATCCGCCCGTGAGATTATCCCTACAAATTATATCAGCATACAAAAGCTAAAAGCTAAAGGCTAACGGCTAAAGGCTAATCTATGCAAAAAATGCTTTTTTTTCAAAAGCACTTGAAATATTATTCATACTGTGATATAATAAAGTGTAAAGAACTTTACAGAAAGGGATTTTTTGTCTGTATCTGTAAGGAAATACACGGAAAATCCGCAAATACGGATTATCCAAAAAAATTTAATGGAATGAGGTTTTGAATAATGCCTGCTAATATTGTAGTTGGAACACAATGGGGAGATGAGGGAAAGGGAAAGATTATTGATATCATTTCCTCCCGTGCAGATGTTGTTGTACGTTCACAGGGCGGTAACAACGCAGGTCACACAGTAGTAAATAACGGAGAAGTTTATAAGCTTCACCTTATCCCATCGGGTATACTTTATAAAGATACTCTCTGCCTTATCGGTGCCGGAGTTGTACTCGATCCTAAGGATTTCATCGGCGAACTTGACGGTCTTGAAGCAAGAGGAATTTCCACAGCTTCACTTAAAATTGACCCAAGAGCTCACGTTGTAATGCCTTGGCATATCACTCTTGACGGACTTTCTGAGGCTTTCAGAGGCGGTAAGGACATCGGTACAACAAAGAGAGGTATCGGCCCTACATATATGGACAAGTACGAGAGATGCGGTATCAGAGTATATGACCTTGTACATCCCGAAGTGCTTGCAGAGAAAATTCAGGCAACAGGAAAGCTGAAAAATAAGATTATTACAGACGTTTACGGCGGCGAAGCTTTCGACCTTGACGCTGTAACTGCTGAGTATATTGAATACGGAAAAAGACTTGCTCCTTATGTTGAAGACGTTTCAGTTCTCACATTTGAGGCTGACAAGGCAGGCAAGACAATTATGTTTGAGGGTGCACAGGCTACACTTCTCGATATTGATTTCGGTACATACCCCTATGTTACATCTTCACACCCACTTTCAGCAGGTGTTTGCGTAGGTACAGGTGTAGGTCCAAAGATGATTACAAATATTATCGGTGTTGCTAAGGCTTACACAACAAGAGTCGGCAAGGGACCTTTCCCAACCGAGCTTGATGACGAAATCGGCGATCAGATCAGAACTGTAGGCGGCGAATTCGGTACAACTACAGGAAGACCAAGACGTACAGGCTGGTTCGATGCTGTTATCGTTCGTCACTCTGTAAGAGTTAACGGACTTGACAGCCTTGCTATCAACAAGCTTGATACATTGGCTAATATCGACACATTAAAGATGTGCGTTGCATATCAGAAGCCTGACGGTACAGTTACAGAGCATTTCCCTGCTACACTTGAGGACTTAGAGGGCTGCACACCTATTTACGAGGAATTCCCTGGATTTACAGAGGATATTTCAGCTTGCAAGAGCTTTGACGAACTTCCCGAAAACTGCAAGAAGTATATTGCACGTCTTGAAGAACTCGTTGGCTGTAAGGTAAGCATGGTCGGCATAGGCCCTGACAGAACACAGATACTTGAAAGATAATCAGGGAGTTCACATAACACCCTGATACGACAGGAGTGGTTTATATGAAACTGATGAAAAAACTGGTTGCTGCTGCAATGGCTGTCACGGTTATGGCAGCAGCAGTTCCCGTTAATTCTTCCGCATTTAAGATAAAGACGGATTTTTCCTATCAAAAAACAGCTGTTGCGGAAAAAGGCGAAAATTTCGAAAATATCGAAACTGCGGCAAAATATGTCAGAGAATGTTTCAGAACGAGAAGTAAAGAATTTGTATTTTCTCTGCCTGTAACCTTTGATTATGAAAAATCATTTCACGACGTAATGCTTCTGGCAATTGAGGAAACCTATAATTCCGATGAGGGCGATTATATTAAGTATGATATAAACAGTATTTACTGTGAAGGTGACTATGACGGTGTGAATTATTACTACAACATCGCCGTAAGTTACTACACGTCCGCTAAACAGGAAGAATACGTCAATGAAAAAGTGGCGGAAATTCTGGCTTCCCTCGACTTGGATAACCTTGACGATTACGGGAAAATTTCCGCAATATATGAGTATATAATCAATAACGTGGAATATGATTACAGCGAGGGCAACGAAAATAAGGCGAAATTCTCCGCATACGGTGCATTGTATAATGGAAAAGCTGTATGTCAGGGATTTTCCCAGCTTTTCTACCGTCTTGCCAAAGAAGCGGGCATATCCTGCCGTATAATTTCGGGTATGGATACCGATGGCGGTCATGCATGGAATATCGCTGCAATTGACGGCGTATATTATCTTTGTGATTCTACGTGGGATATTTTCTATGATGAAGTATCCGATTGCGATTATTTTCTGAAAGGCTATGAGGATTTTGATGAAGCCGACAGGGAAAAGGCTCATATTGCTTCGGGAGAGGACGAGAATAATTTTATTATAACCGATTTTACTTCCGATGAATTCAAAACAAATTACCCCATTTCCAAAAATGCCTTTGATGCGGAAAACAGGCAAAAAGGCTTTACTCTTGGAGATGTGAATATTGACGGTACTGTAGATTCTACAGACGCTTCATTGATACTTAACAGTTATGCAAATCTGACTATTTACGGATTCAGCCGTATTAATGCGGCTCAGGAGCTTGCGGCTGATGTCAACTGCGATGACAGCATTGACTCTGTTGACGCTTCGGTTGTTCTTGCGTATTACGGTTATGTTTCTACAGGGGGAAACGATTCCCTTGAAAATTTTATTAAGAAGGTGAAATAATGAACGATGAAAACATTTATGGCGGCTCTGCACCTGTACTGGATGATATAGAGTATACAGCACCAACTGCTAAAAAAGGCGGCCCTACGGGAGTTTCTGCTCCTGTTCTTGACGATATGGACGCATATGTGCCTCCAACGGCTCAGAAAAAAGGTGCTCCAACGGGAGTTTCCGCACCTGTTCTTGATGACGATTCAGTACCATATACTGCTGAAAAACGTGAAGTGAAGATAATGACCGATGAGGAACTTATCGCCACATTTACACCCGAACAGCTTGAAACTTTTAACAGATTCCCCGAGGCTAACCGTGAAAAGGTTCTTGAACAGCTGCGTAAACAGCTTGGAGTTGAAGCACCTCCAATGGAGATAAAAGCACCTGTTCTCGATGATAACGACTATACGCCTCCCGTAAAGGAAACGGCTAAAGAGCCTGTGCAGCCTGCGGAGGAATTAAAAGCACCTGTTCTTGATGACGCTCCCGAACCTCCTGCATACAAGCCGAAATATGTTGATGAGGACCTTGAACGTGCAAAGCGTGAAGCAAGAACTAAGGCGGTAGCAGGTGAACTTGCGTCGGGCAGAAGCAATTCCAAGGAAAACCTTAAAAATATGCTTGAACTTAAAGAACAGCTTCGCCGTGAGCAGGCTCAGAAGGGATTCAAGCTTTGTTTCCTTATTTCAGCTTTGGGAATAATCGCAGGTGTTGTGTTCTATCTCCTTTACAGCGGCTCTCTCGGACTTACATATAAGGACGGACTTGACGGATTTGCTGCAAAGCTGAAGGACGGTTCACTTTATATTGCAGCAGCTATGATAGTTTCGGGACTCACTCTTGCAACAGGTGTGGGATTCCTGAAAAGCCTTACATCAGTAATATATCTGGTTTCGGGAATTCTTCAGATATTCCCGGGTGTAGTTATGATTCCACAGCATAACGGCAGCCTTGCCCTTATAATTACCCTTTATGTGTTATCTCTCGGATTTACAATTGCTGCATTCTTTATGATGACAGGTTCTGAATCTGTGGGAGCGTATTTCAGCAAGGGAACAGGTAAGGCTTCGGAATATTCCACCACAAATTCAAATAATATGAATCGAAATAATTATACGTAAAGGGAAATGGTTTCTGAATTTTACAAAAAGTTAATAACTTTCACAAAATGTACATAAAATTCCCTTGACAAACTGTGCGGAATATAGTATAATATACTTACGGCGATAATGTTAAGCACAATTCACTAAGGTGAAGTGCTGAACATTTAAAAAGGGGTTTGCCGTCCGAAAAATATTTTTTTACATGAAACAGGAGGATTAAAAAAATGGGAGTATTCAGCAGATTAAGTGATATTCTTAAGTCAAACATCAACGACCTTCTCGACAAGGCAGAAGATCCGGAGAAAATGGTCAAGCAGATCATTATTGATATGCAGAAGGAGCTTACAACAGCTACTCAGAATCTCGGAAAGGCTAAGGCAAGCGAGCGTCTTGCTCAGAAGAAGATGGACGACGCTGTAAAGGTTGCTGCCGGCTGGGAAGCTAAGGCTAAGGCTGCACTTTCACAGGGCAATCAGGACCTTGCAAAGCAGGCACTTGCTAAGAAGGTAAGAGCTGACGAGGAAGTTGCTACATATACAGAGATGTATGAGTCAATTTCAACTCAGACTGATGCTATCGAGGATCAGGTTGAGGTTCTCAAGGCTAAGCTTGACGAGGCTAAGTCCAGACAGGCTATGCTTATCGCTCGTTCACAGATGGCAGATACAAAGAAGGCTCTTGCTAAGTCACAGGGCGGCTTTGACGGTGCATCTGCTCTTGAAAAGTTTGACCGTATGGAAGAAAAGATTCAGCGTAAGGAGGCTGAGGCTGACGCATTCGCAGAAATCGGCGGCGGCGGTGATGCAGACCTTATAGAGTCCTTCGACCAGATCGAAAAGGACGCTAAGGTTGACGCAGAGCTTGCAAGACTTATGGCTGAGATGAATGGCGGAACAGCCGAGTAAAATATGGCTAATAAAAAGCAGGACATGAGTCCTAACAGGGTTCTCAATATGTTTTTACCAATTGTCGGAGCAATATTTATTGCAATAATCTCTATACTGTACATTTTGTACAAGAGTTGGAGCAACAAGATATACTTCGAGAAGTGGAAGGACTACGAGGACTGCGGCGTATAAGCCGAAAAATATGAATATAACGGCTTCTGATGTTGTGTCAGGAGCCGTTTTTTTGGAGGAATTATGAATAATATCGCAATTGCAAAGGAAACGATTAAGATAACAAATGACAGAAAATATGCCGTAAACGGGGAGGAAATTCTTCTTCCCGATGTGGATTTTTCTGCGGTGGAAGTTATTTCTCCCGATTGTGGAGCAGAGCTTCTCGGTGAGGATATATCGGGGAATTTCGGGGAGATGTGCCGAATTACCGTGACAAATGAGGATTCCTTTCAGGCGGCTGGCAGGTACGAAAATCCTTTTGTTATGAATTTCGCCAACGCCCATAATGCAGGGGGCGGCTTTATGCTTGGGGCAAATGCACAGGAGGAGGCGTTGTGCCGATGCAGTACCCTGTATGTCTCAATAACGGCGGATAAGGCAGGGGAGATGTACCGCTACAATAATACCCATTTAAGCAGCGTAGACTCCGATTATATGCTGTATTCGCCGTCTGTTTGCGTATTCCGTGACGAGAAATGCAATCTGATTAAGGAGCATTTTATGGCGGCTGTGGTGACTATTGCAGCCCCTAACCGTAATGGCGGGGCGATGTTTACAGGCGAAAAAAAGCTTGCGGAAACTATGATGCGTCGAATAAGAATTATGCTCCGTGTAGCTGTGAAGCATGGGCATAGAAATCTTGTCCTCGGAGCGTGGGGATGCGGTGCATTCCGCAATAATCCCCGAAATGTAGCGAAATATTTCAGGTCAATTCTCATTGATGAGGGCTACGGCAAGTGTTTTGACGAGGTATGCTTTGCGGTATACGGCAAAGAGGACGGACGGAATATAACGGAATTCAGAAATGCGTTTAAATAATTCAGTTTGTAGAAATAGGTGTTCTGTATAACGGACACGGCATATATATCGTAATTATGTGTAGGGGCGGATATTATCCGCCCTTTTAAATATCAGCATACATAAGAAAAAACGACGGAAATGGACTAAAAAAGCTAAAGGCTATAGGCTAACAGCTAATGGCTTTTACACAAAAAATGGGCAGCAGAAATTAATCTGCCGCCCATAATTCTTAATTCTTAATTCTGAATTATCTCATACCGCCCTTGGTGTAGAAATTCTCCTGAATGATAAGAGCGCAGCCGCCGAGGAAGTTATTCTTTCCGTCAAGGCTTGAAAGCACAACTCTGTCAGCGATTTCCTCACTTACAAGGTGAATCATCTCACGCTTAACGTAGTCAAACTGCTTCTCGTTGAGTTTGTAGTTGTGGAGAACAATTTTCTTTGCAAAGTGGCTGATAGCGATATTATTTACAAGAACTGTAAACTTAGCGATAATATCATCAACCACGTTCTTTACAGACTCCTCGCCACGCATAAGAGCCATAAATACGTTATCCATATTAATCTTGTTCTTATCGCCCTCTGTGAGGTCCCAGAGAACAGGTGTGTTGTCCTTGGAGTACACTTCCCAGATAGCCGAAAGCATGGCGTTGCGTGAAAGTTCGCCCTTTACAGAGCCGTTAGGATAGCCCTCGTAAGGTCTGCCGTTGGGGCATACTATAAATCTTTCAATCATAGATGTGTAGGAAATATAGTCGCTTGAAAGCTCGTTCTTGTTAACGATAGCAAGGTTAACCTGATTTCCGTTGTGGATAAACGCAGTATTTGTCTGATAACCGCCATTTGTTCTGTAATCGTTGCTTGCAAGAGCCATAAGTCCAACAGCATTTCCGCAGCAGATGTCAACGTCAAGTCCGCTGGAAAGCTTGTCTATAAAGCTGGAGAAATCGAGAACGCCGTCCTTGTAGAAAATTTTCAGCTTGCCCCACATAGAGGGAACAACGCCTACGCCAAGTCCGAGAATCTTGTCCTTTGTGAGGGCAGAATTCTCAATCATTGTATTGCAAGCCTTGATGATATAGCTGATAATATCCTTGCTTGTAGTTCTCTCGTCAATAACCATGCTGGACTTGTCGAGAACCTCTGAATTAAGGTTTGTAAGACCAACTGTTACTTCCTTTTCGTCAACAGTTGCACCAAGTGCAAAGCGGCTGTTTACGTTGATGTCGATGAGAATTTTTCTTCTGCCCTTCTGAAGCTTCTCAGCGTTGATTGGTGCCTCACCAATTTCTGTGAGTACGCCTTCCTCAATCATCTCGTTTGTGATGATTGTAACAGCTGCACGTGTGATTTCAAGAACGCTTGCCACGTCAACTCTTGAAATAGGGCCGTATTCTCTGATGATTCTGAGAATTTGCATTCTGTTTCTTCTCTTCAGGTCAAGTTTGCTGATTCCTCTTTTTTCCATTTTTAAAACTCCGTTTCTGATATGTAATTACCCAAAATGATTCAGTACGGAATATGGGCTGGTTCCGTACTTGTGTTTCCCAGAGCGAAAATTCACAATAATGCCGACAGCAGATATAAGGGGTATCGGCTGCCATTTGTTTTTCTGTTACAACCTGCGTCAAGTGCCTGATTATCGGCAGATTGCGGCATATGTTGATTTGCACCGAGGGAAAATCCAAAGCCAACAATTTAAGCTCACCTGATTTCTTGAAAATACGTGTGTCCTTGCGAATTGGCGGAAGATTATTCCTTTGCCCATTGCCTTTGAAGATATTTTCAAGCATTACATAAAGTGTTGTCTTTAGTTTTTTTAATTTTGAATTCCCACTTCGTTATTTTACAAATATATTATATCACGAATAGAATAAAATTAAAAGTCTTTTTTGTTAATTTATATTAAAATCAGCGTTATTGACAAATGAGGCACTTGTTTTTTGTTAAAATTTACGTGCTTTTTATAAAAATCAGGTGATTTTTTAGGGTGAAAATGTACCCTAAGTAAAATTTATAGGAAGTATATTTATTTGTATATAAGGAAAATTTAGGTTTTATTGTGTGTCTGAAAAAACCTTATATAGGCAAAAGCTGGAATTATAAGTCTAATTTTAGAAAAAGTTGATTAAAATTTGATGAAATTTGCGAAAATTACTTTGTGTATAAGAAAATCTAAAGAACACAAAGTGTATATATTTTAAATAAATCGACAAAATTATAGAAATAGTCAAAAAACAAAGGCGTCGGAACTTAACCGATGCCTTTAATATTACTTGAATTTAATTGAATTTTCAATGAAATCAAATTTATCATTGCTGTGTTTATGACAATATTTCCAACCTTCGCCTTTAAGTTTAACCACGCAAATCCAACCGCTTGATGTTGTTTTAATGCCGTTTTCCTTGTATGAGAACTCAACCTCTAAACGGTATGCCTTTTTAGCTTCGGCGTTGTAGTTGTTTTTGTAGTGTCTTTCAATTTTATCGAAATTGCTGCCGCTTATTTTTTCCTTGGCAAGAATATCCACCTTTAAACGCTTGATTCCTGCACCGTCCATAGCGGATTCAACGGATTTATCGTGGTTTTTGATAAATTCCTCCCATGTAAGTCCGTTGTTTTTCGCTTTAACGCTCAATTCTGCCTTGGCATTTTCCGTATAGATTGAATCAATGATAAGTTCGGATTTGCTCTGGCGAATTCCTTTTGTCAGGTCTTTGATGGGGGATTTGTATGCGCCGGCAGCGGACATAATTAAGATAACAAGTGCAATAATAAGTATGAGTGCAAGCGTGCCGATTATGTATTTGAACGCTCCGCCACGCTTTATAGGAGCATCTTCATCGGGAGATGTCTTTTTTATCATTTCATCAGCTCTTTTTTCATTATCCTGAAATTCGGCACAGGTGCATTGGTTGTCCTCGCCAAGTTCTTTTCCGCAGAATTTACAATATGCCATATTGATAACCTCTCTTGAAATATATTTTTAGCTACGAAGAATAACATTTTATATTCCCTATATAATAAGGTAGGGAGGATTGATATTACTTCCTCCTAATTAAATTTTACCACATTATTGATTTGAAGTCAATAGGGCGAGGGTGGATATTGTGTTTATGATTATGAACTTTTCGTAAACAGCATAAGAACAAAGTGAAAATTAGGCTGATTAAGAAAAAATACAAATTTACAAAATATTAAAACGCAATTAATATTGAGAAAATAAACGACTGAATTGGGTAATATTCGTGTTAAATAATACTATTAGTAAATCGCTCTTTTGTGTACTTTGTATACAAATGCTTCAAAAGTTTGTATTAATTGTAGATTATAGACTCAAATTATTGACTTTGCTCGCTACTTGTAGTATAATTATAAAAACGAATGAATTTTACACGTTAATTGTTAAATGAGATGGAGTAACCGAAATGACAGAAAAGGAAATAAAAAAATTAAAACGAGCCGACCTACTTGAAATTCTCTATTACCTCCAAAAGGAAATAGAGGAGCTTACAAAAGAAAATGAGTCGCTGAAAAAAATCATGGAAAATCAACAGCTTAGTCTTTCAGAAAATGAACTGAAAAAAATTACTAAAGCTGTCAAGTCAGCAACAAGAGATGCTGTAAGAGAAATGATGCAGAAAAACGACTCGGATGAAGAAAACAACAACACAACAGCTAATACCAATGAAAAGGGCAAACAACATAATGGAAAAGGAAAAAATAACAAAACCTGAAATTCCTACGGCAAATCAGTTTTATGCTGAATTAAAAAGAGTACGGTATAAGAAGAATTTCAGAAAGACAATAATTGCTACCGTTAATTCGCTTATCGTTGTAGCGGCTATCTCAGTTCTGATTTCGCTCTTGTTCCTCCCGGTTCTGAGAGTTACAGGAACAAGTATGACACCTACACTTTACAATGATGAACTTGTTATTTGTAATAAGCGAAGCAATTACAAGCAAGGCGATATGATTGCTTTCTACTTCAATAACAAGATTCTTCTTAAAAGAGTAATTGGTCTTCCGGGTGACTGGATTGACATTACAGAAGACGGAACGGTATATGTCAATGGAAAGGCTCTTGATGAACCTTATATTGATGAAAAAGCCCTTGGAGAATGTGATATTGATTTACCATATCAGGTTCCCGAAAGCAGAATATTTGTAATGGGTGACCACCGTTCAACTTCTATTGACAGCCGAACAAGTATGGTTGGCTGTATAGCTGATGAATATATCATTGGCAGATTGATATTCAGGGTTTGGCCATTTAAGGCTATCAGCCCACTTTAATACGCAGCGTTCTTATTCGTGAAATTTGAAGAGAGGTGATATCTGTGAAAGAGCTGCAAAATTTTGTTTACAGACATATGGACGCATTGAAGCATCACAAGAGATATCTTGCTATGCTTACCGCTTTATCAATGC
>JAZQFV010000086.1:0-31880 GCA_045539715.1 Ruminococcus sp. | reverse complement strand
ATGGGAGGGAAAAAGGGGAAAGGGAAAGGAGAGCCCAGAGAGGAAAACCGTAGGGGAAAAAGGGAGGGAAATGTCGACTTTTGTGCCAGTTTTCTTTTTCCCTCCCTTTTGCCCCGTAGGTGTTCCTCTCTGGTGATAAATCACCCTTTTGTATTTATTATAATTAGAAAAAAGTAAAGTTTAAGATATTACAATGTAGTAGAGAGATTTTCACTTCTCAACCAATTAACGATATACAAATAATTTAATTTCATTTCGTCAATTTAAACAAGTATGTTAACTTCTTTTGCTACTATTATACAAATTCAATTTTCGGGGTATTTTCAAAAGATAGCAATAATTGATTAATGCCAATAATTCGGGATTTTTTGCACAAAAATGTCTTGACAAAATAGATTTATTTTGATATAATGAAAACTGGTTAGAATAATAAAATTACAATATTGATAATTGGTAAAATTTTATAAGAAAAGAGTGCGTGAAAATGGAAAAAAGGAAAATCCTCAGACGCTTTGCTGCCATTGGTTTATCAGCGGTAATCTGTATTTCGGCAATGCCAATCTGTATGAACAACGGCATATTTGCCAAAGGTGCATTTGTTTCTCAAAGTAATGACCAGAGTGCTGTCATAATGGATGAAAGACAGATTTCTCTGCAAATTACCCCTTATGAGCAAAAAAGTTCATCTGTTTCGGTTTATGCGGAAAATGACATTGTAAAAGGCAATCCTACTTCCTGCGAAATGCTGGACAGAATTTCACTCACAATCGGAGTTGAAGCCGCATCGGGACTTTCCGAAACCCGATTAAGCTCAATCGCTCTTTATGTTCACCACTCTCTCAACGGTGCGGAATGTCCTGTACGAAGCATTCCTCTCACATCAATCAATAAAATTTCCGACACACAATACGAACTCCGCTACGACTTTATAACCTACGGTACGGAACTTTGGTTTGAAACAAGCTATTTTTCGGGAGTTACGGATTTTAACGCTGAATACTGCAATTACCAAAGCGTAAGTTCCGATTATCTCAAAGCGGAGGCAGTTACTCCCGACGGCGAAAATCTCTTTGTGTGTATTCCTGCAAAGGTTAATACAAACGCATTGCAGAAATGGCTGAAAAATATTGTTATGTATATCAACAGTCTGAGCGATGTTACAGGTTTCAGCCGTGGCACAATGTATATGCTTTTTGACGATGCAGAATGTGCTGTTGCTCATTCTGCCAACTACAAGCTTGACAGCAAAAAGGAAATAAACGGCTTTACGGTTTTCGGCGTAGATGTTACAGAGGAAACTCTTGCTGTTATGGCTGAGGAGAGAAATGCCATAAGCTGGTGCGTTATGCATGAGCTTTCCCACTCCTATGCCTGCCATACCGCCAACAATACCTTTGATACAAATTACAACTATCACGATGAAGTTCATACAAACGTAAGAGGAATTACAGCTATTTTCAACTGCGAAAATATCCGAAATATCGACATATGGGAAAGCGGCAATACAGGAAAATATAATACCATTTACAACAAGAGAACTCCCGACGGAAACGATTTCGTTTACTATATGGCGAAAAAATTTGTAAATATCGGTGAGCAGTACGGCTGGAACAAGCTTGAATTCTTCTTTAGTGCAGATACAGCGAATTCCGACTATAATCACAGCTATTCCTGCGAAACAAATCTCCACGCAGCCGCTGTGCTTAAAGAATATCTTGGTTTAGATGTAACTGTGACAAATTCCGATTATCTCAAGTTTGTCAATGTTCTCCACCGCCTGTATCTCCTCTGCTGGGACCACCCCGAATTTGAGGACGCATCATTCAGGCAGTTTATATCCGTCTGCTTCAACAATGGTGACCCCTCGGACAACAGCGGAACTGACCTTATTCAGCGATTTGTCCGCAGTAATATTGAATGTCCCCTTGCCATAACAAATCAGCTTTCAGATGTTGCCGCAAAAATCGGGGACAGCATTAATCTTACAGTTGGTGCAACAGGAGAAAATATAAAATATCAATGGAATATCATTGAGCCGGATAATTCCACAACTGTGGAACATATGGACACTCCCACATATTCCTATACCCTTACAGAGGAAAACAACGGCAGAAGAATTTTCTGCGAAATTATTGATAAATACGGCAAAAACCTCAATACCGATACAATTATTGTGGGAACTCCCGTGGAAATTATTTCCCACCCTGCCAATACCACAGGGGAATTGAACAGCCTTGTCAGCACATCTGTAAATGCTGCGGGCTGCGGTCTGAAATATCAATGGTACGAGAGAAATGCAGGCACAAGCTACTGGGCAAGAGCAAAGGATACCGACGATACATATTCCTGTACTCTCACAAAATTCAGGGACGGAAAAGAGGTTTACTGCGAAATTACCGACGCTTTCGGCAACAAAGTAAGAACCCGTTCTGCAACCCTTGGACTTCCCCTTGAAATTATCCGACAGCCTATAAACAGCTCCGCACCTATGGGACAGGTTGCAAGAACTACTCTCAAAGCGTCGGGCAGCGGTCTGCGTTATCGCTGGTTTATCCGCTACAGCGGCGATATTTACTGGTATTCCACATCTTCCGTATCTCCGACATATTCCTGCAAGATTGATGAAAGGACAAAGGGCAGTATGCTCTATTGTGAGGTAACTGACGTTTTCGGCAGAAAAAAGAAAACAAATACAGTTCTGATTTCTGAAAAAAGGTGATTGAAAAATGAAAAGATACCTTTCATTTATCCTTGCTTGCACAGTATCATTTACCCCTGTATACAGCCGTTCTTTGGCGGTTGAAGCTGAAAATGCGGCTGAGGGTATCTGCGGTGAAAATATCAGCTGGATTATCGACGGTTCGGGAACTCTCACCATAAGCGGCGAGGGAGATATGACCGACTGGCGTTCTCCCGATTACACCGTATGGGCGGACTACAAAAACTCAATTTCCTCTGTAGTTATTGAGGAGGGAGTTACATCTATAGGAAGCTGTTCTTTTGCCTATTGCGAGGCACTTACAGAGGTTACTCTGCCGCCGACAATTGCGGAAATTCCCTATGAGGCATTCCGTGGCTGTTCAGCGCTTGAAAAGGTTAAGTTGCCCGAAAATCTCACATCTGTGGGGGATTATGCCTTTTCTGAATGTGAAAAGCTGTCGCAGATTGAATTTCCCGACACTCTTTGCGAAATCGGCTCTTACGCTTTCAGCCAATGCCGCAATTTTGCCGAAACTGATATTCCCAAATCTGTTTCATTTATCGGTACATCGGCATTTGAGTCAACTCTGTGGCTTGACAGTCAGAGGGCGATTTCTCCACTTGTCAGCGTGAATAATCTTCTTTTGGACGGAACTCTCTGTGAAAATGAAGTTATTGTTCCAAATGGAATTACCGCTATTTGCGGCGGTGCATTTGCCAATAGTACGGCTATGACTTCCATTGTTATTCCAAATTCCGTTGATACTATCGGGGAATATGCTTTTTCGGGCTGTGAAAGGCTTGAAACTGTAGAAATTCCCGATTCTCTGCGGAATATCGGTATGGGAGCATTTGAGTTCACCCCATGGCTTAAAGCTGAAAAAGCAAAAAATCCCATGGTAATTGCAAATAATATCCTCATTGACGGTACAGCCTGTACGGGAGATATATCCGTTCCCAACGGCGTTTCCGCCATTGCCGAGGGTGCATTTTACGGCTGCACTTATATTGACACGGTTGTTTTGCCGACGGGAATTGAAAAAATCCCCAAGTGGACATTTGCAAACTGCTCAAATCTCAGTTCCGTTATTTTGCCCGAAACCCTCAACTATATTGACGATGTGGCATTTTACGGCTGTCAAGGACTTAAAGAAATTCAAATCCCCGATACCGTAACTCATATCGGTACGGAAACTTTTTATTCCTGCGGATTTGTTACGGTGGATTTGCCCCATAAAATTTCCCATATCGGCGAGGGAGCGTTTTATGCCTGCACAGAGCTTACTTCTATAACTCTCCCCGAAAAAATCGAGGCTATTGAGAAAAATATGTTCTCGTGGTGTGAAAGCCTTGCGGAGATTACAATTCCCGAAAATGTAAAAAGCATAGGTGATATGTCATTCTCCCTATGCGAAAGTTTAAGCGATATTACGCTGCCTGAAAGCGTGTCCGTTATTGGCAGCGGAGCGTTTTTTGACTGTACATCTCTTAAAAAGGTGACAATTGAAAATCCCCATTGCAAAATTTACGATTCGGAGGATACAATTCCCTCCACGGCAATGATATATTGCCACGAGAATTCCACAGCGAAAAATTACATAAATTCCTACGGTATGGATTATCATATTATAGGTCAGCCCGAATATATTCTCGGTGATGTCAGCGAGGATTTGCTGATTGACTCCGTTGATGCGTCAATGCTTCTTGCGGAATATGCTCTAATGCAGACGGGAAAAGAGTCCTCTTTGTCAGAGCATCAGAAATCGGCGGCTGATGTCAACGGCGATTCCGTCATTGACTCCGCTGACGCTTCAAAAATAATGGAGTATTACGCCGCACTTTCAACAGGTCAGAAACCTCCGTGGTAATTGTCACCACTCTCTTACAAAACAGCAAAGGCATACGGAAACGTATGCCTTTGCTGTTTTATTCTGTATTAATTTCAGTTTCGGTTGAAACTTCTGCTTTATCTGCATTTGTTTCAGTTTCGGTTTTATTTTCTGTATCTCCAGCCGCTGTCTTGGAGTTTTTCTTCCTTTTGACAGCCATAGCCCCATAGCAGGCGATTATAAGCAAAGCGGAAACTATGCTGATTGTCACAGCTGCCGTTCTCAATGGTGTAAAGTGATATTTAACACGGATTTTTCCCTCTGCCGTTTTATCTTTAAGGTCAACGCTTACAAGTCCCTTGTCCGACATTGTTACATCGTACTCATTGCCGCCCTCGTCATATGCTCTGTAACCTTTGTACCAGATATAGGGGATAATTACATAATCGCAGGGCTTTGTAGGCTCAAATTCGATATAATTGCTTGCTCTGCTGAAGCTTATCTCTGTTCCGTCATTTAGTATAACCTTGTTGATGTGTTTCTTTACATCGTCAATTGTATTTTTTGCTGACCACGGCAGCCATTCGCCGTAACCTATATTATGTGTCTGCTCCTTATTGTAAATATAATAATCGTCGAGATATTCTGATGTGTGGTTTGGACCAATTGTATTTATATGAACTCCTGCATTGATTGTGAATATAAGTGCTGTTACCAAGGGGAGAAACTGGCGGTTCTTGACATTTGGCAGTAAAGCCCATACATATACGGAAACCGCTGTTGAAATAAGCAGAGTTACAACGGAATACATTCTCCATGGGAACTGCATAAAATTGAGGATTGGAGCAAGGAATTTCCAAGCAGGTGATGTAATCGTCATCAATACGAATACAAAGGAAAGAATAAGGCATACATCGCCGAAAATAAGCAAATCTTTTTTTCTGATAAGCTCAGGTGAGGAGTCCTCTTTTATTTTCGGGGATTTTATCAATGCCCTTATACCGCAGATTGCAAAGATGAGAATTCCAAGACCTGCATTGCCGTAACCGATACATACATCTTTAAAAACGGTTATAAATTCAACAGTAAAACTCTCAGCCTTGTTGACAGGGTGGTGAACTGTAAATTCAGCTGAATTCATCAGCTCCAGCAGGGGAATCCAATAAAACGAAGTTAATGCAAGAACGGAAACTGCTGTAACTGCAAGTTTGAGAATATTCTTAGGGGATTTGAAAATTCTTCTAATAAATGCAAGACAGAACAAAACGCACATAATAAGCGCAATTGCCGTAGTCAGCGTATGGGTGAGCAATAAGCCTGCAATTCCCAAGGCAATAACCCACGGTTTGCTGAAATCCTCAAAAACAAGGTTGTACAAGCCGTAAATCACAAAGGGGAGGAAAATAAACGACTGCACCTCTCCGAGGGCAAATCTTGTGTACATATTGTCAATTCTGTAAAATGATGTGCTGAAAATTACAGACGCAACAGTTGCACTTACGGGGGATTTTGTGATTTTATAGCCGCACCAGAACGAGGCTGCCACAGTTAGTGCGTTGCAAATCATAAGGAATATCGCCATACTTTTTCCTATTCCAACTCCTGCAACTCTCAGCAGAGCAGGAATATACAGCAATACATCGGGATAGGCAATAGAGCTTGCATAGCCCATTCCCTCCATAAACAGATAGTCAATACCGCCTGAAAATATATTGCCGCTTTTAAGTCGCTCCGCCAAAGCTTCAACTCGCAGATAGTGATATGGAGCGTCATGACCAAGCAGAGGGCAATTCAACGGGAATAACTTCTCCGATAGCATTACAACAGTAAAAAACAGAGCTAAAAAGCATACTATCCATATTGCTTTGCTTTCGCCGTGTTCGGGTTTTGTGTTTGTTTTCATTTTTGTCATTTCTAAAACTCCTGACTTTACTCCGATATTTCGGAGCGATGTAATTATTCAAAACAAAAAAGCATTCCCGATTTCTCGGAAATGCCTGTTCAATGAGGGTGGGAGATGGGATTCGAACCCACGATCTTCGGGACCACAATCCGACGCTTTAACCAGCTAAGCTACACCCACCATATTATAGCGCGCCTTGCTGGATTCGAACCAGCGGCTTACTGCTTAGAAGGCAGTTACTCTATCCAGCTGAGTTAAAGGCGCATAGATAAAATCAGCAGCCAAAGCTGCTTTTGAATGGAGCGGGTGATGGGAATCGAACCCACGTAACCAGCTTGGAAGGCTGGAATTCTACCATTGAACTACACCCGCATTCTGTGTTTCAACGATAATTATTATATCACAACGAGCAGTAAATGTCAAGTGGTTTTTAAAATTTTAGCACTATACACAAAATATTACTTTACTAAATCACAGTTTTGCTCATTTTATAGTTTTTGAACATTTGAGTCGTTAGCCGTTAGCTTTTAGCTGGCGGCTAATATCCGTTGCTACACAAATACAACTATATTAAGGGCATCTCTAAAAACCCCTTTTGAGAAAAAACAGCTATGCACGACATCTATTTCGTCAACCTCCCTTGGAGTGCGAAAGCACGCCTTCGGGAGGTTTCCTTGTAGCTGTCATACCTATCTGTTTTTTCTTTAATCAAACAGGTTTTTAGAGATGCCCTTACGTAAATTGCGGACACGGCACGCCGTGTCCCTACAAATTATATCAGCCGCCCACATAATTACGCATTGCCAAACAGCTAACGGCTAAAGGCTAATGGCTAACAGCTGATCGCTAAAGGCTAATGACTGTTAAATCATAAGAAAATATTAAGAATTATATCAGACACTTTTAACATTTGAGTTGTATAATTTATCGTAGTAAAATCAAGTGAATTTTGTGTAATCTTTTTTAAAAAAACTATTGACAAATATTAAACAATGTGGTATCATAATGTTGTAGCAACTGTATTATGATGTTTGGTACACTTTGTGAATGGAAAATCACCGATTTGTAAACTTAGGTTTACAAATGTGAAAGAAAAACGGTTGTAAAATAATTTTATTATTTATCGCCTGTTCGCCTTGAAATTCACATAAATCAAAATTTGAAGTGTGGCTGAAATCACCGTATACAGCTGAAAACTACACATAAAAATTTTCTTATCATTTCAATTTTTAATTTGCGAAATAACTGAGCAATTCGTTAAAATAAAAAAATATTTCAACACTTTGTTTTTTTCGCCTTTTAAAAACACTTATATATAGAGGGGTAAAATAGAAAACCCATACACTAAAGGAGATGTTGCACTTGAAGAAAAAGAAAAGCCAATGCGGCAGGAGAGGCGAACGGATATTCAGTAATATATGCGTTATGCCAAGTCTTATCGGCGTTTTAATATTTTTTCTTATACCATTTGGAATAGTCGTCTATTATTCTCTTATAAATAATCCCATTATGCAGGAATTTGTGGGATTGGACAACTACAAGCGGCTCATTGAAACGGTGGCATTCAAAAAAGCCGCAGTAAATACCGCCACTTTTTCCCTTATATCCGTACCACTTGCAGTTATTTTATCACTGTGGTTTGCGGTACTCCTTGAAAGGGATATCCCCGGAAAAAGCGTTGTACGAACTTTTTTCCTGAGTCCCCTTATGGTACCTACGGCATCAGTCGTTCTTGTGTGGCAGGTTTTATTCCACACCAACGGCACACTAAATCAGATAATTGAAATGTTTGGCGGCGGCTCTGTGGACTGGATGAAATCCGCACACGGTCAGACTATTATTATAGTAATGTTCCTGTGGAAGAATATGGGATATAATATGATACTCTTTATGTCCGCACTTGCGTCAATTCCCCGTGACATTATCGAGGTTGCAAAGCTGGAGGGCGCAAGCGGCTGGTATCAGTTTGTACATATTAAATTGAGATACCTCTCCCCCACAATTCTCTTTGTGCTTATCCTTTCCCTTATCAACTCATTCAAGATTTTCCGTGAGGTTTATCTCCTTACAGGCGATTACCCCTACGATAAAATGTATATGCTCCAGCACTTTATGAATAACACATTCAACAGTCTGGACTATCAGAAATTGTCATCGGCGGCAGTTCTTTTCTCTCTCATTATGATTGTGATTATTGCCATTCTCCTTGCCATTGAAAATCATTTCGGAAAGGATGTGGAATAATGAATATGCGGAGAAAAAGAAAAATCGTCAATGCAATTGTTACTGTTTTCGCATTTATTGCAGCGGCAATGTTCATTATGCCCACGGTGCTTACAATTGCCAATTCCTTTATGACATCAACGGAAATTTCCGCCAACTACGGTGCAATGCTTGACAATATGACCGAGGACAAAAAGGTTTATATTTCTGATAAAGTAAATCTGAAATTTATTCCCGACAAGGTAACAATTGACCAGTATAAGAATGTATTGCTGAAAAATCCCGAATATCTGCTGAAATTCTGGAATTCCGTACTTCTTACCGTTCCAATTACCCTGTTTCAGATGTTTCTGGCAATCCTCACTTCCTACGGCTTTTCACGATACCCAAACAAATTCAAGGGCATTATATTTTTCACCTATATCATACTTATGATAATGCCCTATCAGGTAACTCTTGTACCGAATTTTCTTGTAGCTGAGAAATTCAATCTTCTCAATACACGCTGGGCAATTATTCTGCCGGGTATCTTCTCACCTTTCAGCGTATTCCTGCTGTCAAAGGTTATGAGGCGAATTCCCGTTTCCTATGTGGAAGCCGCTAAGCTTGACGGTGCAAGTGAATTGCAGATACTTACAAAAATTCACGTTCCCCTTTGCAAAGGTGCGATTGTTTCAATTGCAATGCTTGTATTCATCGACTATTGGAATATGGTGGAACAGCCACTTATTCTTATGAAAGACGCTGATATGCACCCCTTATCGGTGTTCCTGTCGCAGATAAACACAGGAGATATCGGACTTGCCTTTGCGGTGGGTACGGTGTATATGGTTCCTACAATACTTATGTTCCTCTATGGCGAGGACTATCTCCTTGAGGGTATCACCTATTCAGGCGGTATCAAGGGTTAATACAATATTATGAAAGGTAGAAATACAATGGCTGAATTAAAAGAAATTAAAGATGTTAAGGATATTAAAGGCGATAAAGAGGAGTATGACCCCCGCCGCAAACGTGAGGTAATCAAAACTATACTTATTATTTTCCTTGCGGCACTTCTTGTCCTCCTTTTCTGCTCAAATACAATTATGAACAAATCCCTGCCGCAGATTACAACTGAGCGTACTACAAGCGGAAAGCTTACAGAAAGACTTCGTGGCAGCGGTATGGTGCTTTCAAATCAGACATACGGCGTTACTGTTGACGGAAATAAAGTAATCGACACTATTAATGTAAAAGTCGGCAAAGAGGTAGAGGAGGGCGATGTGCTTATGGTTGTAGGCACAGGCGAAAGCGAAGCCCTTACTGCTGCTATTGAAAATCTTGAAGCCCTTGAACTTGAATACAGCAAGGCACTTCTTACTCCCGACGCTGATTACACATCAGAAAATCAGGCTATTAAGCACGCCCGTGAGGATTTAGCTGAGGCTATTACTGCAAGGGATAACTTTAATGCAAATCAAGGCAATGTTGAAGCTGCAAAGAATGCCTACAAGGAAAATAAGGCACAGCTTTCAAGCTATACAAAGCTTCAGGAAAAACTTACAGCTATGATTGCGGCAATTGATATGGACGACTATACAACT
Source organism: Ruminococcus sp. (assembly GCA_045539715.1). Classification (GTDB taxonomy): domain Bacteria; phylum Bacillota; class Clostridia; order Oscillospirales; family Ruminococcaceae; genus Ruminococcus. The sequence continues at coordinate 21,639 of JAZQFV010000086.1, read as the reverse complement.
GCTCCTGTTGAATATACAGGGGAAATCCTTAAACTTTCCGAGGAATACAAAAATGCAGAAAAGCTTTATCAGGAAAAGCTGACAGTATACACAGCTATGATTTCAACATCTGAGGAAGAAGATGTTGAAACAACTGCTCCAACTATGGTTTCACAGGAAGAAATCGCTGCTGCAAAGACAGCTATGGAAACAGCTGAAACAGCAAGAAATACTGCTGCTGAGGCTTACAATACAAAGAAATCACAGCTTAGAACAGATTATTCCGCACAGCTTTCAGATGCAGAATCAAAAATTGAGGAATATACAAATCTTGTAAGCGAATATGAGTCATCTATGGGCGGCGAGGGTGTTACTCTCGATATGCTTGAAGCTGATGTAAAGGCTAAACAGCGTGCTTTAGAGGAAGTTATAGCACAGCTTGAAAAGTCACAGAAGGACAATGCAGCACAGGATAAGCTTGAAAATCTCAACCTTACTTCTATGAAAAAGAATATCGAAAAGGCTAAGGAAAAGGTTGAAAAGCTTAAAAAGGAAAACGAAACAACAGAAATTATCTCAAAACACAGCGGAATTGTAAGTGCAATCAATGCAAGAGTCGGCGATGAAACAATTCCCGATATGGAAATTATCACAATTGACCTTTCATCTGAGGGTTATACCGTTGAAATTACCGTTGACGGCGAAAAGACAAGAAAAATCAGAAAGGGCGTTGAAGCTGAGGTTCTCAACAACTGGAACGGCAATATTACAGCTGTTCTCACTAATATCAAGAACGATACAACTGCAAATTCCAAAAACCGCATACTTGTATTCTCTGTAACAGGTGATGTGGATTCAAATACAAACCTTGACCTTTCAATTCCTCTCGGCAGCGGCAACTATGACACTATCGTGCCAAAGAGTGCTGTTTATACCGACAACAAAGGCTCATTCGTACTTATAGTAAAATCAAAGAGTTCACCTCTGGGCAACCGCTATTTTGCAGAGCGTGTTCCCGTAGAAGTTCTCTGTTCCGATGAAGTTTCAAGTGCGATAAGCGGCAGCGTTACCTATGGCGATTATGTTATTGTAGCTTCAAGCCTCCCTGTTAAACCGGGAGATCAGGTGCGTATGAAAGATGAATAAGGCGGTGGGCTGATGAATAAAAAGCTATTAATTGCCGCCCTTGCCGCCGCAAATGTGCTGTCAATCGGCACGGGAGTTACTCTCACGGCGGTTGGCAGTTCCCTTGCCAAATCCCAAAGCTACAACTATGCCGCACAGCGGTGGGATTCCGAAAAGGGCTGTACACAGCTAAGCTGTTTCTTTACAGATGATGCAGCCTACAGCGTTCAGTCACTTCCCTATATAAAGCAATCCATTACGGATAAGCTGAAAAATGTGGGAGTTATAGCAGAGGAGGGACAGACGCTTATCCCCGAAGCCTACAGCCGAAATGCGGGACAAATGACAGTTACCTGCGACAGAACAGGACGTTCCGAAGCTATGGTAACGGCTACAGGGGGAGATTTCTTCCTTTTCCGTGACTTCAAGCTCCTTGACGGTGCATTTTACACCGAAAGCGATATTATGCAGGACGGTGCAGTTATTGACAGAATGCTTGCGTGGGAACTTTACGGCTCAGAGGATATTGCAGGAATGTCACTTTACCTCAACGGCATAAAGTTCTATATATCGGGAGTTATTGACACTCCGCAGACAAAGCAGGAGAAAAAAACCGCAGGGGATATGCCGAGGGTGTACATCTCCTATGAGGGCTACAAGCTTCTCAACGGCGGTTATTCCGAGGGTTACGACAGCCCGACAAGTACATTGACCTGCTATGAATGTGTAGTTCCCGACCCTGTTGAGAATTTCGCATACAACGCTCTCAACGACCAGCTTGGAGGAAGCTACAACACATCAATTGCCATTGTAAATAATACAGAGCGATTTGATTCCTCAAAGCTTTCAAAGAAGTATAAAAACCTTTCGGATTATGCGATTTCAGATAAACCGCTTATTTATCCGTACTGGGAAAATGCTTCACGTATAACAGAATTCAGACTTACGGGAATTTACCATTTCCGCAAGCTGACATATATCATCCCTGTTCTGACATCATTGCTCCTTATCGTCCTCGGCTGGAGGGCAGGAGGCAGACTGAGGAAAAAAATTACAGAAAATTTTTCAAATAGTGTAACAAAATTCTTTTACAGACGGAGTATATTAAAGGAACAGAAAAAAGAAACTAAAAATAATATGAATTATAAGGAGAAAAAGTAATGAACAAATTAACAAGAACACTTGCAGGAATTATGGCTATGGCATCTATGCTCTCTTTCGCATCTTGCAGTAAAAAGGAAATTGACCTCAAAGCCGATAACAGCGTAGACCAATCATCCGCAATTCAGCAAATGGCTGAAACATCATATAAGGCAGTGGAAATAGACGCTGAACTGCCATTTGTGGAAGTTAACAGCATTATTCCTATCGGAACCACAGGAAAGCTTCTTGCTTCGGGATATGTTGAAGATGAAAAAGGTATGTATAATGTAAAGGGATATATTGCCGATGCCGATTTCTCTGTATTTAAGGAAATTGACCTCGGAATCAAAACCACCGACAGCGTTAACTTCAACGCATATTACGTTGCGGCAAACGACGGCAAAATTTATGCAGTTGCTATGATTACAGATTACGGCGATTTTGAACTCCCCGATTATAACGACCCCGACTTTGACTATGAAAACTTCGACTATGAGGCGATGGAAGAAGCCGCAACATACACATATAAAATTTTTACTATCAGCGAATCAGGCGAAATCCTTACTGAAAGTGAAATATCAGGCATTGAAAAATTTTCTGATGCAGACGATTCAAGCGGTATAGTTTATTTACATGATTGTTTCGCCCTCGGCAGCAGCAAGATTTGTTTATCATTAAGCGGCGGAATGAATTCGGATTATATTACTGTTGACAGCGACGGAAGTATTTCTGAGCCTATTGATTTCGGCACAGATGACTACTTCCACCCCTCCGGCACAGACAGAGATAACAATTTCGTATATATGACAAACGAGGGCAGCGACAATATCTTAAAGACTCTTGACGCTGAAACTTTAGCTGTCAGCCCCGATTCAATCACTGTTGACGCAGCTCTTTACTTCAACGCAGTTATTAAAGGCTCCGGTGAGTACCGTGTATACCTTTCATCTTCAACATCTCTTTACGGTATGAAAGATGACGGAACTGTAGTGGAAATCATCAACTGGGTTGACTCCGATATGACAGGCGACTACATTCAGGAGCTTATTCCTGTTGATAACGGTGACTTCCTTGTAACAGAGCAGAACTGGTCAACAGGCACAGCCTCTGTTTATCGCCTTACAAAGCGTGATATTTCTGAAATTGAAAATGTTCAGTTTATCAATATGGTTATGGAATACGCAGACCCGTCTATTATCGAAAGAGTAAAGGATTTCAACAAGACAAACAGCGATTACCGTATAAAGATTGCGGATTACAGCGAATACTTTGAATGGGACGAGGAAGCTGAAAGAAATATAAACTCTCCCGACAAGCAGCTTAAACAGGATATAGCCGCAGGAAAGACATTTGACATTATCTGTATGTCAGATTCCTCGGGTATTTTTGAAAACCTCTCCAAAAAGGGTGCATTGGTTGACTTATACACATACCTTGACAGCGACAGCGAACTTTCACGAGATGATATAGTTCCCACAATGCTTTCCGTAGGCGAAAGAGATGGCAAGCTTACATCTCTTGCCCCTTCATTCTATATCACAACATTTGGCTGTAAGTCTAAATTTTTCGACAAGGAAAACTGGACAATTGATGAATTCCTTGAAACTTGCAACAATCTTCCCGAGGGAATGAAGCCCTTTTCTTCCGATAACACCAAGGAAGGAATTCTTATGAACCTTGCATTGGTGAGCGATGCGTTTATTGATTTTGATAATGCAACCTGCGATTTCAACAATCCTAAGTTTATAGAACTTCTTGAATTCTGTAATCAGTTCCCCAACCCAGGTGAGGGCGATGAAATCGACTGGGAAAATGCAACAGATGAAGAAATGAACGAATACTGGGGAAAAACAGAATCTGCTGTTCGTGACGACAGAGCCCTGCTTTATAATATTTACCTCAGCAATCCAAGAGATTATGCTCGTATAAGACACGGCAACTTCGGTGAGGAATTCACTTTTGTAGGAAATCCCTCCGCTGACGGAGCAGGAGCAAAGATTTTCACATCAGGTTCTTATGCAATTATGGAAACTTCTAAAAATAAGGACGCTTGCTGGGAGTTTATCAAGGAGATGTTTGATGAGGAATATCAGGGTTCCGAGGAACTTTATGATTTCCCTGCATTAAAATCCGAATTTGACAAAGAATTCGATAAGGCTATGGAAAGACCTTACTACCTTGACGAAAACGGCAAAAAGGTTGAATATGATGATATGTACTATGATGGTGTCAATGAAATCAAGCTTGACCCTCTCACACAGGAGGAATGTGATTTAATCAGAAACTATGTGGGCAACATAAAGGCAAGCAAGTACTATTATGATGAAGATGTTTTCAACATTATTTTAGATGAGTGCAACATCTATTTCGCAGGTAAAAAGACCGCAGAGCAGACAGCTGAAATCATTCAGAACAGAGTTTCCATTTTAATAAGCGAACAATCCTGATAATAGGTTAGTTCTATACGACAGCTTGGTTTGACATTTTGATTTGACATAATTTTGCGACAGTTTATTGTGACAGCTTAGTTTGACATAATTTTGTGACAGTTTTTTGTGACATCTTGGTTTGACAGAATTAACAACAAAAAAACGGACAAAAATAAGGAGGATACAAAATGAACAAGCTTAAAAGAATCCTCACAGGAATTGCAGTTATGACATTTATGCTTTCCGCTGTATCCTGTTTTCAGTCAAAGCCAATAACTCAGAATGAGGAAATTCACAAAGAAGATACCCTAAAAGATACTAACCAATCAGCTGTGATTGAAAAGCTGACTGAAACCTCATATAAGGCGGTTAAGGTCGATGCTGATTTGCCGCTTACGGATATAACAAATATTCAGAATGTGGGAAATACAGGGAAATACCTGTTTTCGGGCGTTATTGGAAGCGGAGCAGACTGGGAATGGGGTACGCTGCTGGTTGAATCCGATTTATCCGCATACAAGGAATTTGACAACGGAATTAACAAAACAGCCAATATTGAGTTTAACGAAAACTATGTTGCTGCAAACAACGGCACAATATATGCAATTCTTACAGTTACGGATTACGGTGATTATGAACTTCCCGATTTTAATGACCCGAACTTTGACTATGAAAGCTTCGACTATGAGGAAATGGCAGAAGCCGCAGTAAATACATATAAAATTCTGACTTTTGACGAATCAGGCAAGGTTATTGCGGAAAATGAAATTGAAGATTTTGAGGAAAGTGTTAACGCAAGGGCAGATGATATGTTCGGTATAGGCGAATGTTTCGCCCTTGGTGATGACAAAATCTGTATATCCGTAATAATGAGCGATGAAACGGTTTTTGTAACTGTTGACGGTGAGGGAAACATCTCTGAGCCTATTGATTTTCACACAAATGATTATTTGAATTACTACGGCACGGACAGGGATAACAATTTTGTTTTTATGGTAAATGAAAACGGAAACAGCGAATTAAGAACCCTCAATGCCGATACAATGGAAATTTCCCCCGATAAAATCACCTTTGAGGATAATTTGTATTTTAACAATATTATTAAGGGTTCGGGCGATTACCGTGTATACCTTTCATCTCAGACATCTCTTTACGGCTTAAAGGACGACGGCTCTCTTGTGGAACTCATAAACTGGGTTGACTCCGATATATCAGCCAACTCCCTGAATTCCATTGTCCCTGTCAATGACGGTGATTTCTTTATAACCGAATACAGCAAGGGTGACGGCAACGCTGCCATTTACCGCCTTACAAAGCGTGATGCGGCTGAAATTGAAAATGTAAAAATTATCAATATGGCTGTGGAATATTCGGGAGGCGAAATAGCTGATAAAGTCAAAGACTTCAATATGGAAAACAGCGATTACCGCATAACTCTTACTGATTACAGCGAATATTTTGAGTATGACGATGACTCGGGAAAGGCACTGAATACCCCTGTTGACCAGCTGAAAAGAGATATTGCCGCAGGAAAAACCTATGACATTATCTGTTTGTCGGGTTATTCCGATATTTTTTCCAACCTTACAAAAAAGGGTGCATTGGTTGATTTATACACATATCTTGACAAGGACAGCGAATATTCAAGGGAAGATTTCGTCCCCTCTTTGCTTTCAGGCAGTGAAATAGAGGGACAGCTTTCAACGCTTTCTCCCTCGTTCTATATCAGCACATTTGCCTGCAAGACTAAATATTACGGCAAGGCAGACTGGAATCTTGATGAATTTATAGAAACCTGTCATAATCTCCCTGAAGGTATGAAGCCTTTTATAGGCGGAAATACCAAAAGCGATATTTTCTCACGTCTTGTATTATCAAGCAATACGTTTATAGATTACGAAAATGCTACCTGTGATTTCAATAATCCCGATTTTATAAAAATTCTTGAATTCTGCAACGAATACCCCAACCCCGGTGAGGGCGATGAAATCAACTGGGATAACGCTACAGACGAAGAACTTGCTAATTACAGCAAAAGTATGCAGTCTGCCGTCCGTGAGGACAGAGCGCTTCTTTATGACGCAAATATAGCAAGTGCAAGGGAATATGCTCACATAAAGTATGGTTACGTGGGCGATGATATTACATTGATTGGAACTCCCACTTCCAAGGGTGCGTCTGCAAGAATTATTACTTCATCAAATTATGCCATTATGCAGACTTCCGAAAATAAGGATATCTGCTGGGAATTTATCAAAAGTGTATTAATTAAAGAAGAAAATAGCCTTTATCAGGGCAATCATTTCCCTGCATTGAAAGCGTATTTTGAAAAAACCTTTGATGATGCAATGTCAAAGCCTTATTACCTTGATGCTAACGGCGAAAAGGTTGAATATGACGACGTATGCTATATCAATGACACAGAAATGAAAATTCCCCCACTTACGCAGGCGGAAAGAGATACTATTTATGAATATGTCAGCAATGCAAAACCCGATGATTATTATTACAATAACGCAATCTACAATATAATTACGGAAGAAGCTGATGTGTATTTCGCAGGTAAAAAGACCGCAGAGCAGACAGCTGAAATCATTCAGAACAGAGTTTCCATTTTAATAAGCGAACAATCCTGATAATAGGTTGGTTCTATACGACAGCTTGGCTGACATTTTGATTTGACACCTTTGTTTGACATAATTTTGCGACAGTTTATTGTGACAGCTTAGTTTGACATAAATTTTTGACAGCTTGTTTGACTTAATTTCCGACAGTTTATTGTGACAGCTTAGTTTGACAGAATTAACAACAAAAAAAGACAAAAATAAGGAGGATATAAAATGAACAAGCTTAAAAGAATCCTCACAGGAATTGCAGTTATGACCTTTATGCTTTCCTCTGTATCCTGTTTTCAGTCAAAGCCAATAACTCAGAATGAGGAAATTCACAAAGAAGATACTAACCAATCAGCTGTAATTGAAAAGCTGACTGAAACCTCTGAGTCTGATACCGAAGATATAGTTCTCACTATGGCTATAGTTCTTCCAAAAGAGGACGAATACCGCTATAAAAAGCCCATAGACGCCTTTAACAAAAGCGATATTGGAGTAACAGTTGAACTAAAAAACTACATTGAATATTACAGCGGCAGTACTGAGGGCGGATATAATCCCGAGGGCTTTAAAACAGCGGATTTTCAGCTGATGCAGGATATTATCAACAGCGATGAAATCGACATTATTTTAAATGCAAGCTTTAATGAACCATTAAAATATGAAGTTCTAAAAAGCAAAAATGCCTTTGTAGATTTATACGGCTTTATGGAGTCTGATGCGGAAATCAATACTAACACCTTGAATTCACGTATTCTTGAATTAAACGAAACAAACGGCAGACTTTACGCATTGCCAATCCGATATGGAATTAAAACCCTTTGCGGTAATAGGGATTATGTTGGCGAAAAGCAGAACTGGACAATTGATGAGTTTTTGTCTTATTGGGACAATATGCCGCCCGATACAACTATAAACGGAAGCCGCAGCAGCGAATATGTCTATTATGCGATAGTCAGAGATAATATATCAAGCTTTGTTGATTATGAGAATTGCTCCGTTAATTTTGATTGTGAGGAATTCAGAAAAATGCTTGCTTTTTGCAATAGCTTTGAATACAACAACGGACGGAGAGAAGAACATTCCTCAGATACCGTTAATTTTGCCAATGTATGTATGATTACGGGATTTTCTGTGGCTGATGATTATTTCTCAGAGGAAAATAATACAACGGTAGTCGGTTATCCCACATTAAACGGAAATGGTGCATATTTTCATTCGTTAGGTTCAATGTATTCCATAAATGCCAATTCATCTAAGGAAAAACAGGAGGCGGCTTGGAAATTTATACGTTCATTCGCAACTGTTGATTCCCTTATGGATAATTATATTGAGGGGCATGAATTCGTTGAAAACGGCAAAAAGTACGTTCAATACGACAGCGAACAGGGTTTCCCCATAAATAATGAGGCTTTTGAAATGCAGAAAGCGGATATTTTAAGCGGAAAATATTGCAGTTCGGGAATTGACTTTAACGGAGAGGAATTTCTTGAACAGCCCCCTGCAAGTGAAGATGTGGATGCACTTGTGAATTATATGAATTCCATTCAGCGTTGGGAGATTATTTCTGATTTTAATTTGCAGAAAATTGTTGAGGAAGAAGTTTTTGAATACTTAGCAGGTGCAATTGATATTGATACCTGCATTGAGCGAATTCAGAACAGAGCTTCAATTTGGATAAGCGAACAATCCTAATAATAGGTTAGTTCTATACGACAGCTTGGTTTGACATTTTGATTTGACACCTTTGTTTGACATAATTTCCGACAATTTATTGTGACAGCTTAGTTTGACATAAATTTTTGACAGCTTGTTTGACATAACCCTACATCTTTGTTTGACGTAAATCCTTGACAGCTTGTATGACATTTTATCCGACAGCTATGCAGACAATAAAGCGGCTTCGGGGTTATCCCGAAGCCTGACAGAATTATTATATTGATAATTTCAGATTTGCTCTATCAATAATAATTGAGGAGCAATGATATACTCCACCTCCTTAATAAACCGAGCCTCGCTACTCCAGAGGCTCGGTTTGCTTTTGTCCGGTATATGCCTGCAAAATCGTTGACTTTTGCGTTTATCTGTGCTATAATCGTATGTGTAAACTCAAAAACAGGCTTTTTTGAGATGAGTTTTATGAAATTAGACTATGTTCACGCAATGAATAATATGATTTGCGTTTAGCATAATATGAACGGAGATGATAAAATGTCACGTAAAAATTTAAAACAACTCTTTCATATGAATTTAGCGGAGTACAAAGCGGAGTACAACCGCCGTTTCAATAGTGATGATACAATTCATTTGCCGCTGTATATCGGCGAAAATCAAGCTTTTATCTGTCAGACTCCCGAAACATATAAAATGATTGTAAATATTGAGCGATTGGATAAGGCAATCAGTCAAATTGAATTGCCCAAAGCCGCAGAAGAACAGTATGTAAACAAATGCCTCATTGATGAAATTATTCTGACAAACAATATAGAGGGAGTGCATAGCACACGAAAGGAAATCGGCGATATATTGCAGGATTTGTCAAAAAAAAGCAGGAAAAACCGCTTTGTGGGCTTGGTTGCGAAATATAAAAAGCTTGTTCAGCGTGAAAAGCTGAATTTCAACAGCTGTGAGGATATACGAAGCCTTTACGATGATATTTTTTATGAGGAAATTAAAGAAAATGACCCCGAAAATCTGCCCGACGGAAAAATATTCCGAAAATCCGCCGTTGAAGTTCATTCTGCCTCTCAAAAGGTAATTCACAAGGGACTTTACCCCGAAAGCAAGATAATAGACGCTTTTGAAAAAAGTATTGAAATACTCAACGATGAAACCATTGATTTTCTTATCAGAACAGCTGTTTTCCACTACCTTTTCGGATATATCCACCCATTCTATGACGGAAACGGCAGAACAAGCCGATTTATAAGCAGTTATCTGCTATCTCAGAATCTCAAGCCGCTGATTGCTTTCAGGTTGTCTTATACTATTAAGGAGAATATCAAAAAATATTATGACGCTTTTGATGTGTGTAATAATCCGCTGAATAAAGGCGAATTAACGCCATTTGTTGAGATGTTTACAGGTATAGTGGAATCTTCAATGGAACAGCTTTTGAATTCTCTTGAAGAAAAAAAGAAAAAACTGGATTATTATGATGAATTTATCAGTACACTTTATAAATGCGACAAAAATCTGACAAGGTTGTATTATGTGCTGGTACAGGCAGCATTGTTCACAAACATCGGTATAAGCAGGGAGGAACTGATTTCTCATATGGAATGTTCGGGAAACACGCTGAAAAAAATGCTTGATTCGATACCGCAAGAATTATTGCTTGTTAATCAACGAAAAAACAAAAAATTCTATTTGCTTAATCTTGATGAAGTCAATAAGCGTATAGAAAAATCCTTTAACGAAAACAGCCACCTTGACATAAATCCCATAAAATGATATAATTGTAAGGAAATAAAAGGTATGGAAATACCGAAAAACTAAGGAGAATAATTATGAGTGGAAATGTAAATAGCTACGAGTCACCTTTTTGCACAAGATATGCCAGCGAGGAAATGCAGTATATTTTCTCAGCTGATAAGAAATTCACAACATGGAGAAAGCTCTGGGTTGCCCTTGCAAGAGCAGAAATGAAGCTTGGACTTCCTGTAACAGAGGCACAGGTAAAGCAGCTTGAGGAGCATATCAACGATGTTGATTATGCTGCGGCTGCGGAGCGTGAGAAGATTACACGTCATGACGTAATGGCTCACGTTTTCACATACGGACAGTCCTGCCCCGATGCAGCAGGAATTATCCACCTTGGTGCAACTTCCTGCTATGTAGGCGATAACACAGATGTTATCATTATGCGTGACGCTCTTAAAGTTGTACGCAGAAAGCTTATCAACGTAATGAATAACCTTGCAAGATTTGCTGAGGAATACAAGTCAATGCCATGTCTTGCATACACACATCTCCAGCCTGCACAGCTTACAACAGTAGGCAAGAGAGCAACTCTCTGGCTCAATGAACTTCTTATGGATTTCAACGATTTGGAATACAGAATGTCAACTTTAAGCCTTCTCGGATCAAAGGGTACAACAGGTACACAGGCTTCATTTATGGAGCTTTTCGAGGGCGATACTGACAAAATCAAGGAACTTGAAAGAATGATTGCTGAGGAAATGGGATTTGACAGCGTTGTTCCTGTTTCAGGTCAGACATATTCAAGAAAGGTAGATTCACAGGTACTTGCAGTTCTCAGCGGAATTGCTCAGACAGCAAGCAAATTCTCCAACGATATGCGACTTCTCCAGAGTTTCAAGGAAATGGAAGAACCCCGTGAGAAGAAGCAGATTGGCTCATCTGCAATGGCTTACAAGCGTAATCCTATGAGATGCGAGAGAATTACATCACTTGCACGTTACGTAATGATTGACAGCCTTAACCCGGCATTTACAGCAGGTACACAGTGGTTTGAGAGAACTCTCGACGACTCTGCAAACAAGCGTATTTCCGTTGCTGAGGCATTCCTCGGAGTTGATGCAATTCTCAACATTATGATGAACGTAACAGACGGACTTGTGGTATATCCCGAAATTATCCGCCGCCGTGTAATGGCAGAACTTCCCTTTATGGCAAGCGAAAACGTAATGATGAACGCTGTTAAGAAGGGCGGTAACCGTCAGGAACTTCACGACAGAATTATGGATTACTCAATGATTGCAGGCGAGCAGGTTAAGGTTTACGGAAAGGACAATAACCTCTGCGAACTTATTCTTGCTGACCCAATGTTTATGGTTACAAAGGAGGAACTTGACGCTGTTCTGAAACCTGAGAACTACACAGGCAGAAGTTCACAGCAGGTTGACGAATTCCTTGCAGATTGCATCAAGCCTATTCTTGAAGCAAATAAAGACATTCTCGGCGAAAATTTTGAGATGAAAAACTAATATAGCCATTAGCTTTTAGCCATTAGCCTTTAGCCCTAAGCTGATTAACAGCTATTGGCTTAAGGCTCACGGCTAAAGGCTTTTATTGAAAGGGGATTATTTATGAAAATTCTTACAATTCACGGATATAAGGGAAATGCCCACAATGCCGTATATTCGGCTTTGCACTCACTGGGAGTTGATACAATATCTCCGCAGTTTGACTATAGCAAGGATTCGCCCGAATACGTTTTTGCGGAATTGCGGAAAATCCTTGACGAAAATCAGGTTGATATGATAACAGGCACAAGTCTTGGGGGATTTTTTGCCCTTACTCTTGCAATTGAAAGAGATTTGCCGGTAATGCTGACAAATCCCTGCCTTATGCCATTTCTTCATCTGCCACGGCTTGGCTATACAGGGGAAGTTGACACGTTTATGAAAGTTTTCCCCATATTCACAAAGGTTGACACAAGCAAGGCATATGCGGTAATCGGTGAAAAAGACCAAATAATTGATACTCACGATTTCACAAAGAGGATTATTCCGAATTATGACGTTGTTGAGGGTGCAGACCATTTCAGCCGAAATCTCAATTTAGAGTACTACTTCAAAAAAGAACTTGAAAAAGGCGGTTATATATGAAAAAAACGTTGAAAATAGGCGGAATTATTGTTGGAATAATTGTCCTTGCCTGTCTTGCGTTAATGCTTATTTGCCCTTGGCTGATAACTTACATAGGAGTTAGAGCGAAATATCCCGATATTGACCGCAGTCTTGATAAATTTACTGTGGTTGATGTTCCTGACGATTTCAAAAGCATTAAACTGGGCGAAACTATTCTGAAAGTGCCTGAGGGGACGGAATACAAGCAGGATAAAGTTTTAGGAGAAAGAAAAAATACCATTGTGTATGATGACGAAATGCTTGCGATGTTTACAGGTGCGGAGGAAGTGACGGAATATTACAACCCTTGGGATTCTTATGAATATTCAAAAGAGGATTACAGACATTTCTTTGAAACTATCGGCGAGGAATTTCCCGATAATACCATGGGACTTTTGTTTTTTGCTAAGAATAGGCTTAATTCCGAAATGTGCAAGGGACTTCGGGGCAAGGACATAAAGGTTTATAAGGAACTGGCTGAAACAAAACAGGATGCATATGACGGCGAAACTACGCAGATTATGGACGGTGAAAATTTTACAGCCTATGTTTCTTGTGCAGAAGCCTTTGATACAGAACTTGTAAGCGTTGTTATTTTCCCCGACGAATACAAGAATAAAAATTATACATTAATGTTTCACCCACCGAAAGACGAAGAAATTTTAAATCAGATTATAAGTTCAATACAACTTGCGGAGGATTGATTATATGAAAAAAGAATATCTTGAAGCAGGAAAAATTGTCACAACTCACGGCATACGTGGGGAAGTGAAAATTATGCCATACACCGACACTCCTGAACTTCTCTGCGAATTTGACCGCCTGTTTATGGGCAAGGATAAGGCGGAAATTTACATTGACAGAGCGAGAGTTGCCAAAAATATGGTAATTGCAAAAATCGAGGGAATTGACACCGTTGAGGCGGCTGAAAAATACCGCAATAAAGTGCTGTTTATGCACCGTGATGACCTGGAACTTGATGAAGATACCTACTTCATACAGGATTTGATTGATATGGAAGTCAAGGACGCTGACAGCGGCTTTGTATACGGAAAAATTACCGATGTTCTGCAAAATGGTGCAAATGATGTGTATGTGATAAAGGGTGACAGGGAATATCTTGTTCCTGCAATTCCCGATGTTGTGATTTCTACGGACATTGACAGCAATATAATGCTAATTCGTCCTCTTGAGGGACTTTTTGATTAAGGTGTTTATATGAACAAAAAAATTGGTATAGAAAACAATAAAATAACCAAAACACATGAGTTTTTAGCTTTTGTAATGAATTTAAGCACTACTGTGAAAATAATTGCGGTGTCATTAGTTCTTATAATAACAATATGGCTTGTATTTTTCCCTGGATTGATACCATATCTGAATGTCAAGCTTAATTATGATAGTATTGATAAAAAGATACAAGACTATCAGTATTATGATGTAAAATGTCCCGATGACTACATAGAATACTCAGAATATGGAATAACTCTTAAAGCTCCACACGGATTAGAGATAAAAGAAACAGAATACAATGATGAAATAGTATATGCTAATTTTAAAAATGATTTAGAATTAGAACTGACTTTTTATAAACCTGTGGAACAGAAACTCACTTTTAATAAAGGTGATATTATCCTGAATGAAAAACAATTTCAAGCTTTCTGCGATGATACAGACATAATATATCCAACATCAAATTATGAAAGAAATGTGATTATCAGAAATTTAACCTTTGATGATTTCAATGTTCACGATGCAGAATTGGCAGATATTTTTCTTAAACTTGCGGAGTGGAAGGAATGGGACCAACCGTATGGCAACGACTGGTATTATTTTAATGGCGAAAATTTCCGAGGATTGCTTTATGATTGTTGTGCATTGCCGAGCTATGATGGGGAGTGCCGTATCGTTTTGTGGCTGTATCCCCAGGATAACCCTGATACAGAATATATGGTGAGAGTAAAAACTGATAAAGCTACAGCGGCAAACATTATTGCCACCATTGGCATTGATAAAAAAGCCTATTAAACGTGGATAGGAATAACGGAGAAGTATATGAAAATTGAAATAGCAACCCTTTTCCCCGAAATGTGCGAAGCCGTTCTGGGAGAAAGCATAGTTGGCAGGGCGAGAAAAGCGGGAAAAATCGAGGTTTCCTGCCGACAGATACGCGAGTACACACAGGATAAGCACCGCAGAGTTGATGATACTCCCTACGGCGGCGGAATGGGTATGGTAATGCAGTGCGAGCCGATTTATAACTGCTATAAGGCAGTTTGTGACGAACTTGGCACTAAGCCCCATACAATATATATGTCCCCGAAAGGCAAAGTGCTGACGGAGCAGAGAGCCGTGGAATTGTCGAAAATGGACAATATTCTCATTATCTGCGGTCATTACGAGGGAGTTGACCAGCGAGTTCTTGACAAAATCGTTGACGAGGAAATCTCAATTGGTGATTATGTCCTCACAGGGGGCGAATTGCCTGCCCTTGTGCTGACTGACGCTGTGGCACGGCTTTGCCCCGGAGTGCTTTCCGATGATGTGTGCTTTACCGACGAGAGCATTTACAGCGGATTGCTGGAATATCCCCAGTATACACGCCCCGAAGTGTGGGAGGATATGGCAGTTCCGCCTGTTCTGCTGACGGGACATCATAAGAATATCGAAAGCTGGCGGCATGAACAAAGCCTTGAAATTACAAAGGAACGCCGCCCCGATTTATATGAGAAATATATGGAGGAACATCCAATAGTTCCAAAGAAATCCAAGAGCAAAAAATAGATAAATTTTACAAACATTGTGTTATTATATACCCTTATAGTAGTTGGCAAATTTCACTATAAACTGTTAGTATATATCAAATAGGCTTATCCTTGTAGCAAAAAGCGACATATATTAACGAGGAAAACTGTTAATGTTGAACAATATTTTATTAATATATCGTTCATATTCTTCATAGTGAATATGAACAAGGCACAGTTGAAAAACATTCGCTCCTTGCATTTAAATGTAGAAAAAATGAGAAACTATCATTTTTCGTGAAAAAAACCGTTGACTATGCAAAAGAATGATTGTATAATAGTAATCAGCAAAGGACATATGATTTGCGGTGAAGTGACATTAGGCACTTCAATATGAGAATAGGAGAGTTGAATATGTTTGTAAGAGAAGTATTGGTTAAGAATCAGGTAGGCCTTCACGCAAGACCCGCAACATTTTTCATCCAGAAGGCTAACGAGTTCAAGTCATCAATCTGGATTGAAAAGGAAGAACGCAGAGTAAACGCTAAGAGCTTACTCGGAATCCTTTCCCTCGGTATCGTAGGCGGTACAAATGTAAAGATTATCGCTGACGGTGCAGATGAAAGAGCAGCAGTTGACGCTCTCGTAGATCTTGTTGACAGCGGTTTCAGCGAGGAAAACAGATAATTATACAACAGATTTTGGGCGTTACTTTTTGGGTAACGCCCGTTATTTTTATGGCTTTATGGTTGGATTTCGTTGTACATATTTTCTGCGAATATGCCGTAGCCACGGGTAGGGTCAGCCACAAATACGTGAGTTACAGCCCCGATAATGCGGTCATTCTGAATAATCGGGCTGCCGCTCATACCCTGCACAATTCCCCCTGTTTCGGCTATAAGCCGTTCATCGGTTATGCGGATAATCATATTTTTTGACGGCTCATTTCCTCGGCAATTCTTCTCCTCAATGCACACGGAATACATCTGCGGCGATGTTCCGCTGATAGTGGATAGAATATACGCCTCGCCCTCGGTGACTTCATCGGGGTAGCCTAATTTGTACTCTCTCGGCTGTTCAAGGCGGTCAAGGGCAGTTTCACCGAAATCACCGAAAATTCCGCAGCTGTTGTTATCGGAAAGAGTTCCGTAGGAGGGCAATCCCGTGAATTTTCCGTGCAATGCTCCCGGTGAACCCGACATACCTTTTGTAATATCGGTAATTTTTACAGGTACAGCCTCGCCGCTGTGGAGAGGGATAAGTTCCCCTGTATCGCAATCGCAGACAGGGTGACCAAGCCCCGAAAATTCCCCTGTATCCTTGACGGCAAAGGTCATAGTTCCTATGCCTGCAATGCTGTCACGAACCCACATACCACTCCGCCAGATTTTATCCTTTTCGGAAAAAACAGGGGATAATTCCACAGTAAGGGAATTACCCTCACGGAGAAGTTCAAGGGTTACGGATTTTCCACGGCTTTCGGCTATAATTCGGCTTAAACCGTTGTTGGAGGTGAGGGGAGTTCCGTTGGCAGAGGTGATAACATCGCCTTTTTTAATGCCTGCGTCCTCGGCAGGTGAGGTAATATTGTCAACTTTGCCTGTATCCGTCACCATAACGCCCTCCATAAGCAGCTTTATGCCAAAGGGATAACCGCCTGCAATGAGGGTGGGAGCGTCTTTTTTTGCTGAATTTTCGGCAGATACTCCCATTGCGGAAACGGAGGCTGTATAGTAATGGGCTATATTTCGTGTAATTGAATAGCCTGTTACGGAGGATAAACCGAAAATAGCGGCAGATAATAAAGCTGCGGTGAATTTACTGAAATGAAATTTTAGCAGATTTTTCAACTCCTTTCAGCCGAAAAATTATATAGTGTCGGCTGAATTTAGTATGTATCAGAAAAGCTGTGATATAAGTGAAAAATTTTGCTCTGACGATTTATAGGGCAGACAAGAAACGGTGAATTATGGAAAAAAACAAGAAAAAAATTTTTTATAATGTGTATATGATAATTATGGTTCTGCTGACGGTGATTTATTCATTGATTATGGTTTGTATGGCTGGGGCAGGGCTTATATATAACGGCGAAAGCTACGGCAGAGAGCTTGAAAATGCAGGAATATGGCTGATTATATCGGGAATTCTTATGACTGCGGGAACTTTCACGGCATTTTTAAAAAAGCCGATTTTTCGTGTGATTTCGGCAATTCTGACGGTTGTGGGGTTGGCGGTATGCCTTGCTATGATCTACATAGTCTGCACTCACGCAGACAACGCAGGGTGGGCGGATAATCACACAATGGAGCCTGTGAGCAGAATGTACAAAGAGCGATTGCTCCCCGTTATTGTGCCTGCTGTAATGAATTTGGCAGTCAAAATATTCAGAAAATAAGTTTTTTTGTTGACTTATAGGAAATTTTAGTGTATAATGAAGTAATCAAAATATCTGTTTATATGGGATTAAATAATAGGGAGGTTTACAAATGGGTAAAATTAAAAAAGTTTTTGCAATCATATCGGCTATGCTGATATTCACAGGTTCAGTCGGCTGCACTTTTCAGAAAGAATCTTCCGACGGCAAAAACGAGGATACATCTGTAAATAGAAATGAGATAAAAGAAGATATTCCAATTGACGTGATGAATTTTCCCGATGAAAAATTCCGAAATTACATTGACTTAAATCTGGACAGCGACGGCGATAAGAAGCTTTCAGGCGGTGAAATTTATAGGCTTGAAGAAATTGATGTAAACGACTCTGAAATTGCGGATTTGACGGGAATAGAGCATTTTACGTCATTGAAAAAGCTTGACTGTTCTTCAAATAATCTGACCGCAATTGATTTAAGCCAAAATACAGCCTTGACATACGTTGATATTTCAAACAATGAGTTGAATTACGTTGATGTAAGCAAAAATACTGCTTTGACAACTCTGAAATGTTACTATATTAATGCGACATCTCTTGACATAAGCAAGAATACAGCTTTGACCGTTCTGGATTGTTCATACAATAATATTTCCACTCTTGATTTAAGCAATAATGCTGCTTTGGAAGAACTTAACTGCGAAAACAACAGTCTTATTTCCATTGATACAAGTGGAAATACAGCTTTGAAAGTGCTTGTCTGCAACAGAAATAATATTTCTTTTCTTGATGTGAGCAATAATGCTGCACTTGAATTTATAGATTTTAATGATAATCAGGTTTCATCTATAGATATCAGCAGAAATCCGCTTTTGCGAACTGTATGCTGTAATGAAAATCAATTGACTTCACTTGATATAAGCGGAAATTCGGAATTGCAAATTTTTGAATGTACTGATAACAGAATTTCTTATCTTGATTTAAGCCGAAATCCTAATCTTTTCCAGTTCAAATGCTCCGGAAATGAACTTCAATTCCTTGATGTCAGCCAGAATACTCAATTATCGCTTCTTGAATGTCAGGGGAATATGATTACCACACTTGATATAAGAAATAATCGTAATCTTTCAATATTAAACTGTGATGAAAATGTTGCCATAAATCAATAGCATATCAACAGAGGGCGGAGATTTTCCGCCCTTTATTATAGCAAACTATAATTAATAGGAAAAATATAATAATTGACTTTTAAATTCAGAAGTGGTATAATAGGAGCATAAACACGCTGGGAAAGGAGAAGTTATGGAAGCTTTATTAGAAAAGGAAAAAATCGAAACTCCTGTGGAGAAAATTCCACAGAAAAAGAAAAAATCCGCCTATTGGAAAACGGCGGCTGTTATTTTTTCTGTGACGGTAATTCTTGCGTTAACCTCTTTTATAACGCCGTTTTGCGACTGGTATGCCAATAACGCATATATATACTTATGCGACGGATTAACCTATTTAACCGCATATCTTCCCTTTTGCCTTGGAGAAATGATGATGTATCTGGGAGTGGCAATGGTCATTTTCAGCGTCATATTTTTAATTCTGCTTATTTTTCTGCGAAAAAAGCCGAAATATCGCCGTTTCTGCGGAGGCTACTTCAAAACATTCCTTATAATGCTTTTATGTGTTCTCTTTTTGTATATGCCTATGTGGCTTATCCCTTTCAGAAGTTCCGTTATGGGCGAGGGCGATACGGGAAAACGGAGGGAATTTACATATGAGGAGATTTACGCCCTCCTTGAATATTCGATAAATGGTCTTAATCAGGCTGCGGAGGAAATAGAAATTGCCGAGGACGGAAAGGTTTTATTCCCAGAAATTGAGGAAACACAGCCGCTTATAAATGCGGCTTTAGTGAATATTTCCGAGGAATTCCCACGTATGAGAGGTTTTTACCCAACTGTAAAACCTGCTCTCTGCTCCGATATACTGGAGCGAATGTGGATTGGCGGATATACTTATCCTTTCACAATGGAGGCAACTCACAACAAATATATTTCTCCCACATATCAGCCTATTCTTGACGCTCACGAGCTTTGCCACCATAAGGGCTATTACAAGGAAAATGAAGCCGAATTTGTAAGTCAGCTTGCCTTGATTAACAGCGATGACCCTCTGCTGAGATTTTCGGCTTATGATGAAATGTATGGTTATGTATCGGGAGAATTTTACGAAACTCAGGATGCGATTATTTCAGATATGATTGCTGAGGGTTCGCTTAAAGAGCCTAATTGGGAAAATAAAGACAGCGTAATTGCATATATTGAACAGTTAAATCAGATATTCGAACCGCTTCCTGAAATAAGTGACAGAGTGCATCAGATAAATAATGCAGGTTATGTAATTGCCGAGGAAATATATGAGGAGGATTCCCACCCCATTGACGAAATGCCTGCGGTCAACGAGGTTATTGAAGAAACCGCAGATGTTGGCTGGGAAACCCAGGGAGAGATTTTGCAGGAAAACACCTATGACGGTGTGACATTGCTCCTTTTGCAGTATTTTGACGGAATTTTATATTGATGAAATTCCCCGAAGATAAACACTTCGGGGAATTTGTGTTGTAACAAATTATAATTTTTGCGTATTAAGGAGATTGTTTACAATTTATTCATTGACTTTTTGTGCTAAAGTAGTATAATGTCTATATAATATTATTTTAAAAAATATTATATAAGGATTTTTTGGAGGATTTAAAAAAATGAAAACAAAACACATTGCAGTTATGGCTGCGGCGATTGCGGTATGCTCAGGAGCAGCATTATATATGCCGCAGGACACATTTGTAGGTGGGGTATTAACAGCGTCAGCTGCTGAAACCGTTAACTCAAATTCAACAATGAAAGTATATACAGAGGATGAAAATGCTTTTGTATTCCACGTAAATGACTTTGTTGATTTTGAGAATAAAGAATTTTACGAACAAAATCTTGGAAAGCTTGACGATGTATCTATATTGATTTATGACGAAAATGGTGAAAATCCCAATTTCAAATATAGATTACATACCGACTATGAGCGTTTCAGCTTTGATATGTCAGAAGTGAATATGGCAAAGGCAGGCACATATCCTGTATATGTAACTGCTAAAGAAGATTCCTCAATCCGCACATCTTTCAATATTACAGTAAAAGAATGGTTTATGAAAGTACACGCAGAGGATGAAAATGCTTTTGTATTCCACGTAAATGACTTTGTTGATTTTGAGAATAAGGAATTTTACGAACAAAATCTTGGAAATATTAATGATGTATCTATATTGATTTATGACGAAGATAGCGAAAATCCCAATTTCAAATATAGATTACATACCGACTATGAGCGTTTCAGCTTTGATATGTCAGAAGTGAATATGACAAAGGCAGGCATATATCCTGTTTATGTAACTGATAAAAAAGATTCCGCAATCCGTACATCTTTCAACATCACAGTAAAAGAATGGTTTATGAAAGTGCACACAGAGGATGAAAATGCTTTTGTATTCCACGTAAATGACTTTGTTGATTTTGAGAATAAAGAATTTTACGAACAAAATCTTGGAAAGCTTGACGATGTATCTATATTGATTTATGATGAAAATGGTGAAAATCCCAAT
>JAZQFV010000085.1:0-4137 GCA_045539715.1 Ruminococcus sp. | reverse complement strand
GTCGCTTCAAAAGGGACAGACAGAATTCCAAATAATTGTTATAATATAATTACAGAAGAAAACAAACCCAATCCACAAAACAGGAGGAATCAGTATGAAAAACAATCTTACAGAAATGGTCTTTATCCTTGACAGAAGCGGTTCAATGTGCGGACTTGAGGGTGACACAATCGGCGGATTTAATTCCATGATTGACAATCAGAAAAAGCAGGAGGGCGAGGCTCTTGTAACAACAGTACTTTTTGACAATGAGTACGAGTTGCTCCATGACCGTGTGAAGCTTTCAGAGATTAAGAAAATGACCGACAAAGAGTATTACGTCCGTGGATGTACGGCATTGCTTGATGCTGTAGGTAGAACAATCAGCCATATTTCCATGATTCGCAAGTATATTCGTAAAGAAGATATTCCGCAGAATACAATTATTGCAATTACTACAGACGGAATGGAAAATGCAAGTCACGAGTATAACTATGAGCAGATCAAGAAAATGATTGAAGAAAAGAAAAAGGACGGTTGGGAATTTCTTTTCATCGGAGCAAATATTGACGCTGCGGAAGAAGCAAGCAGAATAGGTATTTCACGTGACCGTGCGGCAAATTACATATCCGATTCAATCGGAACAGGTGCCGTGTATAATGCCCTCAGTGAGTCAATGAGCTGTATGAGAAAACATGGTGCAGTTGCTAAAAACTGGAATGAAAATATCCTGAAAGACGCCAAAAGAAGAAAGAAGTAATTCAATAGGCAAACCGCACATTTGTTGTGCGGTTTGCCATAGAAACGAGGTGGGAAGATGATTTATGTTATGTCTGATATACACGGTAATCTTGAAAGATTTGAGTCGATTATGCGACAGATAAACCTTAAAGAGGAAGACACGTTGTATATTCTGGGAGATGTTATTGACCGCTATCCCTATGGAATTAAGATACTGCGAAAAATTATGAAGATGCCTAATGTAAAAATGCTTATTGGAAATCACGAATATATGATG
Source organism: Ruminococcus sp. (assembly GCA_045539715.1). Taxonomy (GTDB): domain Bacteria; phylum Bacillota; class Clostridia; order Oscillospirales; family Ruminococcaceae; genus Ruminococcus. The sequence goes on along the minus strand of JAZQFV010000085.1, from coordinate 3,140 downwards.
TTACAGGCTATCGGTCATTGCAAAGATGCTGCGGATGAAAAGAAAAACGCCTATAAAGGCGATGTTGAATTATGGTACTACAACGGTGGAGATGTTGTGAAAGCCGTGATCGTCTGCATATTGTTGCAGAATCATCTTCTGATTTTCGATGGACTGCGACTCGCCCTCACGCATATCCTCCACGGAGAGTCGGCAGTATAACGCCGTAATCAAATTTCGGTTTGGTGTGTTATCCATTTTATCAATCCTCCTGTTCGTGTTGCCGTTTCGCACTCGCTTTCAGCGTGCCGACAAAGGAAACCTTGAGTTTTAGTTCACTTTGTGTCGGCACAATCGGGTGCGGCGGCTCGTCGCTCAAACCGAATAGGATACACCAACAGTATAAGCCTATTCGGTCGTGAAGTCCAGAAAATTTTCTGTTAACTTTTCGATTCCTGAATCAGATATTTCAGCTTGTCCGCCGCAGTTTCCGGCGGATTTTCTGTATCTGCCAGCGGCAGGACGGACACGACCTCATAGTTCTTTCCGTCGATGTTCATTTTCTTTTCCATATACAGATTCCTGCGTCTGTATGCTGTGGTGTTGATTTCGATTTCCTTTTCCATGGCATCATCTCCTTTACATGTGCATCCCCAGCACTTCCTTGCGTCTGATTTTCTCTGTGAGAATCTTGCTGTCACTGTGACGGTCAATATCCTCATCTTCTTGTGGCTCATCAATTATCGCAGCCACATCTGCAATGCCAGCAATAAGATCAAGAGTATGCGGTCGGATTCCATGAATTCGTACAATTCGTCCGAAACTTTTACAACCTCATTCTGGACAGTTATCAGCTTACTCATATGCACCTCTTTCCGCTGTGGAAAGGTACATATTCCCGACACAGCCGAAACTGTGAACGCTCACGAATCCGACCTCAGTCAGCGTATGGTTGCCTAAGCGGATACCGTGATCACCTGAGGTTCATGCCAAAAACATATCCCTCACCGGTCAGCTGATTTTGTTGTACTTTAATTATAGTACATATGTTCCGCTTTGCCAAGAGAAATATATTTCAATTATTGCATGTTGTATCAAACCCTATAAAGAAGCTCTATCACAATCTTAATACAATCTTAATGCTATAAACACTTTTTTTATACCTTTTTAATCCCACGCATGATATAATGAAGATAGAAATTACAAATTAAGGTGGAACGATATGAAAGCAATTTTAAAAAGACTGTCTTCATTTCAGCTCATTCTGCTGGGCTTTGCAGCGGTAATATTAACAGGTGCATTGCTTCTGATGCTTCCGATTTCAACGGCAAGCGGAGAATCCGCTGCGTTTTCGGATGCCCTCTTCACTTCGGTCTCTGCTGTTTGTGTAACAGGGCTGATCACGCAGGATACCGCTACATATTGGTCGCAGTTCGGACAAACAATAATTCTTCTGCTGATTCAGGTTGGTGGACTTGGGGTTGTGACAGCAGCTTCCGCAATTGCACTGATCGCCAAACGAAGAATCAATCTTCGTCAGAGAAGCACCATGCAGGAAGCCACTTCCGCACAGCAGGTCGGCGGTGTTGTAAAGTTCACGAGCTTTATTTTCAAAACAACATTTCTGATTGAACTGATTGGTGTGATTTTATTAATGCCGGTCTTTTGCAAAGATTTTGGATTTTTGAAAGGACTGTGGTATTCTCTGTTTCATTCCATTTCGGCTTTCTGTAATGCCGGATTTGATCTTCTCGGCGTCAGGACACAGTTTTCCTCACTGACAACCTATGCAGCCAATCCGCTGCTGAATATTGTTGTCATGTTCCTGATCATCAGCGGTGGTCTTGGTTTTGCAACATGGGAAGATATCCGTACCCATCGTCATTACATCAAAAAGTATCGTATGCAAAGCAAGGTCATTCTTGTGACAACTGGCATTTTATTATTCGTTCCTATGCTGTATTTTTATTTCTGTGAATTTTCTGGCTGGGAAATGTCATTGCCGGAAAAACTGCTTGCCTCTGCGTTTCAGGCGGTCACCCCGCGAACAGCGGGATTCAATACAGTCAATTTCAGTGATATGTACCAGAGCAGTCTGTGCGTCATCATCATCCTGATGCTCATCGGTGGTTCTTCAGGTTCAACTGCCGGTGGTATGAAAACCAATACGCTGGCGGTACTTGTTTCATCCGCTGTTTCTGTATTCAAACGGCGGGAGGATACCAATTTCTTCGGAAGACGCATTGAATCTGACACCCTGCACAGAGCGGCTGCGATCCTGATGCTCTACCTTTCGCTGTTTCTGACGAGCGGTATTGCCATCAGCCGGATTGAAAATCTTCCGCTGACCGACTGTATGTTTGAAGCAGCGTCTGCAATTGGCACAGTTGGTTTGACAACAGGAATCACGCCGCAGCTCAGTATTGCATCAAAAATCATTCTGATGCTGCTGATGTTTTTTGGAAGAGTCGGAGGGCTGACTTTTATCTATGCAGCCTATATGCATCCGAAAAAGAGTTTTTCAAAACTGCCGCTTGATAAAATCAGCGTCGGTTAACCGAAAGGAGTATCTGAGATGAAATCAGTATTATTAATTGGATTGGGAAGATTCGGACGACACATCGCCTATAAGCTTAATGAGATGAATCATGAGGTCATGGCGGTGGACAAAAATGAGGAACGTGTTTCTGCTGTCATTGATTATGTTACAAGTGCACAGATCGGCGATTGTACAAAGCGAGAGTTTCTGCAATCCATCGGCGTGAGAAATTTCGACATCTGCATTGTTGCGATCGGAGACAATTTTCAAAACTCACTGGAAACAACATCATTGCTGGAAGAACTTGGAGCACAGAAAGTTGTTGCAAGAGCAGCCAGGGATGTACATGCAAAATTCTTATTAAGAAACGGTGCAGATGAGGTGGTTTATCCCGAAAAACAGCTTGCCTCATGGACGGCTATTCGTTATACTTCAGACCATATTCTTGACTATATTGAACTTGATGGAGATTTTGCTATTTTCGAAGTAACTATACCAAAAACATGGATAGGAAAAACCGTTGGTAAGATTGATATACGCAAACGATATAATATCAATATTATGGCATTAAAGAGAAACGGTAAGCTCTATCCTGATATTTCCCCCGATACAATTCTGGACG
>JAZQFV010000084.1:0-1850 GCA_045539715.1 Ruminococcus sp. | reverse complement strand
TGAGCAGCACCAAGCCCTGATTTGAGTGGTATCTTGCAAACTTCGACTGCTTTGCCGCAAAAATCGGGATAAGCACCAATGGTCCGAAATACGCAAGTATTGCCATTGCTTTGTTGGAAGTAATGTCCTGTGCATCAAAGTCCGCTGTTGTGTCCGCTGTGTTATTCAGGTTCTGAAGCTTTTGTGAAAAATCGTTTAGTGGAGCCTGTGCCGCAGGCTGTTCAGGCTGAGCTGCCTGTGCCTGTATAATTTCTGCGCCGCATCCCTGACAGAACTTTACGCCGTCCTGAACCTGCGCTCCGCATTTACCGCAATATGTCATAATTGATTCCTCCTTTACTTTTCATCCATTCTTACGAGATACTGACAATAACAATATACATTCTGAATTTTCTTTGCTTCAACACCGTCATCCGCATGGATAATCGGCTGAGTTTCCGAAGGCGCAATATAGAGCTTGAAAACAATGCCCTGTTGTCCCGGTCTCATATTTCTGATTTTTTTGTATTCTACCTTCTTATTCGGTACACCTATGTAATTGAAAATGATTGATTCAATTTCAGGATTGGAAAAGCATTTCAGCAAATCATCCTCTGCATGGCAGTCTATAATGTGTCCTGCCTCCTCGAAAGAGATGTTATAACACTTGAACTCTCCTTCGTTTATAACTGACATCATACTGCTGTTATCAAGCAGTAAAAAGGGTAAATTTTTATTCATACAATGCGCCTCCTTCAAATTTAATTAAAATAACTTTCCAAATCCGGCAGCTCGTTCATGTGTTCCACCGTAACCGTTCCGTCTGCGAAGGACATACTGAGATATAGTTTTCCGTCAGTTGCCCACCAGCCGTTCATATCGAGCATATCCTGCTCGGTCATACCCATATCGTAGAAGTCCTGAAATTTATATCCGTCTTTTTTCAGGTCTTCAATCCACGAAAACATTTCATCAGCGTTTGTTCCGCTTATCTCGGTGCGGTATGAGGTAACGGACTTTGCCTCGCCTCCGGGATATTTGCGTAATTTTTTCGGCCAACCGTTATTTTGCTTTTCGGCATCTTTATTGATACCTTCTATATTTTCAAGAAGTCCCATCAATCCTTCGCCGTCTTTATCTCCGGTAATGGAGGAAAAGACTGCCGCAATTCCGCTCGGCTCATCTGCATCTGCATTCTTTGAAAGAAAGTTAATAAATCCTCCTGCCGCAATTCCTATAATAAGGCTTATCACAAGCCCGATTGCCGCCATAATCAACGTTGCTCTTGCAAGTGAGCGTTTGCATAGCTTTCTGCATCCGCCGCACGCCCAGATGATAACAAGTAAGATGCCGACTATCGGAATACACATCAGAAGCATAATTCCGATAAAGCCCCAAGCCGAAATCGGCTCGTATTTTGTGCCTTTTATATCACTATCCAAAATTTCTCTCGGCAGAGGCGGCGGTGTGTATGCCGTCTGCTGTGGTGGTGGCTGCTGCTGTGGCGGTATGTACTGCTGTTGCTGCTCCGGCTGTGCCTGAACCATTACAGGCTCTTTCACAATCTTTTCCTCGGCAGGTATTTCTTCCTTAACCGCAGGAGCCTCGGCAGGTGCACCTTCCGGCACTTTTGTTCCGCAGCCTGTGCAGAACATCAAGCCGTCAGTAAGCTCCATGCCGCATCCGGTACAAAACTTTGCCATATTTTCGACCTCCTTTGTAAAAGGCTTTATGTAGGGAATGGCGGTTTGTCGTAAACGCCAAACCCTACACGATTTATTTTCTTATTTCTTCAAATTCTCAACCATTCTCACCGCAATAATAAGTGCCTGTTCTCTTGTTGCGTTTGCATAGCCTGTTGCTTCTTCTTC
>JAZQFV010000083.1:0-2760 GCA_045539715.1 Ruminococcus sp. | reverse complement strand
TACTCAACGATATACTATTGGGAAAAATCACATTGCCTTAAAGAAATTTACTCGTATTGATGAATATGCATTACATAGCCGTTTGTGACTAACAATCACAGACGGCTTTTCTTATACCCCAAACAAGAAAGGAGTTGGTCAGATGATCCGTAACCGTCAAATAAACCGTGTCCCATAAGATACAAAACAACCCTCGCAGAAATTGGCGAGGGTAAACATTATCAATTATTCCACGGCAACAGTATCGTGCCTGCCGGATTGGAGAACAGGTCGGTCAGATACTTTTCGACGTCCATACCATTAGCCTGTGCTGTTGAAATTACCGAGTACAAAAGGGCACTGCATTTTGCACCTCTTGCAGTATTATTGAAGAGCCAGTTCTTACGTCCGACTGTAAATGTGTATATACCGACCGCAAAACCGCAACTGCACGGACTTGAAACCGAACAGTAACGGTTACAAAACCGCACACTTGCCGCTGTTGAACCGCACTTGTCTGAAAGTATTTTTGGTTCTTTTGAGAATAAGTGGGCTTTTATGCCGCAAAAGCCACTTTACAGTGAGTATGAGTGTGGTAGGCTGGTGGCCGGGCAGCAGCCTTCATGGCTGCATGCTCGTGCTGCCGGACTACCGTGCTCATAGAGGCTTGCTGTCAAGTGGACTGTGGAATAAATGCGAACAGACGGAACGATCATTATGTTGTTTATCTTCCATGACTATCGAATCTGATAGGGTTCGGTTCATGTCCGGCAACAGTGCGGTTGAAGTTCCGTGCAGATGTGGTTTCTTAGGCGGCATACACATCGCCAATCTCTGTCATATCAGAGCCGCATTTATCACATTTAGGATTGTCTTCCTTATGTAATACCTCTTCAACAGGTAATTCACTCATCCAGTCATCATGTGTGCGCTTTTTCTTGCGCTTATGCTCAGGGACTGTAACAGTCTCTATAGGCACAGAAACAGCCTGTTCTTCTTTTGGAAACATAGAAAGCTGTGTACCTTCATAGGTATCAAAGATAACAGAGGTCTGTTCGGTCTTTCTTCCGAATACTTGTTTCTTCAGCCATTCATACTGTTCCTGCACAAGAGAAAGCTGTTCTTCAAGTACTGCAACTTTATTACGGAGCGCAGCATTTTCCTGAGCTAATGTTGTATCATTATTTACTGTATTCTACTCAGACATACCACACACCGACCTTCGTTTTATGATACATATATTATACCATAAAATCACCGAAAAAGCAAGTAAAATAGCCAATTTTCATCAATATATCACACTTGGTTTGCCTTCTTTGATAGCTTTGGGCTGTTCTATTTTTAAGCCTTCCAGAATCCAGCGTGTCTGTTGTGGTGTAAGCAGTAATGCTTCTGTTTCATTACGCGGCCATTGAAATTTTCCATTATCAAGACGTTTATACAGGAGAAGAAATCCATATCCTTCCCAGAGAAGTCCCTTAATGCGGTCACATCGTCTGCCACAGAACAAGAACACTGCCGTGCTATATGGATCAAGCTGTAACTGTGCTTTTACTATCATTGCAAGTCCGTCTATTGATCGTCTCAGGTCTGTATATCCGGTAACCATGTATACCTGCACTCCGTTTGTCAGTTCTTTCAGCATAATTCATGTACTAATGCAAGCAAAGTATCTGCTGAGATATCTGCCGTAAGTGATATTTGCAAGCCATTTTTTCGATATGAATATCTGATGTCGCTCTTGAAACAACTACTGGCACTACTGCCGGTTCTGATTCCAAACACTGCTCCCGAACTTTACGAAGGTGATAGTAATATGTCTTAATATTGATCCCGTTCTGAGCGCAGTATGCTGTTACGGTCATTCCGCTTTCCTGCTGTGCTTTTATCTGCTCCATCCATTCCTGTAGCTTTACATCTCGTTTGATAGTGGTAATAGCTGTCGTTTTTTTCATTTCCGTATTCCTCCTGCGTCTAATTTAGTCCAGTTTACTCCATATACTATTTAGTCATTCTAATTTTGTCTATGGACTTGCTTTGTCTTTATTATACATCAGATTTCTTTTTTGAGGAATACGTTCTTTATTTGACGATTACACTTGGCAAGCCTGATAGGATAGAGCATGTTTATCCGCAGCATTGTTTGAATTGTCCTCATAGGGAAAACTGTGCCAATTTGAAGCTGCATGATACTTGTTATACCGTAGACATTATCGTAAAAAAAGAAACTGTAAAATACGAGATTATGGAGTGCGATTGCGGTGGCGTGCAGGAGGTTGCAAAACGTCCAGCCGGCATCAGCGGTACTGTCACATACGGAAATCGCCTGAAGGCTTTGGTATGCGTTCTGAGCACCAAAGGAATGGTAGCTATGAAGAATCTTTGTGAGATTATTCAGGGTCTGACAGGCATTTTCGAGAATCATCCGGAACAGAAATGGGCACGTGAAATGTATTACGAGTTACTATCCATGTGTCGTGCCGCTGATTTTTATAATCAGAATCCGGAAATCGACTCACGAAAGTTTTATATGGATTGTCTGCAACAGAGATATGATGTCATTCTGGAAGAAGCGAACCAACAAAACCCGATTTCCGAACAAACCGGGAAGTGCGGCAAAAAGAAAAAGGGTAAGATACATGCCCTGATTGACCGTCTTTTGACACACAAGGGGGAAGTATGCCGTTTTGCCAATAATCCCCTTGTGCCTTTCACGAATAATCAGGCTGAACGTGATCTGCGTATGGTTAAAATGAAAAATAAGGTCATAGGTACTTTCCG
>JAZQFV010000082.1:0-81328 GCA_045539715.1 Ruminococcus sp. | reverse complement strand
GCAGCTGTCATACCTATCTGTTTTTTCTTTAACCAAAGGAGTTTTTAGAGATGCCCTAACGTTTTTTAACGTTCTATAACATAGTGTATTTAGAGGCTCAAAAAGTCAAAGTTTTTTGAAATTTCAGCGAAATAACCAGTTAGCATATACTAAATCACAGCAGTTTGCACAATGTGAGCCATTAGCTATGTGTGCAACTGATATATTGTGTAGGGCGGATATTATCCGCCCCTACACAGAATTACGATATATAGCCAAATTTATATATTCGGCACGGACTGCAAAAGGCAGCCCCTACGAAATGCATCAGCCGTCCACATAGCTAAAAGCTAATGGCTAACGGCTAACAGCTTTAAAAATAATTATGCATTAACAATAATCGGTCTTAACTGAATACCATTGAAAGCCGCAAGGACAGCTTCGGGAATAAGTTCAAACTGTGCAACGAGGGAGGCAGGTTTTTTAATAATATCGTCTTGCAGCATTGGCACAAAGTAGTAATTTTTCCTATTGAAAAGTTCCCCGATATTTTTCGCCGATGCAAGCAAAGAGTCGTTTGACGCAATGGCAAGAACAACAGGCTTTCCGCTTCTCAGGTGGGATTTCACCGCCATTGTAACCGCTGTGTCGGTAATTCCCGAATTAAGCTTTGCCGCCGTGTTTGATGTACAAGGTGCAACTAACATAATATCGGTCATATTTTTCGGACCGATTGGCTCTGCACCTGCAATATCGGTTATAACCTCCCTGCCGCATAAATCGGCAAGCCGCTTTTTATTTTCCTCAGCTGTGCCGAATCGTGAGGAAATCCCTGCGGCATTTTCCGACATAATTGGGACAAGTTCTGCCCCTGCCGATAGGAGATTTTCCGCCTGTTTAAAGCATCGCTCAAAGGAGCAGAATGAGGCGGTCATTGCGAATCCTATGCGTTTTCCTGTGAAATCATCGGTCATAAGCAGTTCCCCTTTCATTTATAATAGCCGAAATTGTGTCGGCTAAATCATAGCCTGCGGTTACGGGAGCTTTTTTGGCAGGCAGTCCCGATGCAAGTATGATTTTTTTATTAAGCTGTTCACCCGTTTGAAAATCAAAGCCGTAGGGCTTTGAAGCAAGTTCGATAAATATGGTATTATCGGGGAATTTCCGCAGTTTATCTTCTGTAAACACAAGATTTGGTGCGGTATTGAACACCAATGGAAATTCCCCCGAAATATCCTCTGTGAATATGGATTTCACCCCGAAAATTGCGGATTTTGCCCTGCCACGGCTATTCCTCACCGCCACGGTAATATCTGCCCCGAAGCCTTTGAGGATATTCACAAGAGCCGAAGAAATCCGCCCCATTCCCACAATGAGGACAGGCAAGCCGTTGAGGGTTACGCTTAGATTTTCAAGAGCCGTCATAACTGCACCCTCAGCCGTTGATATGGCATTTTTTAAGGCGAAATCTTCTTGCTCCGTGTAGGAAATTACCGTGAAATCGGGGAAAAATGCCGCTGTTTTTTCGGGATGTATACCTGTGAAAATTACAGCATTATCCGTGAGATATTGAGAAATATCTGTCGTGAGGATTTTTTTGTCGCTAAGGGGAGCAGATAATTCTCCCGATGCCGTGGGGGGAGAAATGGGGAGCAGGGCATAGCGGCAGGATTTCTCAGTAGGGATTTTTGGCTGTATATCGGCATTTTCAAAGCCTATGAAATACACATCGGCGGACTCTGACAGTTTTTCTCCGCAGTAAATCTGACGAATGTCACCGCCGACAATTAAAATTTTTCTGTTGCTCATAATTGTTGTACTCCTTGAAAAAACTTTTCATACTCATTATATGCAGACAGGGGAAATTGGTTATTGTCTTTAAAGATGCCCTTAAATTTTGTCCAAAATAATTTCCGATTATCCCTTGCATTTTTTTTCGTTTTGCTATATAATAGTAATAGCGTAATTAACGGAGGGAATTTTTATGAATACTAAAATCGGCTTTGATAACGAAAAATATCTGAAAATGCAATCGGAGCATATCCGCAAGCGTATTGACCAGTTCGGAGATAAGCTTTATCTCGAATTCGGCGGAAAGCTTTTCGATGATTTTCACGCATCACGTGTTCTCCCTGGGTTCAAGCCCGACAGCAAGCTTCAATTGCTCCTTGAACTGAAAGATGATTCGGAAATTGTTATCGTAATCAACTCCGATGATATTGAGAAAAATAAAATCCGTGGGGATTTGGGAATTACATATGATGTGGACGTAATCCGTCTGTTGAATATTTTCAGAAAAATCGGACTTCTTGTAAGTTCCGTAGTCCTTACACGATACGACAATCAGCCTACTGCTGACGCTTTTGCCGCAAGACTTGAAGCACTTGGAGTGAACGTATACCACCACTACAATATCAAGGGTTATCCCTCGGATTTACAGCGTATCATAAGCGAAAACGGCTTCGGCAAAAACGAATATATCGAAACTTCACGAAAGCTTGTTATTGTAACTGCTCCCGGTCCGGGCAGCGGAAAAATGGCTACCTGCCTTTCACAGCTCTACCACGAGCATAAGCGTGGACTTAATGCGGGCTATGCTAAATTTGAAACATTCCCTATCTGGAATCTTCCCCTCCGTCACCCTGTAAATATCGCATATGAGGCGGCAACTTCCGACCTCAACGATGTGAATATGATTGACCCATTCCACCTTGAAGCATACGGCGAAACTACGGTAAACTACAACAGAGATATTGAAATTTTCCCTGTTCTCAATGCTATGTTCGAGAATATTTTAGGGGAATCCCCATACAAATCCCCTACGGATATGGGCGTAAATATGGCTGGAAACTGCATTTTCGACGATGAAGTTACCTGCAAGGCGGCATCTGATGAAATTATCCGCCGCTACTATGTGGGACTTTGTGACCGCCGTAAGGGACTTATTTCCGATGATGAAGTTACAAAGCTGTCACTTCTTATGAAACAGGCAAATATCAATCCCGAAAGCAGAAAAACCGTTGAAGCTGCATTGAAAAAAGAGGCTGAAACAGGTGCTCCTGCCGCTGCTATGGAACTTCCCGACGGAACACTTCTCACAGGCAGAACTTCTGACCTTTTAGGTGCGGCATCGGGACTTCTTCTCAATGCGTTAAAGCATATGGCTGGACTGGACGACAGTATTCTCCTTATGTCGCCCCACGTTATTGAGCCGATTATGGATTTAAAAGTTAATCACTTGGGTAATAACAATCCTCGAATTCATACAGACGAAACTCTCCTTGCCCTGTCAATCTGTGCAACTACCGATGACAACGCAAAGAGAGCAATGGAGCAGATTTCAAATCTCCGTGGCTGTGAGGTTCATTCCACCGTTATTCTCTCGCCTGTTGATGAGCGTATTTTCAAGAGATTGGGAATTAATCTCACCTGCGAGCCGAAATATAACTGAAAATGATATGAAAATGGGCGGTCAATTCAATTTTGAATTGACCGCCCTGAATTATTATTAAATTTTCAACAAGGAATTTTCTTCAATTTCTTCTATTAATTGTTCCTTAATGCTAAGTACATCAGGTTGTGTAGGATTAAATTTCATTTTTCGATTTATCAGTCTGAAAATATTTTTTGCTTTCTTATTTATTTCATTAATATCTTTACTGTTTTTTATTACTAAAGGGATTGAATTTATAGTATACGGTCTTTCAATATATTTCTCTATTATAGGAAACATATCCTGAATTAGAAGAACGCTTTTAGCATTATTAATCTTAATAATATGCACAATATCACAGGGTTTATTTTGTTCCATACGTTTATTTATTAATTTTTCGTATTTATCAATTTGATGACTCATAGGAATAACCCAGAACAAATTTTCATTATCCTTATCTTTAAAACAGCAATAATGCGGTCGATTTCCTTTTTTATTACCTTTTAAATATGGGTCATTATACGTATTGAAAAAATCATCTTTAATAATATAGCAACCATAGTTTTCCATAATTCTCCCCAATAAAAATACCTCTCATAACAGGTACGAGAGGTACTTTCAAGCCCGTTATTTATATTCGCATACGGGTCAGCGATAAACTTTCAAGTCAGTTATTTATAACACGCATACTGATTAGCGTGAAACATAAGAGAACTTCTTCTCTAATATTATTATACACTATCAGCAACAAAATGTCAAGGCAATTAAAGAAAAAATACATATCATTCCTCAATTAATTTACCGTTATTAAAAGAGTAAATATTTTCCATTTTGTACCCATATGAGGAATTTGGTACGCTGATGTGAGGTTCAAACGTAAAAGCTTTTACAGACGAAAGCTTTGCTTTGCTGCCCTTTTCAATATAAATTCTGTCATTTTTATCCATAACAATTGAATGTCCGAGATTTCCCATAAAATCGAGGTTTACATAACCTTTTTCAGCAATTATTTTATTTATGTGATAATACAACTCCTCAAAAGTAGTATCAGCGGTTACATACTCCTGCATTGCTTTATGGAGGTGTTTTTCCATAATCAAGCCATTTCGCCACTCATCGTTTTGAATTTTTTCAACTTCTGTAATAACATTGCCATTCTCTATTATAATAGTTCGGGCGTAATCACCCCATATATTATTGTTTTGTGGGCTTAAATCAATCGTGATTATGTCATTTTCCTCAATTTTTATATCAGAAGTTTTGTATTCCCTGCCCGATATTGAAACAGCAGTTTCCTTTCCGCAAAATACAAATGCACCAACGTCCCAGTACCAAAACGAATCTGCACCGTGAGCAAGCAGATATTTTTCACAAAGAGTTCTTATCTCGTTTAAATTCATTCCGGTTTCTATTATTGACGAAATATATGCTATTGTATCACGATTCAGATTTTGCATATCTTTGATAGTCATTATAATTCCTCCGCCTTAAAAATTATAAAAGCGTTTTTATCTTCGTCAGAATAACATTCGCCGCATCGAATTTGCTCATAAGCTCCAGTTCCTCATCGCAGTCTGCTGTTATCATCGTGATAATATTCGTATCCGTGCCGAAGCCTGCACCGTCCTTTTTAAGGGAATTGGCACAAATCATATCACAGTTCTTGGAAATCAGCTTTTTCCGTGAATTTTCAATCACGTTGTCGGTTTCCATTGAAAATCCGCAGATAACCTGTCCCTCACGTCTGTTTTCACCGATATATTTCAGAATATCCGTAGTCCGCTTTAACGATATGCTCATATCGCTGTCGGATTTTTTTATTTTATGGTCAGCAGTTGAAACTGGGGTATAATCCGCCACAGCCGCCGCCTTTATAACAATATCCGTATCATTTAAACGGCTCTTTACAGCATTGAACATATCCTCCGCAGACTGAACTTTCACTACATCAACAAACATAGGCGGTTCAACTTCTGTATGTGCCGCAACTACAGTTACCTCCGCACCACGGAGCATAGCCGCTTTTGCCATAGCAAATCCCATTTTTCCGCTGGAATGATTTGTGATAAACCTTACAGGGTCAATGCTCTCACGGGTTGCACCTGCTGTCACGAGAACTTTTTTTCCTGCCAAATCCTTTTCAAAGGCAATTTCACGGAGAATATACTCCACCAGCGTATCTTCATCGGGGAGCTTTCCGTCACCGATGTCACGATTTGCAAGCATACCCTTGACAGGCTCGATAATTTTGTAGCCGTGACGTTTCAGCTTTTCAATATTCTCCTGAACAATTGAATTGTGGAGCATATTGTGATTCATAGCAGGTGAAACGAGAATTGGGCAGGTGCAAGCCATAACTGTTGTAGTCAGCATATCATCGGCAATTCCGTTTGCAATTTTGCCGATTACATTTGCCGTTGCAGGAGCGATAAGCACTAAATCTGCCTTTTTTGCAATTGCAACGTGTTCCACGCTGTATTGGAAATTGCGGTCGAATGTGTCAATAAGGCACTTATTCTGTGTAAGGGTTTCAAAAGTCAGGGGATGCACGAAATTTGTAGCGTTCTGCGTCATTGATACGTGTACCTCTGCCCCTAATTTTGTCAGCATTCGTGCCACATTGCACATTTTATAAGCGGCTATGGAGCTTGAAACTCCAAGCAGTATTGTTTTTCCTTTGAGCATATTTATTCTCCTTGAAAAAAGTTTTATGCCACACTAAGAGGGTCTGAAACAGCCTCACTCTCGGCAACAGTAAATGGGTCAATATCTATACAGTTTGCAGGGTCAAAGCAGCCTGACAAATCCCATGCTACCGTATCATTCATAACGGTGAGAGCATTGCGGAAAAAATCGTAGTCTTTCAGCTTTTCCCATACACCGCCCTGTTCTATAAGATGTTTAACGGATAATTTTCTGATTGTTCCGTCAAGCATATAGGCATATACGGTATAATCTTCGCCTGCAAATGTCTGAACAACCACAGGAAATATATCGTTCTGCATAATTGTTCTCCTTTTGCCGATTTTTTATTTGTAAATCTGACCTCTGTTATCGGCATTAGTTACATCAATCAGCGTAATTTCATTTGATTTTTCCGACATTTCAAAAAGCAATCTGTAATCACCCACACGCAAACGATAAAGGTTGTTTTCCCCGATCATTTTCTTTATATCGCCAATTAAAGGCAAAGCATAAATAGCTTTAAGCAGTCTTTCCTGTTGTCTGCGTTCTTGCTTTTGAATAAACTTCATCGCCTTTTTTCTGATGTTATACTCGTAAATCATTTGGATTAAACCCCAATTCCTTTACAAAATCATCCAATGACATTGACTCGTCATTATCTTCACGGCTGTCTGCAATCATAGCCCCATCCCATTCATCGGGGGCTTCTTCGGGAATAAATCCGAAATTTTTGCCGAAAAGGATAACAAAGGCTTCCAATTGTTCCTCAGTAAGCTGATTGAAAATGTAAAAAGCTTTTTCCTTTGTACTCATAGCAAATCCTCCTTGAAATCTCATTATCATCATATCTTCCTATCTTAATTATATCATATTATCAGACTTCCCACAATGTACACATTGCACAATAAATGCTGTGCAAATTCGTCAATAATATTATACTGCCGCAGGGAAAAATAATCCAAAAAACTATGGATTTTAAAGCGAAAATGTGGTATAATGTAATTATTCTTAAAAGGAGGTATAAGCTTATGCTTTTAGCTGTAGATATAGGCAATACAAATATAGTTTTCGGCTGTGTGACCGAAAATGACGAAATAGTGGTGTTTGAGCGAATTTCCACAAACCACAATGCAACCGCCGCTGAATATGCGGTACTGATAAAGACGCTTCTTGAAATGAACAATTTCAGATGCGAGGAAATAACCGATGCTGTTATGTCATCTGTTGTTCCCTCGGTGACAAATACCGTAAAAGAGGCTATAAAAAAGCTTTTCAAAGTTGATGTTATGGTAGCAGGTCCGGGAGTGAAAACAGGTCTGAATATTCTTATCGACAATCCAAAGCAGCTTGGCAGCGACCAGGCAGTTGACGCTGTGGCGGCTATAAATACATATCCCGTGCCGCTTATTATTATTGATATGGGAACTGCCACAACTATTTCTGTAGTTGACAAGAATAAAAACTATCTCGGCGGACTTATTATGACGGGTATGGGAGTTGCCGCTGATGCCCTTATTAACCGCACGGCACAGCTGCCGAAAATTGATTTTGAACTGCCGCCAAATGTTATCGGCACAAATACAATCGACTGTATGAAAAGCGGTGCATTGTACTCCAATGCCTGTGCAATTGACGGCATAATCGAGCGTATTGAGGAAGAACTGGGCGAGCCGTGTACTGCCGTTGCCACTGGCGGACTTGCATCAACTGTAATTCCCCTTTGCAAAAAAACGGTACACGTTGACAATAATCTCCTTATCCGTGGTCTTACTATTATTTACCGCAAAAATAAAAAGTGAGTTACAAAGCATACGAAAAAACGAGTCGGATTTCTCCGACTCGTTTTTTTATGAATATAATAAAGGGGTAGGGAAAAAATTAAGCTGTCTTTGTAGGAAGTGACTTAACAAGTCCTGCGTCATACTTCATAATTTCAAGAGCATCGCTGGCAGTAATTCCAGCCTTGCCGTCAACGTCAGCATTTGCTTTACCCTGATCGGTAATTGGGTACTTATCAGAGTTTGCAAGATTCTGATAAATAGCTGCCGCATCTGCAATTGTAACTACTCCGTCATTGTTTGCATCACCGTAAAGTGATACATTTACTGTAGGAGGTGTTACTGTTCCCTGTGTATATACGGATGCAAGTGTAGAATTGTTCTTGATAGCATCGAAGTAAATTTCGCCCCACTCTGTAAGCTCTGAGCCGTCCCAGCTGCTTACGAGGTCAAGATACTCAACGCCGCCGCTGTTGCCCATCCATGACCATGCGATATAACCCATATCGTTCTGTTCACAGTAGTTCATTACAGTTGCTTCATCAACATCTCCGTCAGTATGCTTAAGACCGAACTCACCTACGAGTACGGGAGCACCGCACTTGAGAGCACCGTCAATGTTGTTCTTTACCATATCAGCTGTGCCGCCTGCATACTCATACATATGCATTGAGAATATAGTATTCTTATCAGGGTCAGATGCGAATACAGATGCACCCTCCTCCTTGATTGATGTTGGATACTGTCCCCAGCCTGCACAGTCAATCATAATCATATTCTTGATACCTGCGTCACGAACTGTCTTGATAGCCTGCTTGCAGCCGTCAGCCCATGTTGTGCTGTTCCACTCGCCGTACCACTCGTTAGCAATGTTGAGAATTACATATTCAGCATTCTCGTTGAGGAGGTCTGACATAGTTGCCCAGTATTTAGCAGCTGTTACGATATCTGCAATATTATTGCTTCCTGTAGCATCGTGTGCTTCAAGAATACAAATCTGCTTATTTTCCTTACACCAGCCGATAATCTTCTCGATTTCAGCCTTTGATGTCTTATCCCACTTTACACCGTCGGAGCAAACGATACGAACACAGTTTGTACCAAGTTCAGCAGCTGCCTTGATAGACTGCTCTGTCTTGTCCTTGTACCAAGCGTGAGCGATATTTACACCACGCATTTCAAACTCGTTGCCGTTAGCGTCACGGATAGTCTGACCGTCTACATAGAAACCGTCATACTGTGTTGGAGGAAGTACAGGTGTTGTAGGAGTTGTTGTTGAAGAAGAACCGCCCTTTAAGAGGTATGCGTCGAGAATCTGAATTCCTGACTTATCTGTAAGAGCCTCGCCGTCTGCCTCAGCATACCAAATCTGTCCCTCGTATGTATCGGACTTTCCAAGTTCTGCCTTAATCTTTTCGATAAGAGCCTCATCCTCGATAACTTCTGTTCCAAGTGAGCAGTTGAGGAAGTTATCTTCTACATTAACCTTGATAGAGCCGCTCTTTTTAGCCTCCCACTGGAGATTTACCCAGTAGTATTCGCCGTCAAGAGGAATTGAAACGCCCATACCGCCGTTAGCATATGTAACGTCCTCGGGAAGTTCAACATTGATATAGAATTCCTTAGCAGCCTCGGGAAGTGTAATCTTGAAATTCTTAGTTGTCTTGTCGTACTTGACTGTACCGTAATTCTTGTTAGGGTCAGCCTCAGTTGTAGGACGAGTTGTTGTAGTTGTAGGCTGTGTAGTAGGTCTTGTTGTTGTCTTTGAAGGGTCAACTGGAGCAATATCCTGTGTGTAAAGGTTAGCAGGAAGTTCATCAAGAGTAATGCAGTAGTCACTCTGATACATCTCAATTGTATCTTCCTTTGTGTTGAATACAGGGTTAGAAAGGAAGTTTGTATCAGCACTTCCGCCGTCATACCATGTACAGAAATAGAGCCAGCCAGCCTTTTCGTCAATGAGATTATCAACAGTTGAGAAGCTGTCGTTCTCTGTCATAGCAACCATTTTCACGCTGTCATATCTGTCCATAATTCCGTAGAATGTTGAACCGATAGCGCTGTCATTGTGCTTCAGAACAGCAGAACCTGTAGACCAGTCTGTACAGTTGTACTTATCGTATCCGATAATGTCAACATAAGCATCTCCCGGATACCAATCGTCTGAATACTCATAGTTATAGCTGTTCCACTCCCAGATAAGGTTGTGGCAGTCGAACTCATTTGTAAGTGTTTCATATGTGTAGATCCAGAGCTTCTTGTAAGCTTCTGAACCCTCTCTGCCCCACCAGAACCATGAGCCGCTTTCGCCGCCTGAGCCTTCAGCCTCGTGGAGAGGACGCCAGAGAACAGGAATACCCTGAGCTTCAAGTTCCTTGAATTCCTTAGCAAGAGTTTTAAGTCCCTGCATATAGTATTCATTTTCCTTTGTGCCGGGTGTAGCAGCTTTTGAAGGTGAGAAGTCTGTATCCTTAGCTGTATAAGTTGTCTGAGCCCAGTCAATCTTCTGACCGATTTCGTAGCTTGCGAAATCCTTAGGAACATTGTAGTGGAATGAAGCTGTAGCAATACCATTCTTGTTCTTTACCCAATCAATGATACGGTCAGTTGAGCCGTCATCGCTGCCGAATGCAGGACAGCAGAAGTTACCGTAGTCGAAACCTCTGATAGCAGGATATTCACCTGTGAGGTCCTTGAGATACTCAAACTCAGTTTCAAGACCGTGAGGGCCGCCTGAGTAGATTTCCTGCTGACCTGAAATGATATTCTTGCCGTAAACACTTGCAAGATATGCCATAAGTGAACGAGTTTCAGCAGTTGCCTTAATATCGCAAGGTGTTGTTTCAAGAGCCTTTATAGGAGAAAGAGTTGCTTCCTCAACTGTGAGGTAGTCAAACTTTGTCCAGCCCCAAGATTTGCTGATAGTGATTGTGTTCTTGCCTGCGGTGAGCTTTGCAGTTGTAGAAATTGGTGCAAATTCACCCTCAGGAATACTGATCTGTGCCTGATCAACGCCGTTGATAGCAAGATTCTGAACCTTTGAGCCGCCAACGCCGTAAGCGTAGATTGTAAGCTTATACATACCTGCGGAAGCAACTTCCACATCAACGGAAACTGAACCGTCGTCCTGCATATAAGCAACCTTACCGCCGCTTGCTCCTGATTCTGTAACAGCTTCAACAGTTTCGGTCATAGTACCGTTTTCGAACTCATACTTCTGACCGCCCTCAGCATATGATGTAAATGCTGAAATAACAGTACCGTTGAGAGCCATAGCAGCAGCCATAACAGCAGCTCCTGCTTTTTTCATAAGTGATTTGTGCATGTTAATTCCCTCCATAAGTTGATGGCAACACCGCTTTTAATTTCATACGATGTTTCCTATGTTCGGACATTGTATCCCAATCAATGTCCTTTACTCCTTACTTTAATTATACTATTCATTTAGGCAAAAATCAAGGAATTTAATCTTAAATTTAAGAAAAAAACAAAAATTCGTAGGTATTCACAAATAAATAGCCGCAGATTTGGTAATTCTGTAAGATTATAGCTTAAATAATAAATTTTGTTAAGTTGTATAAAAATGCCCTCCGAAAAGGAGGGCAAAATGTTATTCTTCAATTCCTGCCTGCTTGCAGAAAAGTTCAAATGCAGCGGCAGCTGAATCAGTACCGTTGATGAATTCGGTACTTGTAAGAGTTCCTGTGTATTCTCCGTTGATGAAGATATAGCACAGTTCGCTGTTGTCGGATTCAACAAAATCAACCTGTGTTTGTACATCGTTGGTTTTTATGAATTTTACAGTAAACAGCGGATTTTCAAGTTCAGGCTTGCTTTCAACGTCGATTTCCTCAAATGCAAAGTATGCAACGTGATTGAAGAAATTCTCGAAATAGTTAAGCACAGAGGCATTTGAAAGGTCAATATCGTTATCCTTGTACTTAGCCCATTCCTCATTTGCATTAAGCGTAAATGAAGCGTTGAGATTTTCGCTGATTATCTCAAATTCAGATGTTGCGTGGAGGTTAGCACATTCAACCTTTTTCATAAGGAAGTCAACAGGCTCTTTTTCGATGAAATCGAGGTCGCCTGAGTAGAATGTTTCAACCTGCTTTGCCTCCTGATTGTATACATATGTATAAGTATTAGCATTCTGTCCGTATTTGCTGAACAGGAGGGTTTTCTTTGTGCCGTCAATGGCAGTAACCGTAAACTCCGCAATAGGCTTATCAAAGCCGTATGTCTTGATGTCGTTTTCGTCTTCGGGGAGCATTACCTCAGCTGTAAGACGGGTAATCAACGCCAGCATACTTCCTACTTTTGTCTGGTCAACAGAAAGTTTATCGTATCTGTCGGGAAGTGACCACACGTTTGTATCTGTATCGAGTTCAAGGTTATAGATTTTCTTGCCGTCACGGACAAGTTCAAGACCAACGATTTCACTTGTAATATATGGAATGAAATCCTTGTCTTTGAGAGTAAGTCTGTCAACAAAAATGTTGCTTATAATTGAGGAGGGGAGAGCATACACATTTTCTTTTTCACTTGTGTAGCCGTAGTAGTATTCCCCTGTGGGGCTTTGCTTTCCGAGGTAGAGGGTATATGGCTTTGAATCTCCTGACAATGTAACAACATAGGGATTTTCAAGACCGTATTTTACTTTAGCTTCATCTGTTAACTCGCCGTAGCTGTCTTTTGCCTGTAAATAAGACATAAAGGTAACAATACCCTGAACAGCAGTCTGGTTTGTGTCAAAATAAGAATCGCTGTACTCTGTAAGGTTCCATTCTTCATCTGCATATTCAAAGGTGTAATCGCCGTCAGTACAGGATATATCAACCTTATTTATGGAATTTGCGTCAAAGTCGAACAGAACATAGTCAGAAAGTCTTGCTTCTTCTTTTTTTGTTTCTTTATCGCTCTTGCTTTTAACGCTCATAAAAGCGGCAATAGAACCGCCGGCAGCGATTAAAAGAACAGCAATTGCAATAATAGCTTTTTTCATCAAGCATATCTCCTTTTGAGCCATACAAGCAGACCGATTACTGCAAATACAGCGGGGATAACAAAGAATGTATTGATTGTTTTTGAAGCCTCAGCACCGCTGGCAAATACCATTGTATCGTAGGCGTTGAACTTATTTTCAATGCCAAGGTCAATATCGCTGGAGTAGAGCCATGTGTTTGAGAACTGAACAAGTCGGCGTGTACCGAATGAAGGAATATAAAGGTTATTGTCGATAGGCTCATCACAGCCGATAACGAAAAGCTTTGCACTTGTCTGCTTATTGTATGAGTAGTAACCCATAACAAGAGGCTGATTTGACTTTTCCTTAGCAGCTGCGGCAGTAAGAGCGTCACCGCCCATCGGCTCACTTATACAAGTGTATTCGGAGCTGTCCATAGCTGTGGGGAGGTTTTCGATAATTGATGCCTTTTCAATCATAGCACCGGAAGAAGCGAGAGTGTACAAGCTTCTGATGTTGGAAACGCCTGATTCGTAAGTACCGTCAGCAATAAGTGTGTTGAGGTCAGTTGTAAGGTCCTCGGAGTAATCCTCAGCCTTAGCAGGATATGTGATTACAAAGTGGCTGTCTGACTGAACGGAGTTCATATCGTTAAGCTGCCATTTTGAATTCTTTTCACGGAGAATGTTGTAATCCATACCGATTTCAAACTTTGCAAGGAGAAATTCGATATTTTCGAATTTACCCTCAGTATCGCAAGGGGAGAGAAGCATCTGCATTTTTCCGCCGTTATCGATGTAGTCGCTGAGTTTCTTACAGTCGGAATCGCTGATGTCACGGACGGGAGCAGCAATAGTGATGATAGCTGTGTTTTCGGGAACTGCGTCAACTGTTGAAAGGTCGAGTTCCTTGACATCATAGTTGTCGGTCATTACAGTATCTCTGTAAATGGAATAGTCATCTTCAAGAGTCTTTTCGCTGTAGCCTTTGAGGAAGTATACAGTAGGAAGGCTTCCTGTTGTACACTGATAAATTGCACCTGTGATAAGGTTTTCACCTGCGTAGATATCAGCACCGTTAGCGTCTGTCTGGAAAAGATTTCCTGAAATCTGACGGATTGTATCGCCGCATCTTACGAAAACATCATTCATTTTTACGGTGAGAACGCCGTTGGGATTGAGAGATTCCGCAAGCTCTGTATCCTCATTGGGGTTGAAGCAGGTAACAGTAATGTTATCACGCTTGTCAAGTTCCATTAAAGTATGATACAGAGGAAGTGCAGGCGGTTCATTTTTAAGGTTGAAAAGGGTGTTGAGGAAGTAAACCTCAATTTCCTTATCCGAAGTTTTGTCGAGAATTTCAACTGTTTTTTCATCAAGTGAATATTTTCCATTGGGAGTCATATCGAATACCTTGTCTGAATAGGAGAAAATCATATTCAGCGGTACAAATACAACGAGTACGAGAATTGCAAGGACGATTGCGAATGCTCCCGAAAGGTTAAGCTTCTTTTTATCATTTTTGTTATCCATATCGGCTTACCCCCTGTTCCAACGTCTTTTTTCAATGGAGATATAGTTCCATACAAGACATACAATTATTGCGGATAAAAAGAATACAATATCGGAAAGTCTGATAAAGCCCTGTGAGAAATAAGCGAAACGGGGCTGTGCTGCAAAGGAATAGAGAGCAGACTGTAATCCGGGATACTGTGCTATGAAGTCTGTCATTGTGAAGTCATCAATGAACAGGAATACGAACATTACAATTTCACCGAGAATAGCGGCAAGGATTGAGTTCTCCACAAAGGAAGAAACAAGCTGTCCGATTGCAATGTACATTGCTCCCCAAAGGAAGAAACCGAGGTAAGCACAAATAAGCTGGCTCATTACGACTTCACCTTTGAATGATGCGTAAATGGGGAAGAAAAGGGAGCAGGCAAGCATAAAGAGGAAAAGTGTGATATTTGCAAGATACTTGCCGAGAACAATCTGCACCACGTTAATGGGCGAGGTCATAAGCAGTACTTCCGTGCCGAATTTACGTTCATCGGCAAAAGTTCTCATAGTGATAATCGGAATGAGGAAGATGAACATAATGATTACATTATAAAATGTATTGGCAAAGGAGAAGTAGAAAGTTGCCTGGTCAAGAGTTCCGAGGCTTCCGTTGAAAACGAATGTGAACATAAACAGGAACAAACCTGTTACAATGTAGGCGAAGGGCGTAAAGAAATATCCCTGCAAGTCTTTTTTATAGATTGAAAACATTATTCATTGCCCTCCTTTTTGAGTTCTTCCGCCTGTGCGGCTACCATATCATCTCTGTATTCGTTGAAAAGCTCCTGCATTCCGCCTGATGTGCCTGAATTGATAAGCTTTACGAATACTGATTCAAGGTCGGGTTTTTCTGTGAAGATGTCAGAAATCTGAATATTGTTATTCAACAAATCTCTCATAATGTTGTTTTTTACAACATCACCATCGCCCTCAATTTCAGCGATGAATTCATATGTATCATCGCCCTCGGCGTTGGTTTTGGCAATCTGTTTTACACCCTCATTCTTTGCAATAAGTTCAGCAGCTGTAGTTCTGCTGCCCTTGACTCTGATGTGGAGAGTGAGAGAGCCGCCTGTCTGCTTTTCAAGGTTTTCGATTGTGTCAATTGCCTTAATATCGCCCTTGTTGATAATTACAACACGGTCACAGACAGCAGATACTTCTGAGAGGATATGGGAACTGAAAATAACTGTGTGTTCCTTTTTCAAGTCCTTGATAAGACTTCTTACCTCAGCCACCTGCTTAGGGTCAAGACCAACTGTAGGTTCATCGAGGATAAGGAATTTGGGGTTGCCTAAAAGTGCCTGAGCAAATCCAACACGCTGTTTATAGCCCTTTGAGAGGTTTTTAATGAGCTTGTCCTTAACGTCTGTGATTTTGAGAAGCTCCATAACACGGGCGATTTCCTTGCTTTTCTTTGTAACGGGGATACGTTTCAGACCTGCACAGAATGAAAGGTATTCCCTTACACGCATATCGGGGTAAACAGGTGGGATTTCGGGGAGATAGCCGAGATTTTTCTTAGCCTTTACAGGCTCTTTTGAAACATCGCTGCCGAAGATAGTGACTTTTCCCGCAGTCATGGGGAGATAGCCTGCTATCATATTCATAGTTGTTGACTTGCCTGCACCGTTTGGGCCAAGAAAGCCGAGAATTTCATTATCGTTTATTGTAAAACTGATATTGTTTACGGCACGGTTATTGCCATAATACTTAGTTAGATTTTCAATAGTGATCATGATATTCCTCCTTAATTAAGATTTATGGGAGTATCGGAGCCGTTGGAGCTGCGGATTCCCTTATGTATCCGAGAGCAGTATACACATATATAATAATGTAGGAAATTCAAAATTACAAATGAGGGTAAAGGTATGTAATTATAATATCCCATTATCTATAGTATTATCTCAAATTTATGTGTACGTGAGATGAATAATATGTGAACAAAATGTTAAATTCTGAAAGCTTCACAAAAAAATTGCGAAAAGAATTTGTAAAAATTATATATAATATTAGTGAATATATGGTGAAAAGCAACTGTGAAGCAGATGAATTTTAGGTTAAAGGTAAAATAACAGAATTTGTTCACAATTACTTAATATATTGCGATTTTGTAAAATTTTTGTGGTAGTCAAAATATACAAAAATGGGATTTGTAATTGTGCATTGCACCAAAAAATTATTAACGCATTACATAAAATTCGCCAAGCTGTTGACTTTAAAGAAAATATGCTTTATAATAGTATTGAAAATAGTTTGAAAATTGTGATAGTTCTATGACTATTCACAGTGTACGAAGTATTTTCGTATACGAGTTCCGTGTATGCGGAACAAAACCATTTTTATAACCAAATTTTATTGAGAGGGGTTAAAAAACAATGATAAGCAAGAAAAACAAAGCTCTTGCAGCTGGTATTCTTTCCGCTGCAATGTCAGCTACTGCACTCGTTCCTGCTTTTGCTTCAGGTTTCGATGCAACACCCAACGAGTATGCTAAGGAAAAGGATTCCTACAAGTCTTACGCTACAATGTTTGAGACACTCTACGATGACGTTATCACTAACGGTATCAAGAATGGCTACATGAGCGATCAGACACAGAACGGTTCTTTCGGTATTCCTTACCACGCTGTTGAAACACTCGTAGTTGAGGCTCCTGACTACGGTCACGAGACAACTTCTGAGGCTATGTCCTACATGGCATGGGTAACAGCTATGCACGATGTTCTCGCTAACAAGGGCGTTATCAGCGGCAGCGCTGGCGACCTTGAAAAGGGCTGGAGAACACTTGAGGCTATCATTCCAGGTTGGTCTGAGAATGCATACGGCTACGGCGATATCAAGTATGAGACAATTTTCGAGCAGGAGAGACTCAAGGCTGATACAGCTACTGAGGAAAATGATCCTAAACTCTACCCTGCTACACAGAACGGTACAGACGCTATCAACCCAATTTATGAGGACATGAAGTCTGCATACGGCGGTGATGCTGGTTACTACCTCATGCACTGGCTCGCTGACGTTGATGACTGGTATGGTTTCGGCGGTGGCAAGGGACAGTTCACTTTCATTAACACATTCCAGAGAGGTGAGCAGGAGTCTTGTTTCGAGACAGTTCCTCACCCATGTATTGAAGAGCTTAAGTATGGTATGAAGAGCAGCGGCCAGGGAGATGACGGTAACGGAATCAAGGCTATCTTCAACGGTAAGGATAAGGTTCCACCACAGTACTCCTTCACAAACGCTCCTGACGCTGAGGACCGTGCTATTCAGGCTATCTACTTTGCTTCTAACTTCGGCGTTAACTGTGGCGATCTTTCTTACCTTGCTGGTAAGATGGGTGACCAGTGCCGTAACGACATGTTCGATAAGTACTATAAGGAAATCGGCTGCCAGAACATGGCTTCTTCTTCCGCAGGTCTTAAGAGCCAGCACTATCTCATGTCATGGTATACATCATGGGGCGGCGCTCTTACAGCTTCTTACGGTGACTATCAGTGGGCTTGGCAGATCGGTTGTTCACATTCTCACCAGTTCTATCAGAACCCACTTGCAGCTTATGCACTTGCATATGACAAGAACATGGGCGACGGCATAAAGACAAAGAACTTCCAGTCTGACTATGAGGAATCCCTCAAGAGACAGATTGAAATGTATCTCTGGCTCCAGTCTGCAAATGGTCCTTACGCTGGTGGTTGTACAAACTCCAAGAACGGTAAGTACGAGGCGTATAAAGACAACGAGTCTACATTCTATGACATGGTTTACGTTGAGCATCCTGTATACGCTGACCCAGGTTCTAACCACTGGATTGGTAACCAGGTATGGTCTACACAGCGTCTTGCTGAGCTTTACTACTATGTAATGACAAAGGGTGATGAGTCCGGTCAGACATACGGTGGTCTTAGCCTTGAGGAAGCTCTCGATGCACTTCTCAGCAGATGGATTGCTTGGTTCATTGAGAATACTAAGTTTGATTACACAACTGAGGACGGTAAGGAACTCGCTTACGCTATTCCTGCAACTCTTGACTGGAAGGGTCAGCCTGAGACATGGGGCGGTACTTATGATCCCGACGCTAACAGCGGTCTTACATGTTCAATCAGAAACTACGGTATGGGAGATATTGGTTGTGTATCTTCACTCTGTAATACACTTATCTTCTATGCAGCTGCTAAGGGTGTAGATGGTTCTGCTGCTACAGAAGGCGGTTCATCTGTTGCTGAGCAGGGACTTCTCCTTGCTAACAAGCTTATGTCCGCACAGTGGAACCTCGGCCGTGACGAAATCGGTATCGCATTCGAGGACTGCAACGGTTCTCTCACAAGAATCTTCGACCAGGAAGTTTATATTCCTGATTACTATAGCGGTACAATGCCTGACGGTTCTAAGCTTGAGCCAGGTGCTACATTCAGTTCTATCCGTGAGAGCTACGCTAAGGATCCTATGTACCAGGAGTGTAAGAAGGTTTACGATGCTACAGGCGAAACTGAGGATTACAAGTTCAAGCTCCACAGATTCTGGCACATGGGCGATGCTATCATGACAACAGGTACATTCGCACTTCTCTATCCAGATGTAGTTCCTTACTATTCTGGTGAGGAGCCTACAACAGAGAAGCCTACAACAGAGCCTACAGAGAAGCCTACAACTGCACCTACAGAGAAGCCTACAACTGCACCTACAACAGGTGATCCTACAGATGTACTCTGGGGTGACGCTAACTGCGACGGCAAGGTAACAATCGCTGACGCTGCTGCTATCTTCCAGCACCTCGCTAACGGCGATAAGTACACAATCTCTGCTGAGGGTAAGGCTAACGCTGACGTTATCGACAACGGTAAGGGTCTTACAGTTGCTGACGGTCTTGCTATCCAGGCATGCGACGCTGGTCTTATCAAGAATACTGACTTCCCAATGACAGCTGACGAGTATGAGGCTGCTGTAAAGTAATTTTAAAATTACAATTTATGCTGTAACGATATAAATAACGCACCTTCCCAATGGGAGGGTGCGTTTTTGCGTATGTATAAATGAGGAATTGGTATTAGTGGGGATAAAAAATCCCCACAGCCTGAGCTATGGGGAAAAGGGTTATATTAATTGGCATAAAAAAATCTCTACCGAAATGGTAGAGATTTGGTGCGAGTAATGGGACTTGAACCCATACGTCCTTCGACACACGCCCCTCAAACGTGCCTGTCTGCCTATTCCAGCACACTCGCTTTTGACTCATCTCCTGAGTACTTATATATTATACCACAATAAAACTGATTTGTCAAGCCTTTTTTGAAAATTTTTCAAAAAAATTTTTTCGGCACTCGGAATTGCTCCGAATGCCGATTATTTTAAAGTGAATTTTTGCTCTGTGAGATGATATTCATAGCTTTAATCTGATATTCGCCGTTTACTTCAACGAGAGTGAACTGAACGGATTTTGAAGATGTTTCAGGCAGCCATGAGGGCAGTTCATCAATATAATCAACTTTTACCTTGTATTCGTTGTTATTCTTTGTAGCTTCTTTGATTTTTGGAGCATATGTGTAGGTTACAGGAGCGATTGGCACGTTGTAGGATTTGGTTTCCTCGTTGTAGTAGAAACGGGATTCAGCAGGACCTACAGTTGTATGAGTGAGTTCGGGGAGTTTGTCGCCGAACAGCTTTACAGCGTAGGATTCAACGTCAGCCGCAGGTATTTTCACAACGTCAAAGGTCTTTTCGTACTGCAATGTAACATCATCAGCAAGAATCATTGACCATATGGCAGCGGTGATAACCTGGTCGGAAGGAAGTTCCGAAGGAGAATTAAATGACTCAATATCCATAATAACTACGGGGTAGAGAATGCTTTCAAAGCCCTCTTTTTTAGTTTCTCCCGATGTGTAGCTGTTGAAATATGAGATAGATTTAGCGATAACCGTAATAAGTCCAACGCAGGCAAGAAGTGCGAATATTACGCCGAATGAAGCGTAGAAAAACTTCTTGAATCTGCCCTTTTTAGGCTCAGTTTCAGAGTCGGCGAAATACTTCTGGCTATTCATAATATCGTCGGGATTTTCGTCAAGAATATTGCGGAGGACACCGGTAACAGATTCGGATTTATCGGAATTTTCCTCGGATTTCTTGGGAGTTTCAGCCTTTTGCTTATTCTTGAAAAATCTGAAACTGTTTTCCTTTTCGAGAAGTTCCTTGAATTCAGATTCAATTTCCTCAGCTTCATCAATGATATTTTCTTCAGTTGAAACAGCTGCAACAGCGTCAGCAATTATGCTGTCGTTGTCGGAATGTGGGATTTCGGATTGGTCAATGGGAGCAGAAAATTTTTCAGCTTCCTCAGCAGCTTTACGTTCAGCTTCAATTCGAGCCTTTTCGGCTGCTTCTGCGGCTTTGCGTTCAGCTTCAATGCGAGCCTTTTCGGCAGCCTCAGCGGCTTTACGCTCAGCCTCGATACGAGCCTTTTCGGCTGCTTCGGCGGCTTTACGCTCAGCCTCAATGCGAGCCTTTTCGGCTTCTTCTGCGGCTTTGCGCTCAGCCTCGATACGAGCCTTTTCGGCTTCTGCTGCCTTTTTCTCCGCCTGAATACGTGCCATTTCCGCCTCACGTTCAGCTTTCAGACGCTCTCTTTCAGCTTTCTTTTCAGTTTCTGCACGTTCAGCGTCCTCACGGAGCGACTGCTGTCTGATTGCTTCATAGTCGGGCAATTCGTGAGAAATGACAATTTTCTTTTTCTTAGGCTTGACGATTGGTTCAGCAGGAGTTTCACTATTAGGTGCTCCTAAAAGTGAGGTGAGCAGGTCATCTACGGACAGATTTTTAAACTCATCCTGCGGAACAGGTTCATTCGCCTGAACATTTGTATCTGACGGCTGTTCGAGAGGTTTGCCGTCTTTCAGATTATTAAGCATATCGTCAAGGTCTTTTCTGATAGCCATATATATCTCCTTAAAAAATCAAACAAATTATTGTTACTTTTTTCTTTTATTATCTTAAATTATCTTATCTGACCGTTTCCGTCAATAAGGTATTTAACAGTTGTAAGCTCTGTAAGTCCCATTGGACCTCTTGCGTGGAGTTTCTGTGTGGAAATTCCGATTTCTGCACCAAAACCGAACTCTCCGCCGTCTGTGAAACGTGTTGAGGCGTTGACATAAACAGCCGCCGCATCAACTTCATTCTGGAATTTACGTGCCGCATCAAGGGATTTTGTCACGATACATTCAGAGTGACGAGTGCTGTATTTGCGGATATGAGCAATTGCCTCGTCGATATTCTCCACAACTTTGACAGCAATTGTGAAATCGTTGAATTCTGTAGCATATTCAGTTTCAGTTGCCTTTTCAACTGAATTGCCAAGAATGTCGATTGTCTTATCGCAGCCGTAAATCTTAACGCTGTGGGATTTGAAACGCTCCGCAATGAGGGGGAGGAAAGTTTCAGCCACATCCTTATGAACAAGGAGGGATTCGATAGCGTTGCACACGGAGGGACGCTGGGTTTTAGCGTTGTCGGTAATGTCAACCGCCATATCCATTTCAGCGGAGGAGTCAACGTAAACGTGGCAATTTCCTGCACCTGTTTCGATAACGGGAACAGTTGCGGTTGTCACAACAGCCTGAATAAGTCTTGCACTTCCACGGGGGATAAGCACGTCAACATAGCCGTTAAGCTTCATAAGCTCGTTGGTAGTTTCACGGGAAGTATTTTCCACAACCTGAATAATATCAGCAGGCAGACCGCAGGCTTCAAGTGCCTCACGCATAATTTTTCCGAGGATGATATTTGAGTTTATAGCCTCTTTTCCGCCTTTGAGGATAACGCAGTTACCTGCTTTAAGGCAGAGTGCGGCAGCGTCTACAGTTACATTTGGACGGGATTCGAAAATAATTCCGATAACACCCATAGGCACACGGGTTTTAGTGATTCGCAGACCGTTAGGGCGGTTAAATCCGTCAATTACCTGTCCGATTGGGTCATTGAGGGCAATAATTTCATCAACGCCCTTCGCAATGCCTGCAATGCGGTTTTCGTCCAGTTTAAGGCGGTCCTGCATAGCCGCAGACATATTATTTTCATTTGCGGCAATAAGGTCCTTTTCGTTTTCTGCCATAATAAGCGCAGTATTTGCAATAAGAGCCTTTGAAATTGCGGCGAGAGCCTCATTTTTCTGGTTGGTAGAGGCAGAAGCGATAACAGGTTCAGCTGCCTTAGCCTTTTTTCCTAATTCAATTGTGTAGCTCATATTTTACACCTCTTTTTTATATATTTCAAAAATTTTATTTTCTGTACAAGTTGAAGCTTCAATGATTTTGTCATAGTCAATTTTAACCGATTTTCCAAATTGGTCAAACAAAAATGTCTGATAATCAGGATGACTTGACATAATAAATATAGCTGTTTCCTTGTCGATATGCAACGCAAGTCCCATATCGTCGTAAAACGGACCTAAGTCGGTGGTAATAATCAAAGCCATTTTTACTTCGGAGATGTGGAATTTCTGTTCTCCGTCAGCGGTTATTGCTTTTATAACCTCATTTTCAAGTAGAAGTCGGTCATTTGAGTCTATACGTATCTTCATTTTGCTTTAAATAATGTGCCGATTTCCTTATTTTCAAACAAATCGTACAAAAGTTCGGGGTCTTTTCCGTTCATAATTACCATATCAATTCCTGCTTCTGTGGCAATTTTAGCGGCATTTATCTTAGTTGACATACCGCCTGTGCCAAGCTTTGAGCCTGCACCGCCGGCAGCATTTTCGATTTCGGCAGTAATTTCCTCAACGTAGGTAATTGGCTTTGCATCGGGATTTGTGCGTGGGTCGCAGTCGTAAAGTCCGTCAATATCCGACAGGATAAGGAGCAAATCCGCAGATGAAAGTGATGCAACGAGAGCCGAAAGGGAGTCGTTTTCGCCGATTTCAAGCTCCAGCTCGTCAATTGAAATGGAGTCGTTCTCGTTGACGATTGGGATTACGCCCATACTGACGAGGGATTCCACAGTATTTTTGAAGTTTTCGCAATGGGTGGGGTTGTTGATAATCGCCTTTGTAAGGAGAATTTGTCCCACAGTTACGCTGTATTTTTCGAACATATCGTCATAAATATGCATAAGTTCGCATTGACCAACAGCGGCAACAGCCTGCTTCATTTTGGTTTCCTTTGGTTTTGAGGGAAGTCCGAGTTTGCCTGTGCCAAGTCCTACAGCACCTGATGACACGAGAATAATCTCCTTGCCTGAATTGTGGAGGTCGGAGATTACACGGACAAGATTGGTCATACGGCGGATATTCAGCTTGCCTGTGCTATGGGCAAGAGTTGAAGTGCCGAGTTTTATGACAATTCGCTTTTTTTCAGAATTATTTCTCATTTATATCATTTCCTTAAATCAGGGCGTATTGACACTAAAGTCGTCCGCCCGTATTTTCGGCAAATTTTGCCGATAACTTCGTTAAAAATATTTGCCGTGCGACAGCACGCCTGCAAAATTTTGCCTTGTTCTCAGCAAAATTATGCTCGAAAATTCGTGCAGAAACTTTGTGTCAACACGCCCTAATTAACTTTATTTTGTGGCTTATCATTGAGCCAGCAGCGGATATTTTCGCATACGATATTCAGCAGACGAACTCTTGTTTCGTATGCCGCCCATGCCGTATGTGGCGTAATAACGCAGTTTTTCGCATTTTTTAGGGGAGTTTCCGAGGACATAGGCTCTTTCTCCAGAACGTCCAGATATGCGGCGGCAATTTTACCGCTGTTGAGAGCCTCTGTAAGGTCGGCTTCGTTTACAACAGGTCCACGAGAAGTGTTGATAAGTACGGCTGAATTCTTCATTTTTCCCAGTAATTCGGCATTTACCATACCCTTAGTCTTTTCGGTAAGAGGGCAATGGAATGTGAGAAAATCGGCATTTTTAACTGCTGTATCCATATCGCACACCTCATAGGGGCAGTTTACGGGGGCAGTTCTTGTAGTTACAAGAATTTTCATACCGAAAGCCGAGCCGAGTTTCGCCACACGCTTGCCGATTGAGCCGAAACCTGCGATAGACAGGGTTTTTCCGCACATTTCCGCAATGGGAATGGGGAAATATGAAAAGCAGGGGGAAGTTTCCCAATCGCCGTTTTTTACGGAATTATCATAGTCACGAATGCGGCTGCAATAGTCCAGAATATAGGCGAAAACCTGCTGTGCAACGGCATTTGTGGAATACTGACCTGCATTGCACACGGTAATTCCCTTTTCAGCGGCATATTCAACATCAATATTGTTGAAACCAGTGGCAAAAAGTCCGATATACCGCAAATTGGGGCAGCTGTCGATTACCTCTTTTGTGATAAGCACCTTGTTGCAGAGGACAATTTCAGCATTGCCGATACGTGAAACCACATCTTCGGGAGAAGTGAGGGGATACACGTCTACATCGCCGAATTTCCTGAAAACATCGGGGGAGAGGTCGTCAGCGGCACACATTGTTGACCAGTCAAGAATAACAATTTTCATAATTATTCAGCCTTTTCCTTTTTGCTGTTTTCTTCTTTTTCTTTCAGTTCGGGGTGCTTTGCCTTGTAAATCAAATCGGAAATGAAAGCGATAAGCAGCAAGCCGAATTCAATTGCACCCACGGTATAGAACCACACCTTATTTTCGGACAGCCAAAGAGTCATTGAAAATGGGATTGCAAGGGCGAGAATAAGCTGATATGGTCGTTTATCAAAGAAATATCTTAACATAAAAAATACAAATGCAACAATAGAAAATCCTATATGAAGCTCAAAAGGGAATGGGAAAAGGTTTGGATTTTCAATTGGTTTAACTTCAAGAAGCTGGAATAAATTTGGGTTGAACATAGGTAACTCCTGTCCGTGAAAGGGACTGTATTTACGGCATACAGTCGTGCCAAGAATAGCGGCTTTTGGTGATAAATGCGAAAAAAGCCTATTAGCTTTATTATAGCACAGCGGTAAGAAAAATTCAACCTTTTTCGCTAAAATAAAAGAATAACTGTTACTTTGCACAATTATTTATAATATAGAAGTATATTTTATTCCCCTGTGAACACACAATTGAAGCAAAATTTAAAGTTAACAAAATTAAATTTTACTGTTTTGTAATAATTCGTCAAAAATCTATTGACAGAACCCTCAAAAAAGTGTATAATGAATATGTTGTATTTTGCAGAAATATTGCTTTCAGGCAGTAATGCAGCTTTGTTTTAAATCATTTCGCAGTCGGGAGATTGCGGATAATACCGATTTCGGATAAATACACGGGCAAAAGCGGCAGATAAAAGCTTTTTATCGGGGTTTTCTGACGCTGATAAATGAACTGCTTATGTCGAATTTGTCTTTGTTTTATTGAAATCTGTATGAGATATATAACAAATACGGACGTTTGTCCGGCTTTTTCAGGGGTGTCCCTGTCACTATATATGTTTAGCAAATGAATAAAATGATGCGGCATTAACCGCCCGAGGCAGTATGTGTTATATGATACAAGAAAATATTGCTTAAAGGAGGTAATGCACTGTATGGATCCCGTTATTGCTATTGTGCTTATACTTATCGCTCTTATTGCAGGTGCGGCTGTCGGCGGACTTCTTGCATACAAAAAAGGTGTTGCGGCAGGCGTAGAACAGCGTAAGCGTGATGCAGAAGCTTTGGTTGGCTCTGCTGAGAAACAGGCTGAGCGTATTGTTGCTGATGCTGAAAAGGACGCAGATGCAAAGAAAAAGAGCGCACTTGTTGAGGCTAAGGACGAAATTCACAAGCTCCGCAGCGAGGCTGATAAGGAAATCAAGGATCGCAGAGCTGAGCTGTCACGTCAGGAAAGACGTATGCAGCAGAAAGAAGAAAATCTCGACAAGAAAACTGATAACCTTGAAAAGAAGGAAGAAACTCTCAATCAGAAGATTAAGAGTGCTGACGAAAAACTCAAGGAAGCAGAGCAGATCAAGAAATCTGAAATGGACGTTTTAGAGCGTATTTCAGAATTCACAAAAGATCAGGCTAAGGAGTACATACTTTCCAAGCTGGAGGACGACCTTGTTCACGAAAAGGCTGTCAAAATCGCAGCTTATGAGCAGCAGCTCAAGGATGAATGCAACGAAAAGGCAAGAAGTCAGATTTCTCTTGCCATCGCAAAGGTTGCGGCAGATCAGGTTTCGGAGGCGGCAGTTTCCGTTGTTCCTCTGCCCAACGACGAAATGAAGGGACGTATTATCGGTCGTGAGGGAAGAAATATCAGAACCCTCGAAACTCTTACAGGAGTTGACCTTATCATTGACGACACACCTGAGGCAATTACGCTTTCATGTTTCGATCAGATTCGCCGTGAGGTGGCAAGAATTGCACTTGAAAAGCTTATTGCTGACGGAAGAATTCACCCTGCACGCATTGAGGAAATGGTTGATAAGGCTCGCCGTGAGGTTGAGTACCGCATCAAGCAGGAGGGTGAAAGAGCTGTAATTGAAACTAATGTTCACGGAATTAATCACGAGCTTATCAAGCTTCTGGGTAGACTTAAATTCCGTACAAGCTACAGACAGAATGTTCTCGACCACTCAATTGAAGTTGCTAAACTCTGCGGAGTTCTTGCAGCTGAGTTGGGAGTTGACGCTAATATGGCAAGACGTGCTGGACTTCTCCACGATATCGGTAAGGCTCTGACTTCCGAAATCGAAGGTTCACACGTTCAGATTGGTGTTGACGTATGTAAGAAGTACAACGAGAATGCTGTAGTTATTCACGCTGTAGAGGCACACCATAACGATGTTGAACCTAAGACGGTTATCGCTTGTATCGTTCAGGCAGCTGACGCAATATCCGCTGCAAGACCTGCCGCAAGAAGCGAAAACTATGAGAGCTACATCAAGCGACTTCAGAAGCTTGAGGAAATCTGTACTTCATACAACGGCGTTGAAAAATGCTTTGCAGTACAGGCGGGCAGAGAAGTCAGAATTATGGTTGTTCCAGAAGTTATCAACGATGAGAAAATGGTGCTTGTTGCAAGACAGATTGCACAGCAGATTGAGGCTGAAATGGATTATCCCGGACAGATCAAGGTTAACCTCATCAGAGAGAGCAGAGTTACAGATTACGCAAAATAAGGCGGAACGGCACATAATTTGTGCGGTATTGCTTAAAGAATTACTGCGGATGTCAAGGCATCCGCAGTTTTTTGTAGGAGGAAAATAAAATGGCAAAACAGCTGTTTAACTCATCGGAAAAATCAAATTTTATTCTGAATATGACGGAGGAGAAATATTCAAAGCTTGCTTCGTGGGGATTAATTGTCACCATAATTCTTTCGTCTATTTCTACGGCAATTCCCGTTATAAGCGGAATTAAAATTTATAACATTTCGTCCGCAGGTCTGACTGTCGGAGGAATAATTTGTATGGTTCTTGCCCTCATTGGTGCAATGAAAAAATATGTCAGCAAGAGAATTGCGATACCTGCTGCTGCAATGGGATTTTCCCTTGTGTGGGGCGTTATTTCAATGATAAATTCCTATGATGTTCTCGTATCACTCAACGGCTATCCCGGCAGAGGAGAGGGCTTGCTGGCACTTATGTTTTATGGCTGCATATTCCTTACAGCTGCCTGCATTAATACGGAAAAGGCACGTATCAACCTCATATGGGGCATACTTGCAAATGGTCTGATAAACGCAATTGTGGGAGTTGTGCAGGTGTTAACGGGAAAAATCAGCGATTATGCGTGGGTTTCTCTGAAAATTAAGATTAATGCGGCATCGGGATTTGCACAGTCACCGATTTTCCTTGCAATGATTCTCAGCATATCAATTACGGCGGCAATATGCGGACTTGTTCTTTTTGAGGGCAAAAAATCGAAAATCCTCTGCATTTGTTCAATATGTCTTTTCTCTTTTGTGAATATGTTTACATATTCCTTAGTTGGCATATGCGGAACTGCTCTTGCGGCTGTGGCTGGAATTATAATAATCCTCGCTTTAAAAGCTCCCAAGAAAAATCTCCTGTCAATTCTGGGAATTATCGTCCCTGCGGTGGCTGCTGTGGTAATCGTCAACTGCGGAGTTGTGGGAAATATCGACAGCTATCGCCTGTATGACGGCAGAATTCTGTGGTTTGCCGACAGCTATATGCGTCTTAATTCAAGCGGTGATTTTGATTCAGATCTTGTAGACATTGACAATACAGCAGATGTGTATTATTATATGTCACGTAAAACAGGGGATTTGATAAGTAAATACGGCTTTGTGGGAACAGGTCCCGACCAGCTTTTATATCCGCAGATTCACAATTTCGGAATATCAAATGCCGAGGAAGCTTTTGTTGAGGATATAGCTATTTTAAACAAGGGTGCATTCGACAGAATGTACAACGAGTATCTGAATACAGCGGCTACAAGGGGAATTCCCTCAGCTATTGCCTTTGGATTGGCAATTATCGGAGCTCTTGCAATCGGCTTTAAGAACTGGAAAAAGTACAAGAATAAGCTTACATTCGGCTTGACAATTATGACGGCAACAGGCGGTTTATTGTTTATCATCTGTTGCAGCAGTACTGCATTTGCACCTATTTTCTGGGCAATTGCAGGAGCTTGCACGGTAAGCAAGCCTATTAATACCAATCCCTAAAACAACAGTAGACAAATCTAATGGCATAAATGCCGTATGTCATCGTTGGACTTCCTCACCATACGGAAAGTATGCTTTCGTCGTCCGCCTTGACATACAGCATTTCTGCTCATCATCTTTGTCTACTAACATTTTAGGGATTAGTATAAATAGTAATAATAATTATGGGCGGCAGATTTTTTCTGCCGCCCATTGCATTGCAATATTAATTTGTTTTAGAGATGCCCTTTAGTTACCCTGCAAATTTCCACACGGTGGTGATAAATTTTCAGCACTTCAATATGTAATCCGTCACAGTCGAGTTCCGCTGTCAGACCGTCTTTGGGGATTTCTCCAAGACCGTCAATGACATAGCCGCCGAATGTGTCGTATTCCTCAGTTGGAAGATTGATTTCCAGAGCCTCATTGACTTCCCCTAAATCAGTAATACCTGGGACAATCCAGCGATTTTTGCCTACGGATTTCAGCACAGGTTCGGGAGTGTTCATTTCGTCATCATCAAATTCGCCCACAAGTTCCTCAACAAGGTCAGTAACCGTGATAATTCCCGTTGTTCCGCCGTATTCATCAACTACTACAGCAAAATGATGAGCACCACGCTTTTTCATCTGTGCAAAAAGCACATCGGCTTTCATAGTTTCGTGAACGAAATAAGGTTCACGGACTGCGTTTTTCATAATGTTTTCACGGCTCTTGTCGGTGAGTCGGAAATAATCCTTAGCATTGAGAATACCGATTATATTATCAATACTTTCGCCGCAAATTGGGAAAAGAGAGTGACGTGTGCGGTGAATAGTTTTCTCCCATGTTTCAACATCTTCCTCAGCCCAGAGCATCACCACATCGGTACGGTGAGTGCATACCTGCTCGGCAGTAAGGTCGTCGAACTCAAAAATATTCTTGATAATTCTGTTGTCGTCCTCGTCAATTGTGCCTGATTCAGCACCTGCATCGGACATCATAAGGATTTCCTCCTCGGTGACGGTTTCCTCCTCAGCCTGCGGATTAATTCCCATAAGACGCAGAACTCCGTTTGTGGAAGCGTTGAGAGTCCATACAAGGGGAGTGAAAAATTTCTGTACAATTGAAATCATTCCCGCCATATTCATAGCAAGATTTTCGGGATTTTTCATAGCGGCACGTTTTGGCACAAGTTCACCGAAAACAAGAGTAATATATGAGAGAATGAGAGTTACAGCAATAACTGCCAAAGGCTTTAAAATTGCGGAATATTCCTCTAATCCTGCCTCGTTTGTAAGCTTTATTATCCTATCCGCAAAGTTATCGGCAGCAAAAGCCGCACCGATAAAGCCTGACAAGG
This sequence comes from Ruminococcus sp., assembly GCA_045539715.1. Lineage (GTDB taxonomy): Bacteria > Bacillota > Clostridia > Oscillospirales > Ruminococcaceae > Ruminococcus. The sequence goes on along the minus strand of JAZQFV010000082.1, from coordinate 50,993 downwards.
TAATTGCCACTTGAATTGTTGCTAAAAATTTCGTTGGATTATCCGACAACTTCTGAAGCTTCTTGGCTTTTTTATTGCCCTCCTCGGCTAATTTGTCGATTTTCGCAGGATTTGCCTGAATTACTGCAATTTCCGCACAAGCGAAAACAGCGTTTAATGCAATAAGAACGATTTGCAGAATTATCTGCCCTAACATAAAAAAATACCTCACTTTTTAAAATATGAAATTTCTGATGCACGCACGAAAAGGCACAATCTGCTCCACTTCAAAATGTGCAAACTATGCCTTAAAAAGCAATATTAAATTTTAATGATATTACACCCGTCGGGGCAACTGTCCATTAAATCTCACCTTTTTTCATATACGATTTATTCTATTATATCTTATTAGCCGTGGTTTGTCAATAGTTTTTTGAAAAAATATGGGGCGGCAGGAAAAACCACTGCCGAAATTATCATTCGCTGTCTGCCTTATTTGCAAAATCCTTGAAACTGATATTTATATCCACATTTCCCTCAATTCCGGGAATTGTACCCTCTGATGTATACTGCCACATATCATATTCATAATAGAAAGTGGGGAAATCCGTATATTCTGCAAGCCAGAAGTCATAGTCCTTAATTCTTGGTAAATCCAGCTTATGAGTAGAAGTTGACGCATTCTGATACACCATAGGAGTATAGCCTGCTGATTTCACACGCTCGCAGAATGCCACACAGCAATCCGCCAATCCCTCAACAGTCATTGTGTCGGTACGTGCGGTATCATCGTAAATAATTTCCCAGTCAAAAACTATGGGGTATGTAATAGTTCTGCCTGCAACGGCATCGAGAACTGCATCGGCTTCCTCAATGGCTTCTTCGGGGGTAATCGCCTGTGAGAAGAAGTAAACTCCCACGTCAATTCCTGCGGAAGTTGCCCCGTCAATATTTGTAATAAGGCTGTTGTCGAGGGTGATAACTCCGCCGCCGTATGTGCGGTAGCCTGCACGGATTATGGCAAATTCCACACCTGCATTTTTCACCTGTTCCCAATTAATAACGCCTTGATATTCGGAAACATCAACGCCGATTTTTGATTGAAGTCCGTCATTTCCAATATATTTCACAAATCCCTTGCCGTCCTTGACAATTTCCGACGGTTCAATGGGACTTTTTGGAACATCTGCAAAAACAGGGATAAAAGTTTCCCCCATAGTGCTGTTGTGGACGAGGATTTTTTCGCCGTTAAGCTGGTAAAAAGTTTCCTCTTTGTCGATATATGGGCGAATTCTTATATTTGAGTCTGCATTTGCAGGAACAGTTGCGTTATATTTCGAGGCAAAAATGGCTGTAGAAACGGCAAGTCCTACAATGACAAAACCCTCTAAAAGTGTGATTGCCTTGAATAGATTAAGCTTATTGAGTTTCATTTTATGTCCTCCGTAGTGATGATATAAACATTATATCATAAAATTCGACATTTGTAAACATATTTTTAGATTTTTCACTTGTAATTTTCTTCAAGAAATGTTATAATAATTTATATTTATCAGTTGGAGGAAATTATGAATTTTAAACGTCTTGAAAAAAATCTCCTTGACAATATCAAGGAGGCACAGTTGAAATTAGGTTTTGAAAATCGCCCTATGAGTCTTAATTATATGTGGACTTCTCTGGGAAATCTCTTGGGTGAAGAAGTTACAGATGACGTATTACAGGCATTTTCCGAATATGCCGCACCGAAGCTTGGCAAGCTTTCATTCGGGAAAATTAAAAATGGTGTGTGCATAACTATTCCTGCTGAGGGAACTGCATATGTCAACGGTCTTGGAGGGTATGAATTTCTCGGAGAACTTGTGGAGAAAGTCAGAAATCACGCTTCTTTGGAGCAGGTAATGGCTGTATTTCATCATTTTTCCGCAGATGTTGCAGTTGAGGAAATCAACAACGGCGAGTTTGATTTGCTTGCCTATTTTCCCGATGAAACTCCCGATGAGTATTACTATTGCCTGACCGCTGAGCCGTGTATGAATGGCGGCTGTCACGCTATGTATCACCGTTTTATCCGTGAGGATTATGAGGAAATTTTTGTTAATGCGTAATTATGGTGCAAGCTGTTAGCTATGTGGGCGGCTGATTAATTAAGAATTAAGAATTAAGAATTCAGAATTATGGACGGCGGATTTTTCTGCCGTCCTTTTTTTGTATAAAAGCTTTTAGCCGTCAGCCGTTAGCCATTAGCCATTAGCTATAGGCTCTTTAAAATAATTACGCATTGCCGAAAATCTAAAGGCTAATAGCTAAAAGCTAAAAAAAGATATTGCTCCACCAATTAAACCTTGCCAAAAAGACGAAAGCAGATACAAAAAGGACGGCAGAAATAAATTCTGCCGTCCACATAATTAATTCTTAATTCATAATTCTTAATTCTGAATTGACTATTTTTTTCGCCATTTCAGCAGGATAAATGCCGCCACAGCCGTGACGATAATTGCCAACGCACTGGGAAACCACGTATATGGAATGGGCAGCCCTGCGGTATTCATACCGTAGAAACCGAAAATCATATTGGGAATCTGCATAATAATTGTGACAATGGTCAGCCGCCACATCACAATATTCAGATTATTCGAAATAATCGACGAGAAACTGCCTGTCATACTGGACAAAATCCCCGTGTATATACTCGCCATTTCGATTGCCTGTTTCATCTCGATAAGTACATCTTCAAGCAAATCCTGATCCTCGTCATAGAGTTTTACAACTCTGCCACGGAAGATTTTTTCAATGGTCGCTTCATTGGCTTTCAGAGATGTTGAAAAGTAAACCAGCGACTTTTCAAGAGCAAGCAGCTGCATCAAAAGCTCATTTTTCATAGCATTGTGAAGCTGTTGTTCCGCCAATGATGAGATTTTATCAATTTGTTTCAGGTAATACAGAAACATTGCCGCAATTCTAAGTAGAAGCTGTAAAACAAATCTTGTTTTGAATTCGGGGCGGAGGTTGCGGATAGTTCCACGGACAGCCTCCTCGATAATCTGGGCATTGTTAAGGGAAACGGTAAAAACATTTGTTTCCGTTATGATAATACCCATAGGCATTGTGTAAAATATTTTTGTATCGTCCTTATCGGTAGTTGATACAGGTGTGTCGATAATAATTAAGGTCTGATCGTCCTCACGCTCGATACGGGATGACTCCTCCTCGTCCAATGAGGATTTTACGAAGCCGCTGTCAATGCCGTAATCCTCGATAAGTTCCTTTATTTCCTGCGGAGTGGGGCTTACAACAGATACCCAGCAGCCCTCGGAAAATTTATCGTCAAGAGTCATTTTGCCGTTAGTGTATGTGTAAAAATTAATCATAGCAAAGCTTAGCCTGCAATGCAGACACTCCTCCTTTCGCCTGTTATCGGGATATACAGGCACGGAGAATCAGCTTATACGCAGATACAGAGGTGCGGAATATATCCCATAAACATATTATTCATACAGTTCCCATAAGGGTCGGAATTCATAACCGCACCGCCTTTCAATTTATTTTTGGGTAATCACCTTTATAATTATATCACATAATGAAAAAATTTACAAGTAGCTGTTGAGAAAATATTAAACTCGGCGATTTTCGTAATCCGTCTTTTCTTTCCAGTCGGGACCGATATATTTTTCACACGCCTTTTCAAACCATTTCAGATCCTGATCTTTTATTTCCAGTTCATGGGTGTGTTTATCAGCATTAAGGGCGTATTCTATGGCAAGTTTTTTGTAATCTTCAACCCAATTTTTAACGTGTTCGGGATCAAAATTGTTGTCCTTTGCAACATCTTCCGCAGTTGTATTGCCACGGAGAATATCTCTTGCAAATTTTCTTTGGGAAGTTTCATCGGGGTCGTCTTTATAGCTAGGTGTACTGCTGAATAAACTAATAATCATAAACAGTACCAAGCCTATAAGAACAACACCCCAGACGCTGTTTTCAAATTGTACCATAGATTCACCCCATTTCAAAAAATAGTTATCTCATTAGAGATGCCATTACTTAACCAAGCAATTCTGCCGCAATATCCACCGACTGCTTTGCATCTCTTGCATAGAAATCCGCATTGATTTTTTTCGCATAGCTTTCGGTAAGAACTGCACCGCCCACGACTGTCTTGCAATCGGGGCATTTTTCGTTGAGCAGGGCGATAGTTTCCGCCATTGCTCCCAGAGTTGTAGTCATAAGTGCGGATAAGCCCACAAGCTTTACCTTGTGTTCAATTGCCGCTGATACAACAGTTTCAGGCGGCACATCCTTTCCCAAATCTATAACTGTAAAGCCGTAGCTTTCCAGAAGTACCTTTACTATGTTTTTGCCTATATCGTGAATATCTCCCTTAACGGTAGCAAGTACGATTTTTCCCTTTGATACGGATTCTTCTCCCGATACCGCTAGCTTATCCTTGATAATCTCAAAGCAGGACTGAGCCGCTTCTGCCGACATAATAAGCTGAGGGAGGAAAATTGTTCCCTTTTCAAATTTTCCGCCTACGGTATCAAGAGCAGGTATAAGATAATTATTTATTATTTCCAATGGTGAAGTTGTTTCAAGAAGCTTTTCTACAGCTTTTACTGCATCTGCTTTAAGCCCGTTTTCTACGGAATACCGCACATCTACAGTTCCCACATCAGCGGCAGCCGCCTTTGGGGGAGCAGTTTCCTGCCCGTATACCGCAATAAATTCCGCAGAATTCTTATCGTGACAGGCAAGTAGGCGATACGCTCTCACCGCACCGATAATTGACTCAATATTAGGATTTATAATTGGCAGGTCAAGACCGCTGTGAAGTGCCATTGTAAGGAAAGTCCGTGTAATTGTTTCACGGTTGGGGAGTCCGAATGAAATATTTGAAACTCCGAGGACAGTTTTAAGTCCAAGTTCCTTTTTGACACGGCTTAAAGCGTCGAGAGTAACCAGTGCCGCCTCCTGCTCAGCTGATGCCGTAAGCGTAAGGCAGTCAATATATACGTCCTCTTTGGGGATTCCGTATTCAATAGCTTTATCAAGAATTTTTTCAGCAAGTCTGAAACGTCCCTCGGCTGTTTTGGGAATTCCGTCTTTGTCAAGGGTAAGTCCCACAACTGCCGCACCATATTTTTTAACAAGGGGAAGAATTGTATTAAGGGACTCATCTTCCGCATTTACTGAATTGACAATAGGCTTTCCGTTGTAAACACGAAGTCCTGCTTCAAGTACATCGGGACGGGTGGAATCCAGCTGCAACGGAGCGTCACAAACGCCCTGTATAGCCTTAACAGCGGATTTCATCATTTCAACCTCGTCAATTTCGGGAGAACCCACGTTTACATCAAGAATTTCCGCACCTGCATTAATCTGCTCAATAGCCTGACCGAGAATATACCCGATGTCATTTTCCGCAAGTGCCTGTTTGAAGCGTTTTTTGCCCGTAGGATTAATACGCTCGCCGATAACTCTCGGCTGATTGATTTCAACACATTTAACCGCAGAGCATACAACAGGCTTTCTTTCAATTTCCTGCTGAACATACTCCACATCTTCGAGAGCATTTACAAGGGCGGATATATGCTGTGGAGTTGTACCGCAGCAGCCGCCGAATATCTTAACTCCCAATTCTGCAAGCTTCACAGCTGATTGTGCGAATTGTTCGGGAGTTACGTTGAACTTATTTGTCACAGGGTCGGGGAGTCCTGCATTTGGCTTTGCAATTACAGGGAGAGTTGTGTTAGCACAGATTTTCTCTATAATCGGCAAAAGCTCCTCAGGGCCGAGGGAGCAGTTTACACCAACAGCGTCAGCACCAAGTCCCTCTAAAACGGCAGTTGCACATTCGGGGGAAACTCCTGTGAATGTACGCATATTAGCCTCGTATGTCATAGTTACGAGAACAGGCTTGTCGGAATTTTCCTTAGCCGCAAGAAGTGCCGCTTTGACCTCGTATAAATCGGTCATTGTTTCGATAATGATAATATCAGCGTCAGCACCTGCAAGGATTGTTTCCTTGTGGATTTCGTAGGCTTCCTCAAAAGTGAGAGTTCCCGACGGCTCTAAAAGCTGACCGATTGGACCGATATCAAGGGCAACAAGAGCCTTTCCCGAAGCCGCTTTCTTAGCGATTGCGATACCTGCTGAAACTATCTCAGCCACGGTATATCCGCTGTTTTTCAGCTTATAGCTGTTTGCACCGAAAGTATTTGCACAGAAAATATCAGAGCCGCTTTCCACGTACTGTCTGTGGATATTCATAATTACATCGGGATTTGTGATGTTGAGCAATTCGGGATTATGCCCTATTTCAACACCTGTTGCCTGTAACATTGTACCAAAACCGCCGTCAAGGAATACAAATCCTGTGCGGTCGAGGAGTTCATAAAATTTATCATTCATATGTTTATCACCTGTTTATTCATTCTTGAATGTGCCGATAAATCTGAAATATTCCAGATTTTCCGTTAAATCGTTCATTAACGCTTTTACTCTTGGTTCGTCAATATGACCGTCAAAGTCAAGGTAAAACATAACATTGAAGCTGCCGTCTTTGAGTGGGCGGCTTTCAATGCGGAGCAGGTTCATACCGTTTACGCAGAATTTTGTGAGAAGTCGGTACAGACTGCCCTCTGTATCGGGAATTTTCAGCATAACCGAAATAGCGTCTGCATCGGGAGAAATCTGCATATTGCGTGAAATGCAGATAAAACGTGTGCGGTTAAGCTCACAATCTGCAACATTTTCCGCAAGAATTGTAAGTCCAAGCTGTTTTGCACAGTCAACAGAGCAGATAGCGGCAATTTTCTCGTCGCTCTCGGCAACCATAGCAGCGGCTGTGGCAGTATTTCCGTATTCCGCAGTTTTTATGCCGTGAGCCGTAAGATAGTTGCAGCATTGTGAAATTGCCTGCGGGTGGGAATAAACTGTAGTTACCTCGTCAATTGAAGCGGCATTTTTTGAAGCGATGCAATGATTGATTTCAACGCATACTTCTTTCACCTTGTAAACGCTGTATTTCGCCATAAGGTCGTATGTACTGCTTACCGAACCTGCTGTTGAATTGTGGACGGGGAGAACGCCGTAGTCAAGTTCCCCCGACTGAACAGCAGCGAAAACATCTTCAAAGGTTTTATAGAAAATCGGCTGAATATCGCCGAAAATAAGCTTTGCAGCAGTTTCGGAATTTGCTCCCGAAGTACCCTGACAGCCGATACGCTTTGCATTGGCAAAATCGGGAGTATCATAGACAGTTTCAGTTGAACTGTGGATTTTCTTGTTCTGCAAAATTTTGGATATATCCATAATTGACATAAACAGAGATGCCGTACCTGCTTCAAGCTCCTTGTCATTGGTGAGAGCCTTTATGCGGTCGAGGACTTCCTGTTCACGATTTCCCTGAAATACGGGGAGATTATGCTCTTTTTTATAGTCTGCAACGCCCTTGCAGTACTCCATACGCTCCATAAAAAGGGCGAGTATCTTTTCATCTGTTTCATCTATTTTATTGCGAAGTTCTTTTAAATCCATAATTTCCTCCAATTGAAATTAGTTACACACTTTCATTATATCAGTTTTTCACGTAGAAATCAAGTTTTTTTGTAAAAAAGGTTAGAGATGCCCTTAGGTTTTTTGTTGCAGATATAAAAAAGCGGCAGTCGCAAAACTACCGCTTTTATTAAATCTCAGAGTTATGATAATTCTATATCATCAAGGTTGATTTCGGGAATTTCAACATCATCCATGTCAATGTCAAAATCTTCATCCCAGTAAATTTCCATATCATCTGAGAAATCCTCGTCCCAGTAAATATCAGAATCATCTATGAATTCTTCACTATCCCAGTCGTAATACTCCTCGTCAAAGTCGAAATCCTCGTCATCCCAGCCGTAGTCGTAGTCGTCCTCCCACGCATCGTAGGTGTAGTAAATGCTGTCGCCGAATTCAACAGCAAGTTCATCTGCTGTAGCCTCGTCAAGACCTACAGTCATAAGGACTTCCTTTGCGAATTCAACCATTTTTTCCTGTTCAACATAGTCGCTTGGGAAGTCAGCGTCCTCGCTGTAAATATCATATGCTGCGGATTTGTCGGGGAGTGAAGGTGCTTCGCCGCTTCCTACAGAGAGTGTTGCTGCGATTTTTCCGTAATTTACGCCCTCAACAACAATATCAGTTGAAACAGTCTGTGAATTTTCATCTGCTGTAAGTGCAAGATTATATTTCTGCTCCTCAACTTCAAATGAGATGTTGCCTGAAACATAGCCCTTTTTCTCGTTTACAACTGTAATGTTGTCGAGATTTACTACAGCTTTTTCATCTTCTGCAAAAACGGTAATTGTACCGTCATAGGAATTTTTGCTTTTTTCGGAAAGAGCAATGTCCATACGTGCTTCTGCATCGGTGTCATATTCAACTGTGACAAATTCTCCACGGATTTCAGACTCCTGCTTGCCGTAAATAAGACGCATACTTTCGCCCTCGGCTTCGTCCTCTGTTGCGGAAATACCACGGACAGAGCCTGTTGCGTCAATATATGTCTTGATTGTAACAGCTTCATCGGAAGATTCCTCGCTCAATGAATTAAGCGCTTCGTCAAGACCTGCATCGTAATCCTCAGCAGTAGCTAACTTTGTACGGTCAACTACGATTTCCTTGATAAGTGAGTCATTTTTAATCTCGTTAATGAATTTTTCTGCAATTTCATTGGCTTTTGTCTCTGTGATAGTCATTTCAGCTACTGTATATTTTACAGTAATATCGCTGATTGCAATTTCTTCCTTTTTCTCAAGTTCAATATCAGAAACACATTCACTAAAAAGATTTGTATATTTTACAATAAGAGTTTCCAGTTCCTCGGGAGTGATAATTTCCTCGGGATTAGTTGCCTGTGCATTTAATTCTTCAAGTTCAGTTTCGTTCAAAACAGACGGACATATTATCCATTGTTCTGAAAGTCCGGGCAAACGGAAGAAAACATCATAAGCACTGTAGTCTGCCGCCATTTCTGTGGAGATAACATTTTTATCATTTACCTCAGCAAAAATATCTGCATTTAAAATATTATCCTTTATTACAGATGTAACGCCCAGAGTCACGCTGTTAAAATCGGGCAGCATATTATCTGTTTCCTCGTCAAGCAATGCCTTTGCGTCATCGGAAATATCATACTTTAACTTTAAATCATAGGATAAACCGTTTTTATATTCCTCAATATATTCACGGTAAGCCTCTGAAATCTGTGAAGCCGCTTCGTTTGAATTTTTTTCTAAAACCCATGAGTAGTATTCATCAGGCTTGCTGATAGTAAGCTTGACCTGATTTTTCACAAGGTCAGACATATTATATGCAGCAATTCCGCCGCCTACAGCCACAGCAAGAACACCTGCGGTAACTCCGCCTATAACTGCCCCTGTATGCTTTTTGGCAGGCTCAACACCTGAAACCACATCGCCTGAATAATTGTAATCCATATCCGCCATAATAATTCTCCTTTTATACTTATACCTATATCATATTTTTACCGTGATATATGACTGATTTATCACGGTAAAATAACTATATCACAGTAATGTCGATTTGTCAAGAGAAAAAAGCGAATTTTTACAAATTTGTAATAATTTGAAAAATCTTGAAAAAATATGAAAAACGATGAAAAAGAGAGATAAATTCAAAAAAATACTATAAAACACATCAAAACGTCCTAAGACGGCACTTGAAGTTCACGTGAACTTGTGATATAATCATATCATCGGTTGAGAAAGAGGTGTGACAATGTTAAAAACAATTCCCGGTACATCAATAACATTTTCAGAGCAAGGCAGATATACAGCTTTTTCGCTGATAGCTCCTATACTCGACGCAACAGGAGGTCTTACACTTTCACAGCTTTCAAAGCTTACGGCTCTTGAAGGCTCCACAATCCAGAACTGGATTAAGCGTGGCTGGGTATCATCTCCGAAAGGCAAGAAGTATACCGAAAAGCAGGTTATACGAATTATTCTTATCAATATGCTGAAAGGTGTTATGAGGCTTGAACAGATTGCCAATCTTATGACTTATATCAATGGTGATGTGGAAGATACCTCAGATGACATCATTGATGATGTGAAACTTTATAACATCTTGTGCAGAATTATTTTCACAGCTGTTGATGAGGGTGCATTTGAACCGAACCACATAAGAGAGCTTATTGCAAAAGAACTTGTGGATTGTGCTTCGGAAATCAACTTCGGTGAGGATAAGCTTTCAAAGGCTATGTACATTATGGTAATGGCTTACAGAAGTTCTTGCCTCAAAAACGAAATGGAAAAGGGATTAGCGGAGATAGAAATTTTTTAACCGAAAAGAATAAAGGGGAAAAATATAAGAATTTCGGGGAATCGGGGGCGATGATATGGAATATTGGGTAAAGCTTGAAAATACCGACACCGGTGCAGCAAAGGGGTTGTGCATCGGGCTTGGTATTGGTGCATTGGCGGGGTGTGTTCTTCCTTTTGGACTGTTCATAGGGGTATGTGCAGGAATGACATTAGGAACAACAGTCGGTGCATTGATTGGATTGTGCAGGGATTACAAGGATATACATAAGGATTTAAGGGGGAATCAAATTTAGGGTTATTGGACAAACAGGGGTTCATGATAAAGGATTATTGGGTACAACATCAAGGAAATGACACAAGGGGCAATGATTAAGGATTATTGGGAACAACATCAAGGGAATGACATAAGGGGTTCATGATAAAGGATTATTGGGAACAACATCAAGGAAATGACATAAGGGGTTATGAAAAAGGATTATTGGGAACACATCAAGGATATGACATAAGGGGTTATGATTAAGGATTATTGGAGAAGTTGTGAAGCGATAGGGGTATCGCTTTACTAAAAGGGGAAAAAAGAGGAAAAGTTATGGCATTCAACGAAAGATTTATTAAAGTACACAAAGAAGGCGTTCTGAACTATACAGAAATATGGATTGACAGGGTTACAGGGGTAAATTATCTCTTTCATAAGGACGGTTACGGCGGCGGTTTGACAGTTTTGCTTGACAGCGATGGAAAGCCGATTGTAACACCTCCCGAAAAAATGAAAGAACTACACATTAACTAACAGGAGAAAATTATGGGAACTTATCAAGAAATCAGAAGAGATGGTACAGTTAAGAAAAGCGGCTCGGGTAAAATCGTAGGCGGATGTATTGCAGCAGTTGCGGCAATTATAGTTGCCACAAGCTCATTTACAATCGTCCCCGCAGGTCACACAGGTGTTATCCTTACTCTCGGCAAGGTTTCAAATACATCTTATTCCGAGGGCTTTCATCTGAAAGTGCCGTTTGTTCAGGAAGTTGAAAAAATGTCAAACAAAATTCAGGTCTATGAAACACCTGCATCGGCAGTTTCAAAGGACTTGCAGACAGTAAGCTCAAACATTGCAGTAAACTACAGACTTGTAGCCGACAAGGCAGCTGATATGTATCAGAATGTCGGCACGGATTATCAGACAGTACTTATTTCCCCTGTGGTGCAGGAATGTATGAAATCAGCAACAGCAAAATATACCGCTGAACAGCTTATCACAGAGCGTACAGCTGTTGGTGATGAAATCAAGGCGGCTCTTGATACAAAGCTTAACAGCTATGGTATTTACATAGAAAAGTTCAACATCGTAAACTTTGACTTCTCTGCTGAATTCAACACAGCTATTGAGGCAAAGCAGGTAGCTGAACAGAATTTGCTCAAAACAAAAACCGAGCAGGAGCAGGCAATAACTATTTCCGAAGCACAGGCTAAGCAGAAAGTTATTGCAGCTGAGGCAAATGCTAACGCAATCCTCAAAGAGGCAGAGGCACAGGCTGAGGCTAACAGACTTCTTGAAGCGTCACTTTCCGACAAGGTTATAGCTTATGAGCAGATTACAAAGTGGAATGGCGAAATGCCTAAGGTTGTAAGCGGTGACAGCAACGGAATGCTTATCAACATTGACCCGGAGGATTTAGGAAAATCTTCTTCCTACGTTCCTCCCACACAGCCGACAACTCAGAATGACACAACAGAATAAAACTCTTAAATGATAGGGGTATCAGATATGAGATTTTATAAAAATAACGGATTTTCAATTGGTGAATTTATGGCAGATTTAATTGAAGGTGCATTAGAACTTTTCTTTGAATGCATATTCTGAAAATCTTCCGTGAATATATTGATAAGGGATTTTAAATCAAAGCTGTTAGCTGTGAGCCTTTAGCCATTAGCTAATGGTATGGGAAAGTTTTGTAGGGGCTGCTTTGGCAGTCCGAAACAGAGGTGAACATTATGGCATATCCTATAAAAGATGAACGATGTCCATACTGCGGCAACTTTGAATTTATCAAAGCCTTGACACAGGGACAGGGGTGCGTTTTTGGGATAGAAAATCAATGGGGAAAAGGACAGGCACTGCATCATATCATATGCAGACGCTGCGGAAGTGTTGTAAGAAGTTATGTTAGAAATCCCGAAGTACTTTTAAAGAAAAAGGACAGACGTATCTAAAACTTTTAGTCAGCACGAAAATTATAGCAAACGCCAAAAGATTGTGTCGTTTGCTATATATGATATAACGACTTTGGGGAAAGTCAACACAAACCAAATCAAAAAAATTAAAAAAAGGTGGTTATTTATTATGGAAGAAGTATTAGCAGGAATGGCAGCGTTTTTAGGAATTGTTTTAGTTATTACGCTTGTAGTGGTAGTTATTACAATAATTGCGAACTGGAAACTCTTTGAAAAAGCAGGAGAGCCGGGTTGGTCAGCAATTATTCCTTTCTACAACAGTTATCAAATGGCAAAAATCGGCACAGGTGATGAGAAACTTTGTTGGACTTTTGTAGGTTTATCAATTGCAGACACTGTTTTGGGAAACATTGAAAGTGACAACGGAGCATTTAAGGCGATAGTTTTACTCGTTTCATTGGCATCGCTTGTAATATCATGCTATGTATGCTACAAATACACACAGTCATTCGGTCAGTCAACAGGAATGTGTATTCTTGCAATTTTCTTTGCTCCCATTATCTATATGATTATGGCATTCAGCAGCAGCACAGAATATGTAGGTCCTAACGGTGTTCCACGTTTTGGCGGTTATAACAACTACAACAGTAACGATAAATACGGTTATTAATCATTAACATCAAGCCTGAAAGCAGGGAAATGATTATGGAAGATTTGGATTTAAAAGCAAGACAGGAAGAAGATTTGAAAAGAAAAATAAGAAAAAATCAGCTTAATTTGCAATACCGCAGAAATGTTATATCATTTTATATAGGTTTGATAATTATTTTTGTAATATTGGCAATTATCTTTCTCATTATTCCTGATACCTTAATGTCAGTAAAGATAAAGTGTGGAATATTTATTGTGGTTGCTTGCGGTGGTATGATTATTTTATCATATATCTTCGGTCGCTGTCCTCATTGTGATGAATTTATTAATATTAGTTTTTACATGATGCATTGTCCGTACTGCGGCGAAAATCTGGAAGTTTCAAAATCCTTGACTCAGATTGAGAAAAAAAGACAGGCTGAAAACGAAAAACAAAATATATAACAGCTTAGGGGTAAGCTTTTATATAGACATAATTTATAACGAACTTTAAGTGACGGAAGGAATTAAATGGTATAGGTTATTGGAAAAATGGGCAACGACATAAGGGGTAACGTGACATAGGATTATTGGCAACGGGGTATGACATCAGGTTAGCGACAAACCTCAGATATAGGGTTTGGGGAAACTCTAAGGGGTAACGATATAGGTATGATTGGCGATTGACAAAATGGGAAAGACAATAAAGGCGGAATTTCAGGGGTGAAGTTCCGCAATGACAAAATGAGCGAAGGTATAAGATATAGAAAAGGGAATTGATGATATAGGGCAGGGGATTTGCCTAAAGGGGAATGTCTAAAGGGTAGCCCTAAATAATTTTTGAGGTGAAAGCTATGAAAAATGAAAACAATCTTAATGGTATGGCTGTTTATGCAGTTACAGCTCTGATTATAGCTGTTATGTGGGTTGTGATATTTAATAATATCGCATTGGGGATTATTTTTACGGCAATATCTGCGGTTGTGAGTTTTTTCGCCCTTTTACCCAAAAACAAAAAGACAAGTATCATTGATAAATATGAAAAGTGAAACGTGAAAATCCCCCATTGTCAATAGGACAATGGGGGATTGCTCTGTTATGGAGTTTTATTCAATTCCGCTTATGGTTATATCAACCTCAACCTCTGTCCATTGGGCAAAGGCTTCATCTTCAACGATGCAAGGGGAGTATTCCGCACAAATATCAAGTGGCTCACCGTTTCCGTCATATAACGCACCGTCAGTACATCTTGCATCGGGTGAGGGCTTGCTTGTCCATTTGTTTATGAGATTTGCCCTTGTGTTGATTCCGTCGTCGGAGGAAGTGTAAGCCTTGGCGGTAAGTTCAACGGGAGTTCCGTCAACTCTGATTTCATTTACGGTAATTACGGCATCGGGGAATTTTGTTTCGCCCTCTTTAATCATAACAGCCATAAATTCCATACCCTTTGGCACGAATTCTTTATTATCTGAATTTCCGCTTACAGCATAGCGAAATCCCTCTGTATCGGCATTTACGCTTACGGTATAATCGCCGTTTCCTGTGATTTCAACAACACCTGCATCATAGCTTAAAGTTGAAGTACCGATACCGTCATTTGTGCCGAGATACTGTGCTTTCCATTGTGAATCGGCAACTGCGAGATAAACTTCTCCCGATTGTGCCTCAACAGCGTCATCAATATATGGGTCGGTAGGTCTTGTGACTTCGGGAATACTGCTGCTGACGCTGCTTTCTTTTTTATCCTTATTACTGCACGAACCTAAAGCCGTACACATAACGACAGCCGTTAAAAATGCTGTAAACTTTTTCATACTATAACCTCTTTCGTTTCATTTCTTACATTATAACATATGAAAAATCCTATGTCAACAAAATCAATTGACATTTTCCCACAGCCGTGATATAATATAAGGGAACCTCTAAATTTTAATATATCTGAAAGGATTATGATTTATGCAGATTTATAATTCATCCACAAGAAAAAAAGAAGAATTTATTCCCCGTGAGGCAGGCAAGGTTTCAATGTATACCTGCGGCCCTACGGTTTATCACTTCGCACATATCGGCAATCTCAGAAGCTACATTATGGAGGATATCCTTGAAAAACATCTCCGCTTTACAGGTCTTGACGTAAAGCGTGTTATGAATATCACCGATGTGGGACATCTCACAAGCGACGGCGATACAGGCGATGATAAGATGCTCAAGGGTGCAAAGCGTGAAAAGAAAACAGTTATGGAAATTGCAAAGTTCTATACTGACGCATTCTTTGCAGACTGTGCAAAGCTGAATATCAAGACTCCCGATGTAGTTGAGCCTGCAACAGGCTGTATTGACGAGTTTATCCGTGTTATTTCCTCACTTATTGAAAAAGGCTATGCTTACGAGGCTGGCGGAAATATCTATTTCGACACAGGAAAGCTTGACAAATACTACATCTTCAACGATTTCAAGGAGGAGGATTTGGCTGTAGGCGTCCGTGAGGGCGTTGAGGAGGACTCCAACAAGAGAAATAAGGCTGACTTCGTTCTCTGGTTTACAAAGTCAAAGTTTGACGATCAGGAACTTAAATGGGATTCACCTTGGGGTATCGGCTACCCAGGCTGGCATATTGAGTGTTCATGCATCAGTATGAAGCATTTAGGCGAATATCTCGACCTCCACTGCGGCGGAATTGACAACGCATTCCCACACCATACAAACGAAATCGCACAGAGTGAGGCATATATCGGTCATGAGTGGTGCAACTACTGGTTCCACGTTCACCACCTCAATACAAACAGCGGAAAAATGAGCAAGTCCAGCGGCGAATTCCTCACAGTTTCACTTCTTGAAGAAAAGGGATATTCACCGCTTGTGTACCGTTTCTTCTGCTTACAGTCCCACTACAGAAAAAATCTCGTATTCTCATGGGAAAATCTCGACAATGCAAAGCTTACATACAACAAGCTTATTGCAAAAATCGCACCTCTTACAACTGAGGCGGCAGGGGAAATTGACAAGGCTGAATATGACCGCCTTATGAACGGATTTGTTTCTGCTCTTGACAATGACCTCAACACAGCTCTTGCAGTAACATCTGTTTATGATGTGCTGAAATCCACAGCAAACGCTTCCACAAAGCTTGCACTTCTCAATGAATTTGACAAGGTGCTTGGACTTGATATGGTTGAAACTGCAAAGAAATCCCTTGAAACAGCTGATAATGCAAGCGATATTCCTGCTGAGGTTATGGAACTTGTTGAACAGCGTAAGGCTGCACGTAAGGAAAAGAATTTTGCCCTTGCCGATGAACTTCGTGATAAGATTGCGGCTCTTGGTTATGAAGTAAAGGAAACACGTCAGGGAACTGAAATAATCAAGCTTTAATGCGTGATTATGCCGAAGCGGCTGTTTTTGACAGCCTGCAATTGTAATTATTTTGTATGGGTGGAAATTATCCGCCCATATGTTAAAAGAGGGGAAAATTATGGCTGGTGCTTCACTTATATTTTTAATATTTATTATATATGGTATCGCACTTCTTATATCTCTTGCTATGGCTGTTTTGCAGATTATAGCAACATGGAAGCTCTACGAAAAAGCAGGCGAGCCTGGGTGGTCGTCCATTGTGCCTGTGTACTACTATATGCAGCAGATTAAAATTGCTACAGGCAGTTATATGCTTGGGTGGGTTTATCTTGGTTTGACAGTTGTCTATACTATTGCCTGCTGCTGTATGTATCTTGCGGGATTGGCAGATGACAACGAAACAGCGATATTAATTATGGTAATTGTTATGATTATATGCCTGATTATCATTGTTCCGATATGCATTATAGCAGGCTATATAAGCTATATGTTTGCCAAGTCATACGGAAAATCACTGGTATTCTGCGTACTTTCAATTTTCTTTCCGCAGATTATGGTTATCATTATGGGATTTGACAAATCCACACAATACGTAGGACCGAAGGGTATTCCGCAGTATAAAGGGCATATTTAAAACTTTTAGCTTTTTGAATGGCAGATTAATAATTAAAACGGACGGTAGATTAATTTATTCTGCCGTCCGTTTTTTGTGCTATTATAATTTGTAGGGACTGCCTTGAACAGTCCGCAATTTAACGTAATATAGCCGAATTTGTGTAGGGGAGGATATTATCCGCCCATGAGATTATTGAAAAATATTAATTATATTTTCTGAGCAGTTCAGCTATAACTTCCGAAAATTCCTTGTACATATAAAGCGAACCGAGAACAATCAACGGTATATTGCGGCTTTTTGCGTATTCCACCGCCTGTTGCAGACCGTTTTCCACCGAACCGCAGGATACAGCGTCAATGCCCTTTTCCGTAAAAGCACGGGCGAGAATATCGCTGTCGAGGGAGCGAGGATTATCGGGGATTACCGTGAATGTCTTATCTATGAATTTTCCCAGTATTTCGGGGTAAAGTCCGTATTCTTTATCAGCCATGACACCGATTAAAAGGGCGATTTTTCCGCTGATATATGTGCTGATGCTTTCAGCCGCCTGAACTATGCCGTCGGGATTGTGAGCCCCGTCATAAATTACAAGGGGATTTCGGCTTACAACCTCGAAACGTCCCTGCCATACAGCTTTGGAAATTCCCGATTTTACGGCATTTTCCGAAATATTCATACCCTCGTTCCGCAGAATTTCAACTGCCGTCAGCACATTGGCAAGATTGCACCTCTGATATGTGCCGATAAGGGGAGAATTGAGCCTGCCGAACACTTTATCGCTATAAACCACACCATTAATATCACTTTCAAGAACGGTTACACGGTCACTATCCACAAGGGTGAGCTGTGAGCCGTTTTTTTGCGATATATTGCGGATTGTATCAAGTGACAATTCGTCGCCGCCATAGAGAACAGGACGGGATTTTTTTATAATTCCAGCTTTGCATCGTGCGATTTCATCAATTGTATCCCCTAAAAATGCCGTATGGTCAAGGGCAATATTGGTAATCACCGAAAGCAGCGGATTTTCCACTACATTTGTTGAATCCGTTTCACCGCCCATACCACATTCAATCAACGCTATATCGCAGTTTTTACGGCTGAAAAGTTCGTATGCGACAGCTGTGAGAACTTCAAATTCCGTAGGCTTATCCGCCATATTCTCACAAATGGGAATAATATCAGCCATAACCGAATTAAATTCCTCATCGGTAATGCTTTTACCGTTTATGCGAAAGCTGTCGTTTAAATCCGTAAGGGCAGGGGAGGAAAATCCGCCAATTTTATATCCCGATTCCGCAAGAACAGCCGAAAGCATGGCTCCGAAAGAGCCTTTTCCGTTAGTGCCTGCAATGTGGATTATTTTCGTCTTATTCTGTGGATTTCCAAGCTTTTCGCAAAGTTCTGTAATACGTTCCAACCCAAGCTTGCTGCCACGTTCAGCGGCAATTTTAATATACTCAAATCCGTTCATATTTTCACCGTTTTGTGCAGATTTTGTTAAGCTGTGCGGAAAATTCCTTGTTCTTCAACAGGAGTGTGATGATGATAAATTCAACCGCACCTGTGATAATGTATGTGGGAACTCGCCATGCAAGCACCTGAATAGGAGTGCCGAAGTAGATATAAAGTCCGATTGATTTGATTATCATAGAGCCGACAATGTGGGAAATTGCGATAGAAAGGGCAATATTCAGCGTCATATTCTTGTTTCTGAGGTGAGTTGAAATCATACCCGAAAGGATACCGATAGATGCCGCACCAATTGTAATAATGGGATTTATGGCATATCCTTTCAGCAGACAGCCTACCAAATCGGCAGTAACTGCAACTGCACCGCCTACGAATGGACCAAAGAAAATACCAGCCATAAGAATTGTGAGATTTTCAAGGCTTATGCGGATACTGTCGCCAATCGGGATTTGCAGGAATTTGCCGAGAGTGAAGCTCATAGCCACGAAAAGAGCCGAAATAATCATAACTCTTGTGTTGCCGAAAAGCTTTAAATTTTCCGCAGGGGTGTTTGATGTTCTTGAAATAATCATAAAAAATCCTCCTTTTCCACATCATAGGACACGAAAAAAGAGGCTATTTTCCATATGTCTTATGAAGCGGGATGCAAAATGTGAACCGCAGACAATGTCTTTCGTCCCATGGACAACTCCCCGTCCCACAGGCACTCGATACCCATTACAGGCATCACGAACACATTTTTACTCTTCAATGTTTTGTGAATTTCTCCACAGTTTTATTATATCCCTAACCTTGACAGATGTCAATACTATGTTAAAGTGTAAAATCAACTTTATAACTTTTCCACATATTCCACAGAGTTTTCAACAATATTTTGTTAAATAGGACTTCGGTGAAACGGTTGCTTTTTTGCTTTTGAGGGCGGCAGGAGATGCCCTTTATACTATTTCCGACTCACTACCCTTTGTATCTGACTTCTTTTTTACAAAAACCCTTGACATTTTCGCTGATATGCTGTAAAATAGAATAGATAACTATTTCCAGAAGGAGAAAAGAATTATGCTTAAAAATAATGAAAAAGTAATGGATAAAATCGTTGACCTTTGCAAATCCAAAGGCTACGTTTACCCCGGTTCCGAAATCTACGGCGGACTTGCTAACACATGGGATTACGGCCCTCTTGGCGTTCTGCTGAAAAATAATATCAAAAACGCATGGCTTAAAAAATTCGTGCAGGAAAACAAGTACAATGTAGGCCTTGATTCCGCTATCCTTATGAATCCCCAGACTTGGGTTGCATCAGGTCATATCGGCGGATTTTCCGACCCTCTTATGGATTGTAAGGAGTGTAAGACTCGTCACCGTGCCGATAACCTTATCGAGGACTTTGACGGCACAAATGTAGCAGGCTGGACAAATCAGCAGATGACTGACTACATCAACGAGAAGAATATCGTTTGCCCTAACTGCGGCAAGAAGAATTTCACAGATATCCGTCAGTTCAACCTTATGTTCAAGACTTTCCAGGGTGTAACTGAGGACAACAAGTCCGAACTTTACCTCCGTCCCGAAACTGCACAGGGTATCTTCGTTAACTTCGCTAATATCCAGCGTACAACACGTAAAAAGGTTCCTTTCGGTGTTGCACAGATTGGTAAATCTTTCCGTAACGAAATCACTCCCGGTAACTTCATTTTCCGTGTACGTGAGTTCGAGCAGATGGAACTTGAGTTCTTCTGCAAGCCCGGTACTGACCTTGAATGGTTCAACTACTGGAGAAGCTTCTGTAAGGAATTCCTCCTTACAATCGGTCTTAAAGAGGAGAATATCCGTCTCCGTGACCACGACCCCGAGGAACTTTGCTTCTATTCAAAGGCTACAACTGACTTCGAGTATCTTTTCCCATTCGGTTGGGGCGAACTCTGGGGTGTAGCTGACAGAACAGACTATGACCTTACACAGCACATCAACACATCAGGAAAGTCCCTTGAATACTTTGACCCTGAAACAAACGAGAAATACATTCCTTATGTTATTGAGCCATCTCTCGGTGTTGAAAGACTTTTCCTCTCTGTTGTTACTGAGGCTTATGACGAGGAGGAGCTTGTTTCCACAGATAAGAACGGCAACGAAAAGAGAGAAACACGTACAGTTATGCGTCTGCATCCTGCTCTTGCACCTTATAAGTGTGCAGTTCTTCCTCTCGTGAAGAAGCTCACTCCAAAGGCTGAGGAGATTTATGAGATGCTCTCCAAGAAGTTTATGTGTGACTTTGACGAAACAGGTACAATCGGTAAGAGATACCGCCGTGAGGACGAAATCGGTACACCTTTCTGCATTACAGTTGACTTTGACACAATCGAAAAGGACAACTGCGTAACAGTTCGTGACCGTGACACTATGGAGCAGCAGCGTGTTGCTATTGACGACCTCGTTAAATTCCTTGAGGAAAAGACAGCACTTTAATTAATGCGTAATTATTTTTTTAGCCGTTAGCCATTAGCTGTTAGCTTTTAGCTATGTGGCGGCAGTTTAATTAAGAATTCAGAATTATGGACGGTAGTCTTAACGATTGCCGTCCATTTTTATACGATGATATAATTCATAGGGACAGGTTGAGCAATAATGCATCGCCAAATCCGAAAAATTACAAATTCCGATTAGTCAAATTGTACATCTATTGCATATATATTTTGTAGCTGTTCACAAAATTTTATAAATACTGATTAAATAGTTCACTTTTCAGAGATTTTATGTTATAATTATAAGTAACCTCTTTTGTACTATAAAGCAATAGAGTATAGAGGTTCCCTATATTTATCATTATTTATCATTTGGAGTGAAGTAATTGGGCAAAACCTTGTTTATCACCGACCTTGACGGAACTCTGCTGAATTCGCAGGCGGAGTTGTCGGATTATACGGTGAATACCATAAATTCCCTCATTGAAAAGGGTATGTATTTCACCTATGCCACCGCAAGAACCGAATATTCCGCAGGCAGTATCACTGAAAAGCTGAATATCAGCGTCCCCTGCATTGTCAATAACGGGGCGGAGATATATGACAGAAAAATCGGCAGATATGTCCGAAAATCCGATATTCCCATTGATGCCGCCGCAAGGATAATCGACGCATTTGCAGAAAATAACGTGGGAATGTTTATGTTTAAGTTCAGAGGCGAAAAGTTCGGAACTTGCTACAGCGACAATCTCAATGAACTAATGCATGAGTATGTAAGAACCCGCAGCAAAACAGGTCAGCCCCTATGGAAATGCGCTGATTTGCACAGCGAAAATGACGGAAGTGTGGTGTATCTCACTTCAACGGGGGATTATGAAAAGCTGCTCCCCATTGAGAGAATTGCCGCTTCTGTGAAAGGTCTTGACCACGTTTTCTATGAGGATACATATACGGGAAAGTATTATCTTGAAATTTTCTCGGAAAATGCCTCAAAGGCTAACGGATTGAAATTCCTCCGTGAGGAATACGGCTTTGATAAAATTGTGGCATTCGGGGATAATCTCAACGATTTGTCAATGTTCAGGGTTGCCGATGTTAAAATTGCCGTGGGTAATGCAAAAGATGAGCTGAAAAAAGCCGCAGATTTTGTGATTGGCACAAATGATGAGGACGGAGTCACAAAGTGGCTCAGAGAGGCAATTACGAAATGAAAACTCTTTATGTTGTTGAATTGTGCGGTGCTTTTCTTGATTCAAAAGGTATGGTTAGTAATTACGACCTTGATATACTTGAACGGCTCAGTAAAAATGGTATGTATATTGTTATTGCTACTGATCGTTCCTGGTTTGAATTTGGTGATATGCTAAAACCTGAATTTGTAAGAATCATCAAACGTATTCTTATCGGAACGCATAGCGGTTTTGATAACATATTGCTTAATGGAGCATGGACAAGAAAATCACCAAAATGTATTTCTTTAACATCACAGTATGCTATTGCGGAAGTATATGATACCAATGACATAAAAGGCGAAATACAGGGAATAAAATCTTGGTGTGCAAGCTACTCCCCACTATGTTTTTCAAATCATCATAACGATTTTGTAACATGGGGAGAGGAGGGCGGAACGATTAATCAATGCCTGAATCAAATGAATCAGGAACATTTACATATTATTGCTTTTACCGCAAAAGGAACTTATGAAGAACTTCTTCCTCTGAAAAAGAAAGCAATACAGCTTAAAGATGTGCGTTTTACGTTTTATGAGGATAAGAGTAATAATAATTACAGAATTTGCATCTTTTCTAAAAAAACATCTCAGGGAATTGCTATCAGCAAAATAAAAGATGAACTCAGTTGTGACAGAGTTGTCTGCATTTCGGATAAAATGTATGATCTGAGTATGTTTGAAGCTGCCGATGTAAGAGTGGCTATGGGCAATGCAGATGAAGAAACAAAAGCAGCAGCTGATATAATAATAGACAGCAATGATAAAAGCGGTCTTGTAAAGTTTCTGCTTGAAGAATATATAAAAAATAAATGTATAGGAAAGGAATAAAATAATGAAGAAACTTATGTTAGGTAACGAGGCTTTCGCAAGAGGTCTTTACGAGGCAGGCTGTAAGGTAGTATCAAGCTACCCCGGTACTCCCTCAACTGAAATCACAGAGGAAGTTGCAAAGTATGCGGAGATTTACGCTGAATGGGCTCCAAATGAAAAGGTAGCTATGGAAGCAGCTCTCGGTGCGTCAATTGCAGGTGCAAGAGCATTCTGCGGAATGAAGCACGTTGGACTCAATGTTGCTGCTGACCCACTTTATACAGCTTCTTATTCAGGCGTAAACGGCGGACTTGTTATTGCCGTAGCTGACGACCAGGGTATGCACTCCTCACAGAATGAGCAGGACAGCCGTCACCACGCAATTGCGTCAAAGGTGCCTATGCTTGAACCCTCAGACTCCACAGAGTGCCGTGATTTCGTAAAGCTTGCATATGAAATTTCAGAGAATTTTGATACTCCTGTAATTGTAAGAATGTCAACCCGTGTTGCTCATTCACAGAGCATTGTTGAAACATTCGACAGACAGGAACTTGAATTAAAGGAATATACAAAAAATCCACAGAAATATGTTATGATGCCTGCATATGCAAGAGGCAGACACGTATTTGTTGAGGAACGTACAGCTAAGCTTACAGAATATGCTGAAACTTCTCCCCTTAACCGCGTTGAGATTTCCGACAAGGCTGAATTTGGCGTTATTACAAACGGTGCGGCTTATCAGTATGTCAAGGAGGCTCTGGGCGAAAAGGCTTCCGTATTAAAGCTTGGTATGGTTAATCCTATGCCTGTACAGCTTATCCGTGACTTTGCGGCTAAGTATGACCGTATCGTTGTTGTTGAGGAGCTTGACGGTATTATTGAGGCTCACTGCCGCAACATTGGTGTTACAAATGTAGAGGGCAAGGAGATTTTCGGCTGTATCGGCGAAATCAACCAGTCCGCAATTGCTGAAAAGCTTCTCGGCGAGAAGAAGGAGTTTGCGGCTCTTGAAGATGCAATTCCTGTTCGTCCTCCCGTTATGTGTGCAGGCTGTCCTCACCGTGGACTTTTCTACAATCTGAAAAAGCTTGGCGTTACAGTTTCAGGCGATATCGGATGTTATACTCTCGGTGCAGCTGCTCCTCTTAACGCTATGGATACAACAATCTGTATGGGTGCTTCAATCTCGGGACTTCACGGTTTCAACAAGGCAAGAGGTGCAGAGAGCGAGCATAAGAGCGTTGCTGTTATCGGTGATTCAACATTTATGCACAGCGGTATGACAGGTCTTGTAAATATCGCATACAACAACTCAAATTCAACTGTTATTATCCTTGACAACTCAATCACAGGTATGACAGGTCATCAGCAGAACCCCACAACAGGCAAAAATCTCAAGGGCGATCCTGCTGCTGCTGTTAATCTTGAGGAACTCTGCAAGGCTATCGGTATAAAGCGTGTACGTGTAGTTGACCCATACAAGCTTGCTGAAACTGAGGCTGCAATCAAGGAAGAATTAGCTGCTGATGAGGCATCTGTTATTATTTCTCGCAGACCTTGTGCATTGCTCAAATACGTTAAGCACAATGCTCCGTTCAAGGTTGAAGCTGACAAATGCGTAGGCTGTAAGATGTGTATGAAGCTTGGATGTCCTGCAATTTCAATGAAGGACGGCAAGGCTGTTATTGACCATACACAGTGCGTAGGCTGCGGCATCTGCAAGGAGCAGTGCAAGATTGGTGCAATAATCTGATGTCCTTTTAAATGGAGTTTTTATGAAAATTAGAAAGTTAATATGTCCGTACTGCAATATTTTAATGGAATATACGGGTACTGAAAGAATACAGCTGGGACGTACAGGCTGGATATTCGGCGATTGGGACAATCTGCTTTCGGGTTCAATGACAGTAAGTATTTATGAATGTCCAAAATGCGGAAAGCTTGAACTTTTCAGATACAAGAAAAACAAGAGGGGAAAATTATGATGCAGTTACAATTATATGAGGCGTTTGTCAACTGGCTTGACAATATTCTTGAAAATAATGATATGCCCGATGAAACAGTATCATTCTGCTTTAACCTTTATGAGGAGTCTGTGGAGGACAGCGTCTATGCCGTTCAGCTTGTAGCTTGTGAGGCATTTGATGAAAATGACCCCGACTGGGCTTGCGAGGAATGTTGGTCATCGGAGGAAGATATATTCTGCGTAGAGCTTTCAGATGAAGCCGAAAAGGACTGGAAAGCCGCACAGAAACTTATCACAGGCTGGGCTGAGGAGTATCTGGAAAGGGGCAAATATGCTTCAATCCTCACATCAAAGCCTGTGGGCATTGGATTTGTTGACGGAGATGTGGAGATAATTCACAAATAAAAACGGTGAGCGTTATGAATAGAAATATAATTAATCTTGTTTACAGATTTATTCAGCTTTTCATCGTAATATTTATTTCGGACAGACTTGAAATGAATTTCTGGGCGAAATTCGGTATACTTGTTGTTGTGCTGCTCATATTTGACGAAGCAGAGCCATATATGGAACGCTTTTTCAAGGGTGAGCCGATGATTCCCGACAAGGATTTGTCCGAAAATCAAGGGGAATAAAACCTTTAAAATAGTAAGGAGAAAATTTAAATATGGAAACTAAATCAATTATGATTGTCGGAGTTGGCGGACAGGGTTCACTCCTTGCGTCAAGACTTCTGGGAAATGTGCTTCTTGCACAGGGATATGATGTAAAAGTAAGCGAAGTTCACGGAATGAGCCAGCGTGGCGGTTCTGTTGTTACATACGTAAAATACGGCGATAAGGTGTATTCTCCCGTTGTAGAAAAGGGCGAAGCTGACGCTGTAATTTCCTTTGAACTGCTTGAAGCTGCACGCTGTCTGCCATATCTGAAAAAGGGCGGCACACTTATTACATCAACACAGCAGATTGAGCCTATGCCTGTAATCACAGGTGCTATGGAATACCCTGCTGACCTCGTAAGCAAGCTTGCTGAGGCAGGTGCGGATATTACAGCTGTTGACGCTCTTTCACTGGCTGAGGAAGCAGGTACAGCAAAGGCTTCAAACGTAGTTCTTATGGGCGTACTTTCTGCAAAGACAGATTTCCCCGAAGAACTCTGGCAGAATGCTCTTGAACAGTGCGTACCGCCTAAATTCCTTGAACTGAACAAAAAGGCATTTGAACTTGGCAGAAACGCTGCAAAGTAAGAAATAACGCACATAATCTGAAAGGGAGGGATTGCTGTGAAAAAGCTGTTTTCTGTTATGGCTGTGCTGTCTATGATGATTTCCTGCACTTCCTGCGGTTTGCTGTATTCAGCTTATGAAACCGATGAGGAATTGACTGTTCCGACAGAGGAAATATCTGCAACCGAAACTGTAATATCGTCGGAAGTAGCTACGGAACAGCTTGAAAAAGCAGACCCTACCCGTCAGGAATGTCGTAAAACTATAAAAAATTCGGAAAAACCCGAAGTCGTAAGAGTTTATTTCGAGGGCTTATGCTCCGAGGATATACGAAAACACGCACAGGTCAAGGATTTGTATAATATTGATATGCTCCACAGCGGAGTTGTGGGACTGGTGGGAATTCCAATTGAAATCGAATATGATTCCGAGATTTCACAGCCACGTTTAGGCTTTGAATATGACACATCGGAATTGAGAGGAATCCCCGAAAAAAATCTCGTAATGCTCCACTATTCCGAGGAAGATGAGTTTTACAACACCGTTGAAGATTTCGAACTCGATACGGATAAGTGCATTGTTTCCGCTGATATTGACGAATCGGGAGTTTATCTCCTTGCCGATGCCTACCAATGGTACGACTGTTGGGGCATTGACGTGTCGGAATATGCCTACGAAAGGGATTTAACCCAGTACAAAACCGACTGGGAGCGTGAGGAAGATACGGGAAGTATTATGGCTCTTGCCAATAAGGAATGGGCAATGGAAAATGCTCCCGATTTCCACGTATCCACCGCAGAACAGCTTGCATCTGTTGTGTGGTATGTCAACGGAATTGACGGAAATGCCGATATTACCCTTGAAAAGGACATTGACCTTTCAGATTATCAATGGAAACCAATGGGCTGGGGAAAAGGATTCGGCAATGGATTTTCGGGAACTGTTGACGGTCAGGGGCATACGATTTACGGTATGACCATTATTGAAAATTATCTGCAATCGGGCTTTATCGGCTACGGCACAGGAGTTTCCGTGAAGAATATCAATTTCGAGGATGCATATGTTTCCGCAACCCATTGCACAGGCATTGCAGGCGGTGAGCTTTATATGTCGGGAGCATGGGAAAATGTCCACGTACAGGGCAGAGTTGACGGCGGAGCTGACGACTATGCAGGAATTGTGGGCAGGGAAACGGATATAAATTTCAAGAACTGTTCAGCTGATGTTATTGTAAACGGCGAGCCTTTCGAATATCTTTCCTACCGTCAGAAGCGTGAGGCTGAGGTTGAAATTGTGGAAACCTTTACACTTACCCTTAACGATGATTACACGATTACCCGTGATGAACACGAGGGATTTCACAACCTTGGCTGGATGATATTGGTGAACGACGAACAGGTTCTTCATAGAAATGCAGAAAATGAACTCGTTCTCGATACTCATAACTGGGTTAGCGATTCCCCTGCAAAGTATACTATATATCTTGTGGCTTATATAAACGGCACATATATCCGTGTAAGCAATATTATTGAATATACGCTGAATTGATATGAACAAAACTTGGGGTGAGTTTTGTGTCATAGAACAGACAAAATCATTATGAATCAAGTTGGGGATTATGGAAAAAATTATAACTGTTATTCTTACATTTTTTTCGGTATTATTCATATTTATAGGAATAGCCAGACAAGTGGATTATTCCGATAAATACGAGCTGACAAAAGCTGTACTGGTTGACTTTGAACTGAAAGGTGCAGGGCGAAATACAATCAGAATATGCACTTATAATTATGTTGTCGGCGGTGAAAAGTATGTTGCAGTCAAAAAGGGCGGTTCTGCCTCTGAGGAGCGAATTATAGGCTATAAAAAGTCAAATCCGTCAGAGTATAAAATCGGACGGGCAGAGCCAGCGGCGAAAGTATTATTTGTTATCGGAATAGCCTGTGTGCTTTTTGCAATCTGGATTTTATGTGAATTTATACTTTATGAATCGTATTCCGACTACATTTTTCGGTTTATCCTTTTATACGCTGCTGTCGGATTGACATATTTATTTGAAGAAAGTTTTTTTCTTACTCTGCTGACTGTAATCTCGCTGTTTTTTACTATATGTATTTTTGCGGATGGAATATCAATTTGTTTCGATTTTTTGGGATTTTTTAAGCGAATTATGTTGTTTAAAAAAACGAGTCTCTAAAATAATAATCAGAACAGGGAATGTGAGATGAGTTGATATGAAAAAATTTATAATGATTATCTTTTTCATTCTTTCAGCATTATCAATTATCGGTGGTGTTGCAAGACAAAAGGAATATTCCGAAAATTATGTTCGCACTAAGGCAACGCTGGTTTTTGAAGAAAGAAAGATAAAGCTTCCGTCAAAATACACATATGTATACAAGGTAGGCGATAACAGCTATGTTGCAATAAAAGAAAATGGTCTTGAACTCAGTAGACGCAATATATACTACAGAAAAGACTTGCCCTCTTCTTATCGCTTCGGTTATATTGAAGTTTTTGCAAAAATATTATTCTTTATGGGAATATTTTTCGCCTTGATTGCGGTTTACATTTTAGCAGGACATATTTTGTATGTATCATTTGCAAGCAAGATATTGCTGTGCATATTTTTGTGTTTTACTGTGGGAATGTTCTTCCTTACAGGCTCGGTTCAGTTTACATTTGTACTAAGCTTTGGGGCAATAGTAATTTATGCTTGCTTTACTGAGTTAAATAGAAGTACCGATTATTATAATTAATTTATTAAACACAAGGCAATACCGCATGGATTATGTGTGGCACAGCCCTGAATTTATAAAAAGGAGATAAAAGCCAATGGCAAATTATTGGAATCAGGAAATTGAATGTATGTCCCGTGAGGATATGAAAAAGCTTCAGGACGAGCGTCTTGTTGCTCAGGTGAAGCACGTGTATGAAAATGTTGAGTATTATCGCAACCTTATGGACGAAAAGGGTGTAAAGCCTGAGGATATCCAGTCAGTTGACGACCTCCACAAGCTGCCTTTCCTTACCAAGGCTGACCTCCGTGACGCATATCCCTATGGACTTCTTGCAAAGCCTTTAAACGAATGTGTACGTATACATTCCACAAGCGGTACAACAGGAAAGCGTGTAGTTGCTTTCTACACACAGAATGATATTGACCTTTGGGAAAACTGCTGTGCAAGAGCAATTGTAGCAGCAGGCGGAACTAAGGACGATGTATGTCAGGTAGCTTACGGCTTCGGACTTTTCACAGGCGGAGCAGGTCTGAACGGCGGTTCACATAAAGTCGGCTGTCTTACACTTCCTATGTCAAGCGGAAATACAGACCGTCAGATTGAATTTATGCGTGACCTCGGTTCAACTATTCTCTGCTGTACGCCCTCATATGCCGCATATATCGGCGAAACTCTCCACGAAATGGGACTTACTCCCGATGATATCAGCCTTAAAGCAGGTATTTTCGGTGCAGAGCCATGGACAGAGGAAATGAGAAAGTCTATTGAGGCTTCACTGGGCATCAAGGCTTATGATATCTACGGTCTTACTGAAACAAGCGGCCCCGGCGTATCATTCGAGTGCTGTGAGCAGACAGGTATGCACATCAACGAGGACCACTTCTATCCCGAGATTATCAATCCCGATACAGGCGAAGTTCTTCCCGACGGCGAAGTAGGCGAACTTGTATTCACAAGCCTTACAAAGGAAGCATTCCCCCTTCTCCGTTACAGAACAAGAGATTTATGCGTACTCAGCCGCAAGAAGTGTTCATGCGGACGTACTCTCATTAAGATGAGAAAGCCTATGGGAAGAAGCGATGATATGCTTATTATCCGTGGTGTAAACGTATTCCCATCACAGATTGAAACTGTACTTATCGAGCAGGGCTATTCACCAAACTATCTCATTGAGGTTGACCGTGTAAACAACACAGATACCCTTGATATCAGCGTTGAGATGAATCCCGACCAGTTCTCAGATAAGATGAAAGTAATGCAGGAGCAGGAAAAGGCTCTGGCACTTGCTATAAAGACAATGCTTGGAATTAACCCCAAGGTACACCTTGTAAGTCCAAAATCCATTACAAGAAGCGAGGGCAAGGCTGTACGAGTTATCGACAAGAGAAAGCTTCACGATTAAAAGGAGGAAAGAACTATGGCAAACGCAAAACAGATTTCAGTATTCGTTGACAACAAGCCCAATCAGCTTACAGGAGTAATGTCACTTCTCAAAGAAAGCGGAATTAATATCCGTGCATTAAGTCTTGCAGATACATCTGATTTCGGTATTCTCCGAATGGTTGTAAATGATACCGACAAGACTGAAAAGGTGCTGAAAAACGCTTCCTATGCCGTTACTGTAACGGAAATTGTAGCAATCACAATCCCCGATTCTCCCGGACAGCTCAGCCGAGTTCTTGATATTCTCGGAGCTGAAAATGTAAATCTGGAGTACCTTTACGCATTTACAGGAGCATCTGACAAGTCTGTTTCATTCGTTATCCGTGTGGACGACATCAAGCACGCATCCGATGCACTTACAAAGGGCGGAATTATTCAGCTTACAGAGCAGGACCTTTCTGAATAATTAAGAATTAAGAATTAAGAATTAATGAGTAATTGATTTTGTAAGAGCTGCCATCGGCAGTCCCCATGACAGAATGTCTTGAAAAGCTAACAGCTAATGGCTAATAGCTAAAAGCTTGATTTACACAGCAAAGCATTGTCAAAGGCTATAAAAGTAATTTTTTGGATTATTTTCAAATGGTCTTGACAAATTGCACAAAAAATTGTATAATATAAGTACTGTATAATGGTTGCAGGGAAGTGTGTCATTTTGGGATGATGAAGCTTTACTGCAATACGTAATATGAAAATGGAGTTGATAGAAATGGGTATTCTCGATAAAATCGGCGACGTTTCCAGAGGAGTTTCCGATAAAACAAAGAGTATGTCCGAGGCTAATAACCTCAAAAGAAAAATCCTCTACGAGGAAGAAAGAATTATGGAGATTTTCACAGATCTCGGTAAGAAGTATTACAAGAATCCCAATGAGGATCCTGCAAGTCTTAAACTTCTCTGCGATGATATTGATACTCGCCGCAGACGTATCAAGAAGATGAGATTTGAGCTTAACGGTATCAGAGGCTACAAGATTTGTCCTAAGTGCGACGCTGAAGTTAACGAGAGATTCCAGTTCTGCGGCCGCTGCGGTGCAAGACTTCCCGAAATGGAAGATGACGATTTTATGTCACTTGAAGCTAACGACTACTACACAGAGAGCAGCAATCAGTTCTTTAACGCTGATTCAAACAAGAATTATTAATACTAATCCCTAAAACAACAGTAGACAAATCTAATGGCATAAATGCTGTATGTCATCGTTGGACTTCCTCACCATACGGAAGTATGCTTTCGTTGTCCGCCTTGACATACATCATTTCTGCTCATCATCTTTGTCTACTAACATTTTAGGGATTAGTATAATTACTCACAAGGGCGGCAGATTGTCGCTCTTGTTTTTGTTTAGGGAGAATTTATACATAATGAAAATAATTGAACTAATTCTACTTCTTGTTTTTTACAACACAATTCCAATATGGACGGAAACTGCATTCCCTACCGCCGCAAAAGTCATCGGAACTGTGATAATGTCGATTATATTTCTCGCTATTCTCATTCGCAGCGAAAAAACAGAGGTCAAAAGCTTCCGTTTAGGTTTGCTGAAAAGGGGAGTGTCACTTCTGTGGCTTTCGGGAATGGCTATAATCCCCGAAATAATCGCAATTATCCTCTACTTTGTCAAATCCGACGCAGGAGTTCTGCCGAAGATTTTCTCCATTGTAATGCCGATTTTAGCTTTGGGAGCAACATTTTTTGACGGATTTATCCGCACAGCTATCGGCTCAAGGCAGATTAAGGCAGCGGATTATATTCTTCTGTTGATTTTCTGGTGGATGCCTGTAATCAACATAATCCTCATCAGAAAATTCTACAAAACCGCAAAAAGAGAGTATATTTTCGAACTTTCAAAGGCAGAACTTGAAAATGCACGTGCTGAAAATGAGATATGCAAGACGAAATATCCTATTGTTATGGTTCACGGCATTTTCTTCCGTGACTGGCAGTATATGAATTACTGGGGACGAGTGCCTGCAACTCTTATCCGCAATGGTGCGGCTGTTTACTATGGCAATCAGCAGTCGGCGAAGTCAATTCCCGAAAGTGCGGCAGAGCTGAAAGAGCAGATTGAGCGTGTTCTTGCAGAAACGGGGGCGGAAAAGGTGAATATTATCGCCCATTCAAAGGGCGGACTTGACAGCCGTTATGCCATAAGTTCCCTTGGTCTTGGCGAGCGTGTGGCAACGCTGACGACTATAAATACTCCCCACGGCGGAAGCGATATGGTTGACTATCTTATGGGGAAAATGCCCGACAAAACCGTGAATTGGATAGCCGACAGATACAACGCAATTTTCCGCAAGCTTGGGGATAAAAACCCCGATTTTATCGCAGGCGTAAAGGATTTAAGCCCTGTGCGGCTAAAGGAACTTGCTCCTGAAATGGAGGACTATCCCACAGTTTCCTATAGAAGTTGTATGTCCGTGATGAAAAACGTATTTTCCGCAGGTCTGCCCCTCAATGTCGGCTATCTCATAATCAAGAAGCTTAACGGCAGAAGTGACGGTCTTGTGTGGGAGGGTGCGGCAATTCACGGTGAACATCAAATGGTGACGGCTAAGGGTGTGCGAGGAATAAGCCACGGCGATACAATTGACCTTTTCAGAGAAAATATTGACGGCTATGATGTCCGTGAATTCTACGCAAATCTTGTGGCGGAATTGAAAAAACAGGGATTTTAGCAACGCTTTGCGTTGCAGCTATTAGCCATTAGCTTTTAGCCTTTAGCTTATAATAGTTCAAAATCTGAAAGCTAACGGCTGCAATTCAGAGAATTGTCGAATCTTTGTCTGATAAAACGGCACAAATAAAATGCGGGTATGCAGAGTATGCCCCATAAAAGGCTGAAAATCGGGCAAATCTGTCCCATAATATTAAAGGGCAGCTTTGAATAATCCCAGACGTGCCAGCCCATTATTATATTGTCGAAAATTCCCACCGCAAATTCAATGGCAGTTATAGCTGTCGCACCGATTACACAGCAGCGGATAAGCGTCATAGCAGGGCGGCTGCTTATGATGTAGATTACAGTAAGGACAAATCCTCCTGTCAGGCACATTGTCCAATGGGTATAACCCCTCCCTGCCACTTCCACAAAGGCATAGAGGAAATACCCCATAAGAAAAGTAAAAATAAATTGACAAAATTTCATCTTTTTCACCTCATAATTATTATGAAGCACAGAAAAATAAATATACAGAAACGGAGTTGTAACATATGCGAAAAAACGGAATTCTTCTTCATATTTCAAGTCTGCCCTCTGAGTACGGCATCGGAAAAATGGGAAAACACGCCTTTGAATTTGTGGATTTCCTCGTAAAATCGGGAGTTAAGCTGTGGCAGATTCTGCCCCTTTCTCCTACAAGCTACGGCGATTCTCCCTATCAGTCATTTTCGGTAAATGCAGGAAATCCCTATTTTATCGACTTTGAAATTCTTGAGGGTGACGGACTTCTTGAAGCTGAGGACTACAAAAATATTGTGTGGGATACTGAAACCGATAAGGTGGATTATGCCCTTATTTACGACAAATGCTTTGATGTGTTGAGAATTGCTTATTCCCGATTCAAGGCTGCAAAATTCCCAACATACAAAAAATTCTGCGATAAGAATAAAAACTGGCTTGACGAGTATGCTTTGTTTATGGCTCTGAAATTTGAAAATGACGGAAAAGCTTGGTATGAATGGGGAAAAGACATTTCAATGCACCGCAAAAAAGCTGTTGCAGAGGCTAAGAAAAGGCTTAAAAAGGAAATCGGATTTTTCAAATTCCTGCAATTCGAGTTCAGCAGACAATGGTCGGAACTGAAAAAATATGCCAATGAAAACGGCATTGAAATAGTGGGAGATATACCGATTTACTGCGCTTATGACAGCGTTGAGGTGTGGTCTGACCACAAGCTGTTTATGCTTGACACAAAACGTCGCCCCGTTAGCGTTGCAGGCTGTCCTCCCGATGAATTTTCGCCTTTGGGACAGCTTTGGGGAAATCCCTTGTACAACTGGGATTATCACGGAGATACTGATTTTGAATGGTGGACTAACCGCTTGGCGGCGGCAGCGGAACTTTACGACATTGTCCGCATTGACCATTTCCGTGGATTTGAAAGCTTTTATGCCATTCCCTACGGCAAAGAGGACGCAACTGAGGGCGAGTGGATGAAAGGTCCGAATTGCACGTTATTCTACAACATAGAGGAAAAACTGGGCAGGCTCAATCTTATAGCTGAGGATTTGGGATTTATTACTCCCGAAGTCCGTGAAATGCTTGATTTATGCGGCTATCCGGGAATGAAAGTGCTTCAGTTCGGCTTCAGCGGCGGGGATAACGAGCATTTGCCCCACAATTTCACAACTACAAAGTGCATTGCTTACACAGGTACTCACGACAACGAAACCCTCAACGGCTGGGTTGCGGCTATGGATAAAAAGTCGCTGAAATACGCAAAAAAATATCTCAATGTGAGGAAAAAGAGCGAAATCCCAATGGCGGTTATACGTGCCGCTTGGGGAAGTGTTGCAGAGGTGGCAGTAGCACAGATGCAGGATTTCCTCGACAGTCCAAAGGAGGGCAGAATGAACACTCCCTCAACTTTAGGAAACAACTGGCAGTTCAGAACAAAATCCGAACAATTCACCCCACAGCTTGCAAAGAAAATCAAAAGATTGAACACGATTTACAACAGATAAATGCCATAGCTTTTATGCTGTTGGTGGAGCAATATTAGCGGCAGTCATTGCGACTGCCGCTTTTTATAGCAATAAATAGCCGTTTCATCAATAAAAATAACGGCTTTGTGCCACGGCATATATGTATTTTTGTAAGAATTAACAAAATCCGCTATATTACTTGATTTTTGCGGAATAATGGTGTATAATTAATCTGTTATAAAAAAATGGGAGTATATTCATTATTTGGTGGGAATTGGCGTGAATTACTTCTATACAGAGGGAGAATTTATGAGTATTAAAAAAATTACATCAGCAATTTTAGCCGTTGCGTTATGCTTCGGCACAGCAATGCCAACAATGGGAAATGCAGCAGTTTACCCTGTTGAGGGCGAAATCGTTAATACATACGATGAATCAAAAAATACCTTGGGCGATGTGGATTCAAACGGCACTATTGATTCCGTTGACGCTTCACTTATTCTCAGAGAATATTCTGCATCTTCAACAGGACAAACATCTGTTCTTGACAACGTGCAGAAAACCTGTGCCGATGTTGACAGAAACGGTACAGTCGATTCCGTAGATGCTTCATATATTCTTGCGTATTACGCATATGCAGCAACAGGCGGCACTTCAAAGCTTATTGATTTTATCAACGGCGAACAGACTCCTGTAACAACTACAACAAAGCCTGCAACAACTACAACTAAGCCTGTAACAACTATAACAAAGCCTGTAACAACTACAACAAAGCCTAAAACTACAACTACAGCAAAGCCAAAGACTACAACTACAGCTAAGCCAAAGACTATAACTACAGCTAAGCCCACAACAACTACCACAACAAAAGCAACTACAACAACCACTACTACAACCACTACTACCACAACAACAACAACAACTACAACTACTACAACTACAATGCCTGTTACAACTACAACATCTGTAAAGGTATCAGGAATTCGCATTACACGAAGCGAAATGCTTGTAAATGCAGGAGAGGGTGCATTATCCGCAAATGTTACAATGCTCCCTGAAAATGCACCTAATAAGGGCGAAAGATGGTCAAGCTCCAATGAGGCAATTGCTATAGTTGACAGCGAAGGCTGGGTAACAGGCGTTTCAGAGGGCGAATGTGTAATTACCGTTACAAGTATTGACAACCCCGAAGTTTTCGCACAGATTAAAGTTACTGTAAAGGACGGACGACACGTTAAATCAATCAAGCTTTCACGTGGCGAGGTTACTATGGAGGCAGGTACAGCTGAACTGGCAGCAAGAGTTACAATGCTTCCCGAAACAGCTATAAATAAGAATGAAATCTGGACAAGCTCAAAGCCTGAAATTGCTACAGTTGACGGCGAAGGCTGGGTTACTGCTCTTACACCCGGCGTTACTGTAATTCATGTTAAGAGCGAGGATAACCCTGCAATCTTCTCATATATTATAGTTACTGTCGTTGAAAAGGGTACAACTGCTCCTTTAACAACTGCTTCAACTGCAACAACTACTACAACTTCCGAAACAACAACTACAACAACTACAACAGTTCCTGCAACAACTACTACTGTATACATTCCTGTTCAGGAAATCGTTGTGCAGAATTCAGAAATCAAGATGACAGTTGATACAACAGCCAAGGCTGCGGTTGCAGTTCTTCCCGAAAACGCAACTGATAAATCCATAAGATGGATGAGCTCCGACGAATCAATTGCTACGGTTGATGAAAACGGTGTAATCACAGCTAAAAAAGAGGGTAAATGCCTTATTTACGCTATCAGCAAGGATAATCCTGTGGCAACTGCTACTATAACTGTTGATGCAAACCACAATAAGACAGTTACTGAAATCAAGCTTGATAAGTATGAAATGACTCTCCCTGTTGGCGGAAGTGATATTGCATGGGTAACAATGCTTCCCGTTGACGCTGAAAACAAGGACGAACTCTGGGTATCAGATAATCCCAATATTGCAACTGTTGATAAAATGGGCTGGGTAACAGGTATTTCCGTAGGTGAGTGTAAAATTACGGTTTACAGCGTAAATAACCCAAATGTTAAGGCTGAAATCAAGGTAACAGTTACAAACGGACCTGTTGAACCTCCTAAGTACACATTCAGCCAGATTGCTCCCGGAAAGTCAACTGCAACTGAAATTGCATTCCTCACACCATTCCCTGAAAAGGCTGACGGACTGTTCATTTTCGATTACTTCATTACAGACGCTAACGGCAAAAAGCGACTTGTTACAACACCTGTCATTGATTCTGCTGATATAGGTCAGGTTATAACAATGCTCACGGCTGAAACAAATCATTTCACAGCTGAGCTTTATGTTACAAATCTCAACACATCATCAAGAGCAAAAATCGGTATGTACAATTTCACAATCAATCCAAGAAATGCCGAAACAGTAGAAGAATCTATTGAGTATGCTTTTGAATATGTTGGCGGAATTAAAAAATAAAGGCAATTCTTATATGCGGCGGAACTTATGTTCTGCCGCATTTTTATACTTTTATAAAACACATTGAATCATTAAAAATCATATTATAATATATCAGCGATTATGCTGTAAACAACTAATACTAATCCCTAAAACAACAGCAGACAAAACTAATACATCATCTCTGTCAGCTAACATTTTAGGGATTAGTATAATAAGGACTGATTTTTATGAAATATATTTTACAGATGCCTTCTTACACCTACGCACAGAAAGCCGTCAGACTTCTCGTTTCTTTCGGTTACAGATGCGAACTGAAAAGGCGTGAAAAGGAGTGCGGATATGACCTGTACACGGAGAGAAATCCCGATATTCCAAAGCTTCTGAACAGGTACAAAATCCCCTACAGTCTTCGAGAGGAGGAGTTCTCTTGATTGTGAATTTTGACAATGCCGCCACTACCTTTCCAAAGCCTGTGACGGTGAAAAATGCCGTAGTATCGGCTATGGAGCAGCTTACAAGTCCGGGCAGAGGCGGTCATCCCCTTGGTATGAAAACTTCGGAAATGGTCTATTCCGCCCGTGAAACAGCCGCCGATTTTTTCGGAGCAGAGCCTGAAAATGTAGTATTTACGCTGAACTGCACCCATGCTCTCAATATGGCGATACAGGGAATTATGAGAAACGGCGGTCATCTCATAATAAGCAGTATGGAGCATAATTCTGTTGCACGACCTGCCGCAGAACTTGCAAAATCGGGGAAAATCAAGCTTTCAGTAGCGGAAGTATTCCCCGAAAAGGAAAAAACTGTTGAAAGTTTCCGCAAACTGATAAGAAGCGACACAAAGGCAATTGTATGCACCATTGCCAGTAATGTCACAGGGCAGATTATGCCTGTTGAAGAAATCGGCAGGCTTTGCAAATCACGGAATATAGCCTTTATTGCCGATGCAGCACAGGCTTCGGGAATTATTGATGTAAAGCTTTCACAGGGTATGAATATCATCTGTACCGCAGGGCATAAGGGTTTGTACGGAATTACAGGCACAGGAATGTTGATAAGTGACGGAAAATTCCCGATTTATCCCATTATTCAGGGCGGAACTGGCAGCGGTTCGCAGCATCTTGAACAGCCGAAACTGCTCCCCGAATCCTTGGAAAGCGGAACTGTGGGAACTGTTGGAATTATGTCAATGAAAGCAGGTATGGAATTTGTGCGGAAAATCGGCATTGACAGGATTTTCAGACACGAGGACAGAATATGCAGGCGGTTTGCTGCGGAACTTGAAAAAAGTCCGAAAATTACCATATATCGCACAAAATCCGCTGAATATGTGCCGATAGTATCCTTTTCCGTTGAGGGCAAAACCTCGGAAAGAGTGGCGGCAGAGTTGGCAGAAAAAGGCTTCTGCCTTCGTGCAGGTTATCATTGTTCGGCACTTGCCCATTCAACCCTCGGCACTAAAAATGGCACGGTGCGTTTTTCACCCTCGGTATTCAGCCGTGAGGAGGACGCTGCTGCCCTTGCTCAATTGATAATCCGCAATGCGTAATTTCATTTTATGGGTTGGTATAAATCTCTCAAATCCGACCAATATCTGCTAAAATGTGAACAAATTGAATTAAAAATATAAAATTTTTCGGAAATTGATAAAAACCTATTGAAATTATCTGATTTTGTGGTACAATATAATATAGGGGGTAATATCGTTTCATCAATTATTTGACGGAGCGATATGCCCTTGACTAATAAACAGGTTGTGATATAATATGCCTTCATTTCAGGATATGAAATACGCTTTTTTCAGCCTGATGTCTACTATTCAATTCAAGGATATAATAGACCTTCTGGCTCTTACTTACATAATTTATCTCCTGCTGAAGCTTGTGCGTGAAACCCGTGCCGCACAGCTTATCAAGGGAATTCTTCTTCTCGTTGCCGCTTACTTCATCAGTAACTTCCTCAACCTTACCGTTATGGAGTATATCCTCGGCAATGCCCTTGATGTAGGACTTCTTGCTATGCTCATTCTTTTCCAGCCCGAAATCCGCCGTGCCTTGGAGCAGTTCGGACAGACTCAGTTCGGCATAAAAATGATTGGTATCGGCACACCCTCAGGTGATGCAAAAAGCCGCTGGAATACCGCAATTGAAGCTATCTGCGACTCCTGCGTAGAACTTTCCGCAAGCTGTACGGGAGCTTTAATTGTAATTGAAAGAAAAACCCGTCTTGGGGAGCAGATTGAAACGGGAACCCTTATGAATGCTATCCCCAGCAAGGAGGTTTTCGGCAATATTTTCTATCCGAAAACGCCCCTCCACGACGGTGCGGTTATTATGCGTGACGGCATTATTCTTGCCGCCGCCTGCTTTCTGCCACGTCCAAAGAGCGACCTCTCCATTGATAAAAGCCTTGGTTCACGTCATCGTGCCGCTATCGGTATGAGCGAAAACTCCGATGCTGTGGTTATTGCCGTTTCAGAGGAAACAGGACAGATTTCTCTTGCAATAAACGGCGTTCTTACCCGTGATTATACACGTATGAAGCTTAAATACGCCCTTGAAAAGGAAATATTCTACGAAGACCCCGATGACGATAAGTCCAATAAGAAAGGAATTTCCTCTATTATCGGAAGGAGGAAGAAAAAGTGAAAACTCTCGAAAAATTAAGGGAAAAGTATATGTCAAGCAATATTTTTCTCCTTATAATTGCGGTAATCATTGCAATAATGCTTTGGTTTGCCATATCTCTTACCCGTTATCCCTCGGTGCAGAAAACAGTTTACAGTATTCCCGTAACTGTGGATATTTCAGGTTCTGCCGCCAGCCAGAACGGTCTGAGTGTTACTTCCTGCGACGTTAAGGAAGTAAAGGTTGAACTTTTAGGAAGCCGTACACAGATAGGCTACCTTACAAATGAAACCCTTATTGCTTATTTTGATGCGGATTCTGTTTCAACTACGGGAACAAAAAAGCTTGCGTTGAAAATCAAAAGCAGTAAGGGCGATAGCAATGTGAATTTTGAGGTGAAATCCGTTTCCCCCTCAAAGGCAACAGTTGTTTTTGATAAAATGGATACAAGGGATTTTGATGTAGTTCCCAGAACTCCCAATGTAAAAATCGTTGAGGGAAAGGTTAAAAATCCCGATGCATACGTGTGTATTCCCTCGCAAATCAGCATTACAGGCCCCTCGGCAAAGCTTGATATGATTGATAAGGTTTTTGCTGTTTCCAATAAGGAAATGACGCTTGATACCTCATATGTTTTAAGCGGTGCGGAATTGCAGCTTTACACTTCCGACAATGTGCTTATTGACCAGTCATCGCTGAACAGCAGTACAACAAATTTCGATATAAATATTGCTGTGCGTACACAGAAAAAAGTAGGTCTGAAAGCGGCTATTACATCAGTTCCCGAAAATTTCAATATGGATATGATAAAATTCAAGCTATCATCGGATTCCGTAACTCTTGCCTGCGACAATAATCAGATAGAAATTCCCGATGTTCTTGAATTGGGATTTATTCCCCTTTACGAAATCAAACCGGGCTTTACACGTGCATTTACAATTGAAAAGCGGCTTGAAAATACGGAACTTATCAATGTATCCGACCTTGAATCTGTTGTGGTTACTCTTGATAACCCCGATTTAAAGGAATTGCCTCTTACAATCAACAGCGACCGAATTCGGATAAGCAACCCTCCCGACAGTTCATATAATTATAATATTATTACAAATCAGATTGATGTGGTTGTGGTGGGTTCAGCCGAATCCCTTGCGGAAATTACTGCTGAGGATATAATCGGAGAGGTTAATCTGCTTAATACAAGCATTACAGAGGACCAGTTCAATCAGGGCGTAGTGTTCTCCTGTTCGTCCTTTGATGATGTATGGATTGCCACAAATTCAAAGGTTACAATTCAGCGTACAAAGGCTGAAAAGCCAACAAATTCCACAAGATAAAACAAGACACCGTATGAGCGAAATCATACGGTGTTTTTGCGTATTACCCTAATTGACGGAGAAAAAATGCGGCAGAAATAAATCTGCCGCATTATATATTAGTCGTTGTGCTTTATAAGACCGAGTGCCTTTGAAGCTTCCATAATTACTGTTGGGATAAGGAAAAGTCCCACGCTGATTAAATAGTAAGTTGCAGGAAGTGTTGCAAGTCCGAAAATTACACGGACAGGAGTGAAAAGCACTATAAGAACAAGTGCAATTGATACAAGTACAGCCTTGTTCAAAGTCTTGTTGGTGAAAATTCCTGTCTTGAAAAGTGAACGGTCACTTCTCATATTAAAGGATTGGAGAACCTGTGACATAGCAAGAACGAAGAATGCCATTGTCTGACCGCCCTGTAATCCGAGATTTGTTTCGCCGATTTTAAAGGCAGCAAGTGAGAGAATACCGAACATAAAGCCCTGTAAAATTATACGCACACCGAAACCGTTTGCGAAAAGTCCCTCATTCTTAGGCTTTGGCTTGCGTGTCATAATGTCCTTGTCAACGTCCTCCATACCGAGGGCGATTGCAGGAAGTGAGTCTGTTACAAGGTTAATCATAAGCAGCTGCATTGAAAGCAGGGGAGTTTTGTGCCACAGAAGCATTGCGAAGAATACGAGGATAACTTCACCGATATTTGTACCAAGGAGGAATCCCACAACCTTTTTGATGTTTGCGTAAATCCCACGTCCTTCTCTTACAGCGTCAACGATTGTAGCAAAGTTGTCGTCTGTGAGAGTCATATCAGATGCACCCTTAGCAACGTCTGTACCTGTGATACCCATTGCACAGCCGATATCAGCAGCTTTAAGTGCAGGAGCGTCATTAACGCCGTCACCTGTCATTGATACAACCTGATCTTTTTTCTGCCAAGCCTTGACAATGCGGATTTTGTTTTCGGGGGAAACTCGTGCATAAACGCTGATTGATTCAACCTGCTTGTCGAGTTCTTCCTCAGACATAGCGTCAAGTTCTGCACCTGTAATAGCTCTGTCACCCTCAACGAGAATTCCTAAATCCTTAGCAATAGCGGCAGCTGTAATAACATGGTCGCCTGTAATCATAACAGGTCGGATACCTGCCTGACGGCATACAGCAACGGCATCTCTTGCCTCGGGACGGGGAGGGTCAATCATTCCCACAAGACCTGCAAGAGTAAGTCCATTTTCGATTTCCTCTGATGTAAGTTCAGCTGGAATTGTATCAATTTCCTTGTAGCCGATAGCGAGAACACGGAGAGCGTCTGCACTCATTTTCTCTGTAATTTCCTTAGCCTTTGCGATATTTCCGCCTGTGCAGCGTTCAGCCATCATATCAAAAGCACCCTTTACGATAACAATATTCTTGTCACCGAACTTGTTGATAGATGTCATAAGCTTTCTGTCGGAATCAAAAGGAATTTCGCCTACACGGTTATGCTGTGCATTGATTTCGTCCTTTGGCATACCGTTTTTGTGAGCCGCAAGAACAATTGCAGTTTCTGTGGGGTCACCGATATGCTGTTCTTCGCCGTTTTCAAAAGAAACGCTGCCGTCACAGCATAACGCACCAATCATAAGAAGCTTTTTGATGTCCTCGGGACAATTTTCATCAACGAGAACAACATCATCTGCATTGTCGATATAAGCCTTTACAACTGTCATTTTGTTCTGTGTGAGAGTACCTGTCTTATCGGAGCAGATAACAGATGCGCTTCCGAGAGTTTCAACGGCAGGAAGTCGTCTGATAAGAGCGTTTTTCTTAACCATACGCTGAACGCCGATAGAAAGAACAATTGTAACAATTGCAGGAAGTCCCTCGGGAATAGCTGAAACTGCGAGGGAGATAGCAGTCATAAAGATTTCAAGAGCAGGAATACCGTTGATAATTCCTACAACAAAGATAATTGCACAAGCGGCAAGAGCCATAATTCCGAGGTATTTACCAAGCTGTGCAAGCTTCTGCTGGAGGGGAGTCTGTGAATCGCTTTCGTTGTCAAGGAGATTTGCGATTTTACCCATTTCGGTATTCATACCTGTGGAAGTTACAACGGCAGTTGCAGTACCATAAGTAACGGAACAGCCTGAGAATACCATATTTGTTCTGTCGCCTATAGGAGCATTTTCCTCAACGGGAGCATAAGCGTCCTTTTCGCTGGGAACTGATTCACCTGTGAGGGCGGATTCCTCTGATTTAAGGCTTACGCTGTGGATAAGACGGGAATCGGCAGGTACGAAATCGCCTGCTTCAAGGTGAATAACATCTCCGGGAACGAGTTCAGCGGCATCAATTACTTTTTCAACACCGTTTCTGATAACACGGGCATGGGGAGCAGATAAATTCTGGAGAGCATCGAGAGCCTTTTCAGCCTTGCTTTCCTGAACAACACCCATAATTGCATTGAGAACAACGATAAGGAGAATGAGAACGGGTTCAAAGAATTCCTTGGGATT
The DNA here is from genome assembly GCA_045539715.1 of Ruminococcus sp. GTDB lineage: Bacteria > Bacillota > Clostridia > Oscillospirales > Ruminococcaceae > Ruminococcus. The sequence goes on along the minus strand of JAZQFV010000082.1, from coordinate 7,012 downwards.
GCCCTCAATAATTGCAACGACGAATGAAATAACTGCCGCAATGAGCAGAATAATAATCATAACGTCCTTGAATTGCTCCAAAAAACGCTGGAGAGTAGTTTTCTTCTTTTTCTCACGGAGCTTATTTTCACCGTATTTTTCACGGTTGGCAGTTACCTCCGCATCTGATAACCCCTTTTCGACACTCACGCTATACTCGCTGAGTATCTCGTCGTTTGATTTGCTGTGTGCTGACATAGTTTACCTCCATAATATCATGTTTTACACTAACCCTCGTTAGCGTTCACATTTAATTATAGTATTTTTTGTAACAATTGTCAATGGGGAATTCGGCGTTTTGGGAGATATTACAAATAGCGGTTTATAGGGGGATTTTTATTGGTTAAGATAATATAGCAAACGACAAAACCTTTTGGCGTTTGCTATTTGCCGATCCGCACGGAGCAAACTTTAGTTTGCGGATGTGCGAGGCACTTTAAATTATAATTTTACTGCGATTTTATCATAAAACAATCACAAATTGCACCTTATGACATTGGATTTGTCTGCTAATATTTTAGGGATTGGTATAAAATGCCTCTCCATTCAGAATGGGGAGGCATTTTTAGAAATTATGATTTTACAAAAACAAAGCTGTTTCAAGTGCAATATATAATTTACCCAGATTGTGATTTGCTCCGTGAAGTCCCTCAATGTCGTAACCGCTTGATTCCAGTACATCACCTGATTCAAGAAAATCATAAAGCTCCAAACCGTAGAAATCACACAAAGCCTGCACACCTGCAAGTTCCATTTCAACTGCAATACAGCCATCTTTTTTGCGTTTTTCAACAAGTCCCACAGTTTCTCTTATCATAGAATCTGTAGTCCAGACTTTGCCCAATACATAGGGGATATTTAATTCTTCAAATATATCAGCTAATTTCTTGCTGTTTTTGATTTCGATATAGTCTGCGGGTTCAGCAAAGTAGTATGAACAACCCTCCCCACGATAGCTTTCTGTGGGAATTATGAATCTGCCTTCGGTTTTTTCTCTGTCAAGACTTCCGCAAGAACCAAACATAATAAATTTTGTGGCACCTGTCTGCCAATGTGCTTCATAGCAGAAAGCCGACGCAAGTGCAGAACCTATGCCAGTTAAATAAAAAGCAATATCTCTGCCTTTATAATTCATTTTATAGATAGTTATATCACCGTTGCAAGAACTCAGAATTCCAATCTTTTCGCATGGATAGGTATTAAGCAGGTGATTATGTATATCTATTGAAAAGATAATCAGACATAAATCTGTAATATGTTTTGGTTCGCCGTAAAAATCCTTAATATTAATAGCGGGTTCTGTTTTAATATCATAGCAATCTGTAATCATAATATTTCTCCTTTTTTTCTTAATTATACCCGAAAAACTTCCTTTAGTCAAGAAGTTTTTACTGGTATACCAATAAAAACTTTGGAATTTGACACAGTTTTTCGGGTTTGCTGATAAAGTTTAGTTGGTGGAGCAATATAACCTATTGCGGATAAGCATTACAGGGAACCTCTACAGTTTTTTCAAAAAATTATATCCGAAACACGTCTTGAACTATTGACAATTTTTTGTGTGTCGTGTATAATTAAGAAAAATGTAAGCTCTTTAAGTATGTGTTGTCTATGCGAAAGAGATACAATAAATTTATGAGAAATAAAGGAGAAGATTTATGAAAAAATATATTGGAATTATGGTGCTTACGGCTTTGCTTTCTTTGACAGGATGCGGAATTGAAGTTGAGAAAATAGACAATACAGCTGAACAGACAACAGAAGCCCCAGCTGTGGGAACAACAGCAGAAACTATTGCAGAATCAGAATCACAGTCGGAAATCGCAGCTGATACCGCAGCTCCCGAAATAACCCCAACTACTGAGGCTGAAACTACTACAGTTACTCAAACAGAGCCACCTACTGAGCCTGCAACTACTGTACAAGAAACAACCGCAGCAAGTCCCAATGAGATTTTCGCCCTGAATGGACCGCTTGGACGTCATCAGGGAGTTGAGGAATTTGACAATGCAAAATTTGCGGCATCCTTTGGAGCAGGCGATTTCATCAAAAACGCTGACGGCACATTCACATTGACAACTATGATTTACCGCTATGAAATGTTCAGCGGTGAAGATATTCAATCTCTTAAAGTTGGCGATACAATCTGGTGTCTTGGCAAGAATGTTGCTGTTGATACTATAGAAGTCCGTGACAGCGGTCTTATCATTGTAAATGGCGGCATTGAAAATGGCGGACGTTATTTTAAAACAGACGAAAACGGCTTATATTTCGAAAGCGGTATGAATGATCGCCATTCCTATTATGAAATCGGTGAAAATACCTACACTCTTTCAGCTGATTTCGTATTTACAGATAATTCTGATATGGATAACCCCAAGACATATACTGCCGAAGAACTTATGTCACTTCTTACATATGATACGCATTTTGTCAACAGTAATACAATTGTGGAAACTTCCAACGGTGTTGTAACTGCAATTGTGAGAAATTATATTCCCTAATATTGAATATAGGAGTCGGACAGAACGACAAGAATTTGACGGAGGTAAACTAATATGAATATTGAATATAAAGACACTCATAATTTTAATTGTGAAGAATTGGAAAGATTGTTTCTTTCTGTGAATTGGTCTTCGGGGCGTTTCCCTGATAAACTTGTGGTCGCAATGAAAAACTATAATACAGTTCTTTCCGCTTGGGATGAGAATAAACTTGTTGGAATGATATGTGTTATGGATGACGGAATAATGAATGCCTATGTTCATTATCTTCTTGTTGAACCTGATTATCACGGGAAAACAATTGGAAGAACTCTTGTTAATATGGTAAAAGAAAAGTATAAGGAATATATGCGAATTGTGGTTGTCGCTTATAATGATGAACTGCACTTTTACGAAGCGTGTGGCTTTGAGAAAAGCGACAATACCTCGCCGATGTTCATAACATCGTTGTGGACATAAATTCCTATTGTATAATATAGGAGTCGGACAGAACGATAAGGATTTGACGGAGTATCATTGAAACTTGCTGGAGAAAACCCCTTTTTCAAAAGGGTTTCCCTCAATAAATTTCCATAATTTCCAAAGTATTGACAGAAACTTAAAAGAGTGATACAATAATAGCAGATAATAATGAAAGGCAGGGTTGTTTGATTCGGATAGATATATAGTATACTTTTTAAGGGGATACTATGTCTATTCGGGTCAGACAGCCTTTTTGTTATGTTTTAAGGGCAGCCCTAAAGAAAAAAGCAGATGTCGTGCATAGCTGCTTTTCAAAAGGGTGGGTTAGCAAAACGCCAAAAAATTTTGTCGTTTGCTATAATTTGATTTTTCAGGAGGAAATAATTATGCCGAATTTGTTTGAACTTGCTGCAGAAGATACTGATTTTATACAGAGAGAAATGGACTTCACTCTGAATTTACTTATTTCAAAAAAACTTCTTAAAGAGGGATTGATTACTCAAATAGAATATGACGAAATTGATACAATTTTAAAAGAGAAATACAACCCGTTCTTGTTAGCGTTTATTTCTGAAAATCCTTGATAAACAGCGATATTTACGGATAAGTAATGGGAAAATCTAATACCTATCCCTGTTATTAAATTTGTGGGGGAATTTATGAAAGAAATAATTACACTTCAGTCGGAAAAAACAATGTTTTTCAAAAGAAAGCGTGTAGCAGCATATGCAAGAGTGTCTGTAGAATCAGAGACAATGCTGCATTCTGTAAATGCACAGATTAGCTACTATAGCAAACTTATTCAGAATAATCCTGACTGGGATTATATCGGTGTATATGCGGATCGAGGAATTACCGGAACGAAAATTCAAAAAAGAGATGCATTTCAAGAATTAATGAACGAATGTGAAAAAGGAAATGTGGATATTATTCTTTGTAAGAGTATTTCCAGATTTGCACGAAATACCGTTGATTTGCTTGAATCGGTAAGGCGTTTGAAAAAACTTGGTGTAGAAGTTCGCTTTGAAAGAGAAAATATAAGCAGCTTTAGCAAGGAAGGTGAGTTCATTCTTACTATTCTTGCCTCATTTGCACAAGAAGAATCTCGTTCTATTTCAGAAAATGTAAAATGGGGTATGCGTAGGAAATATGCAAGCGGAGAAGCAAAAGCGTGGAATAAACATGTATATGGTTATCGGTTTGACGATGAACTTAATCAATATGTTTTTATTTTGGATGAGGCGAAAATAGTGCGTGAGATATTCAATATGTATTTGAATGGAGAATCTTTCCGTCAAATTGCCAATATTTTGAATAGCAGAGGTGTTAAAACAACTAATGGCTGTAAATTTGATAAGGGAACTATTGGAAGAATTATTGGTAATGAAATATATACAGGAAATCTTTTATGGCAGAAAAAGTTTGTTGAAAATCACTTGACAAAAATCAAAAAATTGAACAGAGGGGAATTGCCTAAATATCTTTATGAGAATTGTCACAAAGCAATTATTAATCACGATATTTTTGAAAAAGCTCAAGAGATACGAAGCGAACGAAGTGAAAAATATTGCAGGCATATATTGGGTTATAAATATGATTTTGCTCTGAATAAGTATTTTATCATTCCGGAAGAAGCTGAATCAATACGTTGTATTTTTAGTTTGTATTTAGATGGATTAAATTATATGGAAATTGCTAAAGAAGTTACAAGGCGAGGTATACGCACAGTAAGGGGAAATTGTTTTACACGTTATAGTATTGGCGATATAATACGCAATGATTTTTACGGAACTTCAGTAACTGATGATAAAGGTGCTTGTCATGATGCTATTCTTGATAACAAAATATTTGTGCAGGTTTTAGCTGAAAGAGAAAGGAGAAAGAATCTGCAATGGAAACAGTTTTGAAATCAATTCAGCCGGAAAATAAGATTGAAAGACAGGTGACTGTAATTCCGGCAACTTGTGAGGAATGTAACACATCTAATGCAGATGCTATAAAAAAGATACGAGTGGCAGCATATGCACGTGTAAGTACCGATTATGAGGAACAGCAATCATCATATGAAACACAGGTGAAGTACTATACTAAGTATATCAAAGAACACATCGGGTGGAAGTTTGCGGGAGTTTACGCTGATGAGGGGGTAAGTGGATTAAGTACAGCAAAAAGAGAATCATTTAATGCTATGATTGCTGACGCTCTCGCTGGCAAAATTGACCTTATAATAACAAAATCAGTCAGCAGGTTTGCAAGAAATACAGTTGACAGCTTAACTACCATACGCACATTAAAAGAACATGGCGTTGAGTGTTACTTCGAAAAAGAAAACATATGGACGCTTGATTCAAAAGGTGAATTATTACTGACTATTATGAGTTCGATTGCACAGGAAGAAAGCCGTTCTATATCAGAAAACGTCCGCTGGGGCAAAAGAAAGAGTATGGCAGATGGAAAAGTGACGATTTCATATTCAAAATTTCTTGGTTATAAAAAAGGAGAGAATGGCGGACTTGCAATAGATGAAGAACAAGCTGCTATTGTACGCAGAATTTTCAGTATGTATTTACAAGGTTATAATTTGACTCAAATAGCAAAAATACTGACCGGAGATGGAATAGCAACACCCTTTGGGAAATCACAATGGAGATATTATACTGTTTTGCGTATCCTTACGAATGAGAAATATAAAGGTGACGCATTGCTGCAGAAGTATTATGTATCGGATTTTCTTACAAAAAAATTGGTGAAAAATAATGGCGAATTGAAGCAATATTATGTAAAGGGAAATCACGAGGCAATTATAGAACCTGAAATATTCGATTTTGTGCAAAAATTGCTTGCGGTTGGCAGCAAAGGTAAAAGGCAGTGCGGAACAACTATTCTGTCATCAAAAATTTATTGCGGCGACTGTGGGGGTAGCTATGGTTCTAAAGTATGGCATTCAAATGATAAGTATCGCAAAGTGGTTTGGCAGTGCAATGATAAATATAAAGGTCAGAAATGCAGTACTCCATATCTTACTGAAGAACAGATTAAAAATTTATTTATAAAAGCTGTTAATAAGCTGTTGAATAGTCGTAAGGATATTATTTTAGGATATGATGAGATTATTAACAGTAAGCTTGGGACTGATATGTTGGAGGAAAAAAAAGAAAATGTTAAATCAGAGTTGACAGAAATTGAAGTTGAGATGAAGAATATGTCTTCATTGGATACAAGCAAATATAGAGCAGAAAGAGGGGAAATTGTTAGTCGTTATGAATTGCTGAAAGCTGCTAACAATGAACTTGAAAAGGAGATAAACGATAAAACTGTTCGCCGTGAGATAATAAAACGCTTTTTGAATCAAAATGAAAATTCAGATTTTATAACTGAATTTGATAATGTATTTTGGGTTTCTATGCTTGAAAAAATGATAGTATATAACAAAGAGAAAATGTTGTTTGTATTTAGAGATGGAAGCGAGATAATAGTTGATATGTAGCATTTTGGGGCATCTGCCATTTGGCAGATGCCTTTATTTATTGCTATACCGAATATCACAGATGTATTGGTTATAGGTACTCTATAATTGGAATTTTTGTATTATATCGTACACGATAACAGACTGGATTGACATTACAGAAGACGGAACGGTATACGTCAACGGAAAGGCTCTTGATGAACCTTACATTGATGAAAAAGCCCTCGGAGAATGTGATATTGATTTACCATATCAGGTTCCCGAAAGCAGAATATTTGTAATGGGTGACCACCGTTCAACTTCTATTGATAGCCGAACAAGTATGGTAGGCTGTATAGCTGATGAATATATCATTGGCAGATTGATATTCAGGGTTTGGCCATTCAAGGCTATAGGCCCGCTTTAATACGCAGCGTTCTTATTCGTGAAATTTGAAGAGAGGTGATATCTGTGAAAGAGCTGCAAAATTTTGTTTACAGACATATGGACGCATTGAAGCATCACAAGAGATATCTTGCTATGCTTACCGCTTTATCAATGC
>JAZQFV010000081.1:0-30208 GCA_045539715.1 Ruminococcus sp. | reverse complement strand
GAAACTATTTCAATGCCGGCACTTTAAAACGGAAGTCGCTTCGACTTCCGTTTTTCATATTCAAGGGCCATTAGCTCAGTTGGTTAGAGCATCCGGCTCATAACCGGACGGTCTGGGGTTCGAGTCCCTAATGGCCCACTTGATAATTGATAAAGGCTCCCATCAGGGAGCTTTTGTTGTATATATTCACAAATTCAAACGCATATTTTTAGACATGTATACAAATATATTTTTGGGTTGTCTAAAAGTGGGCGTTTTTTTGCATTTATATTTATAGAGAGGGGGAAACAGATGCGTATCGACGAATATGAAGAACTATTCAAAAAAAATTATAGACAGATATATAATTATTGTCGTGTAAAGCTGCGTCATGAACAATCAGCAAGTGATTGTGTTCAGGAAGTTTTTCTGATACTCTACAAAAAGCTTGAAATGGTTGAATTAACGGAAAATACAGTTCTGTGGCTTTACAGGGCAGCTGACAAGGTTATTAGCAGATATTTGAAAAAACATTGCAGAGATATAAGTCTGGATTCTCTTGATGAACCTATTGAAGATAAAAAGGCTTTTATTTCAGATAATTATGAGATAATCAACACATACGTTACAAAGGACGAGCTTTCTCTCCTTGAAAAATATTATCTGAATGGGGAAACCATAAAGGAAATTGCTGAAAAATCTGCCGTTTCAGAAGCGGCTATATATAAAAGAATTGAGCGATTAAAGCTAAGATTAGAAAAACACAGGGAGGAATTGTTTTGAATGAATTAATTAATATGCTTCTTAATGATGATTCTTTTTCTGTAAAATCTGCTGACGCTCTCAGAAAAGAACTTGAAGCTGAAATGGAAAAGTATAATCCCGATGTGGATTTGATAAATGAGCTTGTTTTGGCTATATCTGAGGCTGAAGATTATTCTCAGGCTGATATTGATGTTGAAAAAGAGTACAGTAAAATCACGGCAGTCAAAGGCAGAAAGCCGATTTTAAGCTATGTAAAGGGAGTTGTGGCAGCTGCTTGTGCAGTTGGTGTACTCAGTAATGTTATCAGTTATTCTTCTTATGGTGAAAATATATATACTCTTGTTGTAAAAAATGATGACAAAATTCATTTTGATTTTTTCAGATCTGATGTAAATTCAAGTGATTCGTTTGAGTATGATTCATATGGTGTGAAAAAATTCTATGAATGTCTGGGACTGAAAATTGAATCGCCCATGTATTTCCCAGAGGGATTTGAAATTACTGAAAAACGGATTAGAGAGCAGCTTGTAACCCTTAGTGACGGAAAAGGGCAGGTTGACATTTCTTTTATGCCGCTTCGTAGAGGGCTGACCGTTGACGGCGTTAATCCAAATGAATCAGTTATACACGTAAACGGGCATATTGCCACTTATATAAACGACGAAAATGCGGATTGGCTTATTTACAAATTTGATGACATTGTTGCTATTTATGATTTCCAGTATCTCAGCGATGAGGAAATCGAAAAAATAATATTATCTATCGAATAAAGAGGAGGTTTTTCCATGAAAAAATTATTATCTTTGCTTGCATCTCTCGCAATGCTCACCACCATGTCACCCTTTCATACCGAAGGAACAACCGATAATTATGTCGATTTGAACACGCTTGCTGATAGTTTAGGAGCTGATACTGATTATTTGAATGTTGTAAATTACGAACATGGATTGGACAATCCCGACCCTGCGGATGTATATTATAATTATCTCAGCAAATGCACTCTGCTTGAGGGTGCATATTATCCCAGAAGTTTTTACTGTACTGCGGTTATGTCAGGTTCGGATATGGGCATATCGCTTTTGGAAATCCTCTCACATAACGGCGTAATTTCGCCTTCTGATATTCAGCAGGGGGCAGAGAGTCTGTCAGAAATCACATTAAATGAGGAAATAGATAAGGTTATCACAGCATATCAGGCAACTCAGTGCTATACAGAGTTTAACAACTATAAAGAGTATCTTGTAGCTTCTCAGACTTATGAACAACAGGTTGAAAGCCTTATTTCTACGGCTGAAAGATGTATGAAAAATGACAGATATTTTCTCATTACAATTCATGGCTATAAGATGAATCATGCCGTATGCGGAATAGGAATTGCAGAGGGCGAATGGGAATGGAACGGAAAAAGCTATGATAAATGTATACTTGCCCTTGATTCCAACAATGCGGACAGTAAGGGAAATGCCGTTGGATTCCGTGAAGAATCGTGTATATATATTAATTCCAAGACAAAGGAAAGCTGTATTCCTGCCTATGACCTTGATATGGCTGATGAGCCTGCATATGCAGTAATTGATGATGATTCAATGCTTAATTTCAAAGGTGTATTCAATCCCTCTGTTGAAATCAGCGAGGATAAAGATGATATAACTCATTTTGCTTTTCTTGATACAGAATATATCTCAGCATACAGCGTAAGGAATGGGGTTAAAACACCTATTGCCAAGCCTGCTTATGGTGGATTGAATGGACCGATTGCCGTGACTGATGTTGATTATATTCATATTGAAATGGAGAGAGAATATAATCGTTTTCTGAATTTCAGATATATCAACACAGACAGGTGGATTGATGTAGAGCTTGAGGACACTATCAATCGAACCCATGCAGAGTTTTATGGTACTGTTGATATAAGCGATGATATGATAAATATAGTCAATGAGGGGGATTCGCCTATTCATTCCCATTTGCAGATACGTATGAATGAGGGTACATATAATTTTTCGCCCTATTTCCTGTGGTATGTAAATGGTGATGTCAACAAGGATTTTGCCATGGAAGTTGTTGAAAACGGCATGCTATTAAAAAGCAGCGGAAAGATTGAAATGTCAGTTATGCCACAGCGTTTTATAACAAGTCTTGACGGAGAATTGCAGTATGATGAGTTCGGTGTTATAACAGACTTTGCTTCTGTCGGTAATTCTCCTACTGACAATAATATTCTTGTAACACTTGATAACGAGCAGAAAGTAGTTTTCTATGTTGATGAAAATAATGACGGAAATTATGCCGCTGATATGCGAAAGGTTGATTTGACAGGGGGAAGCCCATATCATATAATTTCTGACAATAATGTTCTTGTTACTGTAAACGAGGAACATAGACTTGTGTGCTATATCGACGATAACAACGACGGTGTATATGATTCTCCCGTTCAGAAAGGCGACGCAAATTATGACGGAGTTATCAATGCTTCCGACGCAAGTGCAGTTCTTGCACAATATGCAAGGCTTTCCACATCTTCTGAAAATATCGGTTCTGATACTCATACAATGGATTTCGACAGCAGCGGAATTGTAGATGCCACAGATGCTTCAATGATTCTCGCACATTATTCAGATGTTCAGACAAGTTAAATAAAAAACAAGTCCCACGGAAATCTGTGGGACTTGCTGCGTTATATTTTTTAATCCAAATCATAATCAAAATCCGCATTTTCGAAATTGCGGTTTTTTAAATCTTCATCGGAAATAAGCCAGAAAATATTCCATAAACATCCAACATAGTAGTTGTATTGAAACAGCAGATGTCGTTTATCATCAACATAGGGAACATTTCCGCCTGTAGGATAGCCGAACAATTTGTTTCGTTTGTAGTAAAGACAATCAATATCATAATCGGGAGCAATTTCGCATAAGTTGTCAAATTCGCCGCAGTCAAGAACATCACCAAGGGACTTATAGTCTGCGGTTTTCTTAAATTTTATAGCCTTTTCCTCAAACGCTTCTTCAAAATATTTTGTGTAATAAGGCACAGGGGGAGGAGTTCGCTTTAATGCCGACAAATCGCCGTTATACCATATTACTTTGTGATAAGCGGAATTTTCGGGATTATCCGCAACACTTTCCACCCACTTATTACTTTCGTGAATTGGCATAACCTCGCCGCTCCAGAAAAAATACAATATGCCTGTGTGGGGGAGTTTGTTTTCATCATCTGCCTCGGCAATGTCCGCAAGATTAATCTGAGCTACAAGCTGCATTGCCGATTTTTCATATCGTTCTGTAGTTTCCCCACGCTTGCAGGTATAGCCTGACATAGTGGGATATGGAATTTCAGGCGGCAGGTCGGGAAATCCTCCGAATTTGCTTGCTCCTATGGGCGTTTCGCCCTCTTTGGTGCATATTTTTACAGCACTTTTTCTGTAAGGTCTGATACTTTCCGCAATGTCGGAATATCCCTCGTTAATGAGATAATCAATTAATTCGATTTCAGGTGTTTTCATTTTTTACTCCTATTTTTCCTATTTTAAAGATTATACCGCACAATTTTAAGTTGTGCGGTATTTTCATAATTTTACGTAATTAAAGTTCCCAATCATCGCAAAGGCGGTTGATAGCCTCGGTAAGCTTACGCATATCGGCATTTGCTCTGCCGTCTGATGTCTTGATAAGGCGGCTGAGTCTGTCTGCGGCATCTACCAAATCTCTGAATGTGGGGCTGAGATTTGCACCCGATGATGTCTTTTTTCTGACAATTGGCTTAGGAATAGCGTCATATGTGATTTCGCCCGAAATAAGGTCGAATTCCGCACCGCTGTAGGGAGCGTAGGTATCTGCACCCAGTTCCTCACGAATACGCTGTGCAAGGCTGTCAGCAGAGGGAGCGTCACCGTGATTTATGAAGTACTTTTTAACTCCCGAAACAGCCTTTGCCCAATTCATAAGACCGTCAACGTCAGCATGACCGCTTACGCCGGGGAGCTGTAGAATTTCAGCTGAAACATTAATAGTTTCACCGAAAAGCTTGACAGTTTTCGCACCCTCAACAAGGCTTCTGCCGAGAGTATTTGTGGACTGATAGCCAACGAAAAGGATAGTATTTGCCGCACCCCACAGATTATGTTTAAGGTGGTGCTTGATACGTCCTGCCTCGCACATACCGCTGGCGGAGATAATAACCTTTGGACGTGCGTCAAAGTTGATAGCCTTTGATTCGTCGCTGGAAACTGCACGAATAAGTCCGTCAAATGAAATGGGATTTATGCCCTGTCTGATATAGCTGAGAGCTTCTTCGTCATAGCAGCTTTCACGGTTGCTTATGAAAATATTTGTAGCCTCAATAGCAAGAGGGCTGTCAACGTAAACAGGGAAATTATCGTGTCCCTTTATGAGATTAGCGTCCTTAATCTGACGGATAAAGTAGAGCATTTCCTGAGTTCTGCCAACTGCAAAAGAGGGGATAATCACATTTCCGCCACGGTCAAAGGTACGCTGTAAAACCTGAGCAAGAGCCGTTACATAGTCGGTAGGGCGATTGTGTCTGCGTTCACCGTAGGTTGACTCCATAACCACATAGTCAGCCTTGTCGATATACTGAGGGTCACGGATAAGAGGCTGTTCAATATTTCCAATGTCACCTGAGAATACAATTGAACGAGTTTCGCCGTTTTCGGTCATAGTTATGACAATGCTTGATGAGCCGAGGAGATGACCTGCATCACGGAAGTAAACGGAAATTCCCTCGCAGATTTCATCTGTAACATCATAGGGGTGGGGAACAAAAAGGCTTATAGCACCAATTGCATCGTCCATTGTGTAAAGTGGCTTGTAATCGGGGTCGCCACGGCGTTTAGCCTTACGGCTTCTCCATTCAGCTTCAAATTCCTGAATATGTGCGGAGTCACGGAGCATAACGCTGCACAGATTTGCAGTAGCCTTTGTGGAGTGGATTTCACCGCTGAAACCGTCAGCAAAAAGCTTTGGGAGGAGTCCCGAATGGTCAATATGAGCGTGGGTAAGGAGAACGAAGTCCAGTTCTCCCGGAGCTACAGGGAGTTCCACATTCTCGAACATATCAAGTCCCTGCTGCATACCGTAATCCACAAGGAATTTTTTTCCGCAGGCTTCAACATAGGTGCAGCTGCCTGTTACTTCGTGAGTTGCACCAATAAACATCATTTTCATAAAAAATACACCGCCTTTAAATTGTTTATAATTGTACTGGTATTAATTTATCTTTTATTCCTTTTGTCTAATTATAACACATTATACCTTATTTGTCTATAGAATTTTATGTTTTTTATGTGAAAATTTGGTGATGTAGTGTTGTATGACAGCTGCCGTTTATGGGAATGATAAATTCTTGATTTAAAATAAAATTATAGATTTTTAAAGTTTTTCTTTAAAAATCTATTGACAAACTTTAAAAGATGTGGTATACTAATGTCATACCGGTAAAGCATATGGGGTTTGCGGAGTGTACAGCCGTGAATCTTATATGAACTCATCAACACTAATTAAATTTATTTTTGGAGGAATTTATTATGAAAGAAAATACAAACAAATTAAAAGAAACAGCACAGGGAATGACGGTAGTATTCGGAGCGTTTGCGGTTTTTGTTCTGCTTATCGGTGCAGTTCTGCCTCTGCTTGATTTTATTAAATCAGGGGATTTGTTTGAAACCGTATTTTTCAAGTATTTCGGTGCAATCGTTTGCTTTGCTTCTCTTGCAGTTTCATTTATTATTATGTCGAAATCCCTTTTTAAAATTAGCAAAGAGGGAAATCCCTTTTCTGAAAAGAATATCAAAACGTTCAAGCTTTCGGGAAAAGTAATTTCCCACGGTGGTTTTTTTGGCAGTCTTATTTCAAATTGCTGCAAATTCAGACTTGATGGAACTGACACGGTTGAATGGGAAGGCTTTGGATTTGGACTTATGATAGGCGGATTAATAATCGTTATGTTTCTTGAACTTCTCCGCTACGGCTCAAAGGTACAGGACGAACTTGATACAATAGCATAAGGGAACCTCTAAAAACCTCCCTCACGGCGAACTTTCTATGACAAATATCATTTCCTGCGTTGACAAACCTTGCAATACATCAAGTATTACTGCGGTTTGTCGCCTTGTAACTGATATTTGTCATATACGAAATTTCGCTCGTGTTCCGGTTTTTAGAGAACCCCATAATTTTTTTGGAGGAATTTATCATGAATAAAAAAATTGAAAAAATTCAAGCATTATCACAAAAAGGTGCTTGCAGATTTTTTATACTTGCCATTTTTTTAGGAGTTATTACTGCTGTGACAGCTGCTGATATGATTTTGCCAAGTTTGCGAGGCGAATTTGAAATAGCAGAAATACCGAAAAATCTAAGCGCAGCAATTGAGTTTTTATTCTCTGCCGTTTCTTCTTTTGTTATGGCAAAAGCGCTTTCAAATGTTAGTGAGAACGAAAAACTCTTTGATGCTAAAGTTGTCAGAACATTCAAGCTTTCGTGTATGTTTCTTGTAATAGGAGGTATGGCAGGTGGAGCTGTCGGCATAATATCTTCAAGATTTCTGACCGAAACACAAAGTATTTCTATGGAGGGCCTATCAGTTGGTCTTATTCTTTGTGGTCTGGTGTTAGAAATTTTTGTAGAATATCTTTATCATGTCATTGATATACAGGACGAACTTGATACCATAGCATAAGGAGGGAGTTAATGGGAATAATCATAAGACTTGACCGACTTATGGCTGACCGTAAAATGTCGGTAAACGAGCTGGCGGCAAAGCTTGAAATGACCAATGTAAACCTATCTAATTTGAAAACAGGCAAGATGAAAGGCATACGTTTTGAAACGATGAATAATATCTGTCGCATATTTGACTGTCAGCCCGGGGATATTTTTGAATATGTAAAAGATGAGGATATTGAATAATGTGTGATTTGGGGGGGATAATCCGCCAGCTAAAAGCTAATGGCTAACGGCTAAAAGCTAATGGCTTTTAAAATAAGTCTGGACAAATCCTCGGAAATATGATATAATAAATCCTGCACGAAAAAAATTAGCCATACAGGAGGAAATACATATGAACAAGAAGGAAACAGCAGAAATCAAAAAGAATTTTTCCGACAAAAGCGGATTTTTCATAATGGAAAGAGTACTCACAGGCTTTGTGGATGCGGAAAAAAATGTCCGCTTTGTGAAAACTTTTTCCTGCCTTACAATGTCAGTTGAGGAGCATGATGTCTATGACGAAACTTTGAAAAAAGTCCTCAATACAAATGTGGGAAAGAATTTCTGTGAGTATCAGTTCCCCAATGAAGCCTATGAGGAGGGACAGTCTCAGGAAATCCTTTACAGCCTGCTGCGTTCAGAGTTGAAAGATGAGGTAATCTGCGAAAACTTCATGAACCACATTGCCAACAATTTCGCTCATGAAGGACCTTATGCGGTTCTCACAGCATACTGCACATACACAATCCGCCGCAAGGATAAAAATGACGAATTTGCCGACGGAAATGACGAGATGTACCGCTATATCCTCACGGCTATCTGCCCTGTGAATACAAGCAGCGACGGATTTGTTTTCGACAGCTTCAACAATGAAATCACCAAGAAAATGAACACGGAACTGATTATCAGCAAGGCTCCCTCAGAGGGTTTCCTCTACCCTGTTTTCAGCAACAGAAGTACTGATATAAACCATGTTATGGCGTATATGAAAACTCCCTCAAAGCCCAATATTTCGCTGATTGAAGATGTTCTCGGCTGTACTTTTGTAATGTCTGCTGACAATGAAAAGGCAAGTTTCCAGAATATTCTGAAAAATGTTGTAGGCGATGACCTTGACTATATGGTAATCAAGACTGTCAACGAGAAAATACAGGAAGTTGTTGAGGAAAATAAGGACGATACCGACAAGACTGTAATTGACAATTCAAAGCTGAAAGATATTCTCACGGAAATCGGCATACCGCAGGAGCGTGTGGCTATGACTGACCCTGTTTATGAGAAATTCTGCGGTGATGCACCTCTTACAGCGGCAAATCTTGTGGAAACTAAAACTGTTCTCACTTCTCCGGGAATTACTGTAAATATCAAGCCCTCAGCGGCTGATAAGGTGCGTACAAGCGTGGTAGGCGGCAGAAGATGCCTGCTTATCGACCTTGATGACCCAACCATTGAGATTAACGGCTTGCCTGTGCGGCTTGAAGAAAAGGCAAACGATGCTGAAACTGTTCCTGTAGGTTAATTGATATGCCTGAATTAAAAAATATACTTAATAAAGAGCGTCTTAAAGAGCCTGAATTTTTCCTGAAATGGCTGTGCATAGGCGTTATAATGGGCGGAATTATCGGTCTTGTGGGAGCGTTTTTCCACTTCTGTTCAGCAGAGGCGGAGGCTTTCAGAGAGGATAACACTTGGCTGATTTATCTGCTCCCTGTGGCTGGTGCGGCAATTGCCTATTTCTACGATGCTATGAAATACAGCCACGACAAAGGCACAAATCTGGTGCTTTTGGCAGTTCGTGACAATAAAATTATGGGTATACATCACGCTTTGTGTATATTCGTTGCAACTGTTCTCACTCATCTCTGCGGCGGTTCAAGCGGCAGAGAGGGTGCGTCTTTGCAGATTGGTGCGGCTCTCGGTTCGTTTTCGGGACGCAAGCTGAAATTCGGCGAGGACGACAAGAGAATTATGACAATGTGCGGTATGAGTGCTATGTTTGCGGCAGTTTTCGGAACTCCCGTAACTGCGGCTATTTTCGCAATGGAAGTTGTAAGCGTTGGTATTTTCTACTATTCCGCAATTATTCCCTGCGTTACATCAGCTCTAACCGCAAGCTATATTTCCTCACTTTTCGGGAATACACACCTGCAAGTCAGCGTAAATGTTCCAAAGGCTGATTTGATTTTGTATCTGAAAATTGCCCTTATTGGAGCGATTTGTGCAGGAATTAGCGTTCTGTTTTGTCAGGTTATCGGTAAAACTCATAAGCTGTTCAAAAAGATAAAAAATCACGCTCTCAGGGCGGCGGCTGGCGGTGCAATTGTGGTTCTGCTGACGCTTATTGTGGGGGATTACACCTACAACGGCACAGGCGGAGAGATGATAGTTTCAGCCTTTACGAAAAGTCCGTTTTTTGCCGCATTTCTCATAAAAATGGTATTCACGGCTATTACTCTCGGCTCAGGTTTCAAGGGCGGCGAGATTTTCCCTGTATTCTTTATCGGCTCATCTTTCGGAAGTGTATTTGCTCCCTTGCTGGGACTTGACTGCTCCGTTGGTGCGGCGGTGGGAATGACTGCGATTTTCTGCGGTGTCACCAATTGCCCTATAGCCTCAATGTTGCTTAGTATTGAACTTTTCGGCGGCGAGGGTATCGGTATGTACGCCCTTGTGTGTGCGGTCAGCTATATGCTGTCGGGTTACGGCGGATTGTACAGCGAGCAGAAAATTCTCTATTCAAAAAAGAGAATGAAATTTATCAATAAGAAAATAGGGAATTAACTTTTTGAGCCTTTAGCCTTTAGCAAGCGGTTTAATTAAGAATTAAGAATTAAGAATTTATGGACGGTTGAATTTATTTCTGCCGTCCGTTTTGTTTTTAATATGTATTTGTGCAAAAAATTTTCCGTAACTACTTGACAGTACATAGTAGTTATGGTATAATAATATCATACTACTATGTGTCACAAAGTACTACAGGAGCTGCCTATGGATAATGTTCAATTGATGAAAGGCGTTTTGGAGGGCTGTATTCTCGGAATTATCGCAAAAGGTGAAACTTACGGCTATGAAATCCTCGTATCCCTTGAAAAAAACGGATTTGAGGATGTCAGCGAGGGAACGGTTTATCCCATTATAACCCGACTTGACAAGGGCGGATATATCGCCTGCCGCCGTGCAAAATCACCTCTCGGACCAATGCGGAAATACTATTCAATTACGCCAACAGGGGAAAAAATGCTTGAAGAATTCAAAGCACGATATGAACGGATTACGGAATCCGCAAAAAAAGTTTTATATGAATGAGGGAATTGTTATGAATGTTAATGAAATGGAAAAAAATCTGACAGGAGCATACAACGAGGCTTTTTCAACAGCTGTTCAGTATGCGATGACTAAGGGCTACACTAAGGAAAAAATCAACGAAAGTATGAGCGATTTATACGATATTTTGTTGACGGCACAGGAGGACGGCAGACCGGCGGAAAAGGTTATAGGCAAGGACATCAGCTATTTCTGTAAAAATTATTTCGGGAAATATTCTGTTTCCGATTTTCTGAAAAGCACAGGTGAGTTTATTTTCAGAGCGTGTATTTTCCTTGTAATCTGGGAACTGCTTATTTTCGTGTTTTATTCAGGGGAATTTATGGCTTATATGGGCGGAAAAGCAGACCTTACGCCATATATTTTCGGTTTATCTATTGCGATTGTGACAAATGTTATATCTTTTTTCGTTGTTGCACCTCTTACGGCAAAGAACAGAAAAGTTGGCGATTTGTCAAACGTAATACTCTGTATTGCCATGTTTGCGGCGGTTTTTCTCTCGACGGAATATAAATTGCCCATAGACGCAAACGTGAAAGTATGGGTTGTTTTGACTATTCTTGTAAGCTATATTGTCATATATTTCACTATCCGTTCTGTTATAAGATATAGGAAATACGGCACTATCTGCGACATCTACAAAAAGGCATTCAAGGAAAATTGGAAAAAAGCATATCAAGATTACCCAATGCAAAAGGGTGTGCTTGAGGGCTGGCAGTGGAGATATAACAGGCTGCTGAAAAAGGGCAAAGTTACAGAGGAAACATTTCTTGAAAAACTGAAAAAAGAGCAAAAAATTAATATTGCTGCTGATAAAGTCACAACGGTTTTTATGGTGGTTCTCGCTGTACCTTTCGCCGTTGATATTCTCCGTGACAGCGAAGCACTCTGGGCAGGTCTTATCGGTGCAGCAGTTTTTTGCTTAATAGTATTTTTAGCATACAGCATATTCCTGAAACCTATGAAGAAATCAACAGTAGTATTCGGGAAATTGTTGAATGAGTGTGAAAAATCAGGTATGACTATGCCGAAATTCATTGATGAAAAGCTGAAAGAACACAAAATATGAACAAATTGTAAACATTCCTGCTAATCCTTGACATAAATCGAAAAAAGTTATATACTATATATTAGCACTCGATGTGATTGAGTGCTAATATTTATATGGAGATGTAATAAAATGGAACAGAAACAGTTTAAAGCCGAGTCTAAACGACTCCTTGATATGATGATTCATTCAATATATACTCACAAGGAAATTTTCCTCCGTGAGCTTATTTCCAATGCCAGCGACGCTATCGACAAGCTTTATTTCAAGTCCCTCACCGATGATAAGGTAGGACTTGCAAAGGACGATTTTGCTATCTGGATTTCAGCTGACAAGGACAGCAGAACTCTTAAAATTACTGATAACGGTATCGGTATGACAGCTGAGGAACTTGAAAACAACCTCGGTACTATCGCTAACAGCGGTTCACTTAAATTCAAGACAGAAAATAAGCTTGACGAGGATAATCAGATTATCGGTCAGTTCGGTGTAGGCTTCTATTCTGCATTTATGGTTGCTAAAAAAGTAACTGTAATCACAAAGGCTTACGGCTCTGATGTGGCTTACCGTTGGGAATCCGAGGGTGTTGACGGCTACACAATCAGCGAGGATGACAAGGCATCTGTGGGAACTGAAATTATCCTTGAACTTCTTGATGATACAGATGACGAGAAATACGGCGAATTCCTCGACACATACCGCTTAAAGGGACTTATTACAAAGTATTCCGATTATATCCGTTTCCCCATTAAAATGGAGGTAACTCACAGCCGTCCTGTTGAGCAGTCCGAGGAGGACAAGGAGGCTAGAAAAGCTCCCGAATATGAGGATTATATCGAAATTGAAACTCTCAACAGTATGGTTCCTCTGTGGAAAAAGAGCAAATCCGAACTTAAAGAGGAGGATTACAAGCACTTCTACACAGAGAAATTCTACGATTACAATGAGCCTTTGAAGTATTCTCACGTTGTAAATGAGGGTGTGCCAAGCTATAACGCACTTTTGTACATTCCCTCAAAGGCTCCCTATGATTTCTATTCAAAGGAATTCGAAAAAGGCTTACAGCTTTACTCAAACGGCGTTCTCATTATGGATAAATGCGCTGATTTGCTCCCCGATTACTTCTGCTTTGTAAAGGGACTTGTAGACAGCGAGGATTTATCTCTCAACATTTCAAGAGAAATGCTCCAGCACGACAGACAGCTTAAAGTCATTGCAAAGAGCATTGAAAAGACAGTTTCAAGCGAACTGAAAAAGATGTTGAAAAATGACCGTGAGAACTATGAAAAGTTCTGGAATGAGTTTGGTGTTCAGCTGAAATTCGGCGTTTACAGCGGTTATGGAATGAACAAGGACAAGTTACAGGATTTACTTCTTTTCACATCTTCACAGGGCAAGCTTGTAACTCTTGACGAATATGTAACTGCTATGCCCGAGGAGCAGAAGTTCATCTACTACGCAACAGGCGAAAGTGTGGCACGTATTGAACAGCTTCCACAGACTGAACTTGTAAAGGACAAGGGATTTGAAATCCTCTACCTCACAGATAATGTTGATGAATTTGCACTTAAAATGCTTATGAATTACAAGGAAAAGGAATTTAAGAATGTATCTTCTGATGACCTTGGAATTGAGAATACAGAAAAGCAGGAGGAAGTTAAGGCTAAAGAGGAAGAAAATGCCGATATGCTTAAATCTATGGCTGATTTCCTCGGCGAATCCGTTTCAAAGGTTGTGCTTTCAAAGCGTCTGAAATCCCACCCTGTATGCATTTCAAGCGAGGGCGAGATTACTCTTGAAATGGAAAAGGTGCTTAATTCTATGCCGGGCGACCAGAAAGTTAAGGCACAGAGAGTTCTCGAAATCAATCCCGACCACGAGATTTTCGGCAAGCTTACTGCGGTTTCCTCTGACAGCGAAAAGCTTGAAAAATATGCGAAACTGCTTTATACACAGGCACTTCTCATTGAGGGTATGCCCGTTGAAAATCCTGTTGAATTCTCAAATCTCATTTGCGAATTAATGTAATGTTTAATTAAGAATTAAGAATTCAGAATTAAGAATTATGGGCGGTAGTCTTAACGATTACCGTCTTTTTTTGTATAAAAGCTTTTAGCCGTATTAAAGCCATTAGCCTTTAGCTGTTAGCTTTATAAAACGGTAGATTAATTTCTGCCGTTTTTTTATTTTAAAGCTGTTAGTCATTGGCTTTTCAAAACGGTGGATAAATTTCTGCTGTCTTTAAATTCTTAATTCATAATTCTTAATTCTGCATTAAGCTAAAGGCTAATTTCAAAAAAATATTTCAAAAAAATCCCTTTAATATATTGACTTCTCTTTATAAAAGGAGTATAATAATTATGTACGGCGAATGCTGTTTTTATTGTTGAATGGATTGTCAAAAATATGTCACTCCGTTTGATACTATATATTATGGAGGTTTTTACAATGAGCAGAGTTTACAATTTTAGTGCAGGCCCAGCTGTTCTCCCGGAGGAAGTCCTCAGAGAAGCAGCAGAGGAAATGATGGATTACCAGGGTTGCGGTATGTCCGTTATGGAAATGTCCCACCGTTCAAAGGTATATGATAACATCATCAAGGAAGCAGAGCAGGATCTCCGTGACCTTATGAATATCCCCGACAACTACAAGGTGCTTTTCCTTCAGGGCGGTGCTTCTCAGCAGTTCGCAGCTGTTCCTATGAACCTTATGAAGAATAAGAAGGCTGCTTACATTATCACAGGTCAGTGGGCTAAGAAGGCTTATCAGGAAGCTCAGATGTACGGCGAGGCTGTTGCTGTTGCTTCATCTGCTGACAAGACTTTCTCTTACATTCCCGATTGCTCAAATCTTGATATTCCCGAAGATGCTGACTACGTTTACATCTGCGAAAATAATACAATTTATGGTACAAAGTTCTGGGAACTTCCCGATACAAAGGGCAAGGACCTCGTTTCTGACGTTTCTTCATGCTTCCTTTCAGAGCCTGTTGACGTTAGCAAGTACGCTGTAATCTACGGCGGTGTTCAGAAGAACATCGGACCTGCCGGCGTTGTTATCGCTATTATCCGTGAGGACCTCATCAGAGATGACGTTCTTGCAGGTACTCCTACAATGCTCAAGTGGAAGACACAGGCTGACAACGACTCACTCTACAACACACCTCCCTGCTACGGTATCTACATCTGCGGCAAGGTATTCAAGTGGCTCAAGAAAATGGGCGGACTTGAAGCTATGAAGGCTCATAACGAGAAGAAGGCTGCTATCCTCTACGATTTCCTTGACAATTCTAAGATGTTCAAGGCTACAGTTGAGAAGAAGGACCGTTCACTCATGAACGTACCTTTCATCACAGGCAGCGATGAGCTTGACGCTAAGTTCATCAAGGAGTCAAAGGCTGCAGGCTTCGAGAACCTTAAGGGACACAGAAGTGTTGGCGGTATGAGAGCATCTATCTACAACGCTATGCCTATCGAGGGCGTTGAAAAGCTTGTTGAATTCATGAAGAAGTTCGAGGCTGAGAACGCTTAATCACCTAAGAAAATATGGGCGGATTATTTCCGCCCGCTATAAAAAATCGAAAGAGGTAATTAAAATGTTTAATGTTTATACACTCAATAAGATTTCATCTATCGGTACAGACATTTTCGACAAGAGCAAGTACGCTATTACAGAAGATGGCACTAACCCCGATGCTATTATGGTTCGTTCCGCTAAGATGCACGATATGACTTTCGGCGATAAGCTTCTTTGTATCGCTCGTGCAGGTGCAGGCGTAAACAACATTCCTGTTGATAGATGCGCACAGGAGGGTATCTGCGTATTCAATACTCCCGGTGCTAACGCTAACGCTGTTAAGGAGCTTGCTATTTGTGCACTTCTCCTTGCTTCAAGAAAAATCACAGAGGCTGCTGCATGGGCTGCTTCACTCAAGGGAACAGAGGACGCTCCTAAGACTGTTGAAAGCGGAAAGTCCAAGTTTGCAGGTCCTGAGATTGCAGGCAAGACTCTCGGTGTTATCGGTCTTGGTGCTATCGGCGGTAAGATTGCAAACGCTGCTGAGGCTCTCGGTATGAAGGTTATCGGTTATGACCCATACCTCTCAGTTGGTGCTGCTCTCCAGATGAACCCTGCTATCAAGATTGTTTCTGAGCTTAACGATATCTACAAGAACAGCGATTACATCACAATTCATATGCCTTACACACCTCAGACAAAGAACACAATTGACGCTGAGCAGATTGCTATGATGAAGGACGGAGTTCGTCTTATCAACCTTGCAAGAGGCGAGCTTATCAATAGTGCTGCTGTTGTTGAGGCTATCAAGGCTGGTAAGGTTGCAAAGTACGTTACTGACTTTGCTGATGACATTGTTCTCGGTGAGGAAAATGTTATCGTTCTTCCACACCTCGGTGCGTCAACTCCTGAGAGTGAGGATAACTGTGCAGTTATGGCTGCTGATGAGATTATCGACTACCTCGAAAATGGTAACATCAGAAACAGCGTAAACTATCCTAACCTTTCACTTAATGCTGTAGGCACAAAGATTTGCATTATCCACAAGAACGTACCCACAACTCTTGCTTCTATCACAACAGCTGTAGGCAATGAGGGTATCAACATCGAGAATATGGCTAACGCAAGCAAGGGCGATTTCGCTTACACAATGCTTGATGTTACAGGCGATGTTCCTGCTGCTGTTGAGGGCAAAATTAACTCTATTGACGGTGTAATCCGTGTAAGAGTTATTGGCTAATTGACATATTTTATCAGCCGACGTTTTTGCGTCGGCTGTTGTATTATTTTGGGAGAATTATTATGGCTATCAGATTTTCACTTGAAACCGTTCCCCATGGGGAACAACATAGCCTTGCACATAGCTTGCTCAGGGATATGCTGAAAGGCTTTTATGATATCGACTATTCTGAGAATATGACGAAAGAGGCTGAAAATGGAAAGCCTTATCTTGTGGATTATCCGGAGATTTTCTTCAACTTGTCCCATTCAGAGGGGATAACTGCCTGTATCACGGAGGACAGGGAATGTGGTATTGACTGCGAAAAAGTCCGTGAGTATCGTCCGAATGTGATGAAACGTGCATTTTCCGAGAAAGAGCGTGAGATGATTGAAAACGCTGCCGAAAATGAACGTGATTTGCTGTTTTTTACCTTGTGGACGCTGAAAGAAGCCTATATAAAGGCAATCGGAAAGGGTTTGTCATATCCTATGGACGAGGTTGAATTTACTTTTGAAAATGACGCTGTTACAAGCAATATCACAGATTTTGAGTTCCGCAGATATATTATTGAGGGCGGAAAATTTGTAATTGCCACAGCGATAAAAATTAAGAATTAAGAATTAAGAATTAAGAATTTATGGGCGGTAGTCTTAACGATTACCGTCTTTTCTTATGTGTGATAATATGTTTAAAACGGGCGGATAATATCCGCCCCTACACAGATTGACGGTATATAGCAACATTTGCCGCACCCAATGGCTAATGGCTAACGGCTGACGGCTAAAAGCCCATTATACAAAAACAGAAAGCAGAAATTCATCTACTGTCTATAATTCTTAATTCTTAATTCTTAATTCTTAATTCTGCATTGCCGTAAGGCTGACGGCTAAAAGCTTATATATGCAAAATATCAAAAATTGCTGAAAATATCGCAATATTATAGTTGCAAAGCAATAAATGATATGTTATAATTAAAATAGATAGAAAAAGTATTGTAATTCTGTGAGAAATATGTGAACATATGATGAATTACTGCATTTAATGTATTATTTAAGATTATTTTAAGATAACAGAATTATAATCAAAGTATAGAAAAGGGAAACGTGAACACTAAACGAAAGGAGTTGTTTTTATGGCTATATGCAGTTTTGCCCGAAAGGAAATCAAGTTTCTTCTCAACATGGATCAGTATTACGGACTTATGGAAGTCATAGGCGAACATATGAACCCCGATAAATACTGCGTTGGCGGAAAAGAGTACGGTATCTACAATATTTACTACGATACCCCTGACGATTTTCTCATAAGAGAATCCCTCTCAAAGCCCTATTATAAGGAGAAAATCCGTCTAAGAAGCTATTATTCACCTGCAAGTGAGGATTCCCCTGTATTTCTGGAAATAAAAAAGAAAATCGGCGGAATTGTTACAAAAAGACGTGTTTCAATGACTTTGGGGGAAAGTCAGGAATACCTTGAAACAGGCAAAAAGCCCCATTCTGACAAGTATATTCAGAATCAGGTTTTTAATGAGCTTGACGCTTTTTTAGAGCATTATCCCGTGTCACCTAAGCAGTATATCAGCTATCAGCGTGAAGCCTTTTTCGGCAAGGATAACAAGGATTTCCGACTTACCTTTGACAGAAAACTGACGGAAAGACGTTATGATTTAAGCCTTGAATGCCGCAGTTACGGCAATTACATAATCGAGGCGGATCAGCGTCTTATGGAAGTTAAAATTTCCGATTCAATGCCCGACTGGCTGCTTCATAAGCTGTCAGAACTGGAAATTTACAAGACCAGTTTCTCCAAATACGGCAGAGCCTATATGTCCTATGTGCGGGAACAGGCTTCAAAAAGCCGTATATATATTTCGGGGATTTCAATGAAAAATAATCAGAATTTTCTTAATAGGAGCGTGTAATTTATGTTAGCGGCAATTAATTTTTTTGGCAATGTGTTGAAAAACGAAAGCGAATCGGTGGGAACTGATATTTTTGCTTCTCCCTCGGCACAGGCTATAACCGATATTACTCTCGGTCAGTTCTGCATCTGCGTTGGTGCGGCACTTTTAATCGGTTTCCTCATAAGCCTTGTGTATATCTTCTGCCACAGAAAAGAGGGCTATTCACAGAGCTATGTATTCACAATCATTATGCTTCCCACAATCGTTTCGCTGATTCTTCTGCTCATTAATACAACAGCAGGAGCATTGAGCCTTGCAGGTGCATTTACCCTTGTACGATTCCGAAGCGTTCCCGGCGACCCGAAGGATATTGCGTATATCTTCTTCTCAATGGCGGCAGGTGTTGCCTGCGGTATCGGATATATCGGATTTGCGGTGGTATTCTTCCTCGTCCTTGGCGTTGTAATGTTTGTTCTTTCGGAAATGAACTTCGGCGGCTGCAAGACAAGACATATGACACTTAAAATTACAATTCCCGAAAACCTTGATTATCAGGGGGTTTTTGACCCTGTTCTTTCAAGATACACAAGATTCCACAAGTTAAGACGAGTTAAGACAACTAACTTCGGCACACTTTTTGAGCTTATTTATTCTGTTGACGTTTCAGAGGATATTGACCAGAAGAAGTTTATTGATGAACTTCGTGCATTAAACGGAAATATGACAATAAATCTCGTATTCTTCAAGTACGACGATAAGATATACGAGGGATAATATTAAATAAGAGGAAAACTGCACAATTTTTGTTGTGCAGTATTTCCATAAAGGGGAGTTTATATGAATTACAAGAGATTTTTAGCTGCGCTGACAGCGTCGTTTATGGTTATGGCATCGGCTTCCTGCGGAGAGGGTAAACCTGATAATTCTGATATTGATACACCTGCTGTAACTGATTCAAAGGATTCTGCTGAAACTGAAAAAGCCACAGAAAAAGAAAAAACCACAGAAAAGGAAGTTTCCGAGAAAACTACTGAAAAGAAGTCGGAGAAAACTACATCTGCTACAGAAAAATCGGACAAGGAAACAAAAACCACAACAGCCGAAACTACTAAGGCAACGGAGAAAAAAGAGGATAAGACAGAAACAACAAAGGCTGAAAACGGCGGCGAAAATACGACTGCTGCAACCACTACAAAAGCTGCTGAAAAGACTACAGAAGCTACCACAGAGGCTCCGGCGGAAGTGCCTACAACGCCAAACGGAAAGACCTATGACGCTGAAATTATTTTCGATGAAACAGTTTCTGTAAAGGGCGTAAACGCTGAGGCAAGCGGCTCTGTTGTGAAAATCACGGCAGGCGGCGATTATATCGTAAAGGGCAGCACTTCCAACGGGCAGATTTACATAAGCACCGCAACCGAAGAAAAGGTTGAGATTACTCTTGACAATGTAAATATTTCCTGCGGCGGAGGCCCTGCTATATTCGTAAATGAGGCTAAAAGATGCGTTCTGAAACTTGCTGAGGGCAGTTCAAACTACCTTAGCGACAGCGGAAATGACAAGATAAATGACGGCGTAATTTTTACAAATGATACTTTGAGAATTAAAGGTGACGGCTATCTTGAAATAAATGCAGGAAATGCCCACGGAATTGCCAGCGACGACGACGTTATTGTTGAAAGCGGAAAATATCTGATAAATTCCATAAAATCGGGAATTATCGCAAATGACAACATAACTGTCAACGGCGGTGAATTGACAATTTTCGGTGGTACAAACGGCTTGAAATCAAAAGGCACAATGGTTATAAACGGTGGTACTATTAAAGCCTGCGGCGGTATAAAGGAGGAAAAAAGCTCTATTTATGCGGCTTCGGGACTTTACTACAGGGGCGGTTATGTCTATGCGGCAGGTAATCAGGTGACACCTCCCACGGAATGTCCCAACCCCTATGTCGTTGTAAATTGGGTGAATGGCCTTGCCGCTGATACAACGGTGGGATTAAATCTCGGCGGAAATGAGTTTGCGGCAATTAAGCCAAAAGCTCCCTACAGATGCATTATGATGCTTTCTCCCGATATTCACTCAGGTGCAACTTTCACTCCTGTTGTTAACGGCAACGGCAACGGCGATTTTGCAGTAGTTGACGGACAGAATTTATTTGTAATTGAATAATTTGTAAAAAGTGTTGATTTAAACCATGAATTATTATAGTAGAAGTGAAGTTAAGCATTTATTGCTAAAAAACAATGTAGCCAATCTTATAAAAAGTGGACCGTTTACATTTATCATTGGTGTTGCAAAAAAATCTCGAAAAGCTAAATGTATAAAGGTTAAGGCCGGTACTAATATAGAAGTTTTTGAACAACTATTATGTAAAGACCTATACAGCGGGCTATGAAACAGAACAGGCAGGTACTTTCATGTTAGGTATCTGCCTGTTTTCTATGTAATTATGTTGAAAATGCAAAAACAATAGTATCAAGTATTTTTTTTATTCTTTCCCACTCCTTTTCTACAAACAACTGATTGCCAGCTATTATACCATTTCGCATAGTTATAAACCTCTTTTTGATTTCATCTTTATGTGAAATAACTCCTTGATATAAATACTCTTCATTTTTATCGTGTTTAATTGTTTTTCTTGATTCCCATTCAATAGGTAGGTAGTCATCATTCTCCTTAATAAGCGAATCAGGCAAGTATAATTCAATTGAGCAGGCTTTTTTATTTATATCATCATTGCAAATTGAACCATTTGGCAATATTGTCGGATATGATTTAAATAAGCTATCCTGTGGGTAAAGTAAAAATCTAAAATTATCTGTCCAATTCTTTATTTCATTTTCTAAAATGCATTTACTTTGAAATTCTTCCGCATCATTGTCAAATATCGCAATAAACTTGGATTTGAGTTTTGAAAAATAAAAGGCTTTCAGATTCTTAATTATATAAGATGTACCACCATCTCTTTTTCCGCCATGCCCATCATCAAAATCCATAAAATAAAACAAATCTGAAAGGTGTGGATAAATTCTACTCATAGCAAATTCGAGAATGTCCTTGTCACTTGTTCCTTCAACCAACACTATTGTTTTTTCTTCATTTTCTGTAGCCATAAGTGCTTTCGGAATACAATCATCTGCCCAGTCGCCTATATAAGTAAAATCTAAGATTATTTCATCTTCCGGCTCACAGCTCTCTAATATAAGTCGAATAATATAGGCTATATCTATTACTTCAGTTTTTAATCCGTAATATGATTCATTATCTGCATCCTTCAATGAATAATAGATAATCTTGTCGCATTCTGTGTTAATTCCTATAACCTTAGCATCACTTTTATCGAAATGATATATATTGCCATCTGCTAACTCATGTTTAATTATTTTATCTAAAGAGTTTTTCCACTTTCTAAACGTAACGTGTTTTTCTATGCGTTTTTTAGCTTTTTCCTCATAATCATCGTAATCTATGTGAAGGTGTGATAATAATGCATCATAGTAGATTGCTTCATATTTTGTTTCATCAAAGATATGTTCTGCCCTTGACACAGAGAAACCCAGCGCATCCAATCGTTCCTTAGCTTTTTGAACTGTCGTTACATACATATGCTTTGTGTATTTTTCTGAATCTTCATCATCTGGATCATCAATATAATCAGGAATGCACCTATAATCAAGTTTTGAAAACAATAAATGAACTATATCAGACTTTAAATAATTTCTAAACCAATATAAAGAAAGATTTTTAATTTTAATATCAGCATATTCACTCATGGTAATTCTCCTAAATCTCATTTATAAAATCCATTTTCGTCATGCTCGCCAAAGCAGCTATGGCAAGTATAAGGCTCTGAGATCTCGCTTATTCCATTGGCTGTCAGTTTCAGCTCCCTTGTAATAAACGGAAATATCCTGCAATGACTTATCATCAGCAAGCTCACTTGAGGATGCTCACGAATGACCTTATTGATGAGGTTGCTGATATGACGTGCATTTACGAAGTCGAGGTTGTTGAGCGGTTCGTCGATGATGAGCAGGTCTGCGTCTGAGCGAGTGGCTATAACAGAGAACACTTGTAGTAGCCTTTGCTCACCGCCGCTGAATTTTCCTGGTCTGGATTTAGCATCGAATATCCTGCTGTTATCTCCTCGGCGTGGCAGCCATTCGTCAATCAGGTCATTGACCTCTGAATAGCTCATATCATTGCCTGCGTGGGTTTTTCCGCTGTTGCTGATAACGTCTCTGACCTGTATGCGTCCCATTTCAGAGTACTCGTCCTTTTGGGGAATATAGGCAATGCTGGAACGAAATCGCTGTAATTCGTCATCACTTAATGAGAGAATATCACCGAATGTATGGTGTGTGATCCTACCTTCGATTTTCTTTCCATCGGTTTCTAACCGCATAATGCTTTTCAGTATGGAACTCTTTCCGATGCCGTTTTCTCCGGATAATAAGACCGCTTCACCCTGCCCTATGTCAAATGAAACATTCTGCATCAAAGTGCGTTGTTTTAGCTTTATCGACAGGTTATCTATACTAAGGATATTCCCCATAACTACTTCCTCCAGAGTCGCTTATTTGATGTGTTTGAAGCTATAAGCAAAGTAATGATCTCAATAAACAGTATCAACAGCAGTATCAGTAATTTCACAGCAGTGAAATTAACAAACAGAAATACAATACACGAAAAAGCAAACGATGCGATAATTGCTATTATCCCTGCAACACGGACAAGTCTGTAAAATGCTGTGTTCAGTTGCTTTCTATTAAAGCCCAGCATCATCAATCGCCTGAAATTGCTTGAAACAGATTTGGTCAGCATAACAGTTAATGCGACCGTTGCCACAATCGAGACTACGCTCAAAACCGCTAAATACAGGATAATGCTTCGGAGCGATGATATTATTTCATCATCACGATAAACAATATTCTCAGGCGACCCTATCGCTGACAAATCATTGATCGAATCTTTTGTAAATACGATACTGCTATGCGTGATATTTTCGATGTACCGTTCGTCATAGCCCATAATGATGATCCCGTCACTATGATTCATATCGTTCGTCGCCCTGATACTTACCGCTTCGGGAAGGAACTGCTCAATGGTATACTCACAGCTCTCACCGTTGACAATGTGCTTTGAATAGAGCTTATCGCCAATATGTAGATTATTGGATTTGGCTATATTCTCAGATACAGCCACACCGTTGGTGCTGAGTGACTCTGCATTCCAAGAGACCATATCTGTATACAGCGAATCTTTCGACTGCATAACAATATCTGCGTTCAAACTGGTATTCGCATCGGCAGATAATGTGAATTCAATTCCTGCATTGAACTGATAATAGTCATCTTTCCGAACTGTATCCTGCATTGTTACCGAATAATCGTAGTCCGATTTTAGCAGAGAGTTCAACTGGATAGCATCTTTATTCACGGAAAGAATCAGTATGAGCATAAGAAAAAACGAGATCAAAGTGAATGCCAATGATGCGATGATCGTCTTTTTTGGCTCTGCGTGTAGAGCTATACGATTTCTCATTGTGTTATCACCTGACCTCGTTTTATATTATTTCTTCGCCTTGGCTTTTTCTTTTTTGGTGATGCTTTTTATCATGGAGTTATTCATCGAGAAACTAATTATCTCTGCCACAAGCACTGCCGCAGGAATGAAGGCGATCTCAATACCGATAGCACTCTTTGGAATATACATAGCTGAAGTATTCAGTTTAAGGAACAGTATAACCCCATAAGCGACAGCAAAACAGAGCAACTCGCAAATGAAAGATTTGGTGCAGTATGGCTTGACGTTCTGTCCCTTGGGGATACAGTGCTTGGTGAAATAGCCCTTTTCACTGCCACGTTTTGCCATGACTACATTGAAAGCAATTATCAAAACGGCTGACAGGGCTGTTCCGATCCATATCATCAGAGGACTGACCTTCTTATCAAGGCTGTTTTCTCTGACACGGAAATCTGTGATCTCATTTGCATATCCTGATTCCATGATAGCATCATAATGCACCTGATACTGCTCGTCACTGTCAAAGCGGTCACGATCTTTTAGTCTGCCAAGCGGTCTGTAATTCTTGGTCAGATAAGCCTGACAAGTGTTATAGTCATTTGCAGAGATATACATTTGCGAATAGCCGTTGTTCTGGGAATTTTGAACGATAGTATCTTTCTGCTCGGTGCTGAGCTGTGCAAGGATAGCTCCGTTTTCGTAAATGCTGTTCGTTTCATAGATAGCGTAAATCTTGTACTCTGCGATGGTATTACCAATAGAGAATGAGACCGTATCGCCTATATCTGACGCAGTATCCTTACAAAATTGCCAGTCCACAAGAATCGGATTATCAAAATCTGAATCCGACTTCTTGATAAGTCGCTTGTCATTATACATCGTAATATCGACATTCTCAAAGTGGTCACTTAGCAGAACTGTTGTGGTGCGAGTTTTGCCGCCTGCATTTACAGCGGTTTTAGTCAGGAAAAACGGGAACACCTTGTGGATTCCATTACTTCCGGGAAGTTCGCTTATCTGCTCAAAAGACGGCTCAGGAGCGATAAAGTCGATACTTGTGTTCTTATATACGCTCTGTGAATTGTAGTTATCTGCTATCTGAGAGATAAACGGGAATACGAACAACAGTCCAGCTACTACAGCAATGACAGCACTCAGGAGGATTGATAATAAGGCTCTGTGCCTGATCCAATAGCCTGTCATTATTCTTCCTCCGTCTTATCTTCTTTTTTCTCTACAAATATCAGTGTGCTCTGCTTGTCATAGGAAGAATCGACATTATCATCGAATACAAGTGTCATCGGAATTTCACCAACTGCATTCGGGACAAACTGGATAACACATTCCTGATCGACCGCTGTTTCAGAAGCGTTAGCTGTAAATTCGTATGTAGTAACATTATTTACCGCATCGAAGTTTGGCGTGATGATCTGACCGTCCATGTACTTTGCATCAACATTGTCAATGCTGGGGATAGTCAGTACGACCTTGACCTGAGAGGTCTTGCTCTTATTTGATGTAACCTTGAACTTTACCTTCATATATACGGTATCACCGATCTCATATTCCTTAGTGCCGTCGCCGTAGCTATGACCTTTATCGGCACTGTAGAAGAAATCAGATGCCGCTGAATAGGTGGTTTCCCCACAAGCAGTCAGTGATCCCATTGCAAGAGCTGCAACGAGCAGGGTGGAGAGAGTTCTTTTGATCCTTTTCATTTTTATATACTCCTTTTCTCAGTAATGAATTGTATGTAACTACAAACGGTCAGAGAATTATATCCTGCATTCCAACTGTCACTTCTCCGTCCGAAGAAAAGACAACAGCTAAGCCATGCTCCAAATCATAGCGGTATTTACACATCATAGCGATTCGTGGATTTTCCTTATCTCGCTTGACAAAAAGGCATTCAGGCTTGATATAGCTGAATATATTGTCTTTTTTAGGGTTTTCATCGTCGCTCATGACTTGTTCTCGACAGTAATCCTCTACAATAGACTTTGACTGCTCGATCCACTCGGTATGAGATTTGAAGCGCTTTAAGGCTTGAATTTGGGCTTTTGTTACTTCTTCGCCTTCATAGCAGTCATACTCAACAGGAAGTGTAAATGATCTTCCCCAGATGCTAACTTCTAATGATTCAATCAAAATCAGCCTCTCCTTCCTTACCAATCATCGCATTATACTCTGATACGCCCCCATAATGAGTAAATGTACTATTTACATCATATGGTACTAACTGCATTGTATCCATATTACTCATTTCATGCCATGTTAGCTTACATGGGTAATTATCACGGAATTCCGCCACCTCTGTACTTGTCCATTTCTTTCCGTTATACTTGATCTTTGTCCAATATTCAGCAAGAGCTTGGTCTGCTTGTTCATAGTTGCCGCCTGTTCCTAATCGTTTATCGGTCATTCTCGGTATTTTCACTTCTGCTTTAGCATAGGGAGAAAAATCCGGTACTGCATTCTGATATGTAACCTTTGTAATCTTTGTACCGTCTGCGAGCTCTATTGGTTCGTTGAGTACAAAATCAGATTCGCCTCTTTCGCCTGTCCATTTTCCTTTTTTGCCATCTTTAGGAACTTGCTTCAAACGATCATTATATTTGGTGTATGGTGTGCTATACTTATGATAATATCCTTCTATTGTGCCGTCAATTGCTCCGTATATAGCTCCCCACATATAGCCGTCAGCACCATTTTCAACTGCTTTTTGAGCTGCTGAAACTCCTACTTTTTCCCAATCAATATTGTTCCAATCAATATCGGTAGCATCAGTAGATGTAAATGCTTTGATAGTATCTTTTGTGGTATAGACCATTCCAGCCGTTGCAAGCAGAACTTTCACACCTGCCCAAGCCAAGTGTACTCCTTCTGCGACACCCACACTCGATGTTCCGCCAGAAGGAATTGCACCCACCAAAGAAACAATTGATACAATCATTCCAACAGTAGCCAATGCAAATCCAGTTACAGCAGCTATTCGCCCAGCCTCATCTATTTCATTGGCAGCACCAGTAAAAGCTCCAAACACCGTTCCGACCACAGCACCTGATTTTGCAAACTGGAGAGAATCATCGGCAGCGGCAACAACAAGACTGGCAATAGGCTTTGGAACACCAACTTTCTTTACAACCGCAAGAGTAACGATTACGCCTGTACCAATCGCAACTTTCGTTAGTACTGATTTAATATCAACTCCGTCACCAAATATTTGAGCTGTTTGACTGTTCTCAGAAAAGTCTTCAAGATGCTCTTGAGGCACATAGATAGTCTTACACATTGTTACTTCGTCGATCATATCTTCTTCCAGCAACAACTCTGTAATTTTATCTTCGGCTATGACAAATTCCTGCAAATAAACCTCAGTTGTGATAAACTCATGAAGTATATCTTCTGTAATAATGTTTTCAACCTCGATATTCTCCGTAACTGTCTGCGGATTTGCATCTGAAATAGTAGGATTTGGTGGTGCATTAGAGCAACCGACAGTCATAAGCAAAATCGAAACAACTAACATCAATGATATTAGTCTGTTAAACATATTACGTCTTATTAACATCATATCACCCCTAAACAAATAATCAGAATTCGCAATGTGACAAATTACAATTATTCATACTATATTATACCATATTTTTAGTGAAAAAGCAATCCGTTTCGCTATGTTTCTACAATATAAAAATGGATTCCAAAGTTCGATTATCAACTTTGAGCCCACCGGAATCAAAGTTGGCAGTCAGCCAGATTTCTGACTTGTTTTCCTTGCTTTTTAGCATACTGCATCGTCCTATATGCTCCGCCGCTTTTATGCTGAATACAGCAAACGACCAGGTCAGAACGGTCAACCATGCTCCTGTTCCGCACTTGTATCGCAGACTTATAGTGTGCATCAGATGATTCCGAGCATATCTCCGCCTCATCATAGTAGCTGAGGTAGTTTTGCTCGTTGTCACGGTACTCGGCTTTCATATACGGCAGTACAAGAATCAGCGGTGTGTTGCCGTAGCCGTATTGCTTGACAGCTCGCCTGATCGCTGATGCCACCAGGAGATTAAATTCTCCGTCCCGACCGACCAGAAATTCTACATACTGTTTTCGTGTGATGAGATCATGCAGGATCCGTTCCAACCTGCTTTCTATCTCTGCCGCACCTTCTACTTCACGATGTCCAAAGAAACTGACTGTGTATATATCCATAGCTTACACCTAAAAATGTTGTTGTTCGTATCAGCAATGATACTACCACATGAATAATCTAATATATCTTGATTATAACATATTTCAGAAGATTATTCAAGAGTAAACAACATATTTCCTTTGAGTATAACTGATTTCTTTTGCTGTATTATAGTAGTAAGAGGTGATTTAGCTATGACAGACGATTTTGTAAGGAACAGAATAACTCAGCTTCGGCTGCAAAAGGGTGTCTCCGAATACCAGATGAGCTATGATCTCGGTCATAGCCGTGGGTATATCTACAACATTTCATCGGGCAAGTCCCTTCCGCCGCTGTCGGAACTGTTTGCGATATGCGACTACTTTGGCATTACGCCTGCGGAGTTCTTCGACGACAGCATTTCAAATCCTGAGCTGATACGGAAAGCTGTTGATGGTATGAAGCAGCTTGATGACGGGGACCAGTTGATGATACTGAATCATATCAATAGGCTTTTGAAGTAGAGGAACAGATTATATGGATATTGATGCAAATATTTATAAAATGAATATTCAAGGATTACCGCCATTTGACGAAAAAATGATTTTCTACTATGATGAAACAGGGAATTGTAGAAAATTTACACTTACGGAAAAAGGTTTTAACGATTCTAATGCAGTTTACAAGAATTTTATTTTGGGCGGTATATCGTTTGTGAATACTCCTGACGAAAAACTATTGTCACAATTGTATTCCAACTTGGGATTTGTTGAAGGGGAGCAGCCTGAATTAAAGTTTAAAAACCTATACCACAAAAGCAAAGATTTTCTTAACTTTATAGAAAGCCAGAGAGCATCTGATTTTTTATCTTGGTTAGATAGTAGTGGTGTATATATTCATTATTTAACATTAAACAATTTATACTATTCATTAGCTGATATTATTGATTCTCTTGATGCTGAAATAATCAGCAGATGTAATCGAGAATTGAAAAATGCATTATATAACTATGTTGTATCAAACACAAATGAAATAATACAAGTCCTTTACCGTCATAAATATCCCAATATAACTGATGTTTCTCAGTTTGTTGATGATTTAGTAGCCCTAATTTGTGGAAACAGAAAATCATATTTTCTTAGCATAATTTGTGATGAACTTGTAAAAGCAAAGAAGAATAACGAATTAGTATTCATTCAAAACAACGAGCCTTATATACTAATTGAAGAATACTATCAATTCTATTTAAGCAGAATAAGCATATTTAGCGAATCGGAGAATGTTTTTGATGAAGAAACTACCATTCAAAAACATTTAAGCAGTATTAATCTACATGATAATGATAAGACTTTGAAAAACTATCATTTTATAAAGTCAACAAAATCTAAGTTTGTTCAGATTTCTGATATGCTTGTCGGTTTATTGGGAAGGTTGTTTGTATTCTTAGATGATCATAATAAAGAGGAAATAATTGAGATTGCAAATACTATCAATGAGAAACAGATTGATAATTTCAGCACCATTTTCAAACTTATTATTCGATCAAATAATAAGTCACCTCTATTAATATGCAATATAAATTCAAACAGAAGTATTATTGATCGTGAGAAAAAGTTGAAAATTCTTGCTCATATAATTGAATAGTTACTTGTATAATCAAAACCACCCGTTGAACGGGTGGTTTGCAAAAGCCCTATAAGGGCTTGTTACTGACACTGCCCCTTAAGAGGGCTGAGAAAGGTCTGCCAACTGCATTTCATTCTCAGCTACCCCTTAAGGGGTTTTTATTTTTTTTGATACTTTTCTCCTGTAAATGGATCTGTCGTTTCAAACAAACTTAACTGATCGCTTGCTATATCCTCCTGCAACTGATTTCGTATGTATTCTTCTATTTTCTTTTTATTTTTTCCTACTGTATCAACGTAGTATCCTCTACACCAAAAATGTCTATTTCCATACTTGTACTTTAGATTGGCATGTCGATCAAATATCATCAATGAACTTTTTCCTTTCAAATATCCCA
>JAZQFV010000080.1:0-28680 GCA_045539715.1 Ruminococcus sp. | reverse complement strand
CTTTTGAGAAAAAATAGCTATGCACGACATCTGCTTCGTCAACCTCCCTCGGAGTGCGTCAGCACGCCTTCGGAAGGTTTCCTTGCAGCTGCCGCACCTATCTGTTTTTTCTTTAATCAAACGGGTTTTTAGAGATGCCCTTCATATAATTCTTCAAGAATTAGTTGATGGAGCAATTTGTCATTACTTAGGGAATTGCACGTGTCCCTCGATTATTACCGAATCATCAGTAGACAACGGTATATTTTCGTCAATTATAACCTGTCCGTAAATATCCGTAATTCTGAATGTAAATGGACCTTTTCCCATTTCCATTGATTCAAAATAATTGTAGGGACGGCGTTTTATTTCCACAAATTCGCCGTTTTCATTGAGATATTCAAGCTTTGTTATGGGATAACGGTGATTTCTCACCTGCACACCGCACCAGAATTCAGTTGTACCCTCTTTCCATTTATAGCACACAGGAGCATTTTCAGCTGTATCAAGGGGAATAATCTTCCACGACACGGGAACTCTGCCCTTTTCCTTTGGTGCTATAAGCGGAAATGCGTCAACGTACAGGTCAAGGTCGCCTTTTTTGCCCTCGGGGAGCAAATCCGTAACAAGCATATTTATTGTGCCAAGCTCGCCTGTAACTTCAAGATAAGCGCCTGCAAGCTGTGCATCGTTGTAGTCAGCAAGGTTCATCGCCACTATCCAGTAATCGGTGGAAACAGGGTCAAGCATTGCACAGCCGCCAACATATCCGCCGCCGTAATATGTACCGTCACCTGTATGTATTGTGCCTTTCGGTTCGAGAATACAGCTTTCGTCTATGGTGAAATCATTGGGAATATCCCCGATTTCCTCATCTTTATAGCCGTCACCGACTCCAAGGAGAAAATCCGCCATAAGATTGAGTTTTTCCGCTTCAATACCGCTTTTTCTTGCACAAATCAGGTCGTAAACATCAACACGCTCATCGCCTGTGAAATCCATTGGCGTACCTGCTGAAAGTGCAGGCACAGAAGAAATGCCCATAGCCGTCACAAACGCTGCTGTAATTGCCGTAAGAAATTTTTTCATATGCCTGCACTCCAATCTTTATGGATTAGCCTATTAACAAATAATAACGCCCTCTGTTGACTCAACAAGTTCACCGAGAACATATGCGTCCTCGCCTGCTGCCTTGAGAGCTGCAATTGCCTTGTCAGCGTCGTTCTTGTCAACGCAGGCAATCATACCAACACCCATATTGAATGTGTTGAACATATCACGCTCAGGAATATTTCCGCTTCTTGCAATAAGGTCGAAAATAGGAAGAACCTGTACTGCATTACGCTCAATCTTAGCTGCAAGATTCTTAGGAAGTGAACGTGGAATATTTTCATAGAATCCGCCGCCTGTGATGTGGGAAACGGACTTTACATTTACTGTTTCGATAAGGTTCATAATAGCCTTAACGTAAATACGTGTAGGTGTAAGGAGAGTTTCACCGAGAGTTGCACCTAAATCATCAAAGTGCATAGCAAGGTTCTGCTCGTTTACGTCAAATACACGTCTTACAAGTGAAAATCCGTTGGAATGCACACCGCTGGACTTGATAGCAATAAGAACATCGCCTGCCTTCTGTGTATCAGGCTTTAAAATCTTATCCTTGTCAACGATACCAACAGAGAAACCTGCAAGGTCATATTCCTCCTCAGGCATAAGTCCCGGATGCTCAGCAGTTTCACCGCCGATAAGAGCACAGCCAGCCTGTACACAGCCCTCAGCAACACCTGAAACGATTTCAGCAATCTTTTCGGGAATATTCTTTCCGCAAGCGATATAATCAAGGAAGAACTGTGGCTTTGCACCGCAGCAGATAATATCGTTTACGCACATAGCAACACAGTCGATACCAACTGTATCGTGCTTATCCATAATGAATGCAATCTTGATTTTTGTACCAACTCCGTCTGTACCCGATACAAGTACAGGCTTGGAAATACCTGTCATATCAAGCTCGAAAAGACCGCCGAAGCCGCCGATGCCTGAAATACAGCCCGGGAGAGTTGTTCTTGCGATATGCTGTTTCATAAGCTCAACAGCCTTATAACCGGCAGTTACGTCAACGCCTGCCTTTTTGTAGCTTTCGGAAAAACTGTTATTCATAATATAATCCTCCAGTTATTTTATGGTATTCTTTTACTCCTTACCGCTCCAGCAGTAAGTGCAAAGGTTACATTCAGGAAGTCCCACGGCTTTTACCTTGCCGGGGAGAGTCTGAAATTCAAGAGATGTAAGCTTTAATCTGCGGCATATCTCATCACGGAGTTTTCCGCCTCTTACAGTTGATGAATCGCTGTATTCAGCCAGATACTTAACGCCCTCCTCGCCCTCGAACTCGTGGATTATCTGTCTTGCGATAAGTTCAAGTTCGGAATGGCTGCGTGAGAAGTTAAGATACTTACAGCTGTACATAATGGGGGGACAAGCAGAACGCATATGAACTTCCTTTGCACCGTTGGCATAGAGGAATTCAACTGTTTCACGCATCTGTGTGCCTCTTACGATACTGTCATCAACGAAAAGCAGCTTTTTACCGTCAATAAGCTCGTGAACCGGGATAAGCTTCATTTTTGCCACTTTATTTCTCATACTCTGACTTGTAGGCATAAAGCTTCTTGGCCAAGTTGGAGTATACTTTATAAAGGGACGGGCAAAAGGAATTCCGCTTCTGTTGGCATATCCGATAGCATGGGGAGTACCTGAATCGGGAACTCCGCAGATATAGTCAACATCGGGAAGTCTGCCTGCGGCTATATCATTTTCAGCCATAATTTCGCCGTTGCGGGTACGCATAACCTCAACATTAACGCCCTCATAGCAAGCTGTGGGATAGCCGTAATATGTCCAGAGGAATGTACACATTTTCATCTGTGAGGGGTCGCCCTCTGCAAGAACTTCAATGCCGTCAGAAGTCATTTTTATAATTTCTCCTGCGGTAAGTTCCATATGTGTTTCATATCCCAATTTCTGGAAAGCGAAAGATTCAGTAGAAAGGCAATAGCCGTCCCACCTTTTGCCGATTACGACAGGAAGTCTGCCGTATTTGTCACGGGCGGCAATAATTCCGTCCTTTGTGAGTATGATAAGGGAAATTGTTCCCTCGATTTTTTCCTGTGCATAGCGGATACCGTCAACAAAATTGTCCTTCTGTGCTATAAGGGCACCGATAAGGTCACCTGAATTGATATTTCCGCTGCTCATTGTTTCAAAATTCGCACAGCCATTCTGCAAAAGTTCATCTGTAAGTTCCTCGGCATTTCTGATGATACCGATTGAACAGATAGCGTAAAGTCCAAGCTTTGAACGCACCATAATAGGCTGGGGGTCTGTGTCGCTGATACAGCCGATACAGAGTTTTCCCCTCATATTTATAACATCGTCCTCAAACTTTGTTCTGAAAGGTGAATTTTCAATGCTGTGAATTGAACGCTGAAAGCCGTTGTCCTCGGAATATGCTGTCATACCGCCACGACGTGTACCGAGATGTGAATGGTAGTCCGTGCCGAAAAATACATCTGTTATACAGTCATTCTTAGTGGCTGCTCCAAAAAATCCGCCCATTATTATTCACCCATAAGCCTTTTCATGATTTCCTGATAAGCGTCCTCTACTCCGCCCATATCTCTGCGGAAACGGTCCTTATCAAGCTTTTCGTGAGTTGTGCTGTCCCAAAAACGGCAAGTATCAGGAGAAATTTCGTCAGCGAGGATAATTGTGCCGTCAGATGTCTTACCGAATTCAATCTTGAAGTCAATGAGGTCGATGTTAAGCTTCTTGAAGAAGTCTACCATAAACTCATTTATCTTGAAAGCGTACTTAGTAATTGTGTCGATTTCTTCCTTTGTAGCAATACCCAATGCAAGTGCATAGTAGTCGTTGATAAAGGGGTCGCCTAAATCATCATTCTTATAGCTGAATTCAAGGATAGGACAAAGGAGCTTTGCACCCTCCTCAACACCCATTCTCTTGGAGAAGCTTCCGGCTGCCACGTTTCTGACGATAACCTCAAGAGGAACGATAGAAACCTTTTTAACGATTGTTTCACGGTCGCTGATTTCCTTTACAAGATGTGTGGGAACACCCTCTTTTTCAAGCATAGCGAGCATATAGTTTGTCATTTTGTTGTTGATGACACCCTTACCTGAAATTGTACCCTTCTTTTCGCCGTTGAAAGCGGTTGCGTCATCCTTGTAGTCAACGATTACGCAGTCAGGATCGTTTGTAGCATAAACTTTCTTCGCCTTGCCCTCATAGAGCTGATCCATTTTTACAATGTTTTGCATTTAAAATTCCTCCTGAGAATTATATTAAACGCCTGTTTGACGTTTATGGGTAATTATAATTTCCGCAGCTTCCTGTGGTGTATTGACAATAATATCAGCTTTGTGCTGTTCAAATTCCTCACAGTTGCCATAGCCCCAGAGAACTGCCATACACGGTAAGCCGCATTGCTTTGCACCGATTATATCGTGGCTTCTGTCGCCAACCATAAGCACATCGGGGCGGCTGGTTATTCCTGCACGGCTTAAAACGTACTCAATAACCTCCTGCTTTGCATTTCGTGTGCCGTTTATATCAGCTCCGCCGATAACATCGAAAAATTCAGCCAAACCGAATTTCTCAAGGATTTTCACAGCGAATATCTCAGGCTTGCTTGTGGCAACACAAAGCTTTATTCCGCTGTCTTTCAGCCTTTTCAGCATTTCGGGGATACCGTCATAAACATTGTTTTCAAAAAGTCCCGTATCCGCATAACGCTGACGATAAACACGCACAGCCTCCTGCACCTGTTCGCTGTTCATTCCGCATAACTCCGCAAAGGAATCATAAAGCGGAGGTCCTACCACACGCATAATATCTTCAGGTTCATCAAAGCCCATAACATTGAGAGCGTGGCGGTAACAGTTTATGATACCCGGTGCGGAATCGGTAAGCGTACCGTCCAAATCAAAAAGAACTGTATTGAAACTGTTCATTATATATTGGCAATTTCGTCCTGTAAAGCCTTATCCTTTGCGATAACGCCCTCAGCCATTGCCTTTTTCTCAGCGGCAAGCTTTTCAGCAAGTGCCTCATCGGAAATTGCAAGCATCTGAACTGCGAGAACTGCCGCATTTTTAGCACAGTTAATACCAACAGTTGCAACAGGTACTCCGGGGGGCATCATAACTGTTGCAAGAAGTGCGTCCATACCCTCCAAAGCAGCGGATTTCATAGGAATTCCAATTACGGGAAGTGTTGTATGACCTGCAACTACACCTGCAAGGTGAGCTGCCATACCAGCGGCACAGATGATAGCACCAAAGCCGTTAGCCTTTGCATTTGAAGCAAATTCGCAAGCCTCAGCAGGTGTACGGTGTGCGCTCATTACACGGCACTCAAACTCAACGCCGTATTTTTTCAGTTCTGTAAGAGCAGACTTTACAACAGGAAAATCGCTGTCGCTGCCCATAATAACTGCAACTTTTTTTGACATAGTTCTATTCTCCATTCTTTCTTAATTGGTACCCTCCGCAGTTGTTTCCTCCTGCGGATAATCGGGAATATTCGGCTCAAACGAGCCTGAAACAGCTTCTAAATCCGTTTCGTAATTGCCACGGAATCTCACAGCCGCCTTGACTTGTGTATCAAGAGTTTGTACTGATTCATCTTCCGCAGCATATTCTATATTTACATCAGCCGACAGGGAAACGTCATAAAGCAATATTCCGTCCTCTGAGCCAACGCTGTAAATATGCAGTTCTGAAACATTTTCAAGGCTTTTGCTGACAATTTCTTCCGAATCGGGAAAAAGCTTCCTGAACTGCCATATATCAGCACCCGTTTCCTTAAATGCAGCTTCATCTCCGCTGAAAACATATGAAACATAACAGTCCGTGAAATCCGTCATTTTCTCAATCATAGCAGGTGTAAGCTTTGAAAGAAGCACTCTGCTGTAAATGTTAAGTTCAACGGGCTTTTCCATAATTTCACAGGTAAGATTTGCACTTCTGAAAAGCAGCCCCTTGTCACCCGTTTTGTAAAGGTAACTGCC
Source organism: Ruminococcus sp. (assembly GCA_045539715.1). Classification (GTDB taxonomy): domain Bacteria; phylum Bacillota; class Clostridia; order Oscillospirales; family Ruminococcaceae; genus Ruminococcus. The sequence goes on along the minus strand of JAZQFV010000080.1, from coordinate 22,610 downwards.
CTTTTCATTTTCAAGGCGGATTTCGTCATTGCTGAATGAACAGCTTTTCCACACGCTTGTAAAGCATGGATTAAACTTTTCATCATAAAGAACAATTTCTTCATCTTCAACAAATCCGCAGTAAAAAGTCATATCAGCTGCCGATTTCTTTTCAATTCTGCTGTAAATAAGCGGCACGGCAATATTTCCGTCAAAGTCAATGCAGCCGTATTTCAATTTGCCGTTTGCTTTTTTTGAGGCAATGCACAGATTTTCCCCTGCAAATTCAAGGCTGTTCCACTCTGCCGCCGCAAGAATTCTCCCCGATTCGGATATGCCGTATAATCCGCTTTCCGTAGAAAATATGGAATAACCCTCATCGTTGACAGAAATAACCTTTTCGGCATTTTCATTGCCTGCATTCATAACAGGATTGTTTTCGGCATCAAGATAAAATCTCGTAATCGCCGCCGCAAGTATTATAAGAACCACAAAAAGCAGCGATACAACAAGTCTTGTCCTTTTATTCATTGTTCTTTACTTCTGCGGATTTCTTACTGCGGTAATCCTCATCTGTTTCCCCTGTTATATAAATTGGACGCTTTTTAACTTCAAGGTAAGTTTTAGCAAGATACTGTCCCATAATTCCGATACAGCCAAGCTGAACGCCGCCCATACCGAAAATCACGGAAAGTATATATAATGCTGACGCTGAATTATCTGTTGCAAGAGTAATAATCAAGGCGATAACCAAAAGGATAAAGCCGATTATAAGGCTGAATATCCCACAGAAAATTGACAGAGCAAGCGGAAATGTTGAAAACGCCATAATTCCTTCAAGGGAATATCTGAACAATCCCCAGAATGACCACGAGGACGTACCGGCAGGACGCTCAACATTTTCATAGGGCATATACTTTGTCTTAAAGCCTACCCAACTGAAAATTCCCTTTGAAAAACGGTTGTATTCCGACATATCGAGAATTGCGTCAACCATTTGTCTTGTCATAAAGCGGAAATCCTGTGCACCGTCAACAATTTCCGTATCGGAAATCTTGTTCATTATCTTGTAGAATTTCATAGCAAACCATGAACGCACAGGAGATTCACCTGTACGGCTTACTCTGCGTGTTGTGGCACAGTCAAATTCGCCGTCCTTGACATAGTTGTACATTTCAGGCAGAAATTTAGGGGGATGCTGTAAATCAGCGTCCATAACAACCACATAGTCGCCCTTACAATTCTTCAAGCCTGCGTACATTCCCGATTCCTTGCCGAAATTGCGTGAAAAGGAAATATATCTCACACGCTTGTCCTTGTCGGCAAGCTCACGGAAAATCTCAAGGGTTCTGTCCTTTGAGCCGTCATTTATAAACAGGAATTCAAAGTCAATGTCGTTATGCTCTTTTTTCATACCATCGCTGACTTTTATTATTTCATCGTAAAACATCGGCAGTACTTCCTGCTCATTATAGCAGGGTACAACCACAGAAATGAGTTTCATAACACCCCTCCGATATATTGCTCCCCAAATTAACTCCTGAATTTTCCATTTTGATTGGAGAGCAAAATTCTTCATCAGAAAACCTCACAATACGGCAGTATTATTTCGGCTTTCTTCCTTGCCTTTTGCTCCCCAAGCTTCATATAATTCTTCAAGAGTTAGTTGGTGGAGCAATAAAATCAAATACACTATTAATTATACTACATTATAAAGAGAAATGCAATAGCTTTGCGAAAATTTTCACATATATTTTCCCTGTAGTTCGTATTCTCTTCAGCCGTCTATTATTCGACGAATTTATATCATTCGTAGACAGCCATTGTTGAAAAACTCCTAAATTTTGTAACAATGAGTGAAATTATGGACAAAAATTATGATAACAATTTGTTATTTCCGCCGAAAATTTAATTTTTAGTATATTTTTACTACTTAATTACAAAAAAACTGTTGATTTTTTTTGTGAAATGATGTATAATAATATATAATATAATGATTAAGTATGCATATTGTGCATATTGCAAAAAAATCGGCTCCCCGCTGCCGTTAAAGCGTGGACTGCCGTTGCTAAGTCGGCAGGATTGGAGAAGGTTATGTTTATTACCCTTGTAACAGCTTCATTTAACGACGAGGTTCACGGAACCTTCAACGACAAAAGAACAGGCTGCGGTATCAATCTCGCAAAGCCTGAAAATCTGACACGCTATCGCCGTGGCGGAAATATGACCGATTTAGGCGAAATTACCTGCGAAAGATGCAAGGTTAAAATTGCCAAGGAAATGATTAAATCCGACCAGAAGGAAATGAAGGCTCTCCTCAAAGAGGAACGCCTCAGAATGAAAAAGGGAATTGAAGATGAGGGAATTATCCCATTAGGCAACACAACTGCTAAAATCACATCAGCACCTCAGCCTGCTCCTCCTCCCCCTCCCCCTGCACCTGCACCTGCTCCCGTTCAGCAGCAGCCTCCAAAGCCTGCATATCAGCCAAACGGCGCACCTGCACTTAACGATGACCTTGCACAATTTGCAATAAATAAACCTGTTGAAACTCAGGAAGAAAAACCCAATTACTTTGAAGCTGAACGTCCTGTCACTTTGGAGAAAGCACCTGCTCCCGCAGCACAGAATGATGCTCCTCCGGTTGACGACTTCCTTGCACAGTTTGCTATTCAGAAGCCCGATGAAGCTCCTGTAGAAGAAACAAACGACGAGGCTGACTTCCTTGCACAGTTTGCCGTAGACGCACCAAAGGAAGAACCACAGCCTGCTCCCGCAGCACCTCCTGTAATTGACGATATTTCTGCTGCTATCAATGCTATGGAACAGAATTCATTTATGTCACAGAATACTGCTCCTGCACCACAGGCTCAGCCACAGGCAGAAACTCGTGACTATCAGAGCGACTGGGATACTCTGGCAAATCAGCTTTTCACTTCCGCAGATGAAGCTGCTCCTGTTGAAGCACCTAAGCCTGCTGCTGATGTAAAAGCTCCTGTTCTTGATGAAATCGGCGATTCTATTGCAGAGGCTTCTGCTGCTGCAAAGGAAGCTGTTTCCGTAATTGACGAAGAACTTACAGCACCTATTCTTGACGATATCGGCAATTCTATCCCCGATACTCCTGCTGTTGTAAAGCAGGTTATCTCCTCAATGGAGGAGGGCATCAAGGCTCCTGTTCTTGAAGATATCGGCGGAGATATTCCACAGGCTCCTGCACCAGCACCTGTTCAGCCTGCACCAGCACCTGTTCAGCCTGCTCCTGCTCCAGTTCAGCCTGCACAGCCTGAACCAATGCCTGTTATAGATGATATTTCCGAGGCAATTTCTGCTATGAATATTCCCGCAGCACCAAAAACAGTTACTGCTGCTCCTATGAATGACGATATGGTTCTTGAGGATATTTCAGATGATGACGATGAAGATGCATTTGAACTTATCTCCTCTGACCTTGAGCCAAAGGCTGAAAAAGCACCTGTTCTTGATGACATCGGTGCAGCTATTTCAGCAATGAACAATGCAGCTCCAATTCAGCCTGCACAGCCTGCTGCTGCACCTGTTCAGCCTGCACCTGCACAGCCTGTTATCAATGATATTTCTGCGGCAATTTCTGCTATGAACACTCCTGTTCAGCCTGCCGCACGTCCTGTTCAGCCTGTGCCTGTTCGTCCTGTTCCTGTACAGCCCGTACCTGTTCAGGCAGCTCCTGCACCTACACCTGCACAGCCTGTACCAGTTCAGGCGGCTCCTGCTCCTGCACCTGTTCAGCCTACTCCTGTACCTGTTCAGCCTGTACGTGTTGCACCTGTTGCTCCTGCACCTGCACCAACACCTGCAAACGCTGCTCCTGTGGGACAAATTCTCTCCGTACCGCAGATTACAGGCTATGACAGCCTTAATCAGCCAATATATTCATACATACAGATGCAGATTCAGAGCTATGACCAGAACGGTCAGCCAATTCTCGTTCCGCTTCCCGGACAAGAGATGCCTGCACCTAATGAGCTTACATTCAGCCAGCGTTTCAATCAGAATACAAGACTTCGTGACGCTATTGCTGCTGCACAGGAAATTCCTACAGCTACAAAGGATATGACTCCGGGACAGAAAATTGCCGCTGCAAATGCTGCAAAGGGCGATCCCATTTCCGCAAACGTATCCAAAATCGCTACAAATCCCCATACTAAGGCAACTTCACAGGCATTTATTTCTGCTATTTCAGAATCTAAGGAATATGCAAACCAGAGCCTTACAGAAACACAGGGATTACAGCAGAGAACAAGCGTACTCAACTCCATTGAGGACGTTCTCTCACAGCTTGGCGATAACTCACTTAAAGAAAAGAAAATGGCAGAGGCAAAGGCTCAGACTAATGTTCCTACTTATCAGGAATACAAAGCACCTGCCCCAAGAAATACTTATTCTGCTCCAAGACCTTCTGCTCCTGCTCCAAAGCCTGCACAGCCCGAGGAACGCTTCCTTACTAAGGCTGAACTGAAAGCTAAGAAAAAGCAGGATAAGATAGACGCTAAGTTCCAGAAGGAAATGTTAAAAAGAAAATAAACACGTTTTCCCTGTCCTATGACAGGGAAATGTGAAAAATGAGGTTGAAAATATGGAAAAAAATGATATTTTAAAGGAACTCCGTGCAAAACTCGGAGATTCCCCTGAAGAAAATGAAAAAATGCTTAAAGCAGAGGCTGAAAAATTTGCCAATGAAGGAAATACTGACGGTGTAAACGCTGTTGGCGAACTTCTTTTAGAGATGATGCCCGATGACAGAAAAAAGGAAATCGAGCGTCTTACTCACCTTGACGGTTTAAGACTTGATGAGTATCACCAGAAAATCGTTGACCTTATCGAGGCAAAAAAGGCTTTACAGGCACTCCCTCTTGCTGAAAAGCTCTACAACAAAATTACTACAGAGTACGCACATACAGAAAAGGCAAAGTTCGTTTCTCTCCGTAACCCCTTTGAGGATAATCTCTGTCAGACAATTTTCAAGGACGACAGAATTCTCAATCGTACTCCCTTCGATTTCTCATCATATATCACAACTTACGCTTATCTCCTCGTAGAAACAGGTGCAAATATTGACGCAATCCCTGTTCTTGAAACAGCTATTGAGTACAATCCCGTTGATGTTGCACCAAGATTTGAACTTTGCGAAGTGTATAAGCTTATCCGCAACAAGAGAATGGTTATCGAGGTTACAAGAGATACTCTGAAAGTTGCTTCTTCCCCTATTGCAATTGCAAGATGTTATGCAAATATCGGCTATATTCTCACTTCTTTCGCTGATTTCGAAGATGCAGGCGTATTCTACACAGCTTCTGTTATGTTTGCTCCAAATAAGGGCGTTGCTTTTGAAATGCAGCACCTTTCGGATTTAAAGGGTTCTCCTATTATCCGTCCTACACAGCAGCAGTTGATTAATACAATGAAGAAGTATGACATCGAATTCGGTCCCGATAAGACTGTTATCGAGGTTTGTGCTCAGCTTTCTTCTTACTTCCTTTCAAGAAAGGATTTCCCCAACGCATTACAGGCTCTCAAAATGACTTATAATCTCACAAGAGATGAACACGTTAAGGAGCTTATTCTCAAAATTGATCCTAATTCCCCTATGTTCAGACCTGCACAGGATGCTGCTCCTCAGCAGTAAGCGGCGGCTTATTTAATGCGTAATTCGCAACTGTACGGACAAGTAAATTAATCAAGAATTAAACAAGAACGGTAGAATTTATTTCTGCCGTTTTTTTGTACTATTGCTCAGCAGCTGTCTTTGGCAGTCCGAATTGAAATTACAACTTATTCTAACTTTTTTTACTAACGGCTAACTTCTCAAACGCTGTACAAAATAAATTTCCAAAAACCCTTGCAATTTTCGGCTATATATGGTATAATGAAATGAGTAAGTCTTAATCGACGAAAGGAGTTATTATTATGAAAAGAAAGTTTTTATACGCATTGGTGACAGCTGCAATTACAGCAATGTCAGCAAGCACAATGGCAATGACAGCCTTTGCAGAGGGCGAGGCAGCAGGTACAAATGCAACAGGACAGCAGCAGCCTACAGGTATGGGCGTACAGCTTATCCTCTCACTTGTACTTATGTTTGTTCTCCTCTACTTTATGGCTATCAGACCACAGAAAAAGCGTGAGCAGGAAGCTAAGGATATGCAGAACAGCTTACAGGTTGGCGATGAAATCATTACAAGCGGCGGTATTGTTGGTATGATTTTCCGTATCGGCGATGATACTGTTGTTATTGAAACAGGCGGCGAGCGTCATAAGCTTCGCATTAAGAAATGGGCAATTGCTGAAAACGTAACTGCTATGGAGCGTGCTAAGGAAGCTCAGGCAGCTGCTAAGTCTAAGCTTGCATCAGCAGGTGTAACCGCTGACGAGGACGACAAGAAAAAGTCCAAGAAGAACAAGAAATCCGAAGATAACGAGGAATAAAAAAATAAACCTTCCCATAGTATTTAATATACTTCGGGGAGGTTTTTTGTTATGGGACGTAATGGAAAAAAGCTGTGGGACAGCAGTTTATTCGGATTCGGCATATCGGTGGGATTCGGCTTGCTATGCGGATTTGCCTGCTGTATGATATGCTCTGCGGCATCTTATTTTATATTCAACGGAATGATGTTTACGGGGATTTTTTCATATATCTGCCTTATGGTAAGCGGATATTGCGGAGGGTGGCTGTGCGGAAAATACCGCCGCAAATTCGGCTTAATTGAGGGTGCTGTCTGCGGTGGGATTATGTACGGGATTATCCTTGTAATATCCCTGCAAATGGGGGAATTCACTTCCCCTGTGAAACTCATAGTCCTCGGAATTTCGGGAGCATTTGGCGGCATATCGGGGGTAAATACCATAAGGCCAAAAGGGTTGATGTAATAAAAAGGGTTCACATTTTTTCGTGAACCCTTTTTATTTAATAATCTCCGCTTGTGTCTTCCATAAGCATAAATTCAATGTCGTATTCCTCAATATTTCCGTCTTTGTCAACCTTTGCACAAGTTGCAGGAACAGTATCTCCTGCACCGTAACTTGCACTGATAGTATCGTAAAGTTCGTCATATGTTTCAACGTGAACGCCGTCAATTTTTGTGATAAAATCGCCGATTTCAAGAGCAGTATTGGCAATATCGCAATCCTCGCTTATATCGTTGATATAAATTCCCTTGAAATTCTTGGGAAGCTCATAGCCAAGCTCACTCATAATTGTCATTCTGTTAGCCTCGGTACTCATATCAATAAGAGTGATACCAATACGGAATCTTCCGCCAACAAATCCATTGCTGATAAGTTCCTCAATAATAGGCTTTGCCTCGTTGATTGTAATAGCAAAACCGAGTCCCTCGTAAAATCCACTGATGTACTTTGAGGAAGTAATTCCGATTACCTGACCGTACATATTAACAAGCGCACCACCTGAATTTCCTGGAGAAATAGCGGCATTCGTCTGAATACAGTTCATCTCAAAGCCTGTGGAATCACTTCTGATTTCACGGTTTACTGCGGAAACAATACCGTTTGTGACAGTTCCCGTAAGACCTGCGGGATTTCCGATAGCGATAACTTCCTCGCCAACTACAACTTCATCGGAATCACCGAGAGTTGCAGGGACAAGGTCCGATGCATTTATTTTCAGAACGGCAATATCAGTTTTTGAATCTCTGCCCACAATGACAGCGGAATGAACCTTGCCGTCAGCGGTGTGGACATCGTGAAATCCGTCTGCTTTAAGAACATGGGCATTTGTAACAATATAGCCGTCATTGTTGAGGACAACACCTGAACCTGTACCGTTGAGTTTGTTGTGGAAAGCGTCGTTATATGTGTAAATTTCCACAATTGATTCCCTTACCGCCGCAGCTGCACCCTCGGTGGAATACCTGCCAAATTCGTCAAGCTGCTCTGCTATTTTATCCGATTCCTCAGGCTTGGAATTCTGGAAAATAACAACCTTGTCGGAGTTGTGGATAGTTGGTATTCTGTCCTTGCTTGTTACAACATCGTACACAATGCCTGTAATTCCGATAGCGGCAGCTACAATTGTCAACACGATAAACGTCACAACTATTGTAGTTTCACGGCGGCTGCGCTTTTTTATTTCCTTGAATTCAGCCTCAGCTACCTGTTCGGGAGTTATAGGCTGCTGATACGAATTGTATCTGTATTGCTGTGAATTAGCATTATATTGCTGATAGCCGTTAGGGTTCTGCTGTGGGTAACCATTTGGCCGTGGCTGCTGCGGATTTTGCTGTGGGTAGCCGTTTGGTCGTGGCTGCTGCGGATTTTGCTGTGGGTAACCATTTGGCTGCGGGTAGTTGTTCTGTACAGGCTGATTAGCATTATATTGCTGCCCGTTTGTATCAGTCGGCTGTGGATTTTGCTCTATCGGGGGAATTAAATTTTCCCTTTCAAGTTCATTGAATAAATTTTCTCTGCGGTCCATAATTGCTCCTTAATTCTGTTTATCTTTATCTTTTTTGGTGCAGTCCTTTGGAATCTGCACAAGGAATTCCGTATATTCGCCGTAAACACTCTTTACAACAATGTGACCGTTGTGAAGATGTACGATTTTACGTGAAATTGACAAGCCAAGTCCAAGACCTGTCTTATCCTTTCCACGGGAGGAATCAGTTTTATAGAATCGGTTGAAAACCTGCTCTATTTCGGAATCTTTAAGTCCTTCACCTGTATTTTTTATGCCTACAGTACACATATCTTCCTTTTTCTCAAAGGTAAATGACAATGTACCGCCTTCATTTACGAATTTTACGGCATTTTCAACGAGATTATAAATAACCTGCTGCATAAGGTCTGCGTCAACAACTGCAAAAAGTCGGCTGCTGTCAAGTTCCTCAATCTCTAACTTTTTCTCCTCAATACGCTTTTCGAACATCAGCACAACTTTGATAACAAGCTCTGTAAGGTTCGTTTCCTGAAAATTCGGGCGGAGAGTACCTGCTTCAAATCGGCTCATATTGAGCATTGAACTTATGAGAATTCGCAGACGCTGAATTTCCTGTGATACAAGAATGAGATATTCCTGCTGACGGCTTTTTTTGATTGTACCGTCAAGGATACCGTCCACAAATCCGCCTATGGTTGTCATAGGTGTACGAAGTTCGTGGGATACATTTGAAATAAATGTGCTGCTTGTTTCCTCGCTTTTTTCAACATTCGATGCAAGAGTGTTGACAAGGTCGCAGATACGTTTGAAATTCGGGGAAATATCCGTGGAAAGCTTTTCTGCAAAGTTATCCTTGGAGTATTCCTCTAAAATTCGGAGAAATTCCTCCTCAAATTGCAGAGTAGCCTTTAATTTTCGTCTTAAAACAAGAAAACAGCCAATGAAAAATATAAGTGCAAAGGTGCTGTATAATGCAACTGTAGTTATTATGAAAATTTCGGATTCTTCTGTTGTACCAGCCGCCAAAACATACATAGGGGTATATTTTCCGTCATTTTCACGGAAAAATGCCTTTGTAATGTAGTTGAATGACGGAACGCTCTGTGAGAGATATTTTGAACTTAATCCAAGAATATCGTCCTTTTCAAGCTCTGATATAGTGGCACGATTCAGCTTTTTTGACAAATCGCCGTCGTGAGATGAAATACATATTCCGTCACTATTGAAAAGGAAAATACGCACTTCCTGTTCACAGGAAATTTTTTCGCAAAGATAGTTTGCACTCTGGATATAGTTATTCTTATCCCGTGAGTATTCATCAGTAATGCAGCTTATAAACAAATCTCCCGATGCTTTTACCTTTTCAAGCTGTTCCTTGCGAAAAAAATGCGAACTTATATTGGTTACAAACACTCCAAGAAGAATAAGCACCGAGGCAACAATGACTATGGTCAGTCTGAACATCTGATAATATGAACTGTTTCTGGCTTTCAAGGCATTCACTTCCTTTATGTATAAGCTTATGTCGGTATGCAATATGTGCAATAAATGAGGGGACAGACAGACTGCCCCCTAAATCAGGCAGGGAATTATTCTTCCTCTTCTGCCTCGAATTTATATCCTACGCCCCAAACGGTTTTCAAAGCCCATTTTTCGGAGATACCCTCAAGCTTTTCACGGAGTCTTTTAATGTGAACGTCAATTGTTCTGGAGTCGCCGTAGTATTCAAATCCCCATACTTCGTCAAGAAGCTGATCTCTTGTATATACTCTGTTGGGATTAGCAGCAAGGTAATAGAGAAGTTCAAGCTCCTTAGGAGGTGTGTCGATAATCTTTCCGTTAACTTTGAGTTCATAGCGTGTCATATTGACAGAAAGCTTCTCATAGCGAACTTCCTTAACCTCCGGCTCTACGTTAATATTGCCCACACGGCGTGTAACAGCGTTGATACGAGCGATAACTTCCTTTGCATCGAAAGGCTTTACGATATAGTCATCGGCACCAAGTTCAAGGCCGATAACCTTATCAATTGTTTCGCCCTTAGCGGTAATCATAATAATCGGCACATTTGACTTTTTGCGGATTTCACGGCAAACCTGCCAGCCGTCAATACCGGGGAGCATAATGTCGAGAAGAACCATATCAGGCTTCAGGGCATTGAACTTAACAACAGCTTCCTCACCGTCGTGGGAGAGAATTACGCTGTAGCCGTCCTTTTCAAGATAAAGACGGAGGAGATCGCATATATTTTTATCGTCGTCAACGATTAATATTTTCAGACTTTTTTCATTTGCCATTTAAAAAACCTTCTTTCTTTTGGGGTTCTCTAAAAACCGGAACACGAGCAGAATTCCGTATATGACATATGTCAGTTACAAGGCGGCAAACCGCAGTAATACTTTGTGTATTGCAAGGTTTGTCAACGCAGTAAATGATATATGTCATAGGAAGCATTGCTTCGCCAATTAAAGACGGCGGAAAAGACGCAGGCAAAAAGACAAAATATCAAGGCGCAAATCGCAGGCATACCGTCGTATGTCAAGATTTGTAACGCAGATAGTTTGGCTTTTCGGCAAGTATTTGACTGCTGTCTTTGGTTGGTGAAGCAATCAAGCCGTGAGGGAGGTTTTTAGAGGTTCCCTTTTTATACTGGTATGTATTATGTCGGACAATCCGACGATATTTTTATAATATATATTCTATTATACCGCAAAATGACAAAAAAGTCAATTGATTTCTGAAAAAATATTATATGAAATTTTTCTAATTTTTAATTGGATTAAAAATTTTAAGAAAGCCTTTAGCTATGTGGGCGGCAGATTTACAGGTTGTGCCGTGTCCGTTAAATAATGTATCTTGCAAAATATAAACCTCGTTGTTATGATATTTCATTTTCTAAAATTCTCTTTATTTTTTCGATAACTACTTGACACCAAATATGACACCATGGTATAATATAGATGATGGGAGGAATAGTAATGATTGAAAATGAGGAGGCGTGATTTATGAGAACTTTTGAAGAATATATGGCACTTCCTTATCGTATGGAAATTATTCCCGATACTGATGAGGGCGGCTATGTGGTAAGATTTCCTGAACTGCCCGGTTGTATTACCTGTGCAGATTCTTTGGAAAAGGCTATTGCTAACGCTGATGACGCTAAAAAAGAATGGTTGTATGCAGCTATGGAAGAAGGTATTGAAATTCCGGAGCCTGTTAATCCCAATGATTATTCGGGACAATTCAAGCTCAGAATCCCCAAATCCCTTCATCATTCTTTAGCTGAACACGCAAAGCAGGAAGGTATCAGTATGAATCAGTACTGTGTTTATCTTCTGACAAAATACGATACCGCTGCACATATTTGATTTTCTGAAATCCCGCTTTTATGCGGGATTTTTGTTTGGAACGTAACAAATTTCTTCCACCGTTCCATATAACAAAAGACGGCTGAAATAAGTTCCGCCGTTCTTTTATAGAAAGGCTAATGGTTAACGGCTAAAAGCTAATGGCTCTTAAAATAATCACACATAAAAAAACCGCCCTTACGGACGGCTTTTCTTATATATTAATTAATTAGTCAGCAAGCTTGATGATAGCCATCTCAGCAGCGTCGCCACGACGGGGGCCGATCTTGATGATCTGTGTGTAACCACCGTTCTTCTCAGCATACTTGGGAGCAATCTCATCGAAAAGCTTCTTAGCAACAGCTTCCTTTGTTACGTAAGCCATTACCTGACGCTTGGAGTGCAGATCGTTGTTCTTACCGATAGTAATCATCTTCTCTGCAACAGCACGAACTTCCTTAGCTCTTGTAACGGTAGTTTCAATCTGACCGTTTTCGAGAAGGAAAGTTACCATGCCTCTGAGCATTGCCTTTCTGTGGTCAGATGTTCTGCCCAGCTTTCTTGTACCCGGCATGTATTTCACTCCTTTTCATTATAAGTGATAGTAATCCTGCCCTGTAGACAGGTTCGTTTATTATTCTTCCTCTGAGGAGAGGTCAAAACCCAGTGACTGGAGCTTCTCCTTGACCTCGTCGAAGGACTTCTTTCCAAGGTTTCTTACCTTCATCATTTCTTCCTCAGACTTGTTGATGAGGTCATCTACTGTATTAATTCCCGCACGCTTCAGACAGTTGAATGAACGAACTGAGAGATCAAGGTCTTCAATTGTCATCTCAAGAATCTTTTCCTTGCCCTTTTCGTCCTTTTCTACGAGGATTTCAGCAAGACCTGCTTCCTCTGAAAGGTCAATAAAGAGCTTCAGATGCTCATTGAGAAGATTTGCAGCCTGTGAAAGTGCTTCCTTAGCGGAGATTGTACCATCTGTCCAAACCTCCATAGTCAGCTTGTCATAGTCCGTAACCTGTCCAAGACGTGTGTCCTCTACTGTGTAGTTCACTTTAAGTACAGGGGTGTAGATGCTGTCAACAGCGATAACATCAACAGGAAGATTTACCTGCTTCTTGTTTCTCTCTGCGGAAACATATCCTCTGCCTCTGTCGATTGTGATTTCCATGTAGAGCTTTGCGTCCTTGCCCAGTGTAGCAATGTGCATACCGGGATCAAGAATGTTCACCTCGGAGTCAGCCTTTATATCCCCTGCTGTAATCTCACATTCGCCTTCTGCTTCAATGTAAACAGTCTTTGGACCGTCACCGTAAAGCTTAGCTGTAAGACCTTTAATGCTAAGGATAATTTCCGTAACGTCTTCTTTAACGCCTGGAATTGTTGACAACTCATGGTGTATAGTACCATCTTTGCCCGAAAGCTTTACAGATGTTACCGCAACACCGGGAAGTGAGGAGAGCAGCACACGTCTGAGGCTGTTTCCAAGAGTTATACCATATCCACGCTCAAGCGGTGCTAAAACGAATTTGCCGTATTTGCCGTCACTTTTAAGCTCGACAATGTCGATATCCGGCTTGTTGATTTTTTCCAGCATAAAAACCCTCCTGTTTCGCAATTAAATTTTACGAGTCTGTATATCTCAGCAATCAGCCGATTACTTAGAATAAAGCTCGACGATGAGGTGTGTAGCAACCTCGTAGTCGATGTCCTCTGTTGAGGGAAGACGAGTTACAGTTGCACTGAATTCGTCCTTCTTAGCGTCAAGCCATGTAGGAACGATTCTGTCCTTAGTTTCTTCAACTGTAGCCTTGAACTTCTCAGAAGTTCTGTCCTTCTCCTTGAGAGCGATAACATCGCCAACCTTAACTCTGTAGGAAGGGATATTTACCTTTTTGCCGTTTACTGTGTAGTGGCTGTGAACAACGAGCTGTCTTGCTTCACGTCTTGTGAGAGCGAGGCCCATTCTGAACACAACGCTGTCCAGTCTTGTTTCGAGGCAAGTGATAAGATTGTCACCAGCCTTACCTTCCATCTTTGAAGCGATCTCAAAGTAGTGATAGAACTGCTTTTCGAGTACGCCGTAGATAAACTTCAGCTTCTGCTTTTCCTTGAGCTGAAGACCGTATTCAGAAATCTTCTTTCTGTTGTTAGCGTTCTTGAAACGGATGGACTCCTTCTTGGAAACGCCGAGAACAGCGGGGCTGATGCCCAGATATCTGCACTTTTTAAGAATTGGTTCCTTCTGTACTGCCATTTAAAACACCTCCATTTGATTAGACACGTCTTCTTTTGGGAGGACGGCATCCGTTGTGGGGAATAGGAGTTACGTCCTTAATCATTCTTACTTCAAGACCAACTGTCTGAAGTGCTCTGATTGCTGCCTCACGACCTGCGCCGGGTCCCTTTACGTATACTTCTACGTACTTAAGACCGTGCTCCATAGCTGCCTTGGCAGCTGTTTCAGCAGCTGTCTGAGCTGCGAAAGGAGTGGACTTCTTGGAGCCTCTGAAACCAAGCTCACCAGCACTTGCCCATGAAATTGCGTTACCCTGTGTATCAGTGATAGTAACGATTGTATTGTTGAAAGTGGACTGAATATGAACTGCGCCGCTTTCGATATTCTTACGCTCTCTACGTCTTCTGATTGTAGAAACCTTTTTACCCTTCTGCTGTGCCAAAGCTCATACCTCCTTACTTCTTCTTGTTAGCGATTGTCTTTACAGGACCCTTACGAGTTCTTGCGTTTGTCTTAGTTCTCTGACCTCTTACAGGGAGACCCTTTCTGTGACGAACGCCTCTGTAGCACTGAATCTCAACAAGTCTTTTAATGTTAAGAGCAACTTCACGACGGAGATCACCCTCAACAGTGTAATTTGCATCGATATAGTCACGAAGCTTAGCTACGTCCTCCTCAGCGAGATCCTTAACTCTTACGTCAGGATTTACGCCTGTATTGTTGAGGATATCTGTAGCAGTCTGACGACCGATTCCGTAGATATAAGTGAGACCGATTTCGATTCTCTTATTCTTCGGAAGATCAACACCGGCTATTCTTGCCATATAATTACCTCCATTACTTAGCCCAGAGATTAACCCTGACGCTGCTTATGCTTCGGATTTTCGCAGATAACCATGATTCTGCCTTTACGTTTGATAACCTTGCACTTTTCGCAAATAGGTTTTACTGAAGGTCTGACTTTCATTGAAAATACCTCCTCTTTCTTACTTGACACGCCATGTTATACGACCTTTTGACAGATCGTAGGGTGACATTTCAAGCTTTACCTTGTCACCCGGCACTATTCTGATATAATTCATTCTGAGTTTGCCTGAAACGTGAGCGAGAACCTCGTGACCGTTTTCAAGCTCTACCTTAAACATTGCATTGGGCAGTGCGTCTGTAACGACGCCTTCTACCTCGATTACATCTTCCTTGGACATGGGATAACCTCCTTTACTCACCGCAGCCGAATTCTTTCAGCTGTGTTCTGAGCTTTTTATCAGTTATATCTTTAATATCAATCATACTGTTTGTAAGGGATATATGCTTTGTATTCTTGCGTTTCGGTTTTGTAAGCTTTCTGCTCTTTCCGTCCGCTATAAAGCAGTATTCCTTTTCAACAGCCGTCACTACAAAGAATGAATCCTTGTCACGGCCTGCCTTTGCCCTTACAACCGAGCCTATTTTAAGCTCCACAATAAATTCCCCCTATCGTCAGGGTGTGGTCAATATTACAGGACCATCAGGAGTTATTGCGATTGTATGCTCAAAATGAGCTGACAGCGAACCATTTTTCGTAACCACGGTCCATCCGTCATTGAGAGTTTTAACATCGTCGCCTTTGACATTAATCATAGGCTCGATACATATTGTCATTCCCGATACCAGTCGTGGTCCCCTTGCGGGCTTACCCCAGTTCGGTACTTCGGGTGATTCGTGTACCTCTCTGCCGATGCCGTGGCCGCAGTAATTTCTTACGATCCCGTAGCCGCGTGAAGCACAATACTCTTCAACAGCATGAGAAATATCTCCGATTCTTGCCCCTGCCTTGGCTTGTGCGATTCCCTCATAGAGAGAAGCCTCTGTAACCTCCAGCAACGCCTTGGCTTCATCAGAAATTTTACCCACAGGGAAGGTCCAGCAGCTATCTCCATTGAAGCCCTTGTACGATGCTCCCGTGTCGATGCTTACAATATCCCCTTCCTTTATTCTGCGGTTTGCTTTAGGGATTCCGTGAATTACCTCATCATTAACTGATATACAGGCATTTGCAGGAAATCCGTAAAGACCTTTAAAGCAGGATTTACAGCCGTGCTTGACATAATATTCACCAATAAGCTTATCAATGTCAAGGGTTGACATTCCTGCTCTCAATCTTTCGCCCGCATACCATATTGCGCCGCAGGTAATCTTACCTGCTTCACGCATTATGGCTAATTCGGACTGTGATTTTATAGTAATGCTCATTACTCTACTCCTACAGCAGCAAGAGTGAGTTTAGAAGTATCAGCAACTTCCTCCTGTCCTTCTACAGTAACAAGTTTACCCTGCTTCTCGTAGTAGTCCTTGAGAGGAGCTGTCTTTTCGTGATATGTTGCAAGACGGTCGAGAACAACCTCAGGCTGGTCATCCTTACGGATAACTGTAGCATCTCCGCACTTATCACAAACGCCCTCAACCTTTGAAGGCTTATATTCTACGTGGTATGAAGCACCGCAGCCCTGGCAAACTCGTCTGCCTGAAACTCTCTGCTTGATTGTTTCATCAGCTACGTTGATTTCAACCACCTTGTCGATTTTAACGCCCATAGCGTCAAGAGCCTCTGCCTGTGGAACTGTTCTTGGGAAGCCGTCGAGTATGAAGCCTTCCTTGCAGTCGTCCTCAGCAATACGCTCTTTGAGGATTCCGATTACGATATCGTCGGAAACCAATGCGCCTGCGTCCATAGCAGCTTTTGCCTTGAGTCCGTACTCTGTGCCGTTCTTAGCGGCTTCACGAAGAATATTTCCTGTAGAAATCTGGGGAATGTTGAGTGCCTCGGATACAACCTCAGCCTGTGTTCCCTTACCTGCGCCGGGTGCGCCTAAAAAGATAAGATTCATTGTAAATCCTCCTTAAATCTTATGAAAGGAATCCCTTATGGTGTCTCATCATAAGATGTGATTCAAGTGTACGTGTTGTTTCAAGAGCAACGCTTACAGCGATAAGAAGTGTTGTACCTCCCATTGAGAGAGAAGCAAGCTTCTGATCTGCAATACCGAAGAAAATCGGGATAATAGCAATAATTCCGAGGAATATTGCACCTACAAGAGCAATCTTGGAAAGAATTCTCTGGATGTAGTCAGCTGTGGGCTTTCCGGGTCTGATACCTGGGATACCGCCGTTTGACTGACGAAGATTGTTTGCGATTTCAGTAGGATTGTACTGAAGTGAAACATAGAAGTAGTTAAATGCAATAATCAAAATGAAGTAGAGTACTGCATATGTCCAGCTCTGTGTACTGAAGAACTGGCAGAACTTGATGTAGAACTTTGAAGACTCTGCATCAATAGGATTGAAAAGCTGAATTGTCTGGGGAAGTGACATAAACGACATAGCGAAGATGATAGGCATAACACCGCTCATCATAACCTTAATCGGAATATGTGTCTTCTGTCCGCCGAACTGCTTTCTTCCAACAACACGCTTAGCGTACTGGATTGGAATACGTCTTTCAGCTTCATTCATCAGAACGATGAATGCGAATTCAAGAATAATGAATACTACGTAGCCGATTGCTACAAAGAGATATTTTGCAGGCTGTTCCTTAACAAGACCGATAAGTGTACCTGCGTCGGTGGGGAATCTTGCAGCGATACCTGCAAAGAGAAGCATTGATACGCCGTTTCCGAGTCCCTTTTCGCTTATTCTGTTACCCATCCATACAACGAATGCGGCACCTGCTACGAAACAAGCTACGATTACAGCTCCTGCGAACCATTTCTCCCAGCCTGTTATGAACTTAACAGCGGATTTACCTGCATCATTTGTCATACGAGCGAGTGTAAGGTAATAAGCATAACCCATAAATACAGAGAGTGCAAGTGCAACTCCTGCAGTAATTTTGTTTATCTTTTTACGTCCTTCTTCACCCTCGTCCTTGAGTCTTTCAAGTGGAGGAAGTGCATATGTCAGCAGCTGAATGATGATGGACGCATTGATATAAGGTGTGATTGAAAGTGAGAACAGTGTTGCCTTTGATAAAGCACCACCTGAGATTGTATTCAGATATTCAAGGAAGTTACCGCCTGAAGCGTTACGGTCCATCCACTCGGATACTACTGATGTATCGAGGAAGGGAACCGCAATTGCACTTCCTAATCTGAAAATAACAACCATGAGTAATGTATAAAGAAGCTTCTTACGGATTTCCGGTACGCTCCATGCACGTTTCAGAGTCTGAAACACATTACATCACCTCAGTCTTTCCGCCTGCCTTTTCAATTTTCTCTACAGCACTCTGAGAGAATTTTGCAGCTTTTACAGTAAGCTGAGCTGTAAGCTCTCCGTTTCCGAGAACCTTAACGCCGTCAAGCTCCTTCTTGATAAGACCTGAAGCCTTGAGAAGCTCTGCGTCAACAACTGTACCGTTCTCGAACTTGTTAAGATCGGATACATTAATGATAGCATACTTTGTAGCGAAGATATTGTTGAAGCCTCTCTTAGGAATTCTTCTTGCGAGGGGCATCTGTCCGCCTTCAAAGCCAATTCTTACGCCGCCGCCTGAACGAGCGTTCTGTCCCTTGTGGCCCTTGCCTGCTGTTTTACCGCTGCCTGAACCGTGACCTCTACCTACACGCTTTACAGCCTTGTTGGAATCGGGTGCGGGAGTTAATTCGTGAATTTTCATGGTTTGCACCTCCTTGTTTACGCTTCAGTAACCTCGATGAGGTGTGAAATCTTCTTGATTTTGCCCTGTGTCTGAGCATTGTCGGGCTGAACTGTCACATCGCCGATCTTCTTAAGACCAAGTGCCTTAGCAGTAGCGATCTGATCCTTCTTGCAGCTGATGAGGCTCTTAACGAGCTTGATATTCTTAGCCATTGTCAAGCCCTCCTTAACCTAAAATTTCCTTAACGGACTTGCCTCTCTTAGCAGCAACTTCCTTAGCTGATGTACAAGCCTTAAGACCGTTAATTGTAGCTCTTACTACATTGCAGGGGTTGTTGGAACGAAGGGACTTTGTTCTGATGTCCTTGATTCCTGCAACCTCGATTACTGCACGGACAGGACCGCCGGCAATAACACCGGTACCGGGTGCAGCTGGCTTCATAAGAACTCTGCCTGCACCGAATGCACCAACGATTTCGTGGGGAATTGTTGTACCCTTAAGAGAAATCTTGCAAAGGTTTTTCTTAGCGTCCTCGATACCCTTACGGATAGCGTCGGGAACTTCGCCTGACTTACCAAGACCGAAGCCTACTGTGCCGTTTCCGTCACCAACAACTACGAGAGCTGAGAACTTCATGATACGACCGCCCTTAACTGTCTTGGAAACTCTGTTGATAGCAACAACCTTTTCCACCAGCTCGGGAGCCTGTGTTTCAATATTAGCCATTGTTTTACCTCCCTCTTAGAACTGTAATCCGTTTTCACGGGCACCCTCGGCGAGTTCCTTAACTCTTCCGTGGTAGAGGTAGCCGCCTCTGTCGAATACAACTTCTGTAATACCCTTGTCAGCAGCGTTCTTAGCGATCATTTCGCCTACCTTGCGAGCACCTTCGATGTTGCCGCCGTTGCCCTCAAAGCCCTTATCCATGCTGGATGCAGAAGCAAGAGTAACACCGTTAACGTCGTCGATGATCTGAGCATAAATGTGCTTAGAAGAACGGAATACATTCAGACGGGGACACTCAGGAGTACCGGAAACCTTGTAACGTACTCTACGGTGTCTCTTTAATCTTGCCTTATTGCTGTCAAATTTCTTTACCATAGCAATTTGCTCCTTTTAATTACTTCTTGCCCTTACCGGCCTTACCTTCCTTGCGGATGATACGCTCGCCGGCATATCTGATACCCTTGCCCTTGTAAGGCTCAGGTGGACGCTTCTCACGGATTTCAGCTGCAATCTGACCTACAGCCTGCTTGTCAATACCGCTAACAATAATCTTGTTAGGTGCAGGAACATCAAGCTTGATTGTATCTGTTTCCTCAAATACTACGGGATGTGAGAATCCGAGGTTGAGATTTACCTGCTTGCCTGACTTAGCGGCACGGTAGCCGACACCCTCAATTTCAAGTGTCTTGGAATATCCGTTTGTTACACCCTCAACCATATTTGCGATGAGAGTTCTTGTAAGACCGTGAAGTGAACGATTTGTCTTTTCGTCGTTTGGTCTTGTTACTGTGATAACACCGGGCTCAACGTTGATTGTGAGCACTGTGCTGAACTGTTTTGTAAGTTCGCCCTTAGGTCCCTTAACAGTAATGCAGTTATTGTCGTTCTTAACCTCTACACCTGCAGGAACAACGATAGGCATTTTGCCGATTCTTGACATAACCTTGCTCCTCCTTACCAGATGTATGCGAGTACTTCGCCGCCGACATTAAGCTCACGAGCCTTCTTGTCTGTAACGATACCCTTTGATGTTGAAACGATTGCAATACCAAGTCCCTTTCTTACCTTTGGCATATCTGCGCAGCTTGAGTAAATACGCAGACCGGGCTTGGAAACTCTCTTGAGTCCTGTGATAACAGGTGATCTGTTGTCACCGTATTTAAGCGTGATTCTGATAACACCCTGCTTACCGTCCTCAATTACCTGAAAGCCCTTTACATAACCCTCGTCTACGAGAATCTGTGTGATAGCCTTCTTAACATTTGAAGCGGGAACGTCAACTGTGGCGTGCTTTGCAGTATTCGCATTACGAATTCTTGTTAAAAGATCAGCGATTGTATCTGTGATTTGCATTCAGATGACCTCCTTTTCGTATTTTACCAGCTTGCCTTCTTTACGCCGGGAATCTGTCCGTCGTGAGCAAGCTCTCTGAAGCATACACGGCAAATGCCGAATTTTCTGAGATAAGCGTGTGGTCTGCCACAAATCTTACATCTGTTGTATGCTCTTGTGGAATACTTGGGAGTCTTCTGCTGCTTATTGATCATTGCCTTTTTAGCCATTTTTATTCCTCCCTGATTACTTGATGAACGGAGCTCCGAGGAGTGAGAGAAGCTCTCTACCCTCTTCGTCGGTATTAGCTGTAGTGATAAAGTTGATATCCATACCTCTTACCTTGTCGATCTTGTCATACTCGATCTCAGGGAAAATGAGCTGCTCCTTGATACCTGTAGAGTAGTTTCCTCTGCCGTCGAAGGAGTTTCCGCTGATTCCTCTGAAGTCACGTACACGTGGGAACGCAACATTGAAGAGCTTGTCAACGAACTCATACATCTTCTCGCCTCTGAGAGTTACTTTAACGCCGATTGGCATACCCTCACGGAGCTTGAAGTTAGCTACGGATTTCTTAGCTCTGCATACTACGGGCTTCTGACCTGTAATAGCAGCAATATCTGTCATGATAGCGTCGATAACCTTTGCGTTATCCTTAGCCTCGCCTGCACCTACGTTGATTACAACCTTGTCAAGCTTTGGAATCTGCATAACGCTCTTGTATCCGAACTTTTTCATAAGTGCGGGAGCAACGTCGCTAACATAAAAATCTTTTAATCTTGCCATTGTCGTTTCTCCTTTACATTATTCAAAAGACTTGCCGCACTTCTTGCAAACACGGAACTTCTTTCCGTTCTCGTCAAAAGTGTGACCAACTCTTGTGGGCTTGCCGCACTTAGGGCATACCAGCTGTACCTTTGAAGCGTAAACTGGAGCCTCTGTCTTTACGATGCCGCCCTGCTGACCCATTCTTGTGGGTTTTACGTGCTTTGTGATTACGTTGATACCCTCAACGATAACCTTACCCTCCTTGGGGCTTACTTCTGCAACTTTACCGGTCTTTCTGTCGCCGTTCTTATCGTACTTATCCTCGTACTTACCTGTAAGCAGGATAACGGTGTCACCGGTTTTTACGTGAACTTTACTCATATCTTGTGACACCTCCGATTAAAGAACCTCGGGAGCGAGGCTGAGGATCTTTGTGTATTCCTTTTCACGAAGCTCCTTAGCAACAGGTCCGAAAATACGGGTACCCTTGGGGTTCTTGTCTTCCTTAATAATAACAGCAGCGTTCTCATCGAAACGGATATATGTTCCGTCCTCTCTTCTGAGACCCTTTGCTGAACGAACGATAACTGCCTTAACAACGTCGCCCTTCTTTACAACGCCTCCGGGTGTTGCTTTCTTTACGGAAGCAACTACAACGTCACCGATATTTGCATATCTGCGGCGTGTACCACCCAGAACTCTGATACACATAAGCTCCTTAGCGCCTGTGTTATCAGCGACTTTAAGATAAGTCTGCATCTGAATCACAGCGAGTTCCTCCTTTCAAGCTTAAAGCTTATAACAAATTACTTAGCCTTCTCAATGATGTTGGTTACACGCCATCTCTTATCCTTTGAAAGTGGACGTGTTTCCATAATCTCAACTCTGTCACCAATTCTGCACTCGTTGTTCTCGTCGTGTGCCTTGAACTTAACAGTGTTCTTGATGATTTTCTTATAAAGCGGGTGTTTAACGTTATCAACGATAGCAACTACGACGGTCTTATCCATCTTATCGCTTACAACCTTACCTACTCTTGTTTTTCTAAGGTTTCTCTCAGTAGACATTAGCTAAATCCTCCCTTTCTTACTGCTCTGCAAGCTCTGCAGCACGCAGAGATGTCTTGATACGAGCAATATCCTTCTT
>JAZQFV010000079.1:0-3737 GCA_045539715.1 Ruminococcus sp. | reverse complement strand
CGTTCTCCCAATGCCAACCTCAAAGCCAACAATGACGATTGCTCTCAGCTGGCTTTCAAGCGCACGTGAAAGGCTTAGAAAAACCGAGAAGAAAACTCTTTCCATCGAGGAAAAAATGGAAGAAATCCGTATCGTCAACCGAGCAAAATGGATACTTATCCGCGAACTCAAATTGGACGAACCGGAGGCACATCGTTACATAGAAAAGCAGGCAATGGATCGATGCATTTCAAAGCGAATTGTTGCAGAAGAAATTATTAAAACATATTCATGATTAAGTGCTTGTTTTTACATAAATCACACAAAACTCCTCACTGTCACTTGCGGCAGCGAGGAGTTCTTTTTTGATTAGGAAATAGAATACATCAAATCTATTTCGTAACAAGGTTAATTATTTTTTCTTCTGGTTTACTGCATACTTCATGGTTTGCCACGTTCCACCGTATTCGTGTTCTACATAGAAAACCACCAAATCGCTTCGGTCAACCGTAACCATCAAATCCTCCGCACCTACCCTCCATGCGTCTAAAGCAGTATAATAAACTCCAAGCAACTCCATGAACGAACTTGAACAGTTCAAAACAGTCCATGGAGTAAGCTTGAGTTTATTGGACACAGGAGGAAACAGCATGGAACTGAAAACAACAGCCATCAGAGCGATCAAGCAGGAGGTACGCCTGCAGGAATGGTCAGTCCAGATCAAAGCACAACAGACAAGCGGAATGACCGTCCGCCAATGGTGTGCAGAGAATGGAATCAAACCGGCCACATATTACTACCACCTTAGGCTTCTTCGGGAGCAGTGCATCGAAAAAATGCCTGCAATCGTGCCATTGACAGTACCGCAAACCGGCTCAGCTATCCATATCGAAAAGAACGGATTACAAATTTCCCTGCCGGCCGATGTGAATCCCGAAACGCTGCTGGCTCTGGTGCGGGAATTATGCTGAGGGATCTGACCGCTGGAACGCAAGTGTATCTGGTGACCAGCTACACAGACCTGCGTCGATCCATTGACGGACTTGCCGAAATTGTCCAGGGTCAGCTGCATCTTGATCCATTCAGCAAAGCACTGTTCCTGTTCTGCGGCAGACGGCGTGACCGCATCAAAGGACTGCTATGGGAGGGTGATGGATTTCTGCTTTTGTACAAGCGATTGGATAATGGAAATTTCCAGTGGCCACGCAATGAAACAGAGGCAAGACTGCTCACACCACAGCAGACAAGATGGCTGCTGGAAGGTCTGATGATATACACTATCTCTTTTCTATTCTGCTGTAGTATCTCTTAGAGTGGGAAGTTCGCTTTCTCCTGTCATGATGACAGATACCACCTGCCACCGAGAAGGTATAGTACCCCTTCGGCGGGAGGTGTATATTTTTTGCGGTGTTATCCGCTTTACTTTGCATATCGGTTCCGGGCAGAACATCTTTTATATGTTTGATTGTGAACCGTTCAGCGCTTCCCGAAGAAAATTCGGTACTATGGCTTCTGCTGACTTCTCATAGTTCGTTGTTACTACAGATTTCTCTGCCTATGAGACCTCACGGGATAGACCAATACTCTTTCCTCGTCTACCTGCCTGATTTACGCATTAAGGTTACGGTTACCTTTTGGACTTCATTGCATTTTGCCAACTCATCCGCTTAATACGCCTTAGTATCAGGTTTCTGTTCGTCAGGCTACGATTTTGCTATTGCTTCTTCTCTCCCACACCTCACGATGTGAAACTTGCAAGTCGCTTTAAAGTTCGTCGGTAACTACGCCTCAGTGGACTTTCACCACAGAACATTGATATGCCCATCATACTACAAAAAGGAGCAGGCTCAATCGCCTGCTCCACATCAATGCTATTTTAAGTTAAGGGGTCAATAAGGGGTCAAAACCAATTTCATAAAAAATAATAAATCCTCGAAATGGCTATATTTCGAGGATTTTCTGTCTAAGAACGGTAATTTTGATACAAATGCGACCTTGTTGATTACCGTTTTCTTTTGGTGGAGTGCGTTTTATTTTGGTTGAGCGTTTTCTGTTGGCTGCAAAAGAGAAAGAGGGCGTAATTTTAGACGATAACCATATAGAAATGTTCAAAAATACAGCATAAAAAACCAAATGGTATAATTATTTCAGACACCACGCCCGTTCCAATGCTTCAGCCCCTTTGACAAGCTGATCAGTATTCAATCCCGAAAAACCTGCAACAATAATGTTTTCCGGCATATTCGTCACAGGAAAGGAATAATACTCCGAAAGTCCATAAACCTTTACTCCTTCTCTGGCGGCACTGGCAAGAAGCTCATTCTGTTTCATACCATTCTCGACTGTCAGCAGAAGATGCATACCTGCATCACATCCTGATATCTTCACAAAGTTTTCGAGCTTACTCTCGGAGATTTTTTTGCAGAGAATATCCCTACGCTGACGGTAGATTTTCTTCATGCGGCTGATATGCCTCTCAAAGTGCCCGTTTTCCATAAATTTTGCAAGCGTCAGCTGCTCAAATACTGGAACTGTGCAGGAATAAAAGCCGAGACGTGTTGTAAATCTTCCGCAAAGCTGTTTCGGGAGCACCATATAGCTGATTCGCATGGATGGTGCAAGACTTTTTGTAAATGTACCCATGTAGATAACGCTGCCGTTTTTGTCCATACTTTGAAGAGTCGGAATTGGTCTGCCTGCATAGCGGAATTCGCTGTCGTAGTCATCCTCAATAATATATCTGTCCGCACGAGAATTTGCCCACCGCAGAAGTTCCTGTCTGCGACTGACGGGCATCACGATACCCAGCGGGAAATGATGAGAGGGCGTGACGTGCAGCACGTTGACACCAAAGCCTGAAATCGCCTCTGTGCTTGCCCCTTTTTCATCCATAGGAATTGGGAATACTCTCGATGAGTTGGCACTAAATATTTTGTAAATCTTGCTGTAGCCGGGATTCTCTACACCATAAGCATTGTCCCTGCCAAGCAACTGAATTATGAGTCCTGTCAGATATTCCGAACCTGCACCTATCACGATCTGTTCAGAATCAACCGTCATTCCTCGAAATTCTTTAAGATATGAAGCGATTTCGTTACGCAGAACCAATATTCCCTGATGATGACAGGCATTGAGCAGATCTACACTCTGTTCGCTGAGCACCTCACGGGACAGCTTTGCCCATGTGGAAAATGGAAAATCCGAGGTATCAATGCGATTTGTACGAAAGTCATAATGTATTGGCATAGTTTCGGGTATGCTTTCACTGATTTCCGAAGCAAAACTGACCTTATCTGTTTCTGCAAAATTCTCAACATAGAAGCCGCTGCCTGGTTTAGAGGTGATATACCCCTCCGCAAGCAGCTGTGCATAGGCATTTTCAACCGTAATAACACTAATTTTCAGATGTGCGGCCAATGCACGTTTTGATGGAAGTTTTTCTCCGCACCCGATGTTTTCTGATTCGATCTCCTGCTTTATGAAGCTGTAAAGCTGTATATACAGCGGATTTTTGCTATTCACATTCAGATTACATGTAATCATATTATAACCGACCTTATAAAATATTAAAAAATTGAGCCTTGTGATACAGTCACTTCTGTGTTATCATTATAACATACAATCCACAAAAATACAAGCAGGAGGATGTTATTATGGAACAAAATCGTTATAAGCTGAATAAGGAACTGGCACAGATGCTTAAAGGCGGCGTAATTATGGATGTTACCACCCCAGAACAGGCGAAAATTGCAGAAGCG
>JAZQFV010000078.1:0-2097 GCA_045539715.1 Ruminococcus sp. | reverse complement strand
GTATTCTTCCATCTCAAAATACTTGTTTTCCAGAGAAAGCTCCAGCCATGGAGTAAACAGATCCATCACAGCAGCCTGTTCAGTTTCTGCGATCTCATCAATTGCATCATTGAACCATCTGCTCTTTGGAAGCGGATATTTGGCAGTGTCGTTGATCTGCCCATGCTGCTTGACAAGATAAACCGTCATGCCCTTTGCTTTTGCACGCTGAACCATATCTGTCATATTCGCAATATAGCTGGTCGAATCGTGTGTAATAGGATTCGCACTATACGCTTTCGTATAATCATTTATGCCAACGGAAAGCAGCAAGATATCGCCGTTTTTGCCGTAATGCTCGATAGTACCGAACAATGCCTTATTCAGATCGGAGGAGGTAATGCCGCTTGCGGATATATTACGAACATCATACTTGTTGATATCCACATAATCGGGCAGATATTGTCCCCAGCCATGCACTTCATCATCTTCCACATTGTAGCGGCTTGCCGCAGTCGAATCACCGCCTACCCAGATTGTCGGTTTCGTTGTCGTTCCTGTGGAGATCTGCTCGATTTCAATCGTGCTGAGAGAAAATTCCGTTCCCACGCCCGAACCTGCGTAAATATTCAGCTGACCGTCCGTTACAGGAATCGTAAATGTATCAGTCGCATTACTGCCTGTCAGAAAGAAAAGCTGCGGAAATCTTTCAGCGGTGATTGTCGTTGACTTCACATCACCTGTTGTGACGGTGATTTTATATACACCACTTGGCAGATCAACATTGAAGATATGATTCGGCACATCGGATTTGAAACGTACGGCATCTGCTAACACACCCGTTCCGCTTGCTGTGACATTTTCAACGGCATCGGTATTGGCAAAGCCGTAGCCCTTTGAAGCATCATATCCCTCCGATGCAGATACCCCGATATATCCATCCGCCACACCAAGCCCGCCAAGATCGAATTTTCTGACAATAAGGGAATCGGCTTCGGCGTTCGTTTTAAGCGGCATGGGAAGCGTGACAGCAGATAGCGTCATTGCCGCCGCAAGGATGGTGGATATGAGTTTTGATTTCATATGGGTTCCTCCTTAACTGTTTTTCTTTATTATACCACACTTCTTACCATTTTTCAACATGTAAAGCCCGAAACAGGCTTTTTTGTCAGATGCCAACGACGTTCCATGGTGTTATGTTACATAGTCTGTCAATAATGAAAAAGAGCCTTCGTGATTGAAGGCTCTTTGTATGGTATTCAGTTGTTTTTCAATAGTTCCTGTTTCATAAGGCAAAGATCAAACACATCAAGCCTGTTGTCATTGCAGAAATCCCCTGCTTGCCAATTGGCAAGCTTTGTATCAGGAACAGCCAATAGCCATTTCTGAAGTAATACCACGTCGGCAACTGTAAAATATCCGTCAGCATTCATATCACCTTTCGGAAGAAACTTATTCGATTCAACTTTTACGTTTTTGCAATGTTCACCAATGATGTAGTTTTCGCTATCCCTGATGATATTATTTTCAATTGTCAGACCGTTGACGTTATCTGCATTGATGACTTCCTGATAGCATGAAGTAAACTCATTGTCAAAAATTCTGATTTCTGCCAACGGAGTATTTTGAACATGTTCACCATTCAGCAGACTCTCAATTGTAATCACATCACCTCTGCCGCCAAAATTACACTCGATAAACGTATTATTGCTGATTTGAATATGGTCTGCCCCTGTTCCCTCGATGACTCTGTCTGTCGGAATATCTGTACGGACCTGTAATGTCTGACTGCATGTTCGGTAGAATGTATTTCCGTCACATAGTCCATTATCACTATTCATCAGAAATCCACGTCCCTTTGTTTCATGCACATAATTGTTCGTCAGAACATAATTTGCCGAGTGTCTGTTCTTGTTATACGCAACAATATCCGTTGTGATAATTTCAGGTAGTGGTTCAGTTAATGTAATTGTTGCTTCATATCCGTTTCTTGTAATGGATTCAACTGTTGCTTCACAGTCGATATTATTGAAATCAAGATCCATAAAACTCAATGTATGTCCCGGTTCAACGATTTTATTCGGAACAGTTCCCTCTAAAACCATTCTGCTTTCATCA
>JAZQFV010000077.1:0-2568 GCA_045539715.1 Ruminococcus sp. | reverse complement strand
TGCCCTGATTGACCGTCTTTTGACACACAAGGGGGAAGTATGCCGTTTTGCCAATAATCCCCTTGTGCCTTTCACGAATAATCAGGCTGAACGTGATCTGCGTATGGTTAAAATGAAAAATAAGGTCATAGGTACTTTCCGATCTGAACAGGGAGCAAAAGATTTTCTTACACTAAAACCGCTTACTTCCACCGCTGTCAAAATGGGTATTACCGCTTTTGATGCCTTGTTTTCTCTTTTTCTTGGGCAATTTGCTTTTGGGGCTGAATAGTTACGAATTTTATACAAATTTAAAAGACAAGATACTAGAAAATTTCTGATGCACAAGACACTCATAATGCGTATGTAAATGCCGATGTTTTGCCGAACTTATGTGTTCAACAGGTACGCTATATTTCAATAACTGTAGTCGAGATATTATTTCACATTTAGCATACCGCTTAAAAATTCGTCGGTAACTACGCCTCAGTGGACTTTCACCGTAACCGTCAAATAAACCGCGTCGAATGAGATACAAAACAACCCTCGCCGAAATTGGCGAGGGTAAACTTTATCAATCATTCCACGGGAGCAGTATCGTGCCTGCCGAATTAGAAAATAGGTCGGTCAGATACTTTTCGACGTCCATACCATTAGCCTATGCTGTTGAAATTACCGAGTACAAAAGGGCACTGCATTTTGCACCTCTTGCAGTATTATTGAAGCGGAATGACCGTAACAGCATACTGCGCTCAGAACGGGATCAACATTAAGACATATTACTATCACCTTCGTAAAGTTCGGGAGCAGTGAACAGCTTGCCCTTGTGCAGGAACAGTTTGAATGGCTGAAGAAACAAGTATTCGGAAGAAAAACCGAACAGACTTCTGTAATCTTTGATACCAACGAAGGCACACAGCTTTCTATGTTTCCAAAAGAAGAACAGGCTGTTTCTGTGCCTATAGAGACTGTTACAGTCCCTGAACATAAGCGCAAGAAAAAGCGTACTCACGATGACTGGATGAGTGAATTACCTGTTGAAGAGGTATTACATAAGGAAGACAATCCTAAATGTGATAAATGCGGCTCTGATATGACAGAGATTGGCGAAGATAAATATGATGAACTGATATATACTCCCGCTAAGTTTCATATTCGCCGTCACATAGTAAAGGTATATAAGTGTATCAAATGCGGTACAGCTCCTGAAGTGAGTACTGAACCATGCAATATCAGACGTGCGGAACATCCTGAACTTATGATACCGGAAAGCTATTGTTCTCCTGAACTCCTTGCACATATTGTTTATGAGAAGTTTTGTAAAGCTGTGCCTCTACATAGGCAGGAGAAGGACTTCAAATCAAAGGGAATACCATTACTGAAAGCAACTATGTCGAACTGGGTATTCTATGCAGCTGAGAAATGGTGTGTTCCCATAGTGCAGAATATGAAAGAAAAGCTGTTATCAGAAAAGATTATTCACGCTGATGAAACAGTATTTCAGGTACTGCACGAAGAAGGCAGAAAGGGAACGACCGATTCAAGAATGTGGGTATACTGCAACGGAAAGATCAATGACCGCAGTAATATCATTTTTGATTATCATCCTACAAGGAAAAGCGAAAACGCTGTCAGATTCCTTGGAGAATTTGATGGTTTCCTTGTATGTGACGGTTATGCAGCATACAATGCACTTCAAAATGCAAGGAGATGCGGCTGTCTCACCCATGTCAGAAGATACTGGGTAAACGCACTGCCAAAGGAAAAATCAGCATATGAAACGTCAGCAGCAGCCAAAGGTGTGGATTTCTGCAACAGGATATACCATGAAGAAAAATTGCTGACAGAACTTACTGCTGAGGAAAGATATGAGCAGCGTCTTGTAAAGATTAAGCCTTTACTGGATGCTTTCTTTGCGTGGGCAGAAACATTGCACGTCAGTGGTAAGAACAAGCTTGTTGATGCAGTCAGATATACACTCAATGAAAAGAAATATCTGTATACATTCCTTGAAGACGGCGATGTTCCCATAGATAACAACCGTGCTTTATCCGAACAAAATACTTATCCGAAGCATTTTAAGGAAAGCGCATAAAAGCGTTATCTTTAGAAAAAAGCTTCGGATATTCTTTTTTTTGTGATATAATCAGTATATCTATAAATTAGGAGGTAACTGATTATGGCAAGACCAAAACGAAAACCATTTTACGCACAAATTGTTTCAAAAGAAATTCTGGAAAACAACAGCTGGATTGTTGAATACAATAACAATAGTCGTGTTGTTATAGAATATCTTGTATCTTCTGAAGCAAAGAAAACAGCCTACTATGCTTCGCTTAACTGTCTGGAGAAACTTAAAGACTATCTTGTATCCACTAAAAAAACTTATTCATATTCTGAAGCACTTGAATGGTATGATTCATTAGATTCAAAAGACAATTATCTTATGGGCATCTCTAATAACCCCATAAAAAACAAAAATCAATGGGTACAGAAAAAACAAGAGCCGCTAAATCAGTGAAAATGCTGAAATAGCGGCATATATGTATGGTTATTCGCTGTATTTTTGCCGTATTATCAGCAAAAGGG
>JAZQFV010000076.1:0-48674 GCA_045539715.1 Ruminococcus sp. | reverse complement strand
CACTCTCTCATCTCATCTATGCGATTTTTAAGTTTCCGCTGTCGTTCCCTGACGACAGTATTTATTATATCACACTTTTTCAAGCTTGTCAACTCAAACTTTACTCAATTTTTCCATCACTTTTTGTGTAAAATTACATCAGTTCATCATTGGTTACGAAAAACATAAATCTGAGGACAATTAAAATCGACATTACTATCATAACTGTCGCAATAATCATATTCTTTTTTAATGCACCGACATACTCAAACTTGTCCGCATCAGTTTTACTGCATATGATTTCAAGCTTTTCACCTACGGAAAAAGGCTGGGAATAGCCTGTTTTATCCTCTTTCTCTACCATTTTGCCATTATGCTCAAAGCGGAGTTTGTGGACATAGTAACCCTGTTTCGGCTCGATAGCGGAAATCACTTCCGCCGTTGTTCGAGTTCCTCCGAAACGCAAAATCAAAAGCTTTATAAGATAAACAAGACCTGCAAGGGCGATTACCGCCCCTGCTGCAATTACAATTATTCTAACCATTTATTTCATCCTTAATTTTTAATTTCGACGTGTCAACCTGTTCGCCGAAAAATTCCTGTTTTTTGCTTTCAAAAAGCCACATCCAGTAATAGCGTGGGGGCGAATCATAGGACCTTTCGCCCACTTCTGTATTGTAGCCAATTCCTCCGATATTGACCTCGGACATAAAGTGCTGATTTGTGCAATTCGCACCATTCCACTTCTCCAACATATACACGTCATAGCCCATATATGCCATCATTTCGGCAAATGCACCGTTGTACTGGATACATTGACCCGACTTGTGAACAAAGCTTGCCTCTGAAAAACTAAGCTCGCTTATTTTCGAGTAAGCCTCCCACGAGGACGCATAATCCACGTTGAAGTGAAGCCAGTTCCACGTATATTTCAAGCGGTCATAATTGGTCATATCCTCGGTGAAATGTTCCTTTGCAAAGTCGTTGAGAATTTTTTTCGTGTCGTCCGTCAGATAGTAAGTACGGGATTTATAGTGCAATCCGCCGTATTTGTTGTCCTCTTTTATGTTATAAAGGGGAATGTCATCGTGAGGTTTCAGTTCCGCTGTATTTACGATATATTCAATCGTTCCCTTTTCGCCCGGATAAAGCCCCTCGGGAGCAAGGACGCAGTTCACGATTTCTGTTGTTGCAGGCGGTTCTGCATCGGGCGTTGTGGGAATTGTAGTAACAACTCCCGATAAATCCACAGAAACGGTGGTTTTCACAGTAGTTGTCTTTGTCGTTGCTTTAGTTGCTGTTGTTGCGGATGCCGACGGCTTTGTGGTCACAGGCGGCTTATTTTCGGGAACTTTTAGATATTCACGTATTCCCTTTGGCGTTTCATTTTCGGGAATAGTTGAGGTATATCCGTAATATTCCAGCACGTGGGAAGCGTCGGAAGAATTAATTATTCCGTCATTGTTTATGTCTGAAACTCCCATAAACTTTTCATCGTCAGTCGGTTCCTTACCCACCGATACCTCGGCATAGAAACTGAGGATTTCAGAAGCGTCAACGGAATTAATCACACCGTCGCCGTTTGTGTCGCCTATGCCTGCATTTTCTGCGGCATTCGCTGTCATCGCACCTGCAAAAGTCATACACATTGCTGTCATTACAACTGTTATAAACTTCTTCATTTTCATCATCCTCCGTTGATTTTTTGGCATAATGCCTAAGTATATGATACCATTTTTTATGGGTTTTGTCAATGAAAAAGACGGCAGAAATAAATTCCACCGCCTTATAAGCTGAGGGTTAACAGCTTTAGCAATTTAAAGTGTTCAAGGTTGCAAAAACAAAATTGCATTCTTCCTTGCAATCTTCTTTTTGCACAAAAACAGCGTGTAGTTTTTGTTATTATTGCATATAATCAGCTATATTTCGTTAATTAGTGGATGCCAAAGGCAGCCACTACACTAAACATCTAATAGCTAACGGCTAAAGGCTAAAAGCTTTTATACAAAAAAGACGGCAGAAATTAATCCACCGCCCATAATTCTTAATTCTTAATTTAATTACTCATTCTCCTTAAACCCCACCGCTTTTTCGGGATATGCAGAGCTGATATATTCGTAAAGCTTCATAATTTCCACTTCTTCGGCTTTACCCGTAACAAATTTTCCCATATCTTCACTTTCGATTTCATCTTTAAGAGCCTTTACGCTCTCATCACCGAACTCGAAAACAATATCAATTGTATGCCATTTCTTATAACGGTCTGCATGAGAAGAAATTGTATAATACACGGATTTTACCTGTTCCATATCAATTTCCCACTTGTAGAATAACCATTCACATTTGATTATACTACCCTCACCAAAGCTGACTTCCGTTTCCGTCATAGTTGCATTGATTTCACCTATAATCAAAAATACAAAGCTTATTCCCAGCAATATCATAACAACAGCAAAAAAGATGTCATTACCGATTAATCCTGCTATAAGCATAAGCAAAAATGACGAAGCAAAAGCAATTACAGGTATTCCAATTACCCACCACGGCTTTCCTGATATACATATCTTTTTCATTTTAAATTCCCCCAAACCTTATATCAATGTGCGGCGGTTAATATCCGATTTTTTAGCTATTAGCTTTTAGCCGTTAGCCATTAGCTAATGGGTACGGCAGAAAAAATTTCCACCGTTTTTTAATTCTTTTTTGTATTAACTCGCCGTCCTAAAAGCTATCAGCTGACGGCTAAAGGCTAATGGCTTTAATACAGCTAACAGCTTACATTAGCTACCCGATTATGTGCAATATTAACAAAAGCATATATCATTTTTTGTGCAAAAAGAAGATTGCAAGGAAGAATGCAATTTTGTTTTTGCAACCTTAAACACTTTAAATTAATAAAGCGTTTTGTTATGTGGGCGGTTAATATCCGATTTTTTAGCTATTAGCTATTAGCTTTTAAAATATTTCCGCACTCTCCTTAAATCCCACCGCTTTTTCGGGATATGCAGAGCTGATATAATCGTAAAGCTTCATAATCTCCACATCTTCGGCTTTACCTGCAATAATTTTTCCTATAGTATCACTTTCGATTTTATGGCAGAGATGCCCAAGCACATTCTCATCTTTATCTTCAAATACAACATCTAACGTATACCACTTGCTATATCTTGCATAATGAGAAGAAACTGTATAATACGCAGATTTTACCTGTTCCATATCAAATTCCCACTTGTAAAACAGCCATTTACAGTATATTTTATCGCCTTCGCCGTAACTGACTTCTGTTTTAACCGAGTCTGCAATTAATAAGAAAACCACTGCAATAAAAATGGATATAAACCAAAATGCAACACAGACAATAATAGCTTCACCATTTCCGAATATACCCATAAAAAATATCAGCATACCCAAAACTACGATAGCTGTAGGTATTACAGTTGCAAACCAAGGTTTATGCCATATGATTATCTTTTTCATTTTAAATTTCCCCAAACCTTATATCAATGTGCGACGGATAATATTCGCCCCTACAAATTATATCATCATCGAAAAAAGACGGCAATCATTAAGACTGCCGCCCACAATTCTTAATTCTTAATTCTTAATTCTTAATTTAATTACGCATTACGAATTACGCATTAGCTAATAGCTAATGGCTAAAGGCTAATGGCTTTAAAAAGGCTAAAAGCTAATGGCTTATAATTATGCCATTAACTTAACCATAACAGCTTTCTGTGCGTGAAGTCTGTTTTCAGCTTCCTCAAAGATTTCCTTAGCGTGAGCCTCGAATACCTTTTCTGTGATTTCCTCCTCACGGTGTGCAGGCAGACAGTGAAGAACCATTGCGTCAGCCTTTGCACAAGCCATAAGCTCATCGTTAATCTGATAGCCTGCAAATGCCTCACGACGCTTTGCAGCCTCGTCCTCCTGTCCCATAGATGCCCAAACGTCAGTAATGAGAACATCTGCGTCCTTAGCTGCCTGAGCAGGGGAGTTTGTCATCTCGAAACAGTCATACTGTGCAGCAAAATCAAGGATTTCCTTTGGCGGCTGATAGTCGTCGGGACAAGCAATAGAAACTGCCATACCCATTTTCAGACAGCCTACGATGAGAGAGTTTGCCATATTGTTTCCGTCACCGATAAAGCACATTTTAAGTCCTTCAAGCTTGCCCTTGAACTCACGGATTGTCATAAGGTCAGCAAGTACCTGACAGGGGTGACAGAAGTCTGTAAGTCCGTTGATAATCGGAATACTGCCGTATTCAGCAAGAGCTTCAACCTCGCTCTGCTCAAATGTACGAATCATAATACCGTTGAGGTAACGTGAAAGAACACGTGCTGTATCCTGTACAGGCTCACCTCTGCCAATCTGTAAATCGTTGGAGGAGAGGAAAAGGGGATAGCCGCCAAGCTGGTACATACCTGTTTCAAAAGAAACTCTTGTACGTGTGGAAGCTTTCTGGAAAATCATTCCGAGAGTCTTACCCTTGAGGTGCGGGTGTGGAATACCGTGGTTCAGCTCATATTTAAGCTGGTCGGCAAGGTCGAGAATCTCTGTGATTTCCTCTGTTGTAAGGTCAAGCATTTTAAGCAGATGTTTCATATGTATCTTTCCTTTCAAATAAATAATTTCTCAATAATTGCAATAGCTGTGCGGCATAAATACTGCACAGCTGTTGTTTTTTACGGCAATCCGCACATATTCCGTGCTTTTCGCCTTAGTTTCTGATTTCTTTGTTAAGTTCGCCGAATGTAATATCTACGGCAACTGCAAAAAGAGGAATGTAATCATCAAACAATTTGTCCTCTATTTCAAGGTCATACTGTAATTCCTGACTTACAGTAACATTTGTTTTGATACCGCCTATTCTTACACCCTCTTTCAGAATGTCAAAATTGCGGTGGTCTTTACTTGCTATATCATATTTTATAATAACACCGTGAATATCTTTTCCCGATACGGTAATTGTAGGGTCAAGGAAAAGAGATTTACAGGCAACGTGCATAATCGAAACGTCATTATGACTTAATATAAACGAATGTTTACGGTCAGTTTCCTTTGTAGTCTGTGTAAACGAATAAAGCTGATAATTGCTTGCATCCATAAGAACATATCGTGGAACTCCAAAGCCCTTTCGCTTTATTGTATAAATCTGTCGCTGGTGGCTTTTGTCCTGAACAATATATTTATTGTTCTTAAAAGATACCATAAGTTCCATAAATCAACCCTCCAGAATATCAATAAGAATATCCATTCCTTTTTCCAGTTCCTCCATATCAATGTTAAGAGGCGGAAGAAGTCTGACCTTGGTTTTTGCAGTAAGTATAAGCAGTCCCTTTTCAAGGGCAGCTGATACAACTTCTGCGGCATTTTTTGTTTTAAGGGTTATGCCTATCATAAGTCCGAGTCCGCTTACAGACTCAACTTCTGCACATTCGCCCAGTCTTTTTCTTATATATTCAGCCTTTGCATTTACATCTTCAAGAAATCCCTCAGATGTAAGCTTTGAAAATACCACATTTCCGCCTGCACAGGCAATGGGATTTCCACCGAATGTAGAGCCGTGAGTTCCGGGAACAAGGACGTTCATTGTCTTATCTCCGAAAAGACAAGCACCCATTGGGATACCGCCTGCGATACCCTTTGCAAGTGTAGTAATATCAGCAACTCTGCCGTACTGTTCACCTGCAAGAATTGTTCCTGTTCTGCCTGCACCTGTCTGGACTTCATCAGCGATAACGAGAATATCACGCTGACCGCAGATGTCATAGACAGCGTCTACGAACTCCTTATCAAGAGCAACTACACCGCCCTCGCCCTGAACATATTCAAGCATAACGGCACATACTGTATCATCAATTTTAGCTTTAAGGTCATCAATATTATTAGCCTCAACGTGAACAAATCCCTCTAAGAACGGGAAGAAATAGTTGTGGAACACATCCTGTCCCGTAGCGGAAAGAGTTGCCATTGTTCTGCCGTGGAATGAATTTACGAGGGTAATAATAGTATGTCTGCCCTTGCCGTATTTATCAAAGGAATATTTTCTTGCTGTTTTGATAGCACACTCATTAGCCTCTGCACCGCTGTTGCAGAAGAACACACGCTCATAGCCTGTGGACTGGCAGAGAATTTCTGCGAAATCGCCCTGAACGGCTGTATAGTAGTAATTGGAGCTATGCTGGAGAGTTCTCACCTGACGACAAACAGCGTCTGCCCATTCTTCATCACAGAAGCCGAGGGAATTTGTACCAATACCGCTGCCGAAATCTATGTATTCGTTATTATTTTCATCTGTGCAGATTCTCTTTGCACCTGCTTCCATAACCAGCGGATAGCGTCCGTATGATTTCACAACATTTGAATCAAATTTATTAATGGTATCCATTTACGAAATCATCCTCCTGAATATATAAACACTTATTCTATCTTAAATTTTAAACATACTATAATTATAACTCTAATTACCCCTCGAAATCAATATTTAATCCAATGTTTTTTGTAAACTTTTAGTATATAGATTATATTTTTTTACAGTTAACCCTTTAGGGTTAGCTATTAGCCTTTAGCTGTTAGCTTTTGTATGCTAATATAATTTGTTTCTGCCGTCTGTTTTTATGTGCTGATATTTAACGGGCGGATAATATCCGCCCCTACACAAAATAGGCTATATTATGTTAATTTGCGGACACAGCACGCTGTGTCCCTACAAATAATATCAGCCGCCTACATAGCTAATGGCTAACGGCTAAAAGCTAATAGCTCTAAATATCACACAAACTGCGTTCCAACGCCCTCATTGGAGAAAATTTCTATGAGAATTGAGTGGGGAACTCTGCCGTCAATAATAACAGCACCGCCAACTCCACGTCTTACAGCCTCAACACAGCAGTCAATCTTAGGAATCATACCGCCTGATACAATGCCCTGCATTTTCAGATAAGGCACTTCGCTTACATTTACCTTTGGAATGAGAGTTGATGCGTCGTCTCTGTCACGGAGAAGTCCTGCAATATCTGTCATAAGGATAAGATTTTCTGCACCTAATTCTGCGGCAATTCGTGCGGCAGCTGTATCGGCATTGATGTTGTATGTGTTGCCCTCCTCGTCAGTTGCAACTGTTGCAATTACGGGAATATAGCCATTGTCAAGAGCGTCAAGGATAGGCTTAGTATTTACCTTTGTGATTTCGCCTACAAAGCCTAAATCCTGTCCGTCATCTGTTTTTTTCTTTTCAGCTATGAGCATTTCGCCGTCAATTCCGCAAAGTCCCAATGCTGAACCCTTGTGATGTGCAAGAAGCTGCACAAGCTCTTTATTAACTTTACCTGCAAGAACCATTTTTACAACGTCAATTGCAGCCTCATCTGTATATCTCAGACCATTGATAAACTTGCTTTCGATGTTCAGCTTTTTCAGCATATCGTTGATTTCGGGGCCGCCGCCGTGAACGAGAACAACTTTAATTCCCACAAGTGTGAGGAGAACGATGTCTGTCATTACAGCGTCTTTAAGCTCCTTATTTGTCATAGCGTTTCCGCCGTACTTGATAACAACGATTTTATCCGAATATTTCTGAATATACGGTAAAGCGTCAATGAGAATCTGTGATTTCTCTGTATTTGTAATTTTATCCATTTTCTTTAACTCCCTTAAAATTAATTTCTGCTGTTTCAGAATTTCCCATATCAGATATTAAATAAAACTTTATTGAAATCCGCCCTGTTATCTGTTTTATTGGCTGATTCAATTATAAGCCTGTTAATACAATGATATGCTTTCTCAACATCTTTAACACCTCTGACAGTTACTATCTCTTTATTATAGTATCTTACAGGCTTACCAATTTTCTTTTCTTTTTTGTAAACCTCTGTCCAGCCAACTGAACGAGAACTTTCATAATACCGAATCTTGTACATGGGATACATTTTCTGTGAAATGACAATATTACCGTTTTCGTCAAGGACATAAACTCTGTAATTGGTAACAGCATAATATCTTGTTTTTCTGTAAATAAAATACAAATAGAATAAAAATCCTGCTGCCGCCAACAATATCAGCCCTACAAACAATCCGCCAATAACATTATCAAACGAACCTGAAATGGCATCTTTAACTGCCGTACCTGCAAAAAGCACTCCAAGAAATGTACAAATTCCCATACCAATAAGTAGCGATTTGGTTTCACTGTATTCTTTTGGTTTTACATCATTTTCGGTAACACCGCACCACATTATCTTTTCATCTTCAAGAAACTGCGGTTCGAGGTGCATTCTGAAAAACATTTCTGTTTCATAATTATCCATAATAATCCCCTGTATTATCAATAACGATTAGCCTGTGATTTTTTCTTTTCCATAATAATTGCATTGTCAACAGCCTCTGTAATAATATCGCATACCTTTGTGGGGTATTCAATTCCCATAAGATTTACATAAACCATATTGGAATGTTTTCCCACAGAGGAATTTCGCATACTTACAGTACCCGTATTATTTCTTCCCGGAGTTGCATAAACGCTGCTCAATGCAGTAAGTTCCAGAGCAACTTCGATTTTCCCATTTTTATTGAGAAAATACAGCCGCTTATTCGTCACCACATACAGATTTTGTGCTCCGAAAAGCACACGGTGGAGCAGTATTACAGAACCGTAAAAAAGTGCAAATACTCCTGCCGCCGACAGAATTGTAAGTATTATTCCAAGACTGCTCATACTGACAAGTATCAAAACCGCCAGTATTAAACATACCGATACCAGAAAAACAGGCAGTATAAGGTGCTTTGCCGTCATTCCACGCTCACGCATAGTAAGCTTTTCAGCCGATGCACCGCACCATTGTATAACCTCGCCGTCCTCCAGCTTAGGGGTAAACATCTCTCTTATTCTTGCCCCTTCGGCATTTTCATAATTATTCATTTTTAACACCTCTCATAGTGCTTAAATCAAATCAAATTAACTTCTGTAATCGCCGTTTATCTTAACATAGTCATATGTGAGGTCACAGCCCCAAGCAACTGCTGATTCGTTGCCCTCACCTAAATTAATGAGTATCTGAATTTCTTCCTCAGCAAGAACAGCCTTTGCAGTTTCCTCGGAGAAGTCCACTACACAGCCCTTTCTGCCAAGTGCAATTGTGCCGCCTGTGGAAGCCATATCCACATCAACCTTGCTTATATCAAAATCAGCGTCAGCATATCCTAAAGCACAGTAAATACGTCCTGCATTTGCGTCCTCACCGAAAATCATAGATTTCAGCAGACTGGAGCAGATAACGGATTTAGCCACGATTTTTGCAGTTTCAGCCTTTGCCGCACCGCTTACAACACAT
Organism: Ruminococcus sp.; assembly: GCA_045539715.1. Classification (GTDB taxonomy): domain Bacteria; phylum Bacillota; class Clostridia; order Oscillospirales; family Ruminococcaceae; genus Ruminococcus. The sequence continues at coordinate 39,363 of JAZQFV010000076.1, read as the reverse complement.
TCAATAAGCTTTGTTGCACCCTCGCCGTCACGTGCCATCATACGTGCAAGATTGAGCATAATGTTATAAAGTGCATTTGCAAAGGATTCGTAATCTCCGTCCTCAGTTACAACTTCCTTGTTGCCTGCTGTACCCGATGCCATTACGCATACCATATCATTTGTAGATGTATCACCGTCAACACTTGCCATATTAAGTGTAACCTTAACGCAGTCGCTTAACGCTCTCTGGAGCATTTCAGCGGAAATTGCAGCGTCAGTTGTGATGAATGTAAGAGTTGTAGCCATATTTGGGTGAATCATACCGCTGCCTTTGAGCATACCGCCCATTGTGCAGGTTTTTCCGCCCATTTCAAATTCCACAGCAATTTCCTTTGGCTGTGTATCTGTTGTCATAATTGCCTCTAATGCACGGCTGTTTCCGTCATATGTGAGTCCCTCAACAAGTGATTTCATACCATTTGCAATAGGCTCAATGGGAAGTACCTGTCCGATAACGCCTGTGGAAGCTACGATAATATCAGCAGGGGAGAGTCCAAGTTCTGCCGCAGCAAGCTCGCACATCTTGTTAGCTTTTTCAACACCGTCAGGGTTGCAGGTGTTGGCATTTACAGAGTTTACAATAACAGCCTTTGCCTTGCCGTCTGCAATATGCTCCTTTGTAACGATAATAGGTGCACCCTTTACCTTATTTGTGGTATATACAGCCGCCGCTGCACACTCGTTATCAGCTACGATAATTGCAAGGTCATTTTTCTTCTTTGCAGAGGGAAGTGCATTGTTTGATGCTGCTGAATTTTCCTCTGTGGAAGTGAGTGGCTTGTGTGCAAGTCCGCACTGTATGCCGTTGGCTTTGAATCCCTTAGCGGCACAAACTCCGCCGTCTATAAATTTTATGTTTCCGATTTTCTTTAAATTCATTTCAATCACCTCAGATTAATTAATTGTAAAGGAATAACTAAGAGTTCCGTCATTAAGTTCGGGTTTAAGATTTACCATTTCATCTCTGTATTCACCGTATTCGCAATGAACAGTTATGGTTTTATCGTCCTCACTTATATCCCATTTACATCTATTGTCTGCAACACATCGCACGGAAAATGGCTTTTCGTCAATTTCCCCAATCTTTTCTGCAAGTCGGTCACGGACACGGTATACCTCAATTTTTGTATGTTCATCAGATATTTTTCTTTCACAGAGGTATACATTCGTAGCATCGTTTACTATGATTTCTATTTTTGTTTTGGATTTTCCGGTATCCTCGGCTATACTGTTTATAAGGCAAATTCCCGAAACAGCCGCCGCCGCTATCATCAGCCACAACTGATATGTAATCTTCTTCGTCACCTTATAAATGGCATAAATTCGAATAAGCAGAAAAGCCGTAACCGCCGTGAAACATATAGTATAACAGCCGAAAATCCGATTTAAAAAGAATACCTCTACATCGAAAATCTTCATATACCCGAAAAAGCAGAAGGCAAGTGCCGCAAGTGTTATTGATATGTAATACAGTGCATTACTTGCTTTTGATTTATTTTCACCAGCCACTTTTTACACCTCAGACAAGACCTGTTGTTTCATCAATTCCCATCATAATGTTAAGGCATTGAACAGCTGCACCGCTTGCACCCTTGCCGAGATTGTCAAGTCTTGCACAGAGAAGAATCTGTTCGTCGTTGCCGAAAACAAATACCTGTAACTTATTCACACCGCTTAATGTGTTTGAAGCAAGGAAGAATGATTTCTGCTCCTCAATACTCATAAGGGGCATAACCTCAACCATTTTTGAGCCTGCATAGTGCTTTTCATACATAGCGTGAACCTGCTCCGCTGTAACTGCATTTGCAAGCTGACGTGTCTGAATTGGCACAGATACAACCATTCCGCTGAAATAGTCGCAGATAATGGGGTTGAACATTGGTGTATATTCAAGACCTGATACGGCTTTCATTTCAGGGAGATGCTTATGCTGCTGTGAAAGTGCATACTGACGGGGGCTGTTGAACTCGAAAGGCTTGTCCTCGCCCTCATATACAGCAATAGCCTTTTTGCCTGCTCCGCTGTAGCCTGATGTAGCATAGGCGAAAACAGGGAAATCAGCGGGAATAATGCCGTTGTTCACAAGGGGATATACAATTGAAGCAAATCCGCTTGCATAACAGCCGGGAACAGCCACTCTGTTTGACTTTGTGATTTTCTCACGATGCTCCGCTGACAACTCGGGGAAACCGTATGCCCAGTCGGGATTTGTTCTGTGAGCTGTTGAAGCGTCAATTATACGCACGTGGTCATTGTCCACGAAAGATACAGCCTCTCTTGATGCCTCATCGGGCAGGCAGAGGAAAACATAGTCTGCACTGTTTATAAGTCTTGCTCTTTCAGCGGAATCCTTACGCTTTTCCTCGGAAATACGGATAATTTCAATATCGTTTCTGCCCTCGAAACGCTCCAGTATTTTAAGTCCTGTTGTTCCTTCCTGACCGTCAATATATACCTTAACTGACATAAACCATTACTCCTTATTCTTTTTTCTTTTCTGTACTTTTCTCTCGTACTTTTCACGCTTTGGGTCGGTTAAATCGGACTCGTCCTCTTTGAAAGAGTGCCATATATTCACGGCAAGAGTCACAACCACAATACCAATCATCCAAAAGATATGGGCGGAGGGCTTAACGGCTATCCACAAGCCCATTACAAGCTCACCCACAACCCATATTACAGCCATAAGCAGACAAAGACCTATGGTAAAAATTATGTCCTTTTTCTTCATGAAAGTCTTTCAAGCTCCTTTTCAGCCGCTTCAATCTGAACCTTTACAGCGTCGGGAGAAGGACCGCCGTAGGACTTACGCTCCTTAACGCATGTGTCAAGACTGATAGCCTCATAAACGTCCTCGGTGAAAAGCTCTGTCATCTTTGCATATTCTTCAAGGGGCAGAGTTTCAAGAGTAAGTCCCTTTGCGATACACTCAGCAACGAGAGTACCTGTAATTTTATAAGCGTCACGGAAAGGCATACCCTTTTTAACGAGATAGTCAGCACAGTCCGTAGCATTAATAAATCCCTTAGCAGCCGCATTACGCATATTATCTTTAAGCACACGCATTGTTGACAGCATGGGAGTAAATGTCTTAACGCAAAGCTTTACATTGTCGATAGTATCGAAAATAGCTTCCTTATCCTCCTGCATATCCTTATTATATGCAAGGGGGAGTCCTTTCATCATTGTGAGGAGAGTTACGAGATTTCCGTTTACTCTGCCTGTTTTTCCACGGATAAGCTCTGTAACATCGGGGTTTTTCTTCTGGGGCATAATTGATGAACCTGTAGCAAAAGCGTCGTCAAGCTCCACAAATTTGAATTCCCATGAACACCAGAGAATTATTTCCTCGGAAAAACGTGAAAGATGTGTCATAAGAAGTGACATTGCACAGTTGAGTTCCACGCAATAGTCACGGTCAGAAACGCCGTCAAGGCTGTTTTCCATGGGAGCAGTAAATCCGAGCAATTCGGAAGTCTGCTGACGGTTTGTTTTATATGTAGTTCCTGCCAATGCTCCGCAGCCGAGAGGGCAGAAATTCATTCTCTTTGCGGCATCCTGCAATCTTTCAAGGTCACGGAGAAGCATCCACACATAAGCCATAAGGTGATGTGCAAATGTTATGGGCTGGGCTCTCTGCAAGTGTGTATAGCCGGGCATAACTGTTTCTGTATGCTCCTTAGCCATAACGATAATTGCGGAAATAAGCTTTTTCACCATATCGGAAATTTCAGCTATTTCGTCACGGAGATAAAGTCTGAGGTCAACTGCTACCTGGTCATTTCTTGAACGTGAGGTGTGAAGTCTTTTTCCCACCGCACCAAGACGCTTTGTCAGTTCAGCCTCAACGAACATATGAATATCCTCGGCATTTGGGTCAAGCTCCAGTCTGCCGTTGTCTATATCGTCAAGGATTTCTTTAAGACCGCCGATAATTTCAAGGCTGTCCTCCTTTGTGATAATTCCGCAGTCACCCAGCATTGTTGCGTGGGCGATACTGCCCTGTATATCGTGACGGTACATACGGCCGTCAAAGGCTATTGAAGAATTGAAAGCGTTTACGGTTTCATCTACCTGCTTTGAAAATCTTCCTGCCCACATCATATCTGCCATAATATTTCTCCTTTTTATTTTTTGAGCCGTTAGCTTTTAGCTGTTAGCCTGCAATTTCATACCTAATTTCTGATATTGATATGCTCAAAACTTATATTATCCTCATCAACTTCAATCAAAAGATAGGAAGCACCTTCTAATCCCGAAGCCGAAACAGAAACTACATTTCCATTGACAAAATTTCTATGAGAATGACCGACTACCGCAAGGTCATATTTCGTTACATCGTCGCTTTTACAAGCCTTGTCAAATTCGCCGTTTTTCAAGGACGACAGCGGTAAAAACGGATATGCCGAATTAACATCAAGAAACAAGAAATGCGAAAAATGTATTTTATGTCCGTGATATTCATATTCATAAAACAATGGCATATCCTTGACGAACTGCATTTGCTCATCTGTAAGCTTTTTTCTCATTTCGTCATAATAACCCCTCAGATATTCTACATCGGGGTCAACATCAACGCCGTGTTCAATATAAAGCTCGCAATTGCCTTTTAAACAAATTATTCCACTTTCTTTCAGCAAGTCAAGACATTCCGTTTCTTCATTTCCACGCTGAAAAATATCGCCTAAAAACACCGTAAGGTCCGCATTTTCTTCTTTAATCTGTTCAAGTACTGCTTTTAATGCTTTAAGATTTCCATGAATATCTGAAAATACTGCAATTTTCATAATGCATCCTTTCTGAGCCTTTAGCCGTTTTATAGCCGTTAGCTTTTTTCACTTCTGTGTAGGGCGGATATTATCCGCCTAATCAAACTTTTTATAACCCAGTTTTTCAAGTATCATATCGCCATCTTTAATGTTTATTTCACCCACATCAGATTTATTGCAACAAAATTCAAAAACATATTCAAGTACTTGTCGAGCAAAAAAGGGGCGGCAGAGATTTAAAATTATCTTTTCTCCATTACACATACATACCGTACCTTCTTCTGAATAAATATCCAACTTCATATTGGGAGCATATCGTTTAAAATACACTCTCACTTTTAACTTGTTGTTATCTTTTGGAACAAACAAATAATACGAATAAGGATAATGCGAAAAATCCATATCATCGTAGTTATATGCCCATAAATATGTTTCTTCGTTGAAAGACATAGTTCTGAGTTTATCTCTGTTTTTCATTTAAGTTTCCTTGTAAACATCAATCTATAACAATCAAAATTCTTCACGGACTGCCAAAGGCAGCCCCTACAAATTGGCTATATTTCGTTATCGCCAGCTAATGGCTAATGGCTAACAGCTAACGGCTTTAATACAGCTAATAGCTTACTTCACATATTTATTTCTGTAGAATAAATCATCTCTTTTGGTAAAGCCTATATGCTCCCAAAAAGCGTTGCCATTGTCATTATCTTTGAAAACCACAAGCAGAACCTTTGTAATTCCCTCTTTTTCAAGAGCGTCCATTGCATTGTCAACAAGCATTTTACCAATGCCCTGCTTCTGATATTCGGGGAGTACCGAAACATGGTGAAAAAGTCCTCGTCTGCCGTCGTGACCTGCAAGAATTGTACCAACGATTTTTCCGTTATCCTCGGCAACAAAGCTTGTTGTGGGATTTCGTCTGATATACTTTTCAAATCCCTCTGCACTGTCATCAACGGGATTTGTGCCTTTGTGGTTTTTCCATACCTCACAAATACCGTCAAAATCGGCTATTGTCATAACCCTGATTTTCACCATTGTTTTTTTCTCCTTTCTGAGCCGTTAGCTTTTAGCCTTTAGCCGTCAGCTTTTTTCGATAATAATTCCTGTGTAGGGGCGGATATTATCTTTTTTTAGCTTTTAGCTTTTCGGCAATGCGTAATTATTTTAAAGAGCCTATAGCTAATAGCTAATGGCTAACGGCTTTAATACAGCTAATAGCTGTTAATTACAACAGGCAGGAGAAAGCCTCCTCCTGCCTGTCTTTTTTTAATAACTGCCGTGTGCGAAAGCAGACTTACGTTTCCGTACAGAGTAAACGAGTTTACGAGTGAAAGCGTGAACCGCCTGCACGTGCTACGTGCTTACTTGTTCTGCTCTCTCTTCTTGTCAAGCTGAGCCTTAACCTTGATAGGAAGACCAAAGAGATTGATGAATCCTGCGGAATCAGCCTGATTGTAAACCTCATCCTCATCAAATGTAGCAACTTCCTCATCGTAGAGAGTATAAGGAGAAGTTACACCTGCGTTGATGATATTGCCCTTGTAAAGCTTGAGCTTAACGTCACCTGTAACAGTTTCCTGTGTCTTGTTAACGAAAGCTGTCATAGCTTCACGGAGAGGAGTATACCACTGACCATTGTAAACGATGTCAGCAAACTTGATTGAGAGATACTGCTTAATTCTTGCAGTTTCCTTATCAAGACAAATTGTTTCAAGAACTTCGTGAGCGTGGTAGAGAATAGCACCGCCGGGAGTTTCATAAACACCTCTGGACTTCATACCAACAAGACGGTTTTCAACGAGATCAGCAAGACCGATACCGTTCTCACCGCCGAGCTTGTTGAGTGCAGATACCATTTCTACGCCGTTAAGCTCCTTGCCGTCAAGCATTGTGGGGACACCCTTTTCAAAGTGAATTGTAATGTATGTAGGCTTGTCGGGAGCTTCGAGAGGAGATACACCCATTTCAAGGAAGCCGGGCTTCTCATACTGTGGCTCATTTGCTGGGTCTTCAAGGTCAAGTCCCTCGTGTGAAAGGTGCCAGAGGTTCTTATCCTTGGAGTAGTTTGTTTCTCTGTTAATCTTAAGAGGAATGTTATGAGCCTCAGCGTAGTCGATTTCCTCGTCACGGCTCTTGATGTCCCATTCTCTCCAAGGAGCAATGATAGCCATTTCGGGAGCGAATGCCTTGATAGCAAGCTCAAATCTTACCTGGTCGTTACCCTTACCTGTACAGCCGTGGCAGATAGCGTCAGCACCCTCTTTGATAGCGATTTCAGCAATTCTCTTTGCAATGATAGGACGTGCAAAAGAAGTACCGAGCATATATCTGTTCTCGTAGATAGCACCAGCCTGAACTGTGGGGTAAACGTAATCCTGAATGAATTCTTCCTTTAAATCCTCGATGTAAAGCTTGGAAGCACCTGTCTTGATAGCCTTTTCTTCAAGACCGTCAAGCTCTGTACCCTGTCCAACGTCACCTGAAACAGCGATAACTTCACAGTTATTGTAGTTCTCTTTCAGCCACGGAATAATGATTGAAGTATCAAGTCCGCCAGAGTATGCGAGAACAACTTTTTTAATATCTTTCTTATCCATTTTAAAGACCTCCATTGAAAGGCAATGCCTAAATTTTTATCAACAATATTATTATACACCATTCAAAAATAATGTCAATAGTTTTAGAATAAATATTCATTTTTCTGCAAAATATTCTATTTATACTGTATATTTATTCATTTATTTTTGCATTTTCTTATAAAGGAATGAACCGCCAATTCCTACAACAGTTCCGAGGGCATAGCTGAACAAATCTTCCACGGCAAAGCTTGTGCCGATAAGTATGCGGAAAAACTCAATATCCCCCAGCCCGATAATATCCACAATATGAATATACTGCAAAAACTCCACCAAAAATGCAAAAAGCAACACTCCGATATGAGTTATATATGGATTTTTACCGCCTATTATTGCCTGTACAAGGCAGTAAACCGCCCACACTACAATAACATCTCCGCCGTAATATCTCAGCCAGTTGCCGTGCTGTGTAAGGGCAATTACAACCTCAACCGCTATAAGCAGAATGAGGATTATTATATATGGTATACGTTTTTTCATAATTTCTCCTTTTTTCAGCTATTAGCCATTAGCTTTTTTATCCAAAAACGATAAAAGCTGACAGCTTTAAAACAAAAACGGGCGGCAGAAACAAACTCCACCGCCCTTATTTAATTCTGAATGCTTAATCAATCTGCCGTTCCAAAAAGCTAACAGCTAAAGGCTAAAAGCTAATGGCTTGCAAAATAATTACGCATTACTTAATGTCTTTGTGATGTTCCTGTAAAGACTTCACGCTGATATTCTTGTTTGATTTGATGTATCTGATACCCTCAATGCTTGCCTTAGCAGCTGCCATTGTTGTGATATATGTGATACGGTGCTTGATAGCAGACTTACGGATATAGCTGTCATCGTGTGAGCTTGCCTTGCCGATTGGAGTGTTGATTATAAGCTGAATATCGCCGTTTGTTATTGCGTCTGTAATGTTAGGACGTCTGCCCTCGTAAATCTTGAAGATACGCTCACATGGGATACCTGCCTCAACAATAAGCTTATAGCACTTATGAGTTGCAATAATATTGAATCCAAGCTCATAGAATCCCTTTGCAATGTCAATAAGCTCAGGCTTATCTCTGTCACAAATACTGATAAGAACTGTTCCGCTTTCGGGGAGATAGTTCTTTGTAGCCTCCTGTGCCTTGTAGTATGCCTCGCCAAAGCTGCCAGAGATACCGAGAACTTCACCTGTTGAACGCATTTCAGGTCCGAGTACAGGGTCTACCTCAGGGAACATATTGAATGGGAATACTGCTTCCTTAACGCCGTAGTGGTCAATCTGACGGTCTTTCAGCTCAGGAACAGGTGATGGATTGCCTGTAAGTGAAGATGTGATAATCTCTGTAGCAATCTTAACCATATTTATATCGCATACCTTTGAAACAAGGGGAACTGTTCTTGACGCTCTTGGGTTAGCTTCAAGAACATAAACTGTATCGCCCTCAATAGCGTACTGCATATTCATAAGACCGCATACATTCATCTCAACAGCAATTCTCTTTGTGTAATCCTTGATAGTTTCAACGATTTCAGGAGAGAGATTCTTTGAAGGGAGAATACAAGCGGAGTCGCCTGAGTGTACGCCTGCAAGCTCAATATGTTCCATAACAGCAGGAACAAAGCAGTTTGTACCGTCAGCAATAGCGTCAGCCTCGCACTCTGTAGCATGGTTGAGGAAACGGTCAATGAGGATAGGTCTGTCGGGAGTTACACCAACAGCAGCGTTCATATAAACACGCATCATTTCGTCATCGTGAACGATTTCCATACCACGTCCGCCGAGAACGTAAGAAGGACGAACCATTACAGGATAGCCGATTCTGTTTGCGATTTCAATAGCCTCGTCAGCATTTACAGCCATTCCTGCCTCAGGCATAGGAATTTCAAGCTTATCCATCATTGCACGGAAGTGATCTCTGTCCTCTGCAAGGTCGATAGTTTCGGGAGTTGTACCAAGGATATTTACGCCGTACTTTTTAAGGTCATTTGCAAGGTTAAGGGGAGTCTGTCCGCCGAACTGTGCAATAACGCCTACAGGCTTTTCCTTGTCGTGGATAGCAAGAACATCTTCAAGTGTAAGAGGCTCGAAGTAAAGCTTATCTGATGTATCATAGTCAGTTGATACTGTTTCGGGGTTACAGTTTACGATAATTGACTCAAAGCCAAGCTTTTTAAGAGCAAGTGCAGCGTGTACACAGCAATAGTCGAACTCGATACCCTGACCGATTCTGTTAGGACCGCCGCCGAGAATCATAATCTTTGGCTTTTCTGTGCTGACAGGGCTCTTATCCTCTGTGAGGTGATATGTGGAGTAGTAGTAAGCTGCGTTTTCTGTTGAACTTACGTGAACACCCTCCCAAGCTTCGCAGATACCGTAGCCGATACGTGTATTTCTGATTTCTTCCTCTGTAACTTCAAGGAGTGAGCTGAGGTAACGGTCGGAGAAACCGTCTAATTTAGCCTGTCTGAGAACATCTTCCTCGGGAACAGCACCTTTCATTGTGAGGAGCATTTCTTCTTCCTCAACAAGTTCAAGCATCTGCTCTAAGAAGTATCTCTTTATCTTTGTAAGCTCAAAGATTTCCTCAATATCAGCACCCTTGCGGAGAGCCTCATAAATGATGAACTGTCTTTCGCTTGTGGGATTTTTAAGAAGGTCAAGGAGTTCTTCCTTAGTCATGCTGTTGAAGTTCTTTGCAAAACCAAGGCCGTATCTGCCTGTTTCAAGGCTGCGGATAGCTTTCTGGAAAGCTTCCTTATATGTCTTACCGATACTCATAACCTCGCCTACAGCACGCATCTGTGTACCGAGCTTATCCTCTGCACCCTTGAATTTCTCAAATGCCCAGCGAGCGAACTTGATTACGATGTAATCGCCGTCGGGAACATACTTGTCAAGTGTGCCGTATTTGCCGCAGGGGATTTCGTCAAGAGTAAGACCGCAGGCAAGCATAGCTGAAACAAGAGCAATGGGGAAACCTGTTGCCTTTGAAGCAAGGGCAGAAGAACGTGAAGTTCTTGGGTTGATTTCGATAACTGCAATTCGTCCTGTTTCAGGATCACGGGCAAACTGACAGTTACATCCGCCGATAACTTCGATAGATTCAATGATTTTATATGACATTTCCTGAAGTTCTTTCTGAACATCTTCGGGAATTGTAAGCATGGGTGCGGAGCAGAATGAATCGCCTGTGTGAACGCCTACGGGGTCGATATTTTCGATAAAGCAGACAGTAATCTTGTTGTTGTTGATATCACGAACAACTTCAAGTTCAAGTTCTTCCCAGCCGAAGATACATTCCTCAACGAGAACCTGACCAACGAGAGATGCCTGTAATCCTCTTTCGCAAACGACTTTAAGTTCGTCTACGTTATAAACCATACCGCCGCCAACGCCGCCCATGGTATAAGCGGGACGAAGAACAACAGGATATTTGAGGTTATCGGCAATTTTAACAGCTTCCTCAACTGTGTAAGCAACTTCACTTCTTGGCATACCGATACCGAGTTTATTCATAGCGTTCTTGAATTCGATACGGTCCTCACCACGCTCGATAGCGTCAACCTGAACACCGATAACACGAACGCCGTACTTTTCAAGAACACCTGCTTCATCAAGCTCAGAGCAGAGGTTAAGACCTGACTGACCGCCGAGGTTTGGAAGAAGTGCGTCGGGACGTTCTTTTTCGATAATCTGAGTAAGTCTTTCAACGTTGAGAGGCTCGATATAAGTTGTATCGGCAACGTCGGGGTCTGTCATAATAGTTGCTGGGTTAGAGTTTACAAGGACGATTTCATAACCGAGGTTTCTGAGTGCCTTGCAAGCCTGAGTTCCCGAATAGTCGAACTCACAGGCCTGACCGATAATGATTGGGCCTGAACCGATAATCATGATTTTGTTAATATCCTGAATCTTTGGCATTTTTTTCTCCTGACCCGTGCTGTAGCACGCTGTATTTTATCAACTTCGGCTGTTAAACCGCTGTTGATTTCTTAGGGGCAAATGTGTATTAGCTCCTAATATTCTACCCTATATCATACCACAAAACGAAAAAAAATGCAATAGGCAAAAAGGCATTTCAGCAATTTTTTATAAGGAATTGACTTTCTTTTGATAAAAATATGAATAGGTTGACAGCTTTATTAATTTATGAGCCGTTAGCCGTCAGCCGTTAGCCATTAGCTAATGGATGCGGTGAATATTGCAATATACCGTTATTCTGTGTAGGGGCGGATATTATCCGCCCGTATTTTCTGCACAAAAATAAACGACTGAAATTTAATCCACCGTTCCAAAAAAAGCTAACAGCTAACAGCTAATAGCTAAAAGCTAAAAAAAAGCTAACAGCTAACGGCTAAAAACAAAAAATCCCTTTCCGCCGAAACGAAAAGGGAAAAAATTACTCAATAGTAACAGTAACCTTGAGATCTTTTTTAGCAGCGCCTGCTCTCATAATAGTACGGAGTGCCTTGGCAATTCTGCCCTGTTTGCCGATTACACGGCCCATATCATCGGGAGCAACTGAAAGGCGGAAGTTTATTGTACCCTCCTCATCAGGCTCGTCCTCTTTTATGATAATAGCGGTCTTATCTTCAACAAGACCTGCTGCAATTGCATAAAGTAAGTCTTTCATAAAGTCCTCCTTGCTTCGGGAACAGGAGCATTGGACAAATGTCCACGCTCCTCCTCAGCTTTTTAATTAAAGGATACCTTCGTTCTTGAGAAGTACCTTTACTGTGTCTGTGGGCTGTGCACCCTTTGCAATCCAGCTCTTAGCCTTCTCTCCGTCGATCTTTACAACAGAGGGCTCCTTTGTAGGATCGTAGTAACCGATTTCCTCAACAAATCTACCATCTCTGGGGTATCTGGAGTCTGCAACAACAACACGATAGAAAGGAGCCTTCTTAGCACCCATTCTTCTCAGTCTGATTTTTACTGCCATTTTCTATTCACCTCCGTATTTGTATTTTTGTATATTCAAGGGTTTCCCCGTGAAATCGTTAACTTTTATCACCCATAGCATCAGCAGCAGATGACAATATAATAAATGCGATTGCCGCAACCATGATAATAACTTTTACATTTTTGCCGCTTTCCTTGTCTTTGCTATCCCATATTTTTACAGCCAGCATCAATGCAAGTCCCACAACTAAGAAGATAAATCCCCACAAAGTGAGAGGATGTCTGCTTCCTCTGTAGCGGTGACGGCGGCGGATACGCATAAACATATCGCCTGTTTCGATTAAATCAAATCCCATTTTATACCCCTTTATAGTCAGTTATATTTTCTGCGAAGCTGTCTTATTCTTTTGCCATTACTGCGTCAACTATAAAGGAAATAAACACAACAAAAATCGCTATACTTGTAAAAGTACGCATTGTTGACTTTTGTCTGCTTTCGTCCTGTCGTGATGTCACTATAAAGCCGATTATCCATATTATAACTGCTAACAGCAGCAATAACGGCCCCACGCCTGTTTTATAACGATAATTTCTTCCGCCAATACGACGACGGTGACGGATACGCATAAGCATATCGCCTGTTTCAATTAAATCAAATCCCATTTTATTCCCCTTAAATATCATTTTTAACCGTACCCCTACGGTTTATCGGCAATCAGAAAGGAAGATTTCCTCCGCCCTTGCCTGTCATTTTGTCAAAATTCATACCTGCGATTTGCTTTCTTGCCTTACGCAGATTCATTTTGCCGCCTTTTCCTGTGAATTTCTTCATCATCTTCTGCATCTGGTCAAACTGTTTCAGAAGTCTGTTGATTTCCTCGACTTTAGTGCCTGAACCTGCGGCAATACGTCTTTTTCTTGACGGATTAATGATTGAAGGTTTTTCACGCTCAGCCTTTGTCATAGAAGTGATAATCGCCTCTATACGCACAAGACCGCTTTCGTCAATGTCTGCATCTTTCAGCTTATCGCCAACACCGGGAAGCATACCGATAATAGACTTCATACTGCCCATTTTTCTTATCTGCTTCATCTGGTCAAGGAGGTCGTTCATATCGAACTTATTTTCCTTGAACTTCTTGGTGAGATGCTCGGCATCTTTCTGTGTCATTACGTTTTCAGCCTTTTCGATAAGGGTGAGAACATCGCCCATACCGAGAATACGTGAAGCCATACGCTCAGGGTGGAACTGCTCGAAATCGTCAAGCTTTTCGCCCATACCCACAAACTTGATAGGCTTACCCGTAACTGACAGTACGGAGAGAGCCGCACCGCCTCTTGTATCTGAGTCAAGCTTTGACATAAGCACGCCTGTGATACCAACAGCTTCATCAAAAGCCTTGGCAACATTTACAGCGTCCTGACCTGTCATAGCATCGACAACAAGCATAATTTCGTGAGGAGCTGTAAGCTCCTTGATATTTTTCAGCTCATCCATAAGAGCCTCATCAACGTGCAGACGGCCTGCGGTGTCGATGATAAGTATATCGTGGCCGTAATCCTTAGCGTGGGCAAGAGCCTTCTGTGCAATGATTACGGGGTCTGTCTGTCCCATTTCAAAGACTTTTACATCAGCCTTTGCACCGACTACCTGCAACTGATTTATAGCGGCAGGACGGTAAATATCACAGGCTGCAAGAAGCGGACGATGTCCCTCTTTTTTAAGCATTTTAGCAAGCTTTGCAGCGTGGGTAGTTTTACCCGAACCCTGAAGTCCGCACATCATAATAACCGTAGGCGGTTTATTTGCAAAATTTATGCGGGAATTTCGCTCACCCATAAGGGAGCAGAGTTCCTCGTTAACAATCTTTATAACCTGCTGTGCAGGGGTAAGGCTTGTGAGAACCTCTTCTCCAACGGCTCTTTCAGAAACCTTTGCAACGAAATCCTTAACAACCTTATAGCTTACATCGGCTTCAAGAAGTGCAAGCTTTACTTCACGCATAGCCTCCTTGACATCTTTCTCCGTGAGCTTTCCTCTGGATTTCAGTTTTTTAAAGACGTTATTCAGTTTTTCGGAAAGTCCCTCGAATGCCATAAGCTGCCTCCTATATTAAAAGCTCCAGTCCTTTTTCGACTTCGGCTGTAATTGTATTTCTGATATTTTCATCTTCAACAAGCTTTGCGGCGTTGCTTATACTGTTGAAGCAATCCTGCATTTTGCCGAGTCTTTCGGCAAATCCCAGCTTTTCTTCGTAGTTGAGGAGGATTTCCTCGCCACGCTTGATAAAACTGCGTACCGCCTGCCTTGTGATACCCATAGGGTTGCCTATTTCTGAGAGGGATAAGTCCTCGCAGTAATAAAGCTCCATAACGTCACGCTGTTTTTCGGTAAGAAGTTCCCCATAGAAATCGAGGAGCATAACAAATTTCAGCTCTTTAGCCATAAAACAGCCGCCTTTCGGGTGTAATGAAAAATCACTTTACACATTATACACCATTTCAGCCCGTTTGTCAAGGGGAAAATGATATATTTAAAAGAAATAATTTTATTAAAGTTGCCAATCTTTCGTCAATTGCAAATTGTACATTACAAAATTTTCCTTGACATACTTATTGAAAAGGGATATAATATAATGGGAATTTATTGAAAAGGAACGATAGATATGAAAAAATTAAGCGGACTTACAAAATTTTTTGTTATTTTAGCGGTGATTTTTGGTGCAGCTACGGTATTTCTGCTGTATGCCAACTCCAAACAGGCGAAAAACAACACACAAGTTGAAATCAATCCCGATACAATGAAGCTTATCCAGCTTGAACCGCCAAAAGACGGGGATAAAATTGCCATTGTGGATACTACTTTAGGGGAATTCAGATTTGTTCTCTATCCCGAACAATCCCCCAACGGCGTGAAGAATTTCACGGAACTGGCGGAAATGGGATACTATGACGGCACATACGTTTTCAACTCCGAAAGCGGTGCATATTCAGCCGCAGGAAGCAAGCTGAAAAACGGCAAAATGCCCGAGGGTTATGACGTTGACAGAGAACTTGTTCAGCGTGAACTTCATCAGGATTTATGGCCCTTCAAAGGTGCAATCTGCCTTATGACATCAACTGTAGAGCGTACTTTTTCCGAAAAATTATTCGGCGGCGGAAAATACTACAACGGCAGCCGTTTTGCCATAATCAACACCATAAATTTTGACGAGGAAACGAAAAAACAGCTTATGGACGCTTCACAGAATAAAATGCTTGGAGAGGCATTTGCGGAAAATGGCGGTATTCCTAACTTTTCACAGCAAATGACCGTAATCGGACAGACCTATGAGGGACTTGATGTTGTGGAGAAACTTGCATCTCTTGAAACGGAAAACAGCGGAATTTACAAAATTCCCAAAGAGGATATTATGATAAATTCTGTGAAAATTGACGAGTACAAATCTAAAGGGCATCTCTAAAAAATAACTGTATTTCTCATTATTTGGCATTGAGGTATCATATATATTTACCAAAAATTTGCCGAAACTATTTACAAATGCTTTTATATGATGTATAATAATGGTGTATGCGGATTCTATCCGTTAGCTTTGTGCTGTCTGCGTGGCGGTGCAAATGTCACAAGCAACCCGACCTAATGAAAAGAGGTATTTTATGAAAAAGCAACTCCTTGCTATTGCCGTATGCGGAATTACAGCAGCTTCAATGCTCACAGCCTGCGGTAAAAATCTTACATCTACAACCGAAACAAGCGGTGACAGTTCTTCACAGGTAACTATCGGAGAAGAAAAAGCACCTGCTGAAAATGTTGAGATTATGAACTATACTGCTCCCCAGAACGGAGATACAATAGTTGAGATAAACTTCAAGGACTATGGCACAGTCAAGCTCAGACTTTTCCCCGAATACGCTTCCACAGCCTGCGATAACTTCACACAGCTTATCGAAAAAGGCTATTATGACGGACTTACATTCCACAGAATCATCAAGGACTTTATGATTCAGGGCGGTGACCCTGCCGGCAACGGTACAGGCGGTGAATCTGTATGGGGCGGAAAGTTTGACGGCGGCGTAAATCCCGCACTTGCTCACGTTACAGGTGCGTTGGCTTACGCAAATTCAGGCTCAACAGCTACAAACGGCAGCCAGTTCTATATTGTAACAGGCGAACAGGAAATCGGTGATGACCTTTTCGCAGCTTATGAGGGCTACGGCTATTCATTTACTGAAAATCAGAAAGCTGTTTATAAGGAAAAAGGCGGTGCTCCTTTCCTTGACGGAAATTACACAGTTTTCGGACAGGTTATTGACGGTCTTGATGTAATTTTCAATATCCAGTACACAGCTACAGATGCAAGCGACAAGCCTCTTGAAGATGTTGTTATGGAGTCTGTAAAGCTTACAAAGTACAACGGTGAGCCTATAAAGTGGACTCTTGACGAATACAATTACAACAGTCCCCTTGACGCTGAACCTCTCAACTTCACAGCTCCAAAAGAGGGCGATGAAATTGTAGTAATTAACTTCAAGGACTACGGAACAGTTAAATTCCGTGTATTCCCCGAAGTTGTATCAAAGGCATCTGAAAACTTCCTTGAACTTGCGAAAAAAGGCTACTATGACGGTCTTACATTCCACAGAATCATCAAGGACTTTATGATTCAGGGCGGTGACCCACAGGGAACAGGTATGGGCGGCGAATCCACATGGGGCGGCTCATTTGACGGCGGTAAGGCATATAACCTCATTCATGCCGCAGGTGCGGTTGCTTATGCAAATTCAGGCTCAACAGCTACAAACGGCAGCCAGTTCTATATCGTAACAGGTGAAATTTACGATACAGCAGGACTTGATGCATATGCTCAAAGCGGTCTTAAATTCGGCAAGGCTGCAAGTGAGATTTATACAACACAGGGCGGAACACCTTTCCTTGACGGAAATTACACAGTTTTCGGACAGGTAATCGACGGTCTTGACGTTGTTTTTGAAATTCAGGAAACAGCAACAGATGAAAATGACAAGCCTCTTGAAGATGTTGTTATGGAATCAGTTACAGTTGAAGAATATGACGGAAGTGAGATTAAATTCTATCTTGCTGATTATGTGACAGCTAATGAGGATAAGGAGTCAGAAACAGAGGACTCAGAGGAAACTACAGCTGCACCTGAAGAAGAAACAGAAGCAGCAACAGAAGAAACAACAGAAGAAACTTCTGAAGCTGAAGAAAATACAGAGAATACAGAAGAAACAGAAAAAACAACGTAAGGGGTTCTCTAAAAACCGACACACGAGTGAAATTTCGTACATGACAAATATCAGTTACAAGGCGGCAACCCGCAGTAATACTTTGTGTATTGCAAGGGTTGGCAACGCAGTAAATGATGTTTGTCATAGAAAGTTCACCGTGAGGGAGGTTTTGAGAGGTTCCTTGAATAAAAGAATTGTGCAGGTGGCTTTTTTACCTGTGATTTAAGGAGAGAATAAAGTGGATAAGTTTGTTATAAAGGGCGGCCGTCGTCTTATGGGTGAGGTTGTCATCAGCGGAGCGAAAAATGCCGCTGTTGCGATACTTCCGGCTGTCATACTTTCAGATGAACCATGCGTAATTGAAAATGTACCCGCTATCAGCGATGTAAACATCTGTCTGCGTATACTTCGTGAAATGGGTGCTGAAATTGAGGAATTGGGAAATAATACCTACCGTATTGACCCCACAACAATTCATAGCTGCTGCGTTCCTTATGAAACAGCAAGAAAAATGAGAGCGTCTTATTATTTCCTCGGTGCATTACTGGGAAAATACAATAAGGCGAGAGTTTCAATGCCCGGCGGCTGTCCTCTCGGCGACCGTCCCATTGACCAGCATTTAAAGGCATTTTCTGCCCTTGGTGCAAAGTATACCCTTTCACAGGGAATGATTGACCTTACAGCTGAAAAGCTTAACGGCAACCCCATTTTCTTTGATGTTGTAACAGTTGGTGCAACTATGAATGCTATGCTTGCCGCTGTAAAGGCAGAGGGACTCACAGTTATCGAGAATGCGGCAAAAGAGCCTCATATCGTTGATTTGGCGAATTTCCTCAACTCAATGGGTGCAAATATTATGGGTGCAGGCACAGACGTTATCAAGGTAAGAGGAGTTGAAAAGCTCCGTGGTACAACATATGCCGTAATCCCCGACCAGATTGAGGCAGGTACATTTATGGCTGCAATTGCGGCTACAAAGGGCGACGCTATAATAAAGAATGTTATTCCGAAGCACCTCGAATCCATAACAAAGAAAATGGAGAAAATCGGTGTAAATATAGAGCAGTATGACGACAGCATAAGAGTATGGGTTGACGGCCCTCTCGTAAAGGCAAATGTCAAGACAGCTCCGCATCCGGGATTTCCTACAGATATGCAGTCACAGATTGCAACTCTGCTTACACTTGCAGAGGGTACAAGCATTATCACAGAGAATATCTGGGACCAGCGTTTCGGCTATGTTGACGAGTTAAGACGAATGGGTGCAGATATTACGGTAAATGGCAAGGTTGCTCTTATTGAGGGTACAGGCAAGCTTATGGGTGCTCCCGTAAAGGCTTGTGACCTCCGTGCAGGTGCGGCACTTATTATTGCAGGTCTTGCGGCTTCGGGAGTTACCGAAATTGAGGATATTTTCCATATTGAGCGTGGATACGACTGTATGGAGGGTAAACTCCGCAAGCTTGGTGCTGAAATTGAAAAGGTAAGTATTCCCGACAGCAATGTTGTTGAGGAATCCGACAAAGCGGCAATTTGATTTAATGCGTAATTATTTTGCAAGCCGTTAGCGGTAAATTAATTAAGAATTCAGAATTAAGAATTAAATAAGGGCGGTGGAGTTTATTTCTGCCGCCTTTTTTGGGCGAAAAAGCCGTTATTTGGCATATTATAAAAGCTGATAAACAAATTCAGCATATTGACAAATCTTTGTCATTGTGCTAAAATATTGATTGGGCAGCTAACTCGTGAATATTTTATGTGCAGGATAAAAACCAAAAGTTTAGGAAGAAAAGTGCAGTAATACTTTGTGTATTTCAAGCTTTTCTGACGACAAATTTTGGCTTTTAGGCAAGCAGAAAAATTCAAGAGTTAGTTGGCACATCAATAATAAAGCGGGGTAATTTCCTGCAAAAAATGATATAAGGGGAATTTTTTATGGAGAATTTCAACAATCAGCAAATTCCGCAATACAGCGGACAAAACCAACCGTATCAACAGGCTTATCCACCGCCGATTCCGCCTGAATTGGCAGAGGAAAAGCGGTTCAAAAGGTGTCTTTACAAGATTTTAGGCGGAAATCTTCTCTATGAAGGCATTATGTTCGGAGTAATCATGTGTATAGCCGTTGTAATTGGGGTTGTACTCGGCTTACTTATGGCATTCAACAACTCATCTGATGTCTTTGATACGTTTCTGGAAAACTTTCAGCATACCGATATGGGAAGTACCTTTGCGGTATTGGTTGCCACATTTTTCTTAGGCTTATTTATGAAAAAAGTCATAAAGCCGAAAGAAATTTTTCAAAAGCAAAAAAGTATGAATCCGAAATCATTTCTTATGATTTTCTGCGTATTTTACGGCTGTCAGCTTGTTTTCTCCCTGCTTGGCGTGGGCTTGGAGGCATTGCTCAATCTTGTGGGATATACGGCACAGGAGGCTGTTGAGATAGCTTCCGGAGGCAGCCAATCAATTTCAATGCTTATTTATGCAGGCTTTACAGCTCCAATTTTCGAGGAAATTGTATTCCGTGGCTATATGATGAAATCCTTTGAAAAAACAGGCGTAGGAAAAGGCTATGCTATGCTTGTTTCTTCGATTTTATTCGGAGTTATGCACGGAAATATCGTTCAGGCACCTTTTGCCTTTGTGGTGGGATTTGTCCTTGCGTATACTGCTATGGAATACGGCATTGTATGGTCAATTCTCCTTCACTTCCTCAACAATTTCGTTATGTCGGAGGGAACAAACTTCCTTATTAAAAGAGTTCCCGAAGCTATTGTGCCTGCGTTGGAATACGGCCCTATGCTGCTGTTTGCTGTGGGAGCAATTGCTGTGCTTGTTCTTAAAAGATATGAGGTTAAGGAATACATCAGCGACAATTATCAGACTGCGAAGAAATATTATATTTGGACTCTGACAAATCCGCTGTTTGTAATTTTCTGCGTTATCTGTCTTTTAATGTCACTCCTTACAATTACAAAGCTTGATTAATTTTATGCGGCGGGAATTTTTTCCTGCCGTTTTATTTTAGAGATGCCCTTTAGACTTATGGCTGAAAATCCGCATTTTTATGCGACATATTTTCAAAACCGACAACAAATTCAGTTCAAAGGAACTCTATATAAAGTCAAAAGTAAAAATTATGTGAAATATAATAAAAAAGACTTGCATATTTAAAAATTATATGATATAATATGCTATGGATAAATTACAATTTAATGTTATTATTTAAAAAATGAAGTAAATCAGCGAGGTTTTGTTTATGAAATTGCAACAGCTTGAATACGTTATCGCAATTGCTCAGGCAGGAAGTATTACTGCCGCTGCTAAAAATCTTTATCAGGCTCAGCCTAATATCAGTATCGCTCTTAAAGAGCTTGAATCAGAAATCGGTATGCAGATTTTCTGGAGAACTCCAAACGGTATGGTTCTCACCCCTGAGGGCGAGGATTTTCTCGTGCGTGCAAAAGATATTGTTGAAAGTATGCACAGCCTCGAAGCTGATTACACAAACAGACCTGAGGACGGTATTTCTCTGAGAATTGCTGCTGTCCGTTCAGGCTATATCCCAGGACTTTTGGGCGAATGGATTAACGAGCTTGACAAGGACGAAAAGCTTTCACTCCATTTCTTTGAAACAAGTACAAATAAGGTTATTGATGAAGTAAACAGCGGCCGTGCTGATATCGGCATAATCCGTGTTCCCCTCAGCCAGTATGGTGTATATGAGGAGCAAATGGCTAACCGCCGCTTCTTTATGCGTCCTCTCGCAGCATTTGTGCTTCAGCCGATTATGTCCGCTGACCACCCTCTTGCAGGCCGTGAGGAAGTTACTGTTGAAGAACTTGAAATGTACCCCGAAGTTGTTCATGCAGATGATGAAATGCAGCTTCTTGAGCATAATCATATCAATAAGGAATATGAAAGCGGCAACCTCAAGAAAGTGTATGTTCAGGATAACGGAAGTAAGATGATTCTCCTCGTTACAATCAAAGACGCCTATATGTGGGCTTCTCCCTCAAAGGGCGTACCTACGGGCGGCAGGGGCGTTGTAGCTGTAAGATGCAATGCGGCTACACTTAAAACAATTGATGTTATGATTTGCAAAAAGAGCAATGAAAATAACCGCACTATCAAGATTTGTATGGATTATCTCACAGAAAAGTGTGCTAATCTTTCAGGTGCATTGCCTGTAGAAAAGCTTTTGGAGAATATTGAAAGACCGAATATCACAGAAGAATAATAAGAATAGAAGTTCAAAATAGTTCCGCTTTATGCTCCGATGAGTGTAAAGCGGATTTTTTTACAAGAAATACTGAAAAAACTATGGACAATAGTAAAAATATGTGGTATAATATATTTGAATAATCAAATATAACATCCGAATAGGATAGAAAGGAAAAGTATGTTTCACGAAAAATCATGCGGAGCGATTGTCTATCGTAAGTATCACGGCAACACGGAAATTCTCCTCATAAAGCACATTAACAGCGGACATTGGTCTTTCCCGAAAGGTCACGTTGAGGCTGGAGAATCCGAGGCTGAAACTGCTCGTCGTGAAATCAAAGAGGAAACCAATATTGATGTTATCATTGACCCGACTTTCAGGGAAACTGTTACATATTCTCCGAAAAAAGACACTATGAAGGTAGTTGTCTATTTCCTCGCTAAGGCAAGAAATGTGGATTTCCAGCCACAGGAAAACGAAATTGCGGAGATTCGCTGGGTTGATATTTCTTATGCCTCAAGTATTCTCACTTATGAAAACGACAAAACCATTGTATCAAAGGCAAAAACGGCGATTAAAGAAAATCATGCGTAATTGTTATCTAAGCCATTAGCTGTTAGCCTTTAGCCGTTAGCTATTAGCTTTTTTGGACAGCTGATATAATTTGTAGGGTCACGGCGTGCCGTGACCGCAATTTATGTAATATAGTTTCTTTTTTGCGGGCGGATAATATCCGCCCGCAATTTTTTTTAGAGATGCCCTTCAGTCATAAAAACGGGCGGTAGATTTGTTCTACCGCCCTGTTCAGCTTATGGCTTATACCAATCCCTAAAATGTTAGTAGACAAAGATGATGAACAAAAATGCTGTATGTCAAGGCGGACGACGAAAGCATACTGCCGTATGGTGAGGAGTCCAACGACGACAGGCAGCATTTTTGCCATTAGATTTGTCTACTGTTGTTTTAGGGATTGGTATTAAATTTTATTTTTTCTTATTTTTGCCTTTGCCGCTGTTTTTCTTGGATTCAGCTTTTTTTGCTTCAACCTTTGGTTTGCTTTCAGAGTTGTCGGTTTCTTCGGCTTTATCAGCGTTTTCAGCTTCTTCTGCTTCATCAGCTTCCTCTGAAACTTCCTCGTCAAGCTCCTCCTCGTGAAGTTCATATTCCTGTTCAGCCTCGTCATCTTCTTCGGCTTCCACAGGCTTTTCCTTAGGAGTTACAGCACCCTTTGACTTGATAATCTTAACAGGCTTTTTCTCCTCAGCATCTTCATTTTCAGTTACTGTAAGGTAAATGCCTTTCTTCCAGTTTGCCTTAGCCTCAGCCTTTGCAAGAAGTGCAGGATTTGTCTTTCTGTCGTTGTACCAGAAGTAAATCACAATTGCAATTCCGAGAATAAGAAGAACTACACCTGTCTTAAATCCGGGAGGTGAATATGTCATCTCAATCTTGTGGTGTCCGGGTTCAAGCTTCATACCAATCATAGCATTGAGAACTACTACAACGCCCTGTTCATTTTCGGGGCAGGTATTTGCTATAATGCTCTTTGCTCTTGTCTTTGCGTCCTTTACAGCAGTTTCATATGCTTCCTCAGTCAGTTCACCCTTGCTGAAGGATTCATCAAGCTGTGCAAGTTTGTCGTCAAGGAGCATATTGTCAACCTTTATTTCATCAACAAACTTCTTGTCAAGCTTCTTGCCGTCAACCTTAATTGTCCAGCCCGGCTCATATGGGATTGATGTGTAGAGGATTTCGCCCTCCTTAGCGTCAACCTCACCTACGATGCGGCTTTCGGTTGTCTTGTCCATATCAAGAACAAGAGGAGAAGCTTTAAGCTTCTGAATATCGTTGTGGAAAAGCTCATAGTCAAGGTAGTAGAACTGGAAATCTCTTACCATAATGAACTCGTTTGCACCTGTCTTATCCTGCTGAATAATTGTCATACGAAGCTCAACTTCTGTACCAACAGGAATATTTCCAAGGCTGATAATACAGTAATCGTAGCCATCATAGTATGAACCAAGGCTTTCAAAATTCTCGAACTCACCTGTTTCCTCATTCTTAGTTGTAGAGAACCAGAGGTTACACTTCTTCTGATTGTCTGACTTCATAAAGAGGTAAAGAGGTTCTTCCTTTTCGGAAGTGAAATGAACTCTTACTGTTGGGTCAACTGCATTTGGCAGAGCGTCATAACAGAACTGACCATTGTAATCTCTTACTGTACATTCATTAAGCTGAACGTCATTTACAGGGTCAAAGTTAAGACGATAGAAGTATGATGCAGGGTTGAGATTTGTATAATCGGTTGTGCTTCCTGTCATTGAGCTGAGGAAGTTATTCATACTGTTGAACGGGTTGTCATTTCCGAGGAAGCTGAGTTTGAGAATATCATCATCAGCCATAAATGCAATCGGAAGTGCATCGGGGTTCTCGTAAATATCAACAGTACCAACCTTATCATTTTCCTTTTTATAGGAAGTTGAACCTACCTTGTTATAGTAAGGGCAGAGAAGTGATCTGCGGTCTGTTTCGGGATTGCAGATTTCGGGGTCATTGAGAACATACTTGATACCGAGAAGTGAGTCGGCAATAGGTGTATTTCCGTCATATCTCGACTCATAGCTCTTTGTTGTATAACCGAGAGTTTCAAGGAAATTAAGAATTCTTGCGTTCATTACAGAACTTGAATGTGAAACACCTCTGAGTCCGTATGCCTGATTGTCGTTAACATTACGGAAGAATGTTTTCTCTGCACGGTAGAAACCGTCGTCGATTTCTTCAAGTGCGTCCATAACATCGGGAGCAGACATAATTTCGCTGTATGAATCTCTTGATGAATAGTAAACTTCCTTGTCAATCTTGTAGATTGTATCGAAGAAGTTGTAGCCTGCCTCGAAGAATACGAGGGCTGCCATAAATACAGAAATTATATTTCTGCCTCTCTGAGTTTTAGCGTGGCTTATGAGATATACAAATGAAAGGTAAATTGCAGAAAGCACAACACCGAATACAAGTGTACCAAGGAAAAGGTGTTCTACAGATTCGCCGTTGATTGTAACCTTTTCGCTGTAGGGAGTAATTGCAACGTACTTGTAACGCTCCTCGTTGTAATTGAAGTTTTCCTTGATAGCGTCAAATATAACAGCTACAACTGAAATTCCTGCAATTACGGAAAGGGGAGATTTCAAATCCATTTTGTATCCGTCAAGCTTTGAGAATGTTTCCGCAGCCATTGCCACAATCAAAAATGAAACAAGGAAGCTGTAACGGTAGGGGAGCCAGTTAGGGTCCTGACCGCCGTGCCACATCATATTGAGGGGCTTAATCCACATTGAGAAGAACATAACGAACAGCATAAGTCCGTGTCCGATTTTGCGGTTTGTGGAAATCTTTGTATTGAAGAAATACAGACAAGCAAGTACGAGAGAAAGCACACCGCAGTAAATTTCAGGTCTGCCGTACATTCTTGTACCCTCGTCCACGTTAACGGAGTAATACTGGTTAGGGAAAAGTGTGGGAAGAAGCTCAACGGGGTTGAACATAGTTCTCATACTGTAGTCAGGCTCGGAGAAGTCGAACTTACCGAGGGCAAGTGCGTTATAAATCGGCATAATCATAATATAGCTGCACATTACGCCGACAAGTGTAGCAAGGCACATTCTGCCGAATACAACAGCGTAATCTCCTGCACCCTTGAACTTTCTCTTTGCACCGAAGAAAAGATAGTAAACGAAATAGAGTGCAACGAAAATTGCAACCATAAAGCCCATATAGAAGTTTGCAATAAACATAATTGCAAGGGGAATGATATAGTTGATTTTTCTGCCGTCGTCGATGAGATATTCAACACCGAGAATGATAAGGGGCAGGAAAATCGGGCCGTCAATCCACATGGGGTCAATAAGCTGAATTGAAACGAATGCCATAAGAGCATACATTGTGGAGAAGATTATTGACTGGAGAGGCTTGACATTTTTGGAATTCTGTGCGTATACGCAGAATGAAAGACCGCAGGCACCGACCTTGCATATCTGCATTATCATAAGTGCCTCGATGATAAGACTTCGTGGCATCAATATTACGATAAACGTAAACGGACTTGCAAGGTAGTAACCGATTACACCCTGATAGCCTCCTGAAAGGTTTCTCGCCCAGCTGTACAGGAAGCTGTCGCCCTCCCAGAAGCAGCGGCGGATATTTTCAAAGTAGTATACATACTGACCGTTCAAGTCGAGAGTCAGTACAGAACGCTCTCCGAAGGGATAAACGCCGAAGATGATGTAGCCGATTAATGTAAGCAGTGCAGGAATGAGAAATGCGGCGATATAGTAAATCGGCTTGAATTTTACATATCGTGCAGGTTCATAAGCAACTGCATATGACGGCTTTTTTGTAGCTGTAGATACTTTTGACACTTTTTTTCCTCCTTTTCGGGATATGGATTATTGGTGCAGCAATAAAAAGCCATATTACCCGATTATATTATCTTTTATATTATACTATAAATTCATAATTTTTTCAAGGGGTACGGCATATTTTTCGGTATAATGTGCAATATACCTGTTAAAGATGCGATAATTAGGGCAAATTTACTAATAATAGCCGCTTTTCTCAATTATAAGGGAACGGCAGCAATAAATTATGAACTGAATTTTAACGTGTCACCGCTTTATTTGAATAAAAAACCATTACATTGTTAATTTGTACATAAAAAATAATAGTATCATTAAAATTTTATATAGTTTTCTGACATTGACAATTTTCTCTCAAAGTGCTATAATATATAATAGAGTTATTGTATGGGTGCATAGCAGAGCGTGAGATTTGCTCCCTGTCACCTGAATAGAAAGGATTTTTTTAATGGCTAAAGATAAAAAAATGGTAACCGCTATCACTTCAATGGAGGAGGATTTCGCACAGTGGTATACCGATATATGTAAAAAAGCGGAACTCGTTGAGTATACAAGCGTTAAGGGCTGTATGGTAATTCGTCCCTACGGCTACGCTATATGGGAAAATATCCAGAAAATTCTCGACGGAATGTTCAAGGAAACAGGCCACGAAAATGTATGTATGCCTATGTTCATTCCCGAAAGCCTGCTTCAGAAAGAAAAGGACCACGTTGAAGGCTTCGCTCCCGAGGTTGCTTGGGTAACTCACGGCGGAAGCGAAAAGCTTGAGGACAGACTTTGTGTTCGTCCAACTTCCGAAACTCTTTTCTGTGAGCATTATTCAAATATCGTTCACTCCTACCGTGACCTCCCTAAGCTCTACAATCAGTGGGTTAGCGTTGTTCGCTGGGAGAAAACTACTCGTCCTTTCCTCCGTTCAAGAGAATTCCTCTGGCAGGAGGGACACACAATTCACGCAACTGCTGAGGAGGCTATCGAGGAAACAGAGAAAATGCTCAATGTTTACGCTGATTTCTGCGAAAACTCCCTTGCAATGCCTGTTGTAAAGGGCAAAAAGACTGAAAGCGACAAGTTCGCAGGTGCTGTTTCTACATACGCTATCGAGGCTCTTATGCACGACGGTAAGGCTTTACAGGCAGGTACTTCACACTACTTCGGCGACGGCTTTGCTAAGGCATTTGACATTGAATATACAGACAAGGAAAACAAGCGTGTATACCCACACCAGACAAGCTGGGGCGTTACAACTCGTCTTATCGGTGCAGTTATTATGACTCACGGTGATGACAGCGGTCTTGTTCTTCCTCCCGCAATCGCTCCCGTTCAGGCTGTAATTATCCCAATCGCACAGCATAAGGAGGGTGTTCTCGAAAAGGCAGAGGAGCTGAAAAATCGTCTTGCTGCTGCCGGTGTACGTGTTAAACTTGACGACAGCGAAAACTCTCCCGGCTGGAAGTTTGCCGAATACGAGATGAAGGGTGTTCCTGTTCGTGTTGAAATTGGTCCTCGTGATATTGAGGAGGGCAATTGCATTATCGCTTCCCGTTGGAATGGCGAAAAGGTTACTGTTTCTATTGATGAGCTTGAAGCTGCTGTTGCTCAGAAGCTTGACGAGGCTCGTGAGGGTATGTTCAATAAGGCTCTCGAAAACCGTGAGAAAAAGACATACTCCTGTGAAAATATGGACGAAATCATTGCTGCTCTTGAAAAGAACGGCGACGGCTTTGTAAAGGCTCTCTGGTGCGGCGAGGAAGCTTGTGAGGACGAGGTCAAGGAAAAGACAGGCGTTGGCTCACGCTGTATCCCTCTTATGCAGGAGAGAATCGCAGGCAAATGCGTATGCTGCGGCAAACCTGCACAGCATATGGTTTACTGGGGTAAGGCTTATTAATTAAGAATGAAGAATTCAGAATTAAGAATTATTATAGAGATACCCTGATAATACTAAATAAATTACTGTTCCTATCTCTTAATTCTTAATTATACAATCATTTGGCATTATCGTACAAAATTGGATTATCCATTTTGTATGATATTGCCTATAATTTAAATCTTTTAAATTAAAACAATTAATAATTTTAGTATTTCTTGTCGAAATTTTTAGTTATTCTCGATAATTAACAATCAACTGTTGATAAATTTGTGTAATCTCACCAATTCGACAGAAAATTACATTTACAGAGAGTAATCTACAAATTCGATAATACATAAGGTCAAAACCGTCAATGACGGTCAAGGGCGTGTTGACACAAAGTTGTTGCACGGATTTTCGAGCATAATTTTGCTGAGAACAAGGCAAAAATATGCAGGCGTGCTGTCGCACGGCAAATAGTTTTAACGCAGTTATCAGCCAAAATTTGCCGAAAATACGGGTGATTGACTTTAGTGTCAACACGCCCTAAATAAAATTTAGTGCCAAAAGGCACAACTGGAGGTATGATACCATGTTCATCAAAAAACTATTCACCATTTTCTGTGCTATGCTCTTGTCACTGACAATCATACCTCTTAACGGGGTATGGACTCTCGACGCTAATGCCGCTGTACAGGCTGTATGGCCTGTCGAAAGCAAATTCACAGAAATCACCACACCGTTCGATGACAACCGCAATACAGGCGGAGTCTACGGCGGTCACAACGCTATTGATATTCCTGCTGATGCTAACTCCGATATTTACGCAGCTGTCAGCGGTACTTGCGTTTCAGCAGGCTGGATGGGCGACTACGGCAATCTTATCGTTCTCCGCCACGAAAATCTCGGCGTTTACACATTCTACGCACATTGCACATCAACTGCCGTTACAGCAGGACAGACTGTAAATGCAGGTGATGTTATCGGCTATGTAGGCAACACAGGCAACTCCTACGGCAATCATCTCCACTTCGGAATCTGCGACACTCTCCTCGGCGGCTATCCCACAGCAACTTATTACGACCCCGAAACTTATTTTATCTATTCTATGGAACAAGCTCCCGACAATTCCACATCTACAGCAATTCCCACAACCCCTGCAACCACAGCTCCCCCCGTAACTACTGCCCCTGCAACTACTGCCACCACAGCAACTACAACTCCCGTTACTGCGGTAACTCCAAACGGATGCAACTGCTCTGATAAATACGCAGGTATTTACGTGACAAAAAATATCACAACTTACCTCAATATCAGAAGCGGTCACGGCTCAAATTATGACGTAATCGGTCAGATTTACCCCCACAATCAGTTTGAGGTAATCAAAGCTGACGGCAGCTGGGCTCATATCAAGTACGGCAATATTACGGGATATTGTTCTATGGAATATATCACTCTGCTTGATAATCCCGAATCCTATATGAAACTCTCCAACGCACTTATCCCCGACGGTCAGATTGCAAAAGGCAACTATGTTGACCTCGGCGGAACAATCACTTCAAATCTGCCTATAACTCGCTTCACAGGCGGAATTTATAAGGCTGACGGTGTAACTCCCGTTTACGTTTACGAGAAAAATCCCAATTCCTATACATTCAGCCTTTCAGGAGATTTCGACAACAGTATGCTTTTCAACAAGCTTGACTACGGCACATACGTTTACAAGGTTGAAGCTGAGGACGAAAGCGGCAAGGTTTATCCCCTTATCGGCATAAGCTTTATGGTTGTACAGCCTGTCCGTCAAGGCGATATAAACGGTGACGGCGGCATTACAATCTCCGACGGCGTTCTTCTCCAGCAGTATATCCTCGGCAAGGGCAGCTTTGACGAATATCAGCTTAAATGCGCTGATTTAACAGGCGATGCCTATGTTGATGTATTTGATATGATTATTATAAGAAAAAAACTTACCGAATAATTTCAAAAGGGCAGTATCGCTGTGGGCGGTATTGCCCTTTTCGGCTGTTTATCGGTATCACATTTCAAGTCCGAAACTAATGGAAAGAGCCGTGTTAACCTTATTCATCGAATTAAGGTCAAGTTCCCCCATTTTATCTCCAAGACGCTTTTTGTCAATGGTGCGTATCTGCTCCAAAAGAACAATGCTGTCACGGGCAAGACCGCATTTATCAGCCTGCACTTCAATATGGGTAGGCAGGCGGTTTTTGTCCTGTCTGCTTGTAATTGCGGCAGCTATAACCGTGGGACTATGCCTGTTCCCCACGTCATTCTGAACGATAAGTACAGGTCTTACTCCGCCCTGTTCCGAGCCGACTACGGGACTAAGGTCGGCATAATAAATTTCTCCTCTTTTTACAGACATATATATTCAGCTCCTGTTCGCAGGCGGTCGCCTGTGTTTATGGGGTATTTCCCCCTGTTGCTATTATTGTTCAAATACGTTGGATTATTCAATAGATTTTTCTCTTTATTGTATTCGGATTTTTTGTTCGGTGTTACTTTTGAATTATAATGCCAATCCATAAAACAACAGTAAAAAAACACTTGACAACGGTTTGAAAATGTGGTATCATAAATGTATATCAAAAAACTTTGACGAGGAAGGCTTTATCCGCCGTGATATTTCAGAGAGCTGCCGTGTGGTGTGAGGCAGTATATCAAGGGTAACAGCACACCGCCTCCGAGTGCGTCCAATAAACGACGGCTGACTTCCGTTATAAAGTCGCAATGAGATGCGGTTTTCCGCATAAATCAGGGTGGAACCACGGTTGAATTATCGTCCCTTGTGCCTTTTCGGGTATGAGGGACTTTTTATATTCCCCTATCACAAAGGCGGATTTGAAAATGAAAAGAGGTGATAGCGTGAGCAATATAAAGTATAACGAGGAACAAGAGGCTTTTGAACTTCCCTATAAGCTTTGGGATAATATGCTGACTATTCGTTTCTATGCGGAATCCGAGGAGGACATTACAGGCAATATCAGCGAAATTGCTATGAAGCTTGAAACCATAAACGGCGGAAAGGGCAAGCTTTCACGGCTTCTCACCGAGGACGCTATTTACAGAGGTTCTGAGGAATCCTTGAAGAAGAATATTACCATTGACGAAATTTATGCAGATATTGACGAGGACGGAATTACATTCTGTTTTGTAGTTTCCAGCGAGGACGGGTATATGGAAGCCCAGTCCGTTGAATTGTATGACGATGAATTTGAAATCGTGGGTAATGCGTATTAAAAAAAGGAGAGATTTACAATGATTAAATTAACATTAAAAGACGGCAGTATCAGAGAAATCGAAGCTGCATCATCTGCCGCTGAAATCGTAAAAGGCATAGGAATGGGACTTTACAAGGCTGCTTGCTGCGTAAAAATCAACGGCGAGGTTAAAGACCTCCGCACAATTATCGACAGCGACTGCGAATTTGAAGTCTGCACATTCGACTCAATTGAGGGTAAAAAGACATTCTGGCATACAGCTTCACATATCCTTGCACAGGCTGTAAAGCGTCTTTATCCCGATACAAAGCTTGCTATCGGACCTGCTATCGACAACGGCTTCTACTACGATTTCGACGTAGAAAAGCCATTCTCACAGGAAGAACTTGACAAAATCGAAGCTGAAATGAAGAAAATCGTCAAGGAGGGCATTGCTCTTGAACAGTATGAAATGTCCCCTGCTGACGCTATCGCTTCCCTCAAAGAGGCTGGCGAAATCTACAAGGTTGAACTTTGCGAGGAACACGCTGACAAGGGCGAGCCTATTTCATTCTACAAGCAGGGCGAGTTCTCTGACCTCTGTGCAGGCCCTCACCTTATGACAACTGCTCCAGTTAAGGCATTCAAGCTTCTCTCATGCACAGGTGCTTACTGGAGAGGTTCTGAGAAAAACAAGATGCTTTCACGTATCTATGCAACTGCATATCCAAAGGCTGCTGACCTTGAAGCTGATATTAAGCAGCGTGAGGAAGCTAAACTCCGTGACCACAACAAGCTTGGACGTGAACTTGAATTCTTCACAACTGTTGACTGCATCGGTCAGGGACTTCCAATTCTTCTCCCAAAGGGTTCAAGAGTTATTCAGCTTCTCCAGCGCTGGATTGAGGACGAGGAGCAGAAGCGTGGCTACCTCCTTACAAAAACTCCTCTTATGGCTAAGAGAGAACTTTATAAAATTTCAGGACATTGGGACCACTACCTTGACGGTATGTTCATTCTCGGTGACCCCCACGATGAAGAAAAGGAATGTTTCGCACTCCGTCCTATGACTTGTCCTTTCCAGTATCAGGTATTCCTCAACAGACAGCGTTCATACCGTGACCTGCCTATGCGTCTTGGCGAAACTTCAACACTTTTCAGAAATGAGGATTCAGGCGAAATGCACGGTCTTATCCGTGTTCGTCAGTTCACAATTTCAGAGGGACATCTCGTTCTCCGTCCTGAGCAGCTTGAAGAAGAATTCAAGGGCTGTCTTGAGCTTGCAAAATACGTTCTTAATACAGTCGGAATGCTTGAGGATTGTACATTCAGATTCTCACAGTGGGATCCTGCAAATCCAAAGAACAAGTACGAGGGTACAGCTGAGCAGTGGAATGAAGCACAGACAATTATGGGCAAAATCCTTGATAA
This sequence comes from Ruminococcus sp., assembly GCA_045539715.1. Lineage (GTDB taxonomy): Bacteria > Bacillota > Clostridia > Oscillospirales > Ruminococcaceae > Ruminococcus. The sequence goes on along the minus strand of JAZQFV010000076.1, from coordinate 6,641 downwards.
TCTCGGCGTAGATTACGAAATCGGCATTGACGAAGCTGCATTCTACGGACCTAAGCTTGATATTCAGTACAAGAACGTATACGGCAAGGAAGATACTATCGTTACAATTCAGATTGATATGCTTCTTGCTGAAAAGTTCGGTATGGAATACATTGATGTTGACGGTTCAAAGAAGCGTCCTTACATCATTCACAGAACATCTCTCGGCTGTTATGAGAGAACTCTTGCATACCTCATTGAGAAGTATGCAGGTGCATTCCCACTCTGGCTTGCTCCTGAGCAGGTAAAAATTGTTCCAGTTGCAGACCGTCACCTTGACTACTGCTATGAACTCAAAGCTAAGCTTGAAGCGGCAGGAATCCGCTGCTCAATTGACGACAGAGCTGAAAAGGTTGGTAAGAAGATTCGTGACGCTCGTCTTGAAAAGCTCCCTGTATGGATTACTGTGGGCGATAAGGAAGTTGAAAACGGTACAGTTTCCGTTACTTCACGCCGTGAGGGCGACCTCGGCTCTATGACACAGGGCGAAATGCTTTCAAAGCTTCTTGATGATATTGCAAAAAAGGTTAGATAAGTGGGTAGCACCCACGGGCATTTTAATGCATAATTTATAGTTTTGAAAAAGGCGGAGGATTTTTCTCTGCCTTTTGTTTTTTAGGAGTTTTCTTTGTGTATATCGCTGTGAATATTTGCGAATATTTGTATAAAATGCTGGTTTTTTTGTATTTTTTCAAAATTTACTTGCAATTTTTAGGAGTTCAGTTTACATATACTATATATATAGCATTGCTGTATTGAAATGTTAAAAAATAAAGGAGAAATGAAAATGAGTAAATTAAAAAAATTTCTTGCAGTAACATCAGCTTTACTGATATGTATGGGAACTATGGCATATATGCCGCAGGGTTCGTTTGTCAACGCTGATACAAAAAACGCATATGCCGCTGAGGAAAGCGTGGCAATTAATGAAACAAACTTTCCTGATGAGCTTTTCAGACAGTATGTAGCTGATGAATTTGATACAGACGGGGACGGCGTGCTTTCTGCGGAGGAAATTGAATCTATTACTGTAATTTCCGTAAATGACAAAGGTATTTCTGATTTAACAGGTATAGAAAACCTAACAGCTTTAAAATATCTGCTTTGCCATAATAACCAACTTACTTCACTTGATGTAAGTAAAAATACAGCACTATTAAATTTATCTTGCAATTCTAATCAACTCACAACCATTGATGTAAGTAGTAATACAGCATTGACATTATTACATTGTTATGGTAATGAACTCACAACTATTGATATAAGCAAGAATACTGCATTAAAAGGATTATATTGCGATAATAATAAACTAACTTCACTTGACATAAGTAATAACATAGCTTTAGATTCTTTATCATGCAGAAATAATAAACTTATCACACTTGATGTAAGCAAAAATACTGCATTGAAAGAGTTAAATTGCAATAATAATCAACTTACCACACTTGATATAAGCCAAAATTCAACTTTGGAACAATTGGGCTGCGGTAATAACCCACTAACATCCCTTGATGTAAGTAATAACACTAAATTAAAAGAATTGTGGTGTTATGATAATCATCTTACAAGCCTTGATTTAAGAAATAATATCGCATTAGGAATTTTTATGTGCAGTAATAATACATACGAAATTTCCCTTACAGACGGCAAATTCGACCTCTCCACCCTCCCCGCAGGCTTTGACTTAACAAAAGCTTCTGAATGGACAAACGGTTCAGTTGAAGGAAATATTCTCACAGTTGAGGAAACTTCAAAAAATGTTACATATACTTACGACTGCGGAAATGAAAAAACTGCATCATTCACATTAGTTCCAAACGTAAAACAAAATTCGCTCCTCGGTGACATAAACAACGACAGCTCAATTGACTCCAGCGATGCAACATTAATCCTCTCCGACTATGCAGATCTCGCTGTAGGCAAGGCAACCTCATTCAATGCTGAACAGGCAAAAGCCGCTGATGTAAACGGTGACGGCAAATATGACTCTATCGACGCATCACTTATACTTGCATACTATGCACATATTTCCACTGGCGGAACAGGCACAATTGAAGATTATCTCAAATCATAATTAATCGAGTAGGGCGGATTTTTTCCGCCCTTATTCTTTAGGGCATCTCTAAAAATAAATATTCTAATTTGACTGAATATATTGCTTTTTGTCGGAATATATGCTATAATTAATCGTCTGAATAAATAAGGAGGTTATTATATGGAAAATATTGTAAGCCTTAAAAATATTATAGTTGAATTTGAGGACGGTGACAGAATTCTCAAAGACATCAGCCTTGACATAAAGGACAAGGAATTTGTCACATTTCTCGGCCCCTCAGGCTGTGGAAAAACCACAACCCTGCGTATCATTGCAGGCTTTTTAGAGCCAAATAGCGGTGATGTTATCTTTGAGGGCAAGCGTATCAACGGTATGCCTCCACACAAGAGAAACGTCAACACCGTTTTCCAGAGATACGCTCTTTTCCCTCATCTCAACGTATATGAAAATATAGCTTTCGGACTTCGTGTAAAGAAAGTTCCCGAAAAAGAAATCGTCCGCCGTGTTGGCGAAATGCTGGAACTTGTAAACCTTATGGGTTACGAAAAGCGTACAGTTAACCGTCTGTCGGGCGGTCAGCAGCAGCGTGTAGCTATTGCCCGTGCGTTGGTAAATCACCCGAAAGTACTCCTGCTTGATGAACCGCTTGGTGCCCTTGACCTGAAACTCCGTAAGGAAATGCAGATTGAACTCCGCAAAATCCAGCAGGAACTTGAACTCACCTTTGTTTACGTTACCCACGACCAGGAAGAAGCCCTCACAATGAGCGACAGCATCGTTGTTATGAATAACGGCTATATTCAGCAGATTGGCTCACCTACGGATATTTACAATGAACCTGTAAATGCCTTTGTTGCTGACTTTATCGGTGAAAGTAATATCCTCAACGGCTCAATGCTCCGTGACTGCCTCGTTCAGTTCAACGGCAGAGAGTTTGAATGTGTTGATAAGGGATTCGGCAAAAATGAAACAGTTGATGTTGTTATCCGTCCCGAAGATGTGAAGATTGTCCCTGCGGCATCTGCAAAGCTTACGGGTATTGTTGAATCTGTTGTGTTCAAGGGCGTTCACTATGAAATGATAATTGACGGTGTTGACCACAAGTGGACAGTTCATTCCACAAAGGCAGAAGCTCCCGGCACTATGGTTGGACTTGCCTTTGACCCCTTTGATATTCACATTATGAAGAAATCGGAGGAATGACAATGAAGCTGAAATATTTTTCCGCACCATACCTTGTATGGATGGTTGTATTTATTCTCGTTCCCCTGTTAATGATTGGATTTTTCGCCTTTACAAATGACGAGGGAAAATTCACAATGAAGTATATTTCAGATGTGGGACAGTATGCGAATATTTTTGTCCGTTCAATCTGGCTTTCCCTCATAGCTACGGCAATTTGCCTTGTAATTGCCTATCCTACGGCATTTATCCTTTCCCGAATGGAAAAGCACAAACAGGGTACAATGCTTATGATTGTAATGCTGCCAATGTGGATGAACTTCCTCCTCCGCACATATGCGTGGATGACTCTGCTGGGCAACAACGGCATTATAAATCATCTCCTCGGTATGATTGGTCTTGGACCTTTCAAGCTTATCAACACATCGGGGGCAGTTGTTCTCGGTATGGTTTACAACTACCTGCCCTTTATGATTTTACCTCTTTATTCCGTTATGGAAAAAATCGATAACAGTATGTTTGAAGCGGCAGATGACTTGGGATGCAGCTATATGCAGACGCTTTTCAGAGTAATTGTTCCCCTTAGTATGCCAGGTATCACATCGGGAATTACTATGGTTTTCGTGCCTGCTATCTCCACATTCATTATTTCCCGTATGCTGGGCGGCGGCTCAAATCTCCTTGTAGGCGACCTTATAGAAATGCAGTTCCTCGGAAATGCCTATAATCCGCACTTGGGAGCAGCTATGTCACTTGTGCTTATGGTGATTATCCTTGTTATTATGACCGTTATGAATCAGTTTGACCCTGACGACCAGGTGCTTATGTAGGAGGTGGGGAAATGAAAAAATTAGGTAAAGCATATCTTGCACTCGTACTCTTTTTCCTGTATATCCCCATTTTCGTGCTTATTGTTTTCTCATTCAACGAAACAAAAAGCCGAAGCGTATTCAGCGGCTTTACCCTTGATTGGTATATCCGCCTTTTCAACAACAGAATTATTATTTCATCTCTTATAAATACAATTATTATCGCCTGCGTTTCAAGCGTAGTTTCCACAGTTCTTGGAACTCTTGCGGCTATCGGCATAAACAGTATGCGTAAAGTGCCGAAAAGAGTTGTAATGGGCATTACAAATATGCCTATCATCAACCCCGAAATCGTAACAGGTGTATCTCTTATGCTGCTTTTCGTATTCTTTGCGGCACGTATGAACCTTGAATTCGGCTTTGTTACGCTGCTTATCGCACATATTACCTTTAATGTGCCTTATGTTATCCTCAATGTTATGCCGAAATTCAATCAAATGGACCCCCATATTTACGAGGCGGCACAGGATTTGGGATGCAGCCCTGTCAAGGCATTCAGAAAAGTAGTTCTCCCTGAAATTATGCCGGGTGTTATCAGCGGATTTCTTATGTCATTCACATATTCCCTTGATGACTTTGTAATAAGTTACTTTACAAGCGGTTCAACTTCTCAGACCTTGCCGATTACGATTTATTCAATGACAAGACGTAAGGTTTCCCCCGAAATCAATGCACTTTCAACTCTTATTTTCATCTCAGTTGTGATAATTCTCATTGTGAAGAATATAATCGAGAAAAAGGCATTGAAAAAAGCAGGAAAAATATAAGGCAATGCTTTGCATTGCCAGCCTATAGCCTTTAGCTTTTAGCTATGTGGACGGCTAATATCCGCCCCTACACAAATTGACGGTATATCGACAAATAATGCGTAAGGCACAGACTGCCAAAGACAGCCCCTACATAATATAAGGCAATACCGAAAATTCACAGCACAAAATGCTAATGGCTAACGGCTAATAGCTAACAGCTTAAAAATAAAATATGGAGTTAAAAAATGAAAAAGATATTTTCGTTTATTTCCGTGGCAATTCTCTGTATGTCTATGCTTGCCTCCTGTGCGGAAGCCGATGTTTCCGAGGAATACGAGGAGGAAGAAGAAGTCACACAGCAGACCGTCACCATTGAAGACCCCGATTACTACACACGCTTCAAGGGGAAAGGCATTTCCATAAATGTCTACAACTGGGGCGACTACATCTCCGCAGGTGCAGATGAGGGAACAATTGACGTAAACGGCGAATTCGAAAAGCTTACAGGCATAAAGGTAAACTACACCAACTTCGCCACAAATGAGGAACTTTACGCTAAATTAAAGGGCGGTGCGGCTTCCTATGATGTGATTATCCCCTCCGATTATATGATTAGCAAGATGATTAAGGAGGATATGATTCAGCCTGTCAACTTTGACAATATCCCCAATTTCAAGTACATTATGGATAACTTCCGCAATCAGGACTATGACCCTGAAAATGCCTATTCTGTGCCGTATACATGGGGAACTGTAGGTATTATGTACGACACCACAATAATTGATATTCCCAAAGAGGATATTGACTGGGATTTGCTGTGGAATGAGGATTATGCCGACCAGATTTTAATGTTTGACAATCCCCGTGACGCTTTCGCCATAGCTGAAATTATGCTGGGCTACTCCCTCAATACCGAAAATGAGGAGGAAATGCGTGCGGCATCGGCTAAACTGCTTTCACAGAAAAAAATCGTTCAGGCATACGTTATGGACGAGGTTTTTGACAAAATGGGTGCAGGTGACGCTCTTATTGCTCCCTACTATGCAGGCGATGCTCTCACAATTATGGAGGATAACGATTCTCTTGATTTCGTAATTCCCAAAAGCGGCACAAATCTTTTCGTTGACGCTATGTGTATTCCTAAATCCGCAAAGCAGAAAGAGGCGGCGGAAATGTACATTAACTTCCTGTGCGAGCCTGATATTGCCTTTGCAAATATCGACTATATCTGCTATTCTACGCCCCATCAGGCAGCATTCAATATGCTTGACGAGGAAGTTCAGAACAGCCCTATCACATATCCCGACCAGGATTTTATCCGTGAAAAGACATCTGTTTTCGTCAACCTTTCCGATGAAGCCAACCAGCTTATGCAGGATTTGTGGACTGAAATGAAATCCGCTGAGGACGAAACCGCAAACAGGTGGATTGCCCCTGTATTCCTTGTTTTCTGTATTTTCCTTATGGCATTTGTCCTCATAAGACGACACATCAAAAACAAAAAAGATATTTTTTAATTAAAGCCTTTAGCCGTTAGCCTTTAGCTATTAGCCGGCGGTTTGATTCAAAATTAAGAATTAAGAATTTATGGACGGTGGATTAATTTTGAAATGCTCCCATTTTGTTGGACAATGTGGTATAATAGAAATATACCAAAATGAAGTCTAACGAAAGGGGGCATTTTTATGCCAAAAGGAAAACCAAACAAGCGATATACACCTGAATTCAAGATCATGGTCGTGGAAA
>JAZQFV010000075.1:0-49471 GCA_045539715.1 Ruminococcus sp. | reverse complement strand
GAAACTATTTCAATGCCGGCACTTTAAAACGGAAGTCGCTTCGACTTCCGTTTTTCATATTCAAGGGCCATTAGCTCAGTTGGTTAGAGCATCCGGCTCATAACCGGACGGTCTGGGGTTCGAGTCCCTAATGGCCCACTTTAACTCCCTTTTCGGGAGTTTTTTGCTTATACGGAAAATTTTCGAAAGGAGTGCATTTATGAATCGAAAAAATCTTCTGCTTGTATACATTTTTGCTTTTATGATTATTGGTATGCTGCTTATTATAAAGAACGAAAAGTCCCATACAGCAAAGGAAAATACAATTATGTACTCCATTGAGAAGAATAATTCCAAATCTGAAACAGAATCAGGCACCAGCACGCATAAATCACAGATAACCACAAAAACTAAGTCAACTAAAGATACCAAGACAACCAAAGTTTCAACAGAAACAGAAAAGGAAACAAAAGCGGAATTGCTTTTGCCTATTGATATTAATAAGGCGAGTTATGAGGAATTGTGCGGTTTAAGCGGTATTGGCGATAAACTGGCACAGGAAATCATTGCTTATCGTGAGCAGAATGGCGGATTTAACAATATTGAGGAAATACTTAATGTTTACGGCATTGGTGAGAATATTTTTGAGAATATAAAGGAAAATATTTTTGTGGAAAATCCTGTTTATCCCGAAATTGAGGAGGAAACAGAAGAAGTCAAGGATGAAGAAAATGAGCAAATTGAAGAAACTGTTGAGCATATTGAGGAAACCGAGCCGCCTCTTACTCTTGAAGATGTTGCTCCCATTGATTTGAACACCGCAGACGCTGAACTTCTCATGCTTTTGCCCCACGTTGATGAAGAAATTGCAGAGAAAATTCTTAAATTGCGTGAGGAACTTCACGTTATCAGTTCTCCCTATGAATTGCTGTATGTTGAGGGGTTGTCAAGACAACAGGTTTCGGAAATTTTTGAATATGTTTATGTTGAGCAGAACAGCGATTAAATTTCATTTTTCTATTGACAAAATCCCATAAATGTGATAAAATTAATGTGTAAAGCTGCTTCGTTAAGAAGCATAGTATTGACCACTCCATGGGGAGTTAGTGCCATACGGACAGCCGGTCAGATGCCGATTCCCGATTTGTATCGGTCGGCAACTTCTGTTGCCTTATTGATTTTGCGGGGCGTATGAAAATTCCCGAAAAATGCACATTCAGGCGTTTTTTGAGTATGGTGCTTTCAGATATCCCTATGATATTTCTAAGTTTTATTTCAGCTTGTGAAAGGTCAATAAGAGTAGTTAAAGAGGTATCTTTACTCGTAATATAGCCAATGGCTATTATGTGGCGTTGTTGGACAAGTACAGGCTGAAAGCTTGTACTTTTTTTATTTTGAGGTGTACTATGGAAAATAAATTAAAGCTTTACGGCTTCAATAATCTCACAAAATCCCTTAGTTTTAATATATATGATGTGTGTTATGCACGTACTCCAAAGGCACAGCTTGACTATATTGCCTATGTTGACGAGGTTTATAATTCCGAGCGAATTACCGATATTATGACGCATCTGACAGAGATGATAGGTGCACAGGTTTTAAGCGTTTCAAGGCAGGATTATGACCCACAGGGAGCGTCTGCAACCTTTCTTATTGCCGATGATACAATGATTCCCGCAGGTGGCAATGAAATTGTGGCTCACCTCGACAAAAGCCATGTAACAGTTCATACATATCCCGAATATCACCCCGAAACAAGCATTGCTACTTTCCGTGTTGATATAGACGTTGCAACTTGTGGAAAAATCACACCTCTTACGGCTCTTGATTATCTTATCGGCAGCTTCGACAGCGATATTATCACTATGGATTATCGTGTAAGAGGATTTACAAGAAATGTCGGCGGAGAAAAATTCTTCATCGACCACAATATTACCTCAATTCAGGATTATATTGACGAGTCAACCCTTGATAAATACGACGCTGTTGATATAAATGTATATCAGGCTAATATGTTCCATACAAAAATGCTCATTAAGGAAATTGAATTGCAGAATTATCTGTTCAATACCGATGTTCATGAACTTTCACCACGCAGCCGCCTTGATATTACAAATGCTCTGCGTCGTGAAATGATAGAAATTTTTAGTGGAAGGAATGTTTTCGGAAATGGGTCTTTCACAGGTTAATGCCCCTATATACGAGGCTCTCAGACGATTCAGACGAATGAGAGTTGTTCCCTTTGATGTTCCGGGACATAAGAGGGGCAGGGGAAATATGGAGCTTACGGAGTTCCTGGGCGAAGATTGCATGAATGTTGATGTAAATTCAATGAAACCTCTTGACAATCTCTGCCACCCTGTTTCAGTTATCCGTGATGCGGAGGAACTTGCGGCAGAGGCTTTTGGTGCGGCTAATGCGTTCTTTATGGTTGGCGGAACAACTTCCGCTGTACAGAGTATGATTATGTATGCCTGCAAAAGCGGCGATAAAATAATTATGCCGAGAAATGTCCACAGAAGTGCTATAAATGCCCTTATTCTCACAGGTGCAGTTCCCGTTTATGTCAATCCCGAGGTTAACAATCAGCTTGGAATTGCCTTGGGAATGTCAGTTGAACAGGTGGAAAAGGCTATTCGTGAAAATCCGCAGGCTAAGGCAATTATGGTCAATAATCCCACATATTACGGCATTTGTTCCGATTTGAGAAAAATTGTCAAGCTTGCTCATGAACACAATATGCTTGTACTTGTGGACGAGGCACACGGAACTCATTTTTACTTCGGCGAAAATTTCCCTGTAACCGCAATGGCGGCAGGGGCTGATATAGCTTCCGTAAGTATGCATAAATCGGGAGGAAGTCTTACACAAAGCTCATTCCTGCTTATGGGGGACAAAATAAATTCCGACTATATGCGTCAAGTGGTAAACCTTACACAGACCACCAGCGCTTCATATCTGCTTTTGTCAAGCCTTGACCTTTCAAGAAAGCGTCTTGCACTTGGCGGCAGAGAAATATTTGCAAAAACTGTTGAAATGGCTGAATACGCACGTTCCGAGATTAACGGCATAGGCGGATATTACGCTTATTCAAAGGAACTTGTAAACGGCGACAGCATTTATGATTTCGACATATCAAAATTAAGCGTGTACACACTTCCAATCGGACTTGCAGGAATTGAGGTTTATGACCTCCTTCGTGATGAGTACGATATACAGATAGAATTCGGCGATATAGGCAATATTCTTGCGTATATCTCCGTTGGCGACAGAGAGCGTGACATTGAGCGTCTTATAAGTGCGCTGGCTGAAATCAAACGCCGATTCGGACGTTCTGGAGCCGATATGCTTACACAGGAATATATTTCTCCTGTGGTGGCGGATACTCCAAGACGGGCATTCTATGCCGATAAAATTTCACTTCCTCTGGAGGAATCCGCAGGAAGAATATGCACGGAATTTGTAATGTGCTATCCTCCCGGAATTCCCATACTTGCCCCCGGCGAGCTTATAACGGAGGATATTATAAAATACATAAAGTATGCCAAGGAAAAAGGCTGTCAGATGACAGGCACAGAGGACATAAATTTAGAACGGCTTAATGTTCTTGCATAGGATTTTTGAAATCCAAAAAGGAGAATAAATATGAAAATTAAAAAGATGTTTGCAGCGGCTTTGGCGGCATCAATGCTGCTTACAGCCTGCAATTCAAAAACAGGCGATAATTCGCAGGAAAATAATAATAATACAGGTGACGGAATAATATATCAGTATACGGATTTTCTTGATTACACCTTTGACGGAAATTATACAATAGCAGAGCCTTCTACTTCCAAAACCCAAGCAGGTACAGAGTATGAGCAGACCGTAACTAACTGGGAAGTAACATACAAGGATAAAAGCGGTGAGGAGTCGAAATTATACTATCGTGCAACAGACTATATTGCCGCTGATGAGCCAATTTATATGAACAAGGAAAATCACGATTTATCCGAGATTGACTCCTTTGTAGTAGCCGCTGTTGGCGAAAGAATAAAGAAAGAATTTGTGGAGAATATTGCTTCAAAATATATGGAACTGCAATACGACCCGCTAAGAGGAATTTATATCTGTCCTGACATCGGTGACTTCACAATTTTGTGCTATCCTCCTGTATTTATTGGTTCAGTTGGCGGTGAGGTTTTCGATAAATCCTGCGAAATCACAGAGAAACGTCTAACTGTTGGAAGCGGTCTGAAAGTTGTTGACGCTGACATTAAGAACACATGCTCCAACGATGAATTTACATTTACTTGTCAGTTTGTAATTAACCAAGGACTTGATAAGGAAAAGTATATCGGTATTATGGAAGATATGATGAAGGATTTTGAGGAATACACAGGTACTCCTATGAACTACAATTTCTTCCTTGCTGAGTCGGGAAATCCTCAATGGCTTATGAAGTCAATGCATCTCCTCGGCAATCAGATTACAGAAGAACAGCTTGACAGCGGCGAAGTTGTCTATGCTGACGATTTAAAGGAACACATTTTCTCAAAGTATTAATATAGGGAGGGGTAAAAGTGGAACTGTGGTTTACGGAAAGACATACGCCAAATGTAAAACTGTCCATTAAGGTTGACAGGCAGCTTTATACGGGACAAAGCGAATTTCAGCGTATTGATGTTTTCGATTCAAAGGAATTCGGACGTTTTCTGACTCTTGACGGGTATATGATGCTTACGGAAAAGGATGAATTTATATATCACGAAATGATAACCCACGTTCCAATGGCGGTTCATCCCAATCCAAGAAATATTCTTGTAATCGGTGCAGGTGACGGCGGAGTTGTAAGAGAGCTTACACGTTATCCCACAGTTGAGTCAATTGACCTTGTGGAAATTGATGAACTTGTGGTTGAAGTGAGCAAGAAATATCTGCCGACTACATCCTGCTGTCTTGATGATGAAAGAGTTCATATTTTTTATGAGGACGGCGTGAGATTTATCCGCAGCTGTGAAAATAAATACGATGTTATAATTGTAGATTCTACCGACCCATTCGGACCTGGAGAGGGACTTTTCACAAAGGAGTTCTACGGCAGCTGTAACAAGGCACTCCGTGAGGACGGAATTATGGTAAATCAGCACGAAAGTCCGTTTTATGATGAAGATGCGGCGGCTATGCAGCGTTCCCACAAGAGAATTGCGGAAAGCTTTCCAATAAGCCGTGTGTATCAGGCACATATTCCCACATATCCCTCGGGACATTGGCTTTTCGGCTTTGCGTCGAAGAAATACCACCCTGTTCACGACCTTAACGGCATAAAGTGGAATATGCTGGGACTTAAAACAAAATATTATAATTCAAAGCTTCACGTTGGTGCATTTGCCCTGCCGAATTATGTAGAGGAAATGCTCCGAGATGTGGAGTAATGGGAGAAAAATAAATGCTTGAAAAAAATATACAGACCTTTATCGGCTGCGACAGCGAATATGAAAACGCAAAAATTGTGCTTTTTGGTGCAGGCTTTGACGGAACTACAAGTTTCCGTCCGGGAACAAGATTTGCTCCCTCTGCCATAAGAAACGAAAGCTTCGGAATTGAAACATACAGCCCTTATCAGGATAAGGATATGCTGGATTACAGCTATTTCGACAGCGGAGATTTAGAACTTCCCTTCGGAAGTGTAAGACGTACTGTTGCGGATATTGCAATGCGTACCGATACAATTTTGGCTGGCGGAAAAATTCCTTTTATGATAGGCGGAGAGCATCTTGTAACTCTCGGTGCTGTTATGGCGGTCAAGGATAAGGCGGAGGATTTGTACATAATCCACTTTGACGCTCATGCTGATTTGCGTGATGACTATTTAGGTCAGCCTTTATCTCATGCCTGCGTTTTGAGAAGATGTCACGAACTTGTGGGAGATGACCATATCTTCCAGTTTGGCATCAGAAGCGGTGACCGTGAGGAATTTGTATTTGCCTCGGAGCATACGGAAATGCACAAGTTCAATTTTGACGGACTTGAAGAAGTTGTTGAAAAGCTGAAAGGGAAAAAGGTATATTTTACACTTGATTTAGATGTGCTTGACCCCTCGGTATTTCCGGGAACAGGCACACCCGAAGCAGGGGGAGTTACCTTTGAGGAGCTGCGAAAGGCTGTGACTCTTGTATGCTCAAAGCTTGATATAGTGGGCTGTGATGTTAATGAGTTAAGCCCTCATTACGACCAGTCGGGAGCATCAACAGCCGTAGCCTGTAAGATTATAAGAGAAATGCTGCTTGCGATGTCATAACTGAGGTGAAATAATGGGGGAAATATTTGTTATAGTTTTGGGTGCAATCTTCGTACTTCTGGGGATTTTAATGATTGTCAACCTGATAAGAGATAGGAAATTATGTACATATCCTGTTGATGCAAAAGTTGCAGAGGTTATTCTTACCAGACGGAGAGGTCATGGAAGATGTACAGCTCGTACCGCTGTTTTTGAGTATTATTTTGAAGGCAACGTATATCGGATTAAGGACAATGTAGGTACAAGTGAGGAAAAATATCATACTGATGATATTGTGGAGCTTTATATTGAACCGGAAAAACCTGAACACTTTTATTGTCCGAAAAATGATAAAGAAAAATATATAATAATTACAGCATTTACATTAATGGGTGGCTTTGTTTTATGGTTTGGCATTTTTATAGCAAATGCGTAATACGCAAAAAGATATAAGGATATTATAAGGGTAATGATATTGGCGATTTCATAAAAATAGGGGGATTATTGAAAATTATGTGGAATTTTGAAAATTATTCGGAAAGCGAATTGCGTTTGAAGTACTGGTTATTCAGGTCGCTTTTGTTTCTACTGATTTTTTTCACTATAGCCTTTCTCTCAATTGGATTAATCACACTTTCAATTGGTGGAGATGATAAGCTATGTACCGAAAGCGTAACAGCTACTGTAACGGAAAATATCAAAAGTGAGCATATAGACAGATATAATAATAAAAAATTAAAAAGAACTACCTACACTTATGCACCTGTTTACAGCTATGCTTACAATGGTAGAGAATATTCCGTTGAAAGCAGTAACAGCACAGGACCTGCTAAGTATAATGTGGGAGATAGAGTTGTTATAATGATTAATCCTAATAATCCAGAGGAAATTTATGAGCCTGAATTTAAAAAAATAGAAGTTACTTCAATTATTTATATTATTGTTGGCGTATGTATTTTTTTAGCGTGTATAGCTGATATTATATGCCTTATCCGTGTTAATAAGAGGCTTAAAATTTTAAAAACAGATAAGTAAATAGTCAAGGGAAATATTCCCTGCACTTTCAAAAAATTTGGGGAATCAATGATTTAAGGAGATTATTATGGAAATAAACGTCAATGGCTCAGGAAAATCAACTTTTATAGTATTTATTGTAAGGTTCGTAATAACTATTATCATCACTCTATGTTGTGCCGCAGGTGCTACAGGCACTTATCTGCTGAAAACATTTTTGCCAATGTATAATGATGAAATGGATATGAAGAAACGTAATCTGGAGCCGATAACTGCAACTGTTCTATCGGTTGACAGGGAGTTTACAGAGCATAATATCATAGGATATATGGAACTGTCCTATGAGTACAATGGAAAAGATTATGTTTATAATATGAAATATTACGAGGAGGGAAATTTTCATTATTCAACCGATGAGGAGAACGATGAACGTCCAAGCAGGGAAGATAATGATATGAGTTCTAAAGAGCATTGGGAAGAATTACAGGCAATGGTGGGAAAAACACAGGATTTATTTATTGACCCCTCTGAGCCTGATAAGCTGTTTTTTCCGGGTTCAGAAGATACTATAAAAATTCTCAGGATAATGGTGTATATAGGTTTTGGATTATATGCTTTTATTGCTTTGAATATAGTGATTGCACTGTTAATAGGCAGAAAGTTTCTCAAAAAAAGTGTTCGTAAAGTAAAAGAGCATATAGCTGAATATTCTGAAAAATGACTGTTTAACCGTAAACTATGAATTGAAAATAACGGCTTTGTTTTGGAAATAGCCGTAAACGTGAAAAAGTCACGTGAAATGAAATTTAATGTATAGGGAATATTTATAAAGGGGAAATTTATATGGATGTTTACACAAACAATTATGATTATTCTGGGGAAATGCAGCCTAAAAAAACAGGCAGCGGATGCCTTAAAGTAATAATATACATAATTATATTTTTAATGTTCGCCAGTGTGCCGCTTATGTGTATCGGCGGCGGAGCTGTTTTCTATGTGATGATTAACAATGCTCCAAGGGAATGTATTGTTTCAGTTGAAGCAGAAGTTGAGGAGAATAATATCAGAGAAGATTATGACGATAGCGGAAGGTCAATAACCTACAGTCCGGTTTATGTGTATGAATATGAGGGAAAAACATATCATGCAGGGAGTAGTTTTAGTATGGCTCCTGCTGCTTATAAAATTGGCGATAAAGTTGAAATTATGATTAATCCTGACGATCCCACACAGATTTATGATCCTGAAATGGCAGAAAAGATGAGTAAAGCTCCTATAATCTTTATAGCAATAGGTGGTGCGGTAATTGTAGTTGAACTTATCGCAATGATTGCTATTTCAAGAAAATTGAAAAAAATCGGGAAACGCAATTCAGAGGGTTATAATTAATGATTTAAAGTGCCTCGCACATCCGCAAACTAAAGTTTGCTCCGTGCGGATCGGCAAATAACAATTTTTAATCAAACAAATCGCATAATTACTGTGCGGTGTTGACTATAAAAAAACGGAGGAAAAAATAAAATGGGAAAATGTATGATAATCGGCTGCGGAGGCGTAGCATCTGTAGCAATTCACAAGTGCTGTCAGAACAGCGAGGTTTTTGAGGGAATTATGATTGCAAGCCGTACAAAGTCAAAGTGCGATGCTCTCAAAGAAAAACTCCAGCCTACAACAAAGACAGTAATTGAAACAGCACAGGTCAACGCTGATAATGTTGATGAGCTTATTGCTCTCATTGAGGCATATAAGCCTGATGTAGTGCTTAATCTCGCACTTCCATATCAAGATTTAACAATTATGGACGCTTGCCTTGCTACAAAGACTCACTATGTTGATACAGCAAATTATGAGCCTCTTGATACTGCAAAATTCGAGTACAAGTGGCAGTGGGCATATCGTGAGCGTTTTGAAAAGGCTGGAATCACAGCACTTCTCGGCAGCGGATTTGACCCCGGTGTAACAGGAGTATTCTCCGCATACGCTATGAAGCACCACTTTGACGAAATCAATTATATTGATATTCTCGACTGCAACGGCGGTGACCACGGTTATCCATTCGCTACAAACTTCAACCCCGAAATCAATATCCGTGAGGTTTCCGCTAAGGGCAGCTACATAGAGGACGGAAAGTGGATTGAAACAGAGCCAATGGAAATTAAGCGTGTATATAATTTCAAGGGCGTTGGCGAAAAGGATATGTACCTGCTTCACCATGAGGAACTTGAATCCCTCGCTCTCAACATCAAGGGAATCAAGCGTATCCGTTTCTTTATGACATTCGGTCAGAGCTATCTCACACATCTGAAATGCCTTGAAAATGTAGGTATGACTTCAATTGAGCCTATTATGTACGAGGGTAAGGAAATTGTTCCTCTCCAGTTCCTCAAGGCAGTTCTTCCCGACCCTGCATCACTTGGCCCGAGAACTGTGGGTAAGACAAATATCGGCTGTATCTTCCGTGGAAAGAAGGACGGCAAGGATAAGAATTACTATCTTTACAACATCTGCGACCATCAGGAGTGCTATAAGGAAGTTGGTTCGCAGGCAATTTCTTACACAACAGGTGTACCTGCAATGATTGGTGCTATGATGATTATGACAGGAAAGTGGAATAAGGCAGGCGTTTACAATATCGAGGAATTCGATCCCGATCCGTTTATGGAGGCACTTAATAAGTGGGGACTTCCTTGGGAAGAAGATTTCGAGCCTGTACTTGTAGATTGAGAGGTGTAAAAAATGTTTTTAAAAGATGCACTTAAAAAATACATTAAAAAGGAATGTACCGTTACAACTCGTGAAGACGAATATGACGGAATTTTAGTGGAAGTCGGAGATGACTATATTGAGATGAACGACGGGGTTTTCTCTTTTTTCGTAACTCTCAAAGCAATTGAGTCCGTTTCCTTTGAAGAATAATTATAAGGGAATTTCTGAATGAGAAATTCAGAATACCTCATAAGGGAAACTCTAATACCAATCTATGGTTTTTAGAGAACCCAAATAAATTTTAAAATAGGAGTTGAATACTATGCAAATCAAATTCAATAAGCTTGTTAAACCCGTTGTACCTCTTTCAGAGGGTGAAGTTTCAGCTGCAACTGTTGAAACTCAGTCTGCAATTGACAAGGCATTGGCAAGTCAGGCACCTGCGGCAGAGCAGAAAATGGCTGAAATTCCTGCGGCAAATACAATGCCTGCTTTTGATGAGGTTAAACCTTCCGCAGCAGAAACTGCACCTGCACCTGCTATGTCGGCAGCTGAATTAAGCAGTCTTGAGGATACAATGAAAAAGTTCGTCGGAAAGCAGATTCGTATTTATA
Source organism: Ruminococcus sp. (assembly GCA_045539715.1). Taxonomy (GTDB): domain Bacteria; phylum Bacillota; class Clostridia; order Oscillospirales; family Ruminococcaceae; genus Ruminococcus. Next base: position 38,899 of record JAZQFV010000075.1, on the reverse strand, counting down.
TGGCTGACCACGAATATGTAGCAGGAATGCTTGATACTGTTGAAAACGGCTGGGTAAAAATCACTAACGCTCGTTCAGCAGGAAGTGATTACTACTTTGATGAGGATATTATCAATACCTGCAATATTGTCAGAGTCCGAGTAACTGTGCCTATTGACAAGAAGCAGTATGTTGAGTTTATGAACAGCACAAAGTGATAAAATTCAGGGAGTCGCAATGACTCCCTGATGTATTGATACCAAAATAGTGTAGACAAATCTAATGGCATTTTAGGGATTGGTATAAAAAGGAGTAATTTGTAATGAAAAAGGTATTAGCAGCTGCATTTTCCGCCCTCTTTATCTTCACAGGATGCGGAAAAGACATAAGTACAAACGAAACAAAATCAGCATACGGCGGAGAGTTCATTATTACACTCTATCCGGAATATGCCCCCATTACCTGCGAAAATTTTGAGAAGCTCGTAAGTGAGGGTTTCTATGACGGACTTACATTCCACCGTGTAGTTGAAGGATTTATGGCTCAGGGCGGTGACCCTCAGGGTACAGGCATGGGTGGAAGCAAGGATACTATCAAAGGTGAGTTCGCTTCAAACGGCGTTGAAAACAATCTATCTCACAAGAGAGGTATAGTTTCAATGGCAAGAAGTCAGATGCCTGATAGTGCGTCAAGCCAGTTCTTCATCTGCTACGATGATTCCTGCACATTCCTTGATGGCAATTATGCTGCTTTCGGTGAAGTTACAGATGGTATGGAGGTTGTTGACAATTTCCTTAAAGTTCCTCGTTCACTCGGCGGAGATGGTGATATTTCCTCACCAAACAGTCCTATTACAATCAAGACTGCTGTCATGATTGAGGATGACCAGAACGGAAATCCCAGAGTTCAGGTAACAATGAACGAATTTTTTGGAGATTGAAATGAATAATATCAATGGATTTAAAAAGCTTTCTACGCCGTGTTACGTTATTGACGAGGAAAAACTCATACACAATCTGGAAATTCTAAAAGGAGTTGAACAGCGTACAGGGGCAAAAATTCTCCTTGCACAAAAGGCTTTTTCCTGTTATCATACCTACCCGATTATAAGGGAATATGTATCGGGAACGGCTGCAAGCGGTCTTTTTGAAGCAAAGCTTGGATATGAAGAAATGGGCGGCGAAAATCACGTTTTTTCTGCGGCATATCGTGAAAGTGAAATTGACGAGATAATCTCCTACTGCGGTCATATTATCTTCAACTCATTTTCTCAGCTTGACCGATACCGTGACCGAGTGCTGAAAGCAGGGAAGAAAATCGGACTTCGTATAAATCCCGAATTTTCCACGCAGGAGGGGCATGAGATTTATGACCCCTGTTCACCAAAATCAAGACTTGGAATAACGAGAAAAAATTTCCGAGAGGACGATTTACAGGGTGTAACTGGACTTCATTTTCATACCCTTTGCGAGCAGAATTCCGATGATCTGAAAAAAACTCTTGACGCAATTGAGGAAAAATTCGGCGATATATTGCCGAAAATGGAGTGGATTAACTTCGGAGGCGGTCATCATATTACCCGTGAGGATTATGATATTCAGCTTCTCGAAAGCTGTATTATGAGAATGAAAGAGAAATACGGGCTTGAAGTTTTTCTTGAACCGGGAGAGGCTTTTGCCCTTAATGCAGGCTATCTTGTAACGGAGGTTCTTGACCTTACGGAAAATGATATGCCAATTGCAATTCTTGACACATCGGCGGCTTGTCATATGCCCGATGTCCTTGAAATGCCCTATCGTCCGCCTCTTATGAATTCGGGACAGGCAGGGGAGAAGAAATTCACATATCGGCTTGGTTCACAGACCTGCCTTGCAGGGGATTCAATCGGGGAGTATTCCTTTGATGAACCGCTGAAAATCGGTGACAGGCTCATATTCTGCGATATGGCGATATATTCAATGGTGAAGAACAACACCTTTAACGGTATGCCCTTACCCTCCATATATCTGAAAAAATCGGGGGGAGAAATAGTGCTTCTCCGACAGTTCGGCTATAACGATTTTAAGGAGAGATTGTAATGACGAATATTTATTTTGTCCGTCACGCACAGCCTGACTACAAATTCCCCGACCCTGCCAACCGTCCGCTGACGGCAGAGGGGGAGCGTGACTGCGGAGAAGTTGTACGTGTTCTCCACGATATAAAGCTGGATTATGCCATTTCAAGCCCCTATATCCGCAGCTATAATACAATAAAGGCGGCGGCAGAGGAGCATGGGCTGGAGATACATACGGATTATCGTTTGCGTGAGCGTAAAAACGGCAAAAACAGCAATAATATGGAAATGTTCCAAAAACGCTGGGCAGATATGACCTACAGCGAAAGTGACGGCGAGTGTCTGAAAGACGTGCAGGACAGAAATATTGAGGTAATATCGGCAATTCTTGACGAGCATGAGGGGGAGAATATTATTCTCGGCACTCATGGAACGGCACTCAGCACCATTATGAATTACTACGACAAATCCTTTGGTTTAGAAGGATTTCTGCGAATTATCGACTATCTCCCCTATGTGGTGAGGCTTGGATTTGAGGGGCATAAACTCGTTGAAAAAGAGGAGCTTCTCATTATTGAAAAAGTATTTAATGGATAAAGAAGGAAAGAAAATGAAAAGTGAAATTCTTGAAAAGTATGAAATCATAGACGCTCATGCACATATTTTCCCCGAAAAAATTGCGGAAAAAGCAACGGCAAACGTGGGTAAATTCTACGATTTGGCAATGGATAGCTGCGGTATGAGTTCAAAGCTTATCGAGGAGGGAAGTGCTGTGGGAGTATCGGAATATCTGGTATGCTCCACCGCAACAGTTCCTCAGCAGGTTAGAGTTATTAACAGCTTTATTGCGGAGGAATGTGGAAAATATCCCCAGTTTTTCGGATTTGGCACAACTCATCCCCTTTCCGAGGATATTGAGGGGGATATTGCACAGATTAAGGAACTGGGACTTCACGGAGTAAAACTTCACCCCGATTTTCAGAATTTTGATGCGGATTCTCCCGAAGCATTCAGAATTTATGAGGTAATCGAGGGAGAACTGCCCTTGCTTATCCATTGCGGTGACCCCAGATACGACCATTCAGCACCTGCAAGAATAAGAAAAATCTGCGAGAATTTCCCGAAACTCAAATTGCAGGCGGCTCACATTGGCGGATACTGCCGTTGGGATGAGGCACAGGAAATGCTCACAGGCTTTGAAAATCTCCGAATTGACATTTGCAGTTCCCTTGGATTTATGACAGCGGAAAAGGCAGCGGAGAGAATACGTGGATTTGGCGTTGAAAACAGCTTTTTCGGCTGTGATTTCCCAATGTGGAACTTTGCGGAGGAGCTCGAAAGATTTTTCGCTCTTGGTTTCACCGAGGAAGAAAATAGAATGATTCTTTCAGAAAATTTCAAGAGATTTTATAAGTAAAGTGATAAGGGCGAGTATTATTCGCCCTTATTTACATTAATACTATAAAACGAATATATATACATATTATATATATATATATATATATAATTAAATTCGCACAAAACTATTGACATACTTCATCAATTAATGTATAATATAACTATCATAAGACAATAAGCCCAACGACACAGACATCAAGGAGGAATTACTATGAAAAAATTTTTAAGCAGCATAATTTCAACAGTACTTCTGACAGCCTCGTTACCTGTAGTAACAGCAAATGCAGAGGACAAGCTGACAAAGGAAGAATTTCTCGACCTTGTGGTATCGGAAACAGAAGATTTTTCTGACGGCGGATTTATTTACGGCAAGGATTTGAAATTCGACGCAATTCCCGACGGAAACACCTATACATTAATTGTATATGGCATAAAGCAGGAGGATTACATCCGCAATGTAGGTGTAACTGAGGGCGTTATGGAGATAAATACAACAGAATACAGAGGTGCAGGTGCTCCTGAATTTTACAGCGGGTGTACTTTGTCTGTATTGCCGATAGAGCAGGAAACTGATATTAAGGATAGTTTTACATCTCTGAACGGTTTTACAGTGGTATTCTACATAGAGAACGTATTACCTGGCTTTTCTGCGCCTGCTGAAAGCATTGTAGAAGCGTCACTTTACAGAGATTATGAAATAGCAAGCTATATTTATCCCGAGATTACAGCAGGGGATACAGACGGTGACGGAAGTATTACTGCTTCTGATGCTTCAAATGTACTCCTTGCATATGCATATTCATCTACAGGAAAAAAGCTTACTTTAAATATGACACAGTTTGACTACAACAATGACGGAATAATCAATTCTGCCGATTCTTCCGCAATTCTTGAAAAATATGCAGAGTTATCCACAAGCAAATAAATTGACTGTATACCGTTGTTTTGTATATGCAAAAAGTATATATTTCGACAAATTCAGCTGATGTCAAAAAATGGCATCAGCTATTTTTATAGCAATTTCGCTATTGACTTTCATATGAAATTATTGTATAATATTTACATAGTTTTTATGAAAGGAAGCAAAAAATGAATAAGGAAGAATACATAAATTCCATAAAAAAGGTTATCATAACAGAGGAGCAGATACGTGAAAAGGTGAAAGAAGCAGGAAAATATGTTGAAAGTCTTTACGACGGAAAGCCTATTTTGTTGATTTCCATTCTCAACGGCAGCTTTGTATTTGCAGCTGACCTTGCAAGAGAAATCAATGTTCCCTGCGAAATTGCCTTTATGGTGGCAAAAAGCTATGTAGGCTCAGAGTCCAGCGGCGATGTGAATATTATTCTTGATATTGACAAGGACCTTTCTGAATATAATGTAGTTATTGCCGAGGATATTGTTGATACAGGAAGAACTCTTAAAAAAGTATGTGAAATCCTCAAAAGCAGATCCCCCCACAGCTTTAAGGTTGTAAGTTTTCTTGACAAGCCTAAACGCCGTGTAGTTGATTTCAAGGCGGATTATGTGCTTTTCACAATTCCCGATACTTTCATTGTGGGATATGGTCTTGACTACAACGACTATTTCAGAAATCTGCCATATATTGCCGAGTTATAAGGAGAAATTATGAATACAGGAAAAAGAAAAGTAGTGCTTATAGGTACGGGTATGGTTGGTATGAGTTTTGCATATGCTCTTGTTAATCAGGGCGGAATCTGCAATGAACTTGTGCTTATTGATATCAATAAAAAACGTGCCGAGGGAGAGGCTATGGACCTCAATCACGGTCTTGCTTTCGGTAAAACAAATATGAGAATTTATGCAGGGGAATACAGCGACTGCAAGGACGCTGATATTATTGTAATTGCCGCAGGTGTCGCACAGAAAGAGGGCGAAACTCGACTTGACCTTTTACAGCGTAATGCCAACGTTTTCCGTTCAATTATAACTCCCGTTGTAAAATCGGGATTTGACGGTATATTCCTTGTTGCTACAAATCCTGTTGATATAATGACAAGAGTAACATATGAACTTTCAAGATTTGGTGCGGCACGGGTAATCGGTACGGGAACTTCTCTTGATACTGCTCGTCTGCGTTATCTTTTAGGCGATTATTTTATGGTTGACCCGAAAAATATTCACGCATATGTTATGGGTGAGCATGGTGACAGCGAATTTTCTCCAATTTCACAAATGCTCCTTGGAACTAAGCGTATTTCCGAACTCCTTGAGGATAAATGCAACGGCTACTGCACAGAGGATTTGAAGAAAATCGAGGAGCAGGTGCGTACTGCCGCATATAAGATAATTGAGGCTAAAAATGCAACTTATTACGGCATCGGAATGGCTATAACACGTATTGTTAAGGCTATTTTAGGCGATGAAAACAGCGTTCTTACCGTTTCCGCAAAGCTTTGCGGCGAATACGGCTGCAAGAACGTATTTGCGGGAGTTCCATGTATAATCGGCAGAAACGGTGTCAAGGAGGTTATTGAGTTATCTCTTACAGATGAGGAACTTGACAGTTTCCGCAATTCTGTTGATATTCTTGATAAAAGCTTTGAGGGCGTAATCTGACGCTGAAAGGAAATTTATGAAACTGTTGAAAATAGCTGCGGCATGGGTATCATCAGTATTTCTTGTCGGCTGTATAGATATAACCGTTTCTGATTATACACCCTCAATATCAGAGGAGCAGGAAACGGCTGTATCAGATGTATATATGGACGAACAGGCGATTTACGACGGTCTTACTCAGGAAATGGCAAAGGGAAATCTGCTTATTGACCTTGACGGAAGGCTTGAAGATGATGTTCTTACAGCAGCGTTAAATCGTATCAGACATGATTTCCCCGAATATTACTGGATTGACTATGAATATTATGTAACAAAAACAACAATATCAGGTTTACCTGAAAGCTTTACAACTACGGTTAGTTTTCACGGTGCTGATGCTTATGATTCACAGGTTATTCTGAATAAACTTTATGAAATCGAAGCTGCCTCAAATGAAATTTTATCGTCAATGCCCCAGGGATTGGACGACTTTGAAAAAGCATTATATGTCCATGATTACATTGCCAATAATACCGTATATTCAACAGCTAAAATGGGCGTAGAAGAAATAGGCACATGGGATACAGCCTATGGGTGTCTTGTTCTTGGAGATGCTGTCTGCGGCGGATATGCCAATGCTTTTTCTTATGTTATGAAGCGTCTTGGTATTGATTGTGGAGTTGTCACAGGTGATGTTGCCGATGAAAACGGCGAAAGTGTCGGTCATGCTTGGAATTATGTCATGATAGACAATATATATTACTGGCTTGACGTTACATGGGATGATACTGATGACGAGTCAAATCCTGTAAATCATACATATTTTCTTATTGATGATATGCATATGAATAAAAATCGTATACTGCACAAGAATCAGTTTTTCGTTCCTACGTGTTTTTCTATGGATCAGAATTATTTTGTCCGTTATAACAGTTATCTTACTGTTTATATTGCAGAAGATGTGGGAACGGCTCTTATGTCCTCACCGACTGAAAGAAAAGTTGAGCTTATGTTTGCCTCAGAGCAGGCATATCGTGATGCCTTTACCAATCTTTTCGATAACGGAGATTTATGGACTCTTACAGAATATGCTGACATAGGTGAAAAAGTAAGCTACAGCAAATACGATAATATGTGTGCTATAAGTATACAATACTAATCCCTAAAACATCAGATTTGTCTACTAACATTTTAGGGATTGGTATAATAAAGAAGTTTTAGATTTTTGAAGATAAGGTTGTGTAACCTATGTGGTTACGCAGCCTTTCTTTTTTTGTCGTTTGCTATAATTACAAATGTCATTGCTAAAGTGACTTATATCATCTTGTAAAATGAGAGGATGAGAGATATAATAATTACAACAAAGGAAATTTACGATTTTTTCCTATTTAACGAGGTGTTTATTATGGTTGTGAATTATTATAATGTGAAAAACTGCAAATATGAAGTGTATGAAAATCGCCCTGCTATATTTCCTCCTGAGGATACAGATGAATCACTTCTTCGTGAATATGGATTTGTTAAAATGATAGACGGCAGGTGGTTCAAATTTTTAAGCAGCAATGAATATCAGCATATTATGGAAATGTATCCCTGTGATGTTACCTTTGATATAAGCTATAATCCCATAAAATATACAAATATGGAAGATAAAGGAAATAACAGGATTTCAAATATGCTGTCAATTCTTTCTCTTGCGTGTTTTGCTGTAGTAGTTGAACGATTTTTAGCAGTATCGCTTACGCCTGTGTGTGTATTTTTTGGATTTGCTATAGCTCTTGTTACTGCTGCAAGAATAGTAGAACCACAAAATATTTTTCCAAAAATCCTTACAATATTTTACATAACAGTTGTTGTCGTTTTTACAATAATGATTATCCATGCTATAATAGTCTGCAACAGGGAGATTGACGCTTGTCTTAATAGTTGCAGCGGAATAGGGTGATAAGATGAAACTTAATATTAATACTGATTATGGAGCAATTTCGCCCTATTCCATAATGATAGCGCTTGCTTTTATAGTGGGATTATATGTGCAGTGCCGTTTAAATTTTAACCGAGGAATAAGCAGAAAGACTTCATTTAAGTTGATTATGATTTCTCCTGCGGCAAGTATTATATGTGCGTTACTGCTTACATATTATTCATCGGGTGGTCAGTATATCGGTTTATCCTCAATGGGAGGTCTTGTGGGAATGTACATAGGCGTACTGCTTTCATCTGTTGTGCATCGTAATTATGGTGAAACAAGGGTTATGATTGAAAATTGTACCTTTGCACTCCCTCTTATGTATAGTATTTCAAAAATAGGATGTTTATTTGCAGGGTGCTGTCACGGAATAGAATATAACGGATTTTTAAGCTTGCATTATATCAATGCGAAAGGTGAGGAAATGACAGTGTTTCCTGTTCAGCTTATTGAAACAATAGTTTTTTTCATAATTTTTGTTGTGGGGATAGTTTTATATAAAATGCATAGCAGAAAATCTTTATATATGACGTTTGGTTTATCGGTATCAGTTAAATTTATACTTGATTTTTTCAGAGAATCTCATAATGGAAAAGTATTGTCTTTAAATCAGATTTTGTGCATTGTTTTAATTGCTGCGGCGATAGGAATATACTGGATTTATAAAAGATGTCAATACAAAAGATATTGCTTGACAGAAAAATTATAAGGGCATCTCTAAAATGAAACATTCAGGAATTGATAACAAAAAAGACAGATACCTCTCTTTTGAAGTATCTGCCTTTTTATTATAGTCCGCTGTATAGTTCTTTCATATTAGTTCTTGGAAAACTTCTATATGAGTACCGACCTGAAGCGATACCCTTTTTTGAATTATTTCTTGAAAAGCTGTCTGAGAACAAGACCGCCGCCTGCTGCTGTAAGACCAAACATAAGCACAAACATATATGCGTTAGTTGTTCTCCAGTGCATTCTGACGCTCATAAGTACAGCTGCAAGGATTATAACAAGTCCCACAGCAATGAAAAGCCAGCCGAAAAACTTTCTGTCCATAAGGAAAAGCATTACGATACCGATAAATAATGGTACGAAAATAGTTCCGTTTGGAAGATTAAATCCGCCGAAGCTGAATAAGTAACCGCCGTAGCCCCAAGTGCTTTCGATATTCAGATTCTGGAATATCATAAATACACCTGCCGCAAGCATAAGCAGACCTACAAAGAATTGCAGCAGATCCGATCTGTTCTTCTCACGTCTGTCGTTGTACTCGAGCAGATCACGGTAAGCTCTGTCCAGTTCGTTTTCATCTTTGCGTTTTTTTGCCATTGTTTTTTACCTCCAATAATCATATATATCAACACCGACAGAACACCTGAAAATAGGTATTCCCTGTGGTATTGCTTTTGAAAAAAGGTGATTACTTGTTTTCAAGAGCAGTAATAAGGTCAACTCTACGCTGATGTCTGCCGCCCTCAAAACCTGTTGTAAGGAATATTTCAGCAAGTTCACAGGCAAGACCTACGCCTGTTGTTCTTGCACCCATACACATTACATTTGAATCGTTGTGCAGACGTGTATATTTTGTTGAAAAGGAGTCGGCACAAAGTGCGGCTCTTATACCTTTTATCTTATTTGCGGCAATTGACATTCCAATGCCTGTACCGCAGAGAAGTATGCCCTTTTCACATTCCCCTGAAGTAACAACTCCGCATACAGCCTCAGCCATATTAGGATAGTCGCAAGGCTCGCCGTCAGTACCCATATCCTTGAATTCAAAGCCCTTTTCTGAAAGTGCCTTTATAATTTCTTTTTTTAATTCAACCGCTGCGTGGTCGCATCCGATAGCAATCATTTTGAATTCTCCTTTTTATCCAGTAATTTTTCAGCCTGTACTTTCTGGAGATATGAAGCGTCCAGTTCTTCGGGGGAAACGAATTCCTCCGACATTGCTCCAAGACATACGCCGCAGGCTGACTGCAAACGGCCCTGTGGGGGAGCGATTACAAACATAGGCGAGCGATAATCCATAAAGAATTCAGCTGCACCGTCACCGCAGAGCATAACCTCCGTACCGTTGAGAGCGAGGAATTCCGCCAGCTCATCACGGCTTAAAAGCTGTTCCTCCATAATTGTTTCAAGAGCGTAGCAGTCACTTTTGTAAACTGCGGCATAAACCAAATCCGCCCTTGCTTTCATCACGGAGCAGATAACCCCTTTGTATGCTATATTATTGCAGGCAAGTGCTTTAAGAGTGGAAACTCCGCAGCATTTGCAGTCGAGAGCAAAGCCCATAGCCTTTACACCTGCAATGCCGATTCGCAAGCCCGTATAACTGCCCGGACCTTTTACCACAGCAATAAGTTTTACGTCCTTTACGGTTTTTCCTGCCTGTTCAATAAGGCTTTTCACCATTGGTATAATAATCTGGGAGTGGGTTTTCTGCGTATACAGAGAGGTTTCGGCAATAATAACCTCGCTGTCGGTATCGAAAAGTGCGGCAGAAGCCACCTTTCCCGAAGTATCAATTCCAAGCAGAAGCAAACCGTTCATCTCCCTCTAAAATAATTTCACGTTCAAGCTCGCTGAGAGTGTTGATTGTGATATTTATAATTTTTCCCGAAAGATATTTTTCGATATTTTCCGACCATTCCACAGCGGCAATATTATTGTCGAAATCATAGTCGTAAAATCCCGAAGATTCAAGGTCGAATTCACTTTCGATACGATACATATCAAAGTGGTAGAGATTTATATTTTCCCCGATATACTCATTCACAAGGGAAAAAGTAGGGGAGCATACAACATCGCCAAGACCAAGACCGAGGGCAAGACCTCTTGTGAAAGTGGTTTTGCCTGCTCCTAAATCCCCTTTATATGCGATAATATCGCCTTTTTGGAGAAGTCTGCCGATTTCGGCAGCGGCTTTGATTGTTTCTCTCGGAGCGTGAGTAATAATTTTTATAGTCATATCAGAAAAGTCCTGAAATATTGCCGTTATTGTCGCAGTCGATATTCAGAGCCGAGGGCTTTTTGGGAAGTCCCGGCATTGTGAGAATATCGCCTGTGTAGAGAACTACGAAGCCTGCACCTGCTGAAAGCTTTGCGTCACGTACAGTAATTCTGAAATTCTTAGGTTTGCCCAGCATTGTGGGGTCATCAGAGAGAGAATACTGGGTTTTAGCAACGCATACAGGGAGATTGCGGAAACCGATACTCTCAATTTCCTTGATAGCCTTTTCAGCCTGTGATGTGAAGTTTACACCGTCAGCACGGTAAATTTCCTTTGCAAGGATTTCAATTTTTTCCTTGATAGGAAGTTCTGTTGAATAGAGCGGACGGAAGCCGTTTCCGTCATTTTCGGTAAGGGCAATTGTTTCGCATACCTTTTCAGCTAAATCTGTGCCGCCCTCGCCGCCTTTAGCGAATACTTCACACATTGAAACCTCAACGCCCATTTCAGCACAGAAATTCTGTACAAATTCAACTTCAGCGTCAGTATCTGTGTGGAAACGGTTAATAGCAACAACAACGGGAACGTGGAACTTGTGCATATTCTCAATATGAGTCTGCAAGTTGACAATTCCCTTTTCCAATGCCCACATATTTTCCTTGACAAGGTCAGTCTTTGGAACTCCGCCGTTGTACTTCAATGCACGGATTGTAGCAACAAGAACAACGCAGGAGGGATTAAGACCTGCATAGCGGCACTTGATATCGAAGAACTTTTCAGCACCCAGGTCAGAGCCGAAGCCTGCCTCAGTAATGCAGTAATCTCCGAGTTTGAGAGCAAGTTTTGTTGCACGTACTGAGTTGCAGCCGTGAGCGATATTTGCGAAAGGACCGCCGTGGATAAAGGCGGGATTATTTTCAAGAGTCTGTACAAGATTTGGTTTAAGCGCATCTTTCAGAAGTGCAGTCATAGCACCTGTGCAGCCAAGCTGTTCAGCAAAAACAGGCTTGCCGTCAAGGTCATAGGCAACGAGAATATTGCCAAGACGCTTTTTAAGGTCAGCTAAATCTGTAGCAAGACAGAGAATAGCCATAACCTCAGATGCAACAGTAATCTGGAAACCGTCCTCACGGGGAACGCCGTTTGCCTTTCCGCCAAGACCGATTACGGTATTTCGGAGGGCTCTGTCGTTCATATCAAGGCAGCGCTTGAAAAGTACACGACGCTGGTCGATACGGAGTTCATTTCCCTGCTGAATGTGGTTATCAAGCATAGCACAGAGGAGGTTGTTTGCAGCAGTAATAGCGTGCATATCTCCTGTGAAGTGGAGGTTAATATCCTCCATAGGAACAACCTGTGCATATCCGCCGCCTGCGGCACCGCCCTTGATGCCGAAAACGGGTCCGAGAGAAGGTTCACGGAGGGCAAGAACGGCATTTTTGCCGATTTTACCCATAGCCTCAGCAAGACCAACGCTGACGGTAGTTTTACCCTCACCTGCGGGAGTTGGATTTATTGCAGTTACAAGTATCAGCTTGCCGTCGGGACGGAAAGCCGTCTGTGAGTAAAGATTTTCGGAAAGCTTTGCCTTATAGTGACCATAGGGTTCAAGGCAGTCCTCGGAAATACCGAGAGAAGATGCTATTTCAGTAATTTTTTTCATTTTCGCTCCCTGAGCGATTTCTATATCAGTAAGCATAAATATACCTCCGAATACAATGATTTGTGAATACGTGATACATTCAAGGGATTCCCTCAATATATTCACATTTTATATTATACCATATATTGTGAAAAAATGCAATAGTATCAGATATATAAAAAATAATTACAAAAAAGTACAAAACTTGAAATTATTATATAAATATGGTATAATGAATTCAAATGGAAAGGAGTGGTTTTATGGAAACAATTATTTATGCGGCAGTATTGCTGGATATATGTGCCATAGTGCTTATTTTTTCATCATACCTTGAAAAAAGGACGGGAGAAAAGGTCTGGGGCAAGGTTACAGATGAAATGGAGCTTGCCGATGAGGTGAATGTCTATGACCTTGAATGTGATGAAATTCTCATAGGCAGACACGCTATGGCGGATATACGAATACAGGATATGTCTGTATCGAGATATCACGCAATACTCAATGTAACCGACGGAAAATGGATGATAACGGATATAGGCTCAAAATCGGGAGTTTTTGTCAATGGCGAGCCTGTACGTCATATACGGCTTTATGAGGGCGATGTAATTACCCTCGGAAACCGCAGCCTTATTTTCAGAAAGAGGGTGAACCGCCGATGAAAAAAGCTTTGTCATATTTTATATCCTGTATTTTTGTAGTGGCAGTTCACGGCTCAATGCTGCTGACCGTGTTCAATAACGGCAAATATGACAGCGTAAATGACGTAATAACCCTTGCGGCAGCTGTTATCCTCCTTGACGCTGTATATTTCGCAATAATGCCATTGTTCAGACAGAGGACATATGCCGTTGATTTTATGCTTTTGCTTATATTGAATATGAGTATGATTTTCCAATCCTGCTTTGGCGGAGTTCATTTTGATATGAAGCATTTTATAACTATGATTGCCGCCCTTGTATCCTGTCGGATAGGCTTTATATTATGCCGCAATCACCGCTGGATTCAGACGAAAAAGAAATTTTTCTGGGCAGGCATAGGCATACTTCTTGTGGTAATATTCCTGTTTACAGGCGACAGAAGTATGTGGATTGACCTTGGCTTTATGTCAATTCAGCCTTCGGAATTTATAAAACCTCTGCTTGTTCTTGCCTGTGCTACGTCAATCGGCGAACAGCAGAACAGACAAAAGGTTGGGGAATTCAACATTGTTTATGACAACGTGATAATTTTCGGCATAACCGCTGTTGTAATTCTTTTCCAATGGTGGTGCCGTGATTTGGGCAGTATTCCGACATTTGCGGCTATTTATGCCTCCTGTTTCTTTATGAGAATCTGCTATCCAAAGGCTAAATTTTCAAAGAAAACCCTTATCACAGCAGGGGCAATCGTGGGAGTATTTGCCATTGTGGGAATAATTCTTGCTCCCGCATATGTCAAGGACAGACTTTTTGCGGATATATGGAGCAATCCTACAGAGGACGGTTATCAGCAGACAAAGGCGCTTATCTCCATAGCAGAGGGCGGCTGGTTCGGAAAAGGTCCTGGAAATGGCTTCCTCCACGAAGTTTTCGCCTATGAAAGCGATATTGTATTTGCTACAATCAGCGAAGAATGGGGACTTCTCTTTGCTATTATGACTGTGCTTGTGCTTATGCTCATAGTTGCAATGCCTCTTGTAAATCCTCCACGTTCATACTATCACGGAACAATGTGTGCAGGAGTATGTGCCGCTTTTACAATGCAAATGGCGTTGAATATTTTCGGCTCATGCAATATGATTCCTTTTACGGGAGTAACTCTGCCCTTTATATCCGCAGGCGGCAGCTCTATGGTAACAAGCGGATTGATGATAGGAATGATAGTTGCAGCACAATCACCTGTATTTACAAACCCTAAAAAAAGTAAAAAGAAAGGCAAGCAGAAAAGGAGGAAAGTATGAAAAGTATAAAACGATGTCAGCTTGTTATGACGCTGTTTCTTCTGGCATTTCTTGCAGGTCTTGGAATACTCACAGCAAGAATTTACAAGGACGCTCCCTTTTATATTGCCCATTCCGACAATTATCGTCTTGGCAAAGTTTATGACAGAAATAATGATGTGCTTTTTGACGGCACGAATAAAATTGATAAGCCTGTGGATTATCTCATAGATGTGGGAAATCTCATAGGCGACGACAAGGGGCAAATGGAAAATACTCTTGTGGCACAGAATATCAGCAAATTGAGCAATTACAGCTTCAATAAGGGTATTGAAAATAAGGACGGAAAAGCGGCTATTTACACAACCCTTGACCATGAGGCAAACCGTGCCGCTTATAATGCTTTTATGGGAGCTGACGGCTGTATTGCCGCATATAACTACAAAACAGGAGAACTTCTCGTCTGCACAAGTCTGCCCAATATTGACCCTCGTGGGGGATATGTGGGAATAGAAAATATGAAATCGGGAACACTTATGTCAAAGGCATTATATGGAACTGTTCCCGGCTCAACTCAAAAAGTTTCAACTGTTATAACAGCTCTTGAAATTCTCGGACAGGAGGGACTTTACGCCAAAAGCTACAGCTGCGGCGGATATTTCATAAATGCCACAGGCGGAAAAATCGACTGTCATAACAGCTGGGGACACGGCACACAGAATATTCAGCAGGCGGTGGAAAATAGCTGTAATCCGTTCTTTGCACAGCTTGTACAGGACGGCGATATGCCCCTTGAAAGCATTATTGAGATGTATACAAAGCTGGGATATGACGTGAACAGAACAGAGGAAACCGAAACGGAGCAGGAGTACATTGACATTGACGGAATTCAATGTTTCAAGGCATCCACAACTCTAACGGATACATCTGAATTTTCAACACAATGGGGCTGTATCGGACAGGGTGAAACTCTTGCAAGCCCTATTCAGCTTATGATGTGGCAGAGTGCCATAGCTAACGGCACAGGAAAAATGACAATGCCCTATCTCATTGAAACGGTGACGGACGTTAACGGAAATGTCACAGAAAGAGCAAAAACAAAGTACAGCGAGCAGATTTTCAGCACGGAAACTGCCGATTCCGTCAAGCAGATTTTACTCACCAACGGCGCAAATCACTATCAGTATTCAATTCCGGGCTATAAGGTGGCAATAAAAAGCGGTACTGCACAGGTCAAGCACGGTGCAGAGGAAAATGCCCTCCTTGTGGGATTTGTTGATGATGAAAGTTTCCCCATTGCATTTTGCGTAGTTCTTGAAAATAAATACAGCACACCTGCTGTTGCGGAAAATATTGTAACAACAATGCTTAATAATCTTGCTAACTAATATGTCATATGTGACAAATAATGCAACAAGGTTTATACAAAATATACAAAGTTAACAAAATAGTATTGTAAATGTGATTTTTTTATGGTATAATATAACTGTAGATAAAACATTCTACATCATAAGCCGTTCCCGATATACAGGGGACTAACTAAGGAGGATTACAATATATGAAAACAACTATTACAGCAAAGAAAATGCAGATTCCACAGAATTTCACCGAGTACGCAGAAACAAAACTTGATTCAAAGCTCAGCAAATTTTTCGGAGATGAAGCAGACGCAAAGATTGTTCTTTCAGAGGTAAAGAATCAGATTGTTGTGGAGCTTACAGTTAAATATAACAGCGTGATTTACCGTGCAGAACGCACCGCTGTTGATAAGAACGACGCTCTTGATGATGCTATTGACAAGATTATCAGACAGATTCGCAAGAATAAGACAAAACTTGAAAAGAAGCTGAAGGATACAGCTTTCAAGGAGGCATTTGCAGAGCCTGTTGAGGAAGTGCCTGAGTATACAGTTATCAAGGAGAAGAAGTTCGAGCTTCGTCCTATGGATGTTGAGGAAGCTATTCTCCAGATGAATCTTCTCAGCCATACATTCTTTATGTTCCTCAATGCAAAGACAGGAAATATAAATGTTGTGTATAAGCGTACAGACGGAAATTATGCCGTTCTTGAGCCTGATACAAAGTAAATAATTTCGGGGCGGAACTTGTTTCCGCCCTATGTTATAAAAGGGATTGGTATTAGGGGGAGGATTTAATATGTTTATTGAGTTTTTGACAGAGTTCATTGGTTCTTTGTTAATTGAGGGGTCGCTTGAAGCAGGCACAAGCAAAAGAGTGCCTATGCCCTTGCGTGTATTGTTATTGATTTTGTTTTTCGGAATTTACATTGGTCTGATTGGAATTATTACGGTATGCGGCATAAACAATGCAAAGAACGGAAATATTTTTGCCGCCGCAGTATTATTTGCCATAGCTGTATTTATTGCATTAATGGTTATTGTGTGGTTCGTCAAGACCTGTAAAGAAAAACGAAATAATAATTAAAGCGAATTTTGAAAAGCCTGAGGTGAAAATCTCAGGCTTTTTATTTGCTAACAGCTAAAGGCTAACGGCTAACAGCTCAATTACAAAACGGCTAACAGCTCAATTACAAAATGGCTAACATTCGAACACAAAAAGACTTGACATTCCCGAAATATAGTGTTATAATCTTTAGGCGAAAAGAAAACGGAGGGAAATTTATGTTAAGGAATTTCAGAGAAAAATATATCGGCGACAAGCAGTTTTATAAAAATGTGCTATATATGGTAATCCCCATGATACTGCAAAATCTTGTCACCAATTTTGTAAGCCTTATTGATAATATAATGGTGGGACGTATCGGCACGGAGCAGATGAACGGCGTTTCTATCGTAAATCAGTATATTTTTGTGTTCAATATAACTGTTTTCGGAGCAGTTGCAGGACCGAGTATTTTCGGAGCACAGTTTTTCGGAAAGGGCGACCATGAGGGGCAGAAATACACATTCAGATACCGACTTATAGCCGTTACGCTGATTACTGCAATTGGTGCGGCTATATTCGGATTTTTCAGCGAACCCCTTATAAATCTCTTTATCAGCAAGGAGGACGCTCCCGAAAGAATGGCGGAAACTCTCAAATACGGGAAGGAATATATGTTCTGTATGCTCCTTGGTCTTATCCCCTTTGGCATAGGACAGGCATATTCCAGCGTAGTCCGTGAGTGCGGTGAAACACGTATACCAATGATTGGCTCAATGGCGGCGGTTGTGTTCAATGTATTCCTTGATTATGCCCTTATTTTCGGTAAATTCGGATTCCCTGAAATGGGCGTAAAGGGTGCGGCAATTGCTACAGTTGCGGCAAAATTTATTGAAGCGCTTGTGGTTATTGCGTGGACTCATGCAAAACCCGAAAAGAACAAATATATCGTGGGTGTATTCCGCAGATTTACAATTCCTCGTGAACTTGTGGGGAAAATGCTTATTAAAGGTCTGCCCCTGCTTTTCAATGAGTTTTTATGGGCGGCAGGTATGTCAATAATTGCACAATGTTATTCAGTACGTGGTCTTGATGTTGTGGCTGCAAGAAACATTTCAAGCACAATGACAAACCTTTTCGGAGCGATTTATATTCAGCTTGGTTCATGTATCGGTATTATCGTAGGTGCGAAATTAGGTGCAAATAAGCTGAAAGAGGCTCGCAGCACCGACAATAAACTGCTGTTTTTCAGCGTAGCCGTAACAGTTGTGGTGGCGGCAATTATAATTCCCTTTGCAGGAATTTTCCCGAATATCTACAAAACAAGCGAGGAAATCCGCAGTCTTGCCTCTTATATGATAATTGTACAGGCTCTTACAATGCCTTTGTGGTCATATACCAATGCCTGCTATTTTACATTGAGAAGCGGCGGAAAAACGGGTATAACTTTCCTTTTTGACTTTGGATATACATTCCTGTTTATGATTCCCCTTGCATTTATCCTTACATATTTTACGGATATGGACATTCGTCCTCTGTGGGCGGTGGTTACATTCTCCGAAATTATCAAGGTTATAATCGGATATTTTATGGTTAAAAGTGACCTGTGGATAAATAATATTGTAGATACGGCGGAAAAAAAGTAAAACAGACTTGCAAAATTTTTTTATTTATGTTATAATTTTGAAGATACAGAAAACCCGTGAATTTTCTATGAAAGGGGAAATTAAAGTATATGGCTAAGAAAAAGGATTACGGCAACGATAGTATTACCATGCTGAAAGGTGCCGATAAGGTACGTAAAAGACCTGCCGTTATTTTCGGTTCTGACGGACTTGACGGCTGTGAACATTCCATATTTGAGGTTATTTCAAACTCCATAGACGAGGCACGTGCAGGCTATGGACATAAAATCATCATAACATATTACCGCAACCACGATATTGAAGTTGAGGACTTCGGGCGAGGCTGCCCTGTTGACTACAACAACAACGAAAAACGCTATAACTGGGAGCTTGTTTACTGTGAACTCTATGCAGGCGGAAAATATGACGCATCTTCCGAGTCCTATGAGTATTCCCTCGGTCTTAACGGTCTTGGACTTTGTGCAACACAGTTTGCGTCGGAATATATGGACGTTGAGGTTATCCGTGACGGTTACAAATATAACCTCCACTTTGAAAAGGGCAACAACGTAGGCGGACTTAAAAAGGAAGAAACCAAGAAAAAGCAGACAGGTACAAAAACACGCTGGAGGCCTGATTTGGACGTATTCACCGATATAAACGTGTCGGAGGAATATTTCCACGATATTCTGAAAAGACAGGCTGTTGTAAACCCTAATATCCTCTTTTTATTCCGTTTTCAGAATGAAGCAGGTGGATTTAATGAAACAGAGTTTATCTATGAAAACGGCATAACCGATTATGTTACCGAAATTGCAGGTGAGGAGGCTCTCACTTCCGTTCAGCATTGGACTGCGGAGAAAAAGGGTAAAGACCGTGAGGACAAGCCTGAATATAAGGTGAAGCTTGATGTGGCACTTACATTTTCAAATAAGGCAAAGCTTACGGAGTATTACCACAATTCCAGTTTTCTCGAACACGGCGGCTCTCCCGAAGATGCCGTAAAACGTGCATTTACCGCACAGATTGACAGCT
Source organism: Ruminococcus sp. (assembly GCA_045539715.1). Classification (GTDB taxonomy): domain Bacteria; phylum Bacillota; class Clostridia; order Oscillospirales; family Ruminococcaceae; genus Ruminococcus. The sequence goes on along the minus strand of JAZQFV010000075.1, from coordinate 19,366 downwards.
ATATCAAGTCTGTAAACGGCTATCAGAAGAATGAAACCAAAATTAAATATGAGGACGTTGACGAGTGTCTTATCCTCGTTTCATCTTCATTCTCAACTGTAACTTCCTACGAAAACCAGACGAAAAAGGCTATTACAAATAAGTTTATCCGTGAAGCTATGACAGAATTTATCCGTCATCAGCTGGAGGTATATTTTATAGAAAATCCCGACGAGGCAAAGCGTATTTCAGAGCAGATTCTCCTTAACAAGAGAAGCCGTGAAAATGCCGAAAAAACTCGTCTTAATATGAAAAAGAAGCTGACAGGCACAATTGACCTTGCAAACAGCGTTGAAAAATTCGTTGACTGCCGAACTAAGGACATTACCCGCCGTGAGATTTATATAGTGGAGGGTGACTCGGCTCTCGGCTCTGTAAAGCTTGCCCGTGATTCGGAATTTCAGGCTGTTATTCCAATTCGTGGTAAAATCCTGAACTGCCTTAAAGCTGAATACACTAAGATTTTCAAAAGCGATATTATTACGGATTTGATTAAAGTTCTTGGCTGCGGAGTTGAGGTTACATCAAAGGCAAATAAGGAGCTTTCCACCTTTGATATAAACAATTTCCGCTGGAGCAAAATCGTAATCTGTACCGATGCCGATGTTGACGGTTTCCAGATACGTACTCTTATTCTCACAATGCTCTATCGCCTTACTCCCACTCTCATTGAGCAGGGATATGTATATATTGCGGAATCTCCGCTGTTTGAGATAAACACAAAGGAAAAGACATATTTTGCCTATACGGAGCAGGAAAAACAGCGTATTCTCGCACAAATCGGGGATAAAAAGCATACAATCCAGCGTTCAAAAGGTCTTGGTGAAAACGAACCCGATATGATGAACTTAACCACAATGAATCCCGATACTCGCCGACTTATCAAGGTTACAGCCGATGATATACGTGAATCGGCTGAGATATTTGAAATGCTCCTGGGTGACGATTTACAGGGCCGTAAGGACTACATCGCCGAATACGGAGCCGATTATCTTGAAATGGCTGATATAAGCTAAAGGAGGGGAGTTAGTTATGCCACGTAAAAAAGAAACACCGAAAAAGCCGTCTGCTTTCAAGCACGAGGCTTATATAGAGGGTTCGGGAAGTATTGTTGACGAAACTATAACCGATACCCTGAAAAAGAATTATATGCCCTACGCAATGAGCGTTATTATTTCGAGAGCACTGCCCGAAATTGACGGATTTAAGCCTTCTCACCGTAAGCTTTTATATATGATGTATAAAAGCGGCTTGCTCAGCCCCGACAAGGAGCGTTCAAAATCCGCCAATGTTGTAGGTGCAACAATGAAACTCAATCCCCACGGCGACCAGTCCATTTATGAAACAATGGTTCGTCTTACAAGGGGAAATGAAGCGCTTCTTCACCCATATGTTGACTCAAAGGGAACTTTCGGAAAGCAGTATTCCTCAAATATGAAAGCCGCCGCCTCACGATATACCGAGGTTAAGCTGGAGAAAATCTGTGCTGAGCTTTTCCGTGATATTGATAAGGATACAGTTGATTTTGTTCCCAACTATGACAATACAATGCAGGAGCCGACTTTGCTCCCTGCCACATTCCCCACAGTTCTTGTAAATGCAAATACGGGTATTGCCGTATCAATGGCAAGTAACGTATGCCCTTTCAATCTTGAGGAAATATGCGAAACTACCATTGCATTGATGAAAAATCCCGAACATGACATTCTCAGCACCCTGAAAGGCCCTGATTTTCCCGGCGGCGGTTTCCTCTACTATGATGAAGCCGAACTGAACAAGGTCTACGAAACAGGACGAGGAAGCATAAAACTCCGCTGTAAGTACAGCTATGATAAATCCTCAAACTGCCTTGAAATTACGGAAATTCCATATTCTACAACAGTTGAAGCTATCATCTCAAAGGTTGTGGATTTGGTAAAATCGGGCAAACTCCGTGAGGTGTCGTATATCCGTGACGAAACAGGCATTGACGGCTTAAAAATCGCAATTGACCTTAAAAGAGGTACAGACCCCGAAGCACTTATGCAGAAGCTTTACCGCCTTACTCCCTTGCAGGACAGTTATCCCTGCAACTTCAATATCCTCATTGCAGGTACACCGAAGGTTATGGGCGTAAGGGAAATCCTCACAGAATGGGTTGCTTTCCGTGAGGAATGTGTAAAACGCCGCACATATTTCGATTTGCAGAAGAAAAAAGAAAAGCTTCACTTATTGGAAGCCCTTGCAAAAATTCTCCTTGATATTGACAAGGCTATCAGAATTATCCGTGAAACGGAAAATGAAGCCGATGTTGTGCCAAATCTTATGATTGGTTTCGGAATTGACGAAATACAGGCGGAATATGTGGCTGAAATCAAGCTGAGAAACATCAATAAGGAGTACATTCTCCGCAGAATTGCCGATGTTGACCAGCTGAAAAAGGATATTGCCGAAATGGAGGAAATCCTCGGCGATAAGAAGAAAGTCCGCAATATTATTGTTAAGGAGTTAAAGGACGTAATCAAGAATTACGGTCAGCCGAGAAAAACTCAGTTCTACTATATCACCGATGTGGAGGACGAGGGCGAAATTGACGATACTCCCGATTATCCGGTTCATCTCTTTGTGACGGAAAGCGGATATTTCAAGAAAATTACTCCACAGTCACTCCGTATGAGCGGTGAACAGAAAATCAAAGAGGGCGACTATATAAGCCAGACCTTTGAGGGGACAAATAAGACGGAACTTATTTTCTTTACCGATAAATCGCAGGCTTATAAGTCAAAGGCAAGTGCTTTTGAGGACAGCAAGGCAAGCCTGCTTGGCGACTATATCCCTGCAAAATTAAGCTTTGACGAGGGCGAAAATCTGAAATGTCTTGTGCCTACTGTGGACTACAGCGGCTATATGATTTTCTTCTTTGAAAACGGCAAGGCAGCGAAAATTCCCCTTAAATCCTATGAAACAAAGACAAACCGCAAAAAGCTTGCCAATGCTTTTTCGGATAAATCTCCCCTTATTGCGGCAATTTTCACCGCAGAGGACAGCGATGTGCTGCTGAGAACTTCAAGCGGTCATGCCCTTGTATTCAATACAGGTATGATTTTGCCCAAAACATCGAGAAATTCACAGGGTGTACAGGTTATAAACCTCCGCAAAAAAGCTGTGCTTGAATCGGCTGAAATAGTGACTGCTGAGGCTATGGCTGAACTTGAAAAGTATCGTGCAAAATCCGTTCCTGCGGCTGGTAAGCCTGCAAAGGAACTGGGCGACTCAAATCAGCTTACATTTTAATGTTTAAGCCTTTTGATATTTAGAACGGTGGAATTTATTTCTGCCGTTCTTTTTTTGTGTGGGCAAAAAAATACACCGTGCATTTCAGTTGCACGGTGTATTGCTATTATTGAATTAATCCTTATTTTTTCCGCCGCCGATATCAGTATCTCTTGCGATTTCAGCAAAGCTTCCTGAGGGATGAGCCTCGATGAATTCCATAGCATTGCTGTCGAAGTAGAACCAGATACAGAAAGCAACAAGTCCTGAGTTGTTCTTGATGTTGATGTTGAAATCAATTGTATCGCCCTGCTTACAAGAAATAGCGTCGCCGTAGAATACCATTCCTGTTTCGTTAGAAACGTCTACAGCCTCAATTTCGCCGTTATTTACACGGATTACACCGTCAATTGTCTTATCAGCGTAAATTGCTACACCTGCAACGTCAGAAAGATCAGGCACAATTCTTACCTTGTAGTCGCCGTCGGGAATATTTTCCTTGATTTTGAATGAAGCTGTAATCATTTCATCTTCAAAGTAGAAATTTTCGTCCTTTGAAATATCAAGCCACATTGCATATCTTCCGTCTTCCTTTGGAACATAAGCAGGCTCTGTGGGCTTTTCTGTAGGCTTTGTAACAACATTTGTTACAACCTCTGTAACCTTAACTGCCTCTGTAACAACAGCACCCTCTGCATTTGTTGCTTCCTGTCCGTCAGCTTCTGTTACGGGAACAAATTCTGTAGCGGGCTGACCTTCAGCGTCGGTTACTTCCTGAACTTCTGTTACGACTTCTGTAACAGGAGCTTCTGTTGCATCATCAACAGGATCTGCTGCGTCAAGATCAGCATTGGGATTGTCAAGAGAAAGACTGTTATCAGCGGCAGAACCTACCTCAAAGGGGTACTGCATTGTAGCCTGATTTTCCTTTTCTTTCTTATTGCATCCGGCAAATGATGATGCCGCAACAGCGAGTATGGCAAAAATTGCCACGATTTTTTTAGCAAAATTCTTCATGTTTTCAAGTCCTTTCATATGTATATATTTGAAACCTTAGTCGTCAGAGGTATAACCATACCTCATTTATATTATACACAATACAAGCGGTTTTGTCAAGGGAGATATTGAATTGTAATCTTTTATTAGCAAAAGCTTCATTCAATTTTCATCATATGCACACAAAAATTAAAAATCAGCACATAGTTCATCTCATTCAGTTTTAACATTGATACATCTGGAAAATTTCACGCAGCACCTCCTCATCAAAGCTGCCGTCAGACGTACAGCTCCATAAAAATCTTCCGTTTTCCTTTATAACATGGAAAACAAGTGTTTCACCGCTGCTGTATTCCACAGTAATTTCTGAAAGCAAGCCCATACGCCCCTGTGGTTCTTCAAACATATCGCTTGAATAATATGTTCTGCAATCCGCTTTCACCTCCTTTGCATCGCCTATCAATACATTGTAGGCATTTACAAGACTTGCTGCATAACCATCGGCTTTTGCAAGTTCCGTTTCGGGTATAGAACCCTTTTCTTTATCTCCCATTGTTTCAAAATATTCCGCTTCTGCCCAAGTTAATGAAACCCTTTTTGCAAAAGAATGGAATTTTCCGTTTTCAATCAAATCCGAGTATTCCTTAACCTCGTTATTTCTTGCTATTGTTTCAAAGCTTGGGATTTTCTCATTTTGCACAAACATATTTCCAAAAAGCACCGCTACGGGAAGTAAAACCGCTGCGAGGACGCATACTGCGGCTATTACAGCTTTTTTTGACCGTTTGATTTTTTTGTTGATTTTCTTCATTGCCTTTGCTTCATCGGGAATTTTTTTCGGAGCTTTATCCTCAATTTCAACTTCCTCCGACAACCTGCGGCAGGACTCACAATTTTCAATATGCTCCCTTACGATTTCCGCTGTTTCCTCTGAACAGAGATTTTCAGCGTATAACGGCAAAATATCCTTTACAACACAACATTTAATTTCCTGACTCATATTTCATTCTCCTTTTCAAGCTGTCGTATAATTTTCTCCTTTGCACGAAAGAATGTAACCCTTGCCCAGTTTGAGCTTTCGCCGAATAAATCGCCAATTTCGCCGAATTTCAGTTCCGCAAAGACTCGGAGGGTAAAAACCTCCTTATACGGTTCATCAAGGGTATGAAGAATACTGTGAACCGCCTGTGACTGCATTTTATTGTTCAGCCGTTCTTCAACATTGTCAGCGGAAACAAATTCCATTTCATCGTCAATGGGAATATTCTTGTTTTCTGCCCGTTTTATGTGATTGAGCCATATATTTCTTGCAATACGGCAAAGATAAGTTTTCAGCGAACATTCGCCCTTGAATTTGTCAATCGACATAAAGGCATTCAGCATTGTGTCCTGCAAAATATCCTCTGCAAGCGTTTCATTTCGGCATAAATTGAATATGTACCGATAAAGTTCCTTTGCATAGGCTTTGTAAATATCCTCAAGGCTTTTATCCACTCTTTCACCTCCTTCAACTATACAGACAACTGAAATTCAAAAGTGTTACAACTATTATATCATTTTTTCAAAAATTTTTCAAATCAAAAAATTTCTATTGATTTTTTCACGGAAATGATGTATAATAAAAACACAGTATAAGTGCCGATTGAGATTTATATTAAAGTGCCCCGCACATCCGCAAACTAAAGTTTGCTCCGTGCGGAGCGGCAAATAGCAAACGCCAAAAGATTTTGTCGTTTGCTATATAAAGAGAGGGATTTTATGCTTAAAGCCATATGCTCAAAAAAAGAGCTTACTCTTTGCAGATATTACAGCTGTATCAGCGATATTGTTGATTTGCCTGAAATTATCCGCTTAAAAGAGATTACGCATCATATCTCCACAACGAGATTTCAGCATTGCATAAATGTGTCATATTACGCATATGTAACCTGCCGATTTTTCAGACTTGACGCACGTTCGGCTGCAAGAGCAGGTCTGCTTCACGACCTTTTCTACTACGACAGACGTGAATACAACATCAGCCGTAAAAAGCATCAGCCGAAGCACAGCCGCCGTCATTCCGATATGGCATTGGAAAACGCTATGAAGCTTGTTTCTGTCAATTCCAAGGAACAGGATATGATAGTCAAGCATATGTGGCCTGCTACCATTGCTTTTCCGAAATACATGGAAACTTATATCATAACGCTGGTGGACAAATACTGTGCAGTTCTTGAATTCTGCATACCAAAATTCAAAAAATTCATAAAATTCAGGAGGACAAACCAATGAACATTGAAACAAAATGTCTGCATTCAGGCTACACACCTAAAAATACAGAGCCGAGAGTTGTACCAATCGTACAGAGTACAACTTATGTTTACGACTCAACAGACGATGTAGCTGCTGTATTCGATGACCCCACAAAGAGCCTTATTTACTCACGCTTTGAAAATCCCACAGTTATGGCTGTTGAGGATAAAATTGCCGCATTAGAGGGCGGTATCGGTGCTATGTGTACATCAAGCGGTCAGGCTGCTTCAATGTGTTCATTGCTCAATATTCTTCAGGCAGGGGACAGCTTTATTTCCACAACTACAATTTACGGCGGAACTGTTAATCTTTTCGCTGTAACATTGAAGAAGCTGGGCATTGAGTGCATTTTCGTTTCACCCGATGCAACAGAGGAAGAAATTCAGGCTGCATTCAAGCCCAATACAAAGGCAGTTTTCGGCGAAACTCTCGCAAATCCCGCACTTTCTGTTCTTGATATTGAGAAGTTTGCAAAAATCGCTCATAAGAACGATGTTCCCCTTATCATTGACAATACATTCCCCACACCTATCCTTTGCCGTCCTATTGAACACGGTGCTGATATTGTAATTCACTCCACATCTAAGTATATGGACGGTCACGCTGTACAGGTCGGCGGTGTTATCGTTGACTCAGGCAACTTCAACTGGGCAAACGGAAAATTCCCCGAATTTACAGAGCCTGACGAGAGCTACCACGGAATTATCTACACAGAAACTTACGGAAAAGCCGCATACATAATCAAGGCAAGAATGCAGCTTATGAGAGATTTAGGCTGCTATCCATCTGCACAGTCCGCATTCTATCTCAATTTAGGACTTGAAACTCTTGCTATCAGAATGAAGCAGTACTGTGAAAATGCAAAGATTGTGGCTGAATATCTTGAAGCAAATGAAATGGTTGAATCCGTAAATTATCCCGGATTAAAGAGCAACCCTTACTATGACCTTGCACAGAAGTATCTCCCACTCGGTTCAAGCGGTGTAATCTCCTTTGTAATCAAGGGCGGACGTGATACAGCTGTTAAGTTTATGGACTCCCTCAGCCTTGCATCAAACGAAGTTCACGTTGCTGATATCCGCACCTGTGTTCTTCACCCTGCAAGTGCAACTCACCGTCAGCTTACAGACGAACAGCTTGTAGCCTGCGGAATTAACGGCGGAATGATTCGTTTCTCCGTTGGACTTGAAAACGTAAATGATATTCTTGATGACCTTAAAAAGGCATTTGAGGCTATAAAGTAAGCAAAAAAGCGTACCCGTCAAAAGGTACGCTTTTCTTATGCATAGAAATGATTTACAGATGTCCTTAATTAAGAATTTGAATGTATTTGCCCTTTACAAATTGGGGAAGATGTGTTATAATTAAGTCATAATGAATTTCGGAGGAAATGAAATGGAACAAGTAAAAATTGACCGTATAAATGAACTTTCACGGAAGTCAAGAGAATGTGGACTTACCGAGGAGGAAAAGGCTGAGCAGACAGTTCTCCGCAACGAATACCGTCAGGCTGTTGTGGGAAGTCTTAATGCAAGTCTTAAAAATACATATATAATGACACCGGACGGAAAAAAGCACAAGGTTAAGCAAAACGGAGGAAAATAAATGACTGACGGATTGTTTGAAATTGCTGTAAAAGCAGCGAAAAGTGCCTATTGCCCCTATTCGGGATTTCACGTTGGTGCGGCACTTCTCACCGCTGACGGTAAAATCTACACAGGCTGCAACGTGGAAAATGCGTCCTATTCATTGACGGTATGTGCCGAGCGTACAGCCATTTTCAAGGCTGTATCCGAGGGAAATAAAAATTTTTCCGCAATTGCCGTTGCAGGAAGTGCTGACGGCGATTTCAGCAGAAACTGCACTCCCTGCGGTGCTTGTTTACAGGTAATGAGCGAATTCTGCGGCGGAGATTTTACAATAATTCTTGCTGACGGTGAGCATAAGCTATCGGAATTTTTCCCTGTCAGCTTCAACAAGGAGAATTTGAAATGAACTTGAAAGAGAAAATAGAAAAATATCTTATGGATGTGCAGAAACCCTCACGCTATATCGGCGGCGAGGTGGGCAGCATCGTCAAGGATAAAAATTCCGTTGACGTAAGCTTTGCATTCTGCTTTCCTGATACATACGACATTGGTATGTCACATATCGGTATGAAAATTCTTTACTCCCTTAAAAATGCAAGGGAGAATTTCCGCTGTGAACGCTGCTATGCTCCCGATGTGGATTTCGAGAAGATTATGCGTGAAAACGATATTCCCCTTTATTCTCTTGAATCCCTTGAACCTGTCAGAGATTTCGATTTCATCGGCTTTACAATGCAGTATGAGCTGTCATATACAAATGTGCTGAATATGCTTGACCTTGCAGGAATTCCCATTTTTGCCAAGGACAGAACTGCTGAACTGACGCAGATTGTTGTGGCAGGCGGTCCATGTGTGTGCAACCCGGAACCGTTGGCGGATTTCTTCGATATTTTCATTCTGGGCGAGGGCGAGGAAGTTAACCTTGAACTTATGGATTTATTCAATGAGATGAAAAAACAGGGTGCAAGCCGTCTTGAATTCCTCCGCAAAGCCGCACAGATTGAGGGAATTTACGTTCCCCAGTTCTACAATTTCGACTATAAAGAGGACGGCACAATTGAGAAAATGACTGTATCGGAAAACGCTCCCGAAAAGATTACAAAGCGTATTATTAAGGATTTCGACAATGTCTTCTATCCCGAAAATTTTGTTGTGCCTTTTACTGAAATCGTTCACGACAGAGTATCTGTTGAGGTACTCCGTGGTTGTATCCGTGGCTGTCGTTTCTGTCAGGCAGGTTTTATTTACCGCCCATTCAGAGAAAAATCCCCCGATACAATTTATAAGGAAACTAAGTGCCTTTGCGAAAATACGGGATATGACGAGGTTTCCCTTGCATCTTTAAGTACAAGCGACCATTCTCAGATTGACGAAATGCTCACAAAGCTTATTGACTATACAGCAGGGGAGCGTATAAATCTTTCACTTCCCTCTCTCCGTGTGGATAATTTCACAGAGGAGCTTTTGGAGAAAATCAAGAAAGTCCGCAAGAGTGGTCTGACTTTTGCCGCTGAGGGCGGCACACAGCGACTCCGTGACGTTATAAACAAGAATGTCACAGAGGAAGAAATTATGAGTACCTGCAAAATTGCCTTTGAGGGCGGTTACAGCAGCGTAAAACTCTATTTTATGATGGGACTTCCGACTGAAACAGACGAGGATATTGTGGGAATTGCAGAACTTGCACAGCGTATTCTCGACCTGTACTACAGCATTGAAAATCGTCCCAAGGGCAGAAGTCCGCAGATTTCCGTAAGCTGTGCCACATTTGTGCCAAAGCCGTTTACTCCGTTCCAGTTTGAGCCGCAGGATACCCGTGAGGAAATCGAAAGAAAGCAGAAATTGCTCCTTGATTCCGTAAAATCCAAGAAAATCAAGGTCAGCTATCACGATGCCGATGTAAGCCAGCTTGAAGCTGTTCTTGCAAAGGGTGACAGACGACTTTGCAATGTTGTCTATACAGCGTGGAAAATGGGCTGCAAATTCGACAGCTGGAGCGAGCATTTCAAGTTTGATGTTTGGCTTGAAGCCTTTGAAAAATGCGGTGTTGACCCTGCGTATTACGCTAACAGACGTGCTGAATATGACGAAATACTGCCGTGGGATCACCTTGATTATATGGTGTCAAAGGAATTCTTCATCCGTGAAAATAAAACGGCACACAATGCCGTAACTACGCCACATTGCCGACAGAAATGTTCAGGCTGCGGCGTAAATAAAGCTGTTGGGAGGGAATGTTTTTGTTAAGACTTCGTGCAACATTTAAAAAGACAGGCAGGGCGAAATATATTTCCCACCTTGACCTTAATCGCTGTATGCTCCGTATTTTCCGCCGTTCAAAGCTTCCCGTATGGTATACCGAGGGATTTAATCCCCACCCATATTACAGCTTTGCCCTTGCACTTTCTCTGGGATTTGAGAGCGACTGCGAAATTATGGATTTCAATATTACCGATGATAATATGCCCCTTTCCGTTATAAAGGACAGGCTCAACGAGGTTATGCCTGAGGGTATGGGAATTGTTGATATTGCACCTCAGAAAAATAAAATCACGGTTATTGCCAAGGCGGAGTATGAATTTGACCTTAAAGCCGATGATGTACAGGGAGTTTATGACGCTGTTGAAAAACTTCTTGCCGCAGATGAAATTCTCATTGAGAAAAAGACGAAAAAGGGTATCAAGACTGTTGACCTGAAACCCGATACGGAAATGGTATCCCTTGAAAAGGCTGAGGGAGCAGTTCATATGGCTATGCGTCTGCCTGCGGGAACAAAGACAAATTATAATCCGACACTTTTTGTGGAAGCGTTGAGAAAATCCTGCGAAATTCCATTTGAAATGGCAAATATCCGCCGTACAGGAATTTTATGTGAAAATAATGAAAAATTTTCTTGAAAACACTTGCATTTTCCGAAAAAGTATGATATAATTATAAAGCATTTGTAATCCGTCTGCTTTTTGCAGATGAGGGTTAATGCCGAAAGACATTAAATCGAGCAGTCCGCTGCCTTATAGTTCCTGTCGGTGACGGAACAGACGTGCCTTAGGGCAATGGTTTTATTTCTGCGTTTCCGTTATGCTGAAACGGATTTCTCGGGAGAGGTAAGAATGTTCGGAAATTTTAGGAGGATTTTAAAATGGATGCACTCAAATTAATCAGCGGATCAAGTATGAAGGAAAACGCACCTCAGTTCAACGTAGGTGATACTGTTAAGGTTCACGTGCGTATTCAGGAAGGTGAAAAGAGCCGTATTCAGATCTTCGAGGGTACAGTTATTGCTAAGAAGCACGGCGGCATCAGCGAAACTTTCACAGTAAGACGTGTAGCTCACGGCTGTGGAATTGAAAGAGTTTTCCCACTCCACGCACCTGCTGTTGACAAGGTAGAAGTTATCAGACACGGTAAAGTTCGCCGTGCTAAGCTCTACTACCTCAGAGACAGAGTTGGTAAGGCTGCAAAGGTTAAGGAGCAGATTCGATAAGACTGTGTTTGAGTCCGTTACCGTCGGTTATCCGACGGTTCGGCTCCTATCCATGGGGACTTTATGTCCCTTTTTTGCTATAATTTCGGCTTTGAATACATACTACCAATATTGCCAATATTTGATTGAGAGGATATATAATGGAAGAAAATATGGAAAAGCTTTCAGCAGAGGAGTCTGCAACTACTGAAAATGAAAGCACACCTGTGGAGATAAATGAAGCTGAAAATACAGCTGATGAAGCAAATGAAACGAAGAAAAAAGGCACTTTTATCAAAGATATAATTGAAATTCTTGATTCTACTCTTGCAACCATTTTTGTTATTGTGCTGATTTTCACATATATTCTTCACCCTGTAAATATCAAGGGACACTCTATGGTTCCCACACTTAATGAGAATTTTTACGGTGAACGTGAAACCAAGGGCGAAACAGATAAGGTTTTAATGAATACAATATTCTTTGATGTTAAATACGGCGATATTCTCGTAATTAACAACGATAAGAATTACCTTCTCGATGAAAACGGCGAGCCATATCAGCCACAGTTAGATTTGCCGCTTAATGAGTGTATCATCAAGAGAGTTATTGCTGTAGGCGGTCAGACGATTTCAATCGAAAATGGTCAGGTTACCGTTGATGGCAAAGTGCTTGACGAGCCGTATATCGCAGTAAATTCATATACACGGGATGAAGGTGCATTTGGCGACCAGTACCCGATTACTGTTCCCGAGGGCTATTACTTTGTAATGGGCGATAACCGCAACAATTCCACAGACAGCCGTGCAAGGAGAGTTGGACTTGTAAAGAAAGATCAGATTTACGGCAAGGCAATTGTAAAGTATTCACCCCTTAATGAATTTGATATTCTTATCGGTTCTCATAAGGGTTAATTGCAGTATCTCTGATTGCCAATATATTGAATGAGAGGTTATATAATGGAAGAAAATATGGAAAAGCTTTCAGCAGAGGAATCTGCAAATGAAAATGAAAGCACACCTGTGGAAATAAATGAAGCTGAAAATACAGAAGCTGCTGTAAATACAGCTGAAAATACATCTGATGAAGCAAATAAAAAGAAGAAAAAAGGCGCTTTTATAAAAGATGTAATTGATATTATCGAATCTACACTTGCTACTGTATTTGTGATTGTGCTGATTTTCACTTATATTCTTCACCCTGTAAATATCGTGGGACGCTCAATGGTCCCTACACTTAATAAGAATTTCAACGGTGAACGTGAAATCAAGAACGAAACTGACAAGGTGTTTATGAATACGGTGTTCTTTGATGTTAAATACGGCGATATTCTCGTAATTGACAAGGATAAGAATTACCTTCTTGATGACAGCGGAAAGCCATATCAGCCACAGTATGATATGCCAATTAATGAGTGTATCATCAAGAGAGTTATTGCTGTAGGCGGTCAGACGGTTTCTATTGAAAACGGCAAGGTTACCGTTGACGGCGAAGTGCTTGACGAGCCATATATCGCAGAAGATGCGTATACACAGGATGAAGGTGCATTTGGCGACCAGTATCCGATTACTGTTCCCGAGGGCTATTACTTTGTAATGGGCGATAACCGCAACAATTCCACAGACAGCCGTGCAAGAAGCGTTGGACTTGTAAAGAGAGATCAGATTTACGGCAAGGCAATTGTCAAGTATTCACCCCTTGATGAATTTGATATTCTTATCGGTTCTCACAAGGGTTAATTATGCATCTATGACTATGCCTTATTCGTAAGGAGGATAAATGGAAAATACTGATATAAAAACAATACAATGGTTCCCCGGACATATGGCAAAGACAAGACGTGCAATTACTGCCAATATGAAGCTTGTTGATGCCGTTGTGGAAATCATTGACGCACGTACACCAATGAGCAGCAGAAATCCCGAAATTGATTCTATGACGGGTTCAAAGCCGAGAATTGTGCTGTTGAATAAGTGTGACCTTGCCGACAGCAATGCAACTTCGGCTTGGGTAAATTATCTCAAAAAAGAAAATGTAACTGCTCTTGCCGTTGACTGCAAATCGGGAAAGGGTATTAATAAGCTTATGCCAACTCTTAAAGCAACGGTGCTGAAAGAACTTATGGATAAGCGTGAGAAACACGGAATGACAGGTGCACCTGTCAGACTTATGATTTTAGGTATACCCAATGTGGGCAAAAGTTCCCTCATAAACCGCCTTGCAGGAAGTAAGCGTGCAAAGGTTGAGGACAGACCGGGAGTTACCCGTGTAAAGCAGTGGGTTAAGCTTAAAGATAATACGGAATTGCTTGATATGCCAGGTGTGCTGTGGCCTAAATTTGAGGACCAGTCAGCGGCAATAAGGCTTGCTTTCACAGGTGCAATCAGCGATGATATTCTTGATATTGAAACTCTTGCAATGAAGCTTCTGAGCTATCTTGCGGAGAATTATCCACAGTCGCTTGTTGAAAGATACAAGCTTGAATTCGACGAAAACGACGACGGACTTGCCCTCCTTGAAAAGGTGGGAAAAAAACGTGGTATGGTTGTTTCGGGCGGTGAAATCAATATCGAAAGAGCCGCAATAACCGTGCTTGACGAATTCAGAAGCGGCAAGCTTGGACGCATTACGCTTGAAATGCCCGAGGTGAAGTAATATGGCGAGAGTTGTGCTTCACAAGGAATTGTTCGATTACGACAAGGAGCTTCGTAAGAAATACCCCGTGGTATGTGGAGTTGACGAGGCAGGCAGAGGCCCTCTTGCAGGTGATGTCTATGCCGCAGCCGTTGTGCTTAACGATGAAACTCTTATTGATTATCTCAACGACAGTAAGAAAATATCTGAAAAGCGACGTGAACTGCTTTTTGACGAAATAATTGAAAAGGCGGAGGCTTATTGCATAGCAACCGCATCTGTTGAGGAAATTGACAGCATCAATATTTTGCAGGCAACTATGCTTGCAATGAAAAGAGCAGTTGAGGGACTTGGTATAAATCCCGATATTGCGTTGATTGACGGAAATCGTATGCCTGAGCTGAATTGCAATGCCGAAAATGTCATAAAGGGCGATGCAACATCAGCTTCAATTTCTGCGGCATCTGTTCTTGCAAAGGTTGCCCGTGACAGATATATGCGGGAAATTGCAGAAAAATATCCACAGTATTGCTTTGAACAGCACAAGGGATACGGCACAAAGCTTCATTGCGATATGCTGAAAAAATACGGTGCAAGCGATATTCACAGAAAAACTTTCCTGAAAAAAATTCTCGGTGAAAGTGATGAATAGCGTTGAAATCGGCAATATAGGCGAGGATTACGTCTGCTCCTACCTGATTAAGCAAGGGTATGAAATAGTTGAGCGAAACTATCGCATAAGGGGCGGAGAAATTGACATAATAGCGGTAAATAATGACTATATCGCCTTTGTGGAGGTAAAGTCACGCAAACCAAACAGCATGGTAGGCGGCTTTAATGCCATTGACAAACGCAAAAAGACGCTTATCGTTAAAACAGCCTGTAATTTTTGCTACAAGTACCCCAATAAGTTACAGCCGAGATTTGACATCGCTGAGGTGATTATCTCCTGTGGCAGAGTGCTTAGCATTGATTATATAGAAAATGCCTTTGATACAACAGGCATGAATTTCATTTTTTTAAAAGGGTGATTATATGTTTTACAACAGTACAAGAAACAGCGGAGTAAAGGTAAGCAGCGCAGAGGCTATTACTCAGGGAATTTCTGTGGAGGGCGGTCTTTTCGTTCCCGAATCAATTCCACAGCTTACTTTTGATGAGCTTAAAGCTATCGGCGATATGAAATATGCCGACAGAGCAGCTTATGTTTTCTCAAAATTCCTTACGGATTTTACAGAGGCTGAAATTCATTACTGTACTGATAATGCCTATTCCGAAAAGAATTTCGAAACAGAGAGTATTGCTGAAATAGCACATCTCTTTGACGGTACATATATGCTTGAACTGTGGCACGGCCCGACTTGTGCGTTCAAGGATATGGCTTTGCAGATTCTTCCTTACTTCCTTACAACATCTGCAAAGAAAATCAAGCTTGACAAGAAGATTGTAATTCTCGTTGCAACTTCAGGCGATACAGGAAAAGCTGCTCTTGAGGGATTCAAGGACGTTGAGGGTACATCAATTCTCGTATTCTATCCCGAGGACGGCGTTAGCCCAATGCAGAAGCGTCAGATGAAAACTCAGGAGGGCGATAATGTCGGAGTTTGTGCTATCAAGGGCAATTTCGACGACTGTCAGAACGGCGTTAAGGCTATCTTTACCGACAACGAGGTAAAGGCTGCACTTGATTCAAAGGGAATGATTTTCTCATCTGCAAACTCTATCAACTGGGGCAGACTTGTTCCACAGGTTGTTTACTACGTTTCCGCTTATGCTGAGCTTGTAAAGGGCGAAGAAATTGAAATGGGCGAGAAAATCAACATCGTTGTTCCTACAGGTAACTTCGGTAATATCCTTGCTGCATACTATGCAAAGCATATGGGTGTTCCTGTAAATAAGCTTATCTGTGCTTCAAATATCAACAACGTACTTACAGATTTCATCAACACAGGTGTATACGACAGAAATCGTCAGTTCTATGCAACTGTATCTCCCTCAATGGATATTCTCATTTCCAGCAACCTTGAAAGACTTCTCTACCTTATGACAGACAGAAATGACGCTGTTATCAACGAGTGGTTCGGCAAGCTTGCAGCAGAGGGCAAGTACGAGGTTACAGCTGATGTCAAGGCTAAGCTCAATGAGGAATTCTTCGGCGGATTCTGTGACGATGAGCAGACAAAGGAAACAATCAGCAGCATTTACGAGAAGTATTCTTATACTTGTGATACACATACAGCTGTTGCTGTTAAGGTATACAACGATTACAAGGCTGCAACAGGTGACACAACAAAGACTATTATTGCGTCAACTGCAAGCCCATACAAGTTCTCTGCGGCTGTTCTCGAAGCTCTTGAAAAGGGCAATTCCGACATTGACGAATATGCTAAGGTTGACCGCATTGCAGAACTTTCAGATATTCCTGTACCTGCTGCATTGGCTGACCTTAAAAACAAGCCTGAGCGCTTTACAGATGTAATCGAAAAGGCTGACCAGAAGGATTACGTCCTCAGAACTCTCGGATTCTGATGAGTTTATATGTTATCGGGGATTTGCATTTGTGCTTATGCGATCCCTCAAAGACAATGAGTATATTTGCAGGTTGGGACAATTACCAGCAGAAAATCGAGGAAAACTGGCTGAATACCGTCAAAGCGGAAGATACAGTTGTTCTCGCAGGGGATATATCATGGGGAATGTCGTTACAGCAGGCAACTCCCGATTTCGAGTTTATCCACAATCTTCCCGGTAAAAAAATTGTGCTGAAAGGCAATCACGACTATTGGTGGACGACTATGAAGAAAATGGAGGATTTCCTCAAAGAAAACGGATTTGACTCCATAAACATTCTTCATAACAATCACTATCAATACGGTGAATACGGCATCTGCGGCACAAGAGGCTGGGTAAATATGCCAGGTGAGGAACAGGATGAAAAAGTGCTTCGCCGAGAAGTGCAGCGTCTTGAAGCCTCAATCAAGTCGGCACTCAATGCAGGACTTGAACCCATGGTATTTATGCACTATCCGCCGATTTTTGCATCCAACTTCAACTATGATATACTTGAAGTGCTGTACCGCTACAATATAAAAGACTGCTACTATGGACACATTCACGGTCACTCCGCCCATGGATTATGCGTCACAAACACCTATGATGACGTGAATTTCCATTTAATATCGGGGGATTATTTACAGTTTATTCCAGAAAAGGTAATGTGAATTTGTGTAAAAGGTAGAAGTATTCAATAACTGTAGAAATTCATTTCAAAATATGGTATAATGTTTAGGTATTCTTTATGATGTAAAGGACATCTATATAAATAAATGGAGGATCATTATGTTAAAGTCATCAAACAAAACAGATGTGAACACAACAGAACTTCTTATCAGCATTGATGCTGAGGCTTTTGAGGCTGCTGTTGAAGCTGAGTATCAGCGTGAAAAGAAAAATATCCAGATAAAGGGATTCAGAAAGGGTAAGGTTTCCAGAAAGCTTGCTGAAAAGACTTTCGGTGAGGGTGCTTTCTATGAGGGTGCTATCAACAGCCTTCTCGGACCTGAGGTTGACGCTGCTGTTGCTCAGGAGAAACTTGTTCTCGTTGACAGACCTAACGTAGAAGTTACTTCTATCGACAAGGAAACAGGCGTAGAAATCAAGGTTATCTGCGTTACTAAGCCTGAAATCGAGCTTACTGACTATAAGGGCATCAAGGCTGCTAAGAAGGTAAACGAGATTACAGATGCTGACGTTGACAAGCAGATTGATATTATCAGAAAGAAGAATGCACGTATCGTTTCAGTTGAGGACAGACCTGCTCAGTTAGGCGACGAAGTTACAATTGATTTCGAGGGCTTCTTCGGTGATGAGGCATTTGAAGGCGGCAAAGGCGAAAATCATCCTCTCCTTCTCGGCAGCGGTCAGTTTATCCCAGG
Source organism: Ruminococcus sp. (assembly GCA_045539715.1). Classification (GTDB taxonomy): domain Bacteria; phylum Bacillota; class Clostridia; order Oscillospirales; family Ruminococcaceae; genus Ruminococcus. The sequence goes on along the minus strand of JAZQFV010000075.1, from coordinate 1,166 downwards.
TTTCGAGGATCAGATCGTTGGCCACAACGTAGGCGATGAGTTCGACGTTGTTGTTACATTCCCTGAGGATTACCAGATGACAGATTATGCAGGCAAGGAAGCTGTATTCAAGACAAAGCTTCACGCTATCACTTTCGAGGAACTTCCCGAAATTGATGACGAGCTTGTTAAGGACGCTACAGAGTTCGATACAGTTGACGAGTACAGAGCAAACATCCGCACACAGCTTGAAGAAGCTGCTGTAAAGCAGGCAGATGCTGCATTTGAGAGTGCTATTCTTGAGGCTCTTATTGCTAAGGTTGATGCTCCAATTCCTAACTGTATGTTTGAGCAAAGAATTGATGAAATCGTATCCTCATTTGAGCGTCAGCTCCAGCAGCAGGGTATGAGCCTCAAGCTTTACTGCCAGTACACAGGCATGGATGTGCAGTCCATCAGAGATACTTACAAAGAGCGTGCTGAGGGTGAAGTTAAGCTTCGTCTTGCTCTTGAAAAGATTGCAGAACTCGAGAACTTCGAGGCTACAGAGGAAGATCTCAACAATACTCTTGGTGAGATTGCAGCTGCAAACAATATGGATATCGCAACAGTAAGACAGTTTGTTTCACCATTTGCTCTTGCTGACGACATCAAGGTTCAGAAGGCTATTGATTTCGTAAAGGAAAATGCAGTAGTTGAGAACACAGAAGAAGCTGCTGAATAATCAAAGATTATATCCGTTGTCCCGTGTATGCGGGACAATGGTTTTATTAAGATATTTCGACAAAATACGAGAAAGGGCGATGAATTATGAGTTTTATTCCTTATGTTGTTGAGCAGACAAGCCGTGGAGAGCGTTCCTATGATATTTTCTCACGACTTCTGAATGACAGAATTATTATGCTTTCCGATCAGGTTAATGACGCAACTGCAAGTCTTGTTGTTGCACAGCTCCTTTTCCTTGAAAGTCAGGACTCCGAAAAGGATATTTCGCTTTACATCAATTCCCCCGGCGGCTCAATTACCGCAGGTATGGCTATTTATGATACAATGCAGTACATCAAGTGCGATGTATCCACAATCTGTATCGGTATGGCAGCTTCAATGGGAGCATTTCTCCTTGCAGCAGGAGCAAAGGGCAAGCGTTTTGCACTTCCAAACAGCGAAATCATGATACATCAGCCACT
>JAZQFV010000074.1:0-2384 GCA_045539715.1 Ruminococcus sp. | reverse complement strand
CGATCCTGAATTGTCAGGCTGGCAGATGGTTGAAGGAATTGCATGCGGAGTTATTACCGGTTTGTTTATGAACCGTATGTGCCAGATGAAAGCAATAGGACCGATTATCAGTAAGGTGTTGACGGGATATGGTCTGGCAACGCAATGGCAAAGCATAATGGATGCTGCCAAAAACAAAGACTGGGATTTGGTCGGCACACGTTCTATACAGCTCATACTCTCGCTTATGTCACTGCATCAGAATTGCTTTACAGGTGAAACCCTTGTTGCGGCAGAAAACGGACAGAAGCGAATTGATGAAATTGAAGTCGGTGACAAGGTATGGGCGTATGACATCTTTACAGGTGAAACAGCACTCAAGGAAGTTACAAAGGTTTATGTCCATGAAGTAGATGAGATACTGCACCTGTACACTTCATGCGGAGATATCGACACAACAACAAATCATCCGTTCTATGTTATTGAGCGTGGTTGGGTAGCGGCTGGCGACCTTGTTGAAGGTGATGAAATCTATCTTCTTGACGGGTCAACTGCTGTTATAACCGGTTCTGAACTTGAACAGCTTTCTGAAACTATTAAGGTGTGTTAATTGTTTTACAATCGTATAATTTAATATGTATTATCCTGACTAAGACATTGTTCTTGGTCAGGATTTTTTATATATAATCGAGTAGGGTGGAATGAACCGCCCTCTCACATCACCGTACGTGCCGTTCGGCATACGGCGGTTAGGTTCTCAATCTCATATTGCTTCAACGCTTCTGCTCCCAAATCTCTAACCTACGACTTCCTGCATTTTACATCATATACGTTTCAACTACTTTGCATATCGGTTCCAGGCAGAACATCTTTTATATGTTTGATGAAAAATCGGTACTTTTGCTTCTGCTGACTTCTCATAGTTCGTTGTTACTACAGATTTCTTTGTCTATGAAACCTCACAGGATAAACCAATACTCTTTCCTCGTCTACCCGCTTGATTTACGCATTAAGGTTACGATTACCTTTGGGACTTCATTGCTCTTAGCAAACTCATCCGCTTAATATGCCTTAATATCAGGTTTCTGTTCGTCAGGCTACGATTTCGCTATTGCTTCTTCTCTCCCACACCTCACGATGTGAAACTTGCAAGTCGCTTTTGAGTTCGTCGGTAACTACGCCTCAGTGGACTTTCACCACAGAGCATTGATATGCCCGTCATACCACAAAAAGGCAACTTGGTGTCCAAGTTGCCTAATCACAAACTATTCAAAATTTAGCAATAATTTTAATTAAAATCCATACGCATATCCTCAAAAATAATTCCACATTTTTTTACCCATGCAATAAACATTTCAGCATTATCCAGTTCCCAAGGAAATGATATTATCCTACGCCCATTTGAATAAACATTAACACGCTCAAAAAATTTACTGCACTTAACACATTCAATTTCATCGCATGTCCAACTGTTCCCATTATAAAACACCATCTTTCCTGATACAGAAATAGTTGGTTTTCTTTTAAGCATAATTGTAGCAACAATTGTATAAATCAATATGCCACCGATAAATATCCAGAATAATATATCTATTGTTGAAAGAGTATATTCTGGATTTCCAGCTTTTCGTCTTATTAGAAAACGTCCTCCAAAAACTACTGCAAGAAGTACAAGTGCACCACATGCTTTCAGCAAGTAGCTACTATTTCCTATTTCGAAGTTCACATCAGACATATCCTGTCGACAGTTATTGAACACTGTATTTTCTACTGCAAGCTTTTCAAGTCTTTTATTCATTGGTTTGTTTTGATTCATATTCATACGCCCTCCTTATTAACTTTCGTGTAAACTGAATCATTTCAACAGAGAATGCAGAGTGATAATTCCCCACTCTGCATCTTGTTGTGTGTCAATTTTCACGCAAACTTTCTATAAATTCAGTAAAGTTGTTGGCAACAAACTCATTATTTAAGGTATTATGATTTGAATATTCTCATTTTCTGAACACTAACGTAGATTTCCTCTTTCAATATGTGTTTCCAAATCTGCATATCTTGTGGGAATTGGAATGTGGCTTTCTTTTTCAACAAGTGCCATTGTAATTTTGGTTGAAGTGTCGAGAGAAATATTATTGCCGACAGAAACAAATACTGGTTTTACATCGCTATGAGTGCGCAGTACTCTGCCATATACTTGTTCATTTATGATAATATCCGTAAAACTTCCTGCTGTCTTTTCAGGTTCTATATAATCCGTTTTCTTATCTACCCTGAAATAAGTTTTTGCAACTCCTATTGTTGGTTTATTCAGATAAAATGAAGCATGAGTTGCGATTCCCATATTCCGTGGATGAAGATATCCATTACCATCAAACATGTAAATATCAGGTTCATTCTCCAGCAGT
>JAZQFV010000073.1:0-44257 GCA_045539715.1 Ruminococcus sp. | reverse complement strand
TTATGATTTCTGGTATCCTGCAAAAATAGCCATTATACTCTTCTTCTGTTTCTACTTCCTCAAAATACTCTGTTATTCCGTTATTTTTCATAATTCTATTATACCATGTCTGTCAAGGTTTTGAAAATTGATTTGCGTGGGCGTTAGCCATTAGCGTACAAAAAAATGAACGGCAGAAAAAATTCCACCGTCCTTTAATTCTTAATTTTGTATTAACTCGCCGTCCTAAAAGCTAACGGCTAATGGCTAAAGGCTATAAATCCTATGGTTTCGCCAAAACGCACGGGAGTTTCAATGCCATTTGCGGAATTTTCAAGAATATCTCCGTCAAGGGCAATTCTGCCCTTTTCAAAAAGCAGAACAATAGTTGAACCGCCGAATTGGAACATACCCTTTTCCTCACCTCGGCGGAATTTATGCCTGCCGTGGAGGTTGGAAATCTTCCCCACAAGCATTGCACCCACTTCAACCTGCACCACATCTCCGAAATTTTCCGTGCGGAGAATAGTGTATTCACGGCTGTTTCTCTTGTAGATGTTGTAGTGCTTCAAGGCAATGGGATTGACGGTGTGAAGTTCTCCCCCGATGAATTTATTGCCGCCCTTTATGCCGTTGTCAATGTAGCAATAGCGGTGGTAATCGTCCACGCAAAGGCGGAAAATCATACAGCAGCCACCCTTGTATTTCTCGGCAAGGGGTTTATTTTTCAGCAAATCCTCCACGCTGTAGAGGGAATTTTTAATGCTGAAAAGGCTGTTTTCGTTTATCTCGTATACCGTAAGCTTTGAATCGCAGGGACTTATAAGTTCCGCTGGATTTTGAGAAAAGGGGCGATTTTCAGGCTTTATTCTTCGTGTGAAAAATTCGTTGAAACTTTTGTAATCCGCCTTTTCATATTCCGCCATTGAGATGTTATTTTTGCGGATAAAGGGCTTTATAAAGGGAACTGAAAGGGGCGAATCCATAAACGCTCCTGCCGCCTTTGAAATAAAAGGCATTGTGAGAATTTTCAGCACACATCTGCCGAAAAAATTCCCGTAAAGGAGGCTGAGAGCCTTTTCCTGTCCGCTGTTTTCACGGAGATTTACTCCGTTTTGTGAGTTCCTCATCGCTTTGCATTTACAAGCATAAGCTTTATGCGGTTTTCCTGATTAACTCTTGTAGCACCGGGGTCATAGTCAATTGCAACTATATTTGCATTGGGATTATCGTCCTTGATTGCACGGGACATACCCTTTGCAACAATGTGATTTGGCAGACAGCCGAAAGGCTGTGCACATATGATATTTTCAACTCCCGATTTCGCAAGAGCAGCCATTTCCGCAGGAATAAGCCAGCCCTCGCCCATAACAACGCCCTGACTTATGTATTTGTCGGCTAACTGGCGGAGATGTTCAAAATCGTGAAGCGGTTCGAATTTGCCATGCTGTTTCATAATGGAAATAAGCTCCTTTTGTTTTGCGTAAATCAGCTTATATCCCAGTTTGAACGCCATTGACTTTGTAGTTTTGTTATCGTAAAGGGCGGCATTGTTGAAGTTGCTCACCGCACAGTACATAACAAATTCCAGAAGTGACGGCACAACAGGCTCACATCCCTCGGAAATGAGGAAATCTTCAAGGTGGTTGTTTGCAAGGGGTGAATATTTAACGTAAATTTCCCCTACAATTCCGACTTTTATTTTCTTTTCGCCGCTTAATTTTATAGCACCGAAATCGTCCATAATGTCACGGTACAGCTTTTTAGTCTTGGTGTAACCCTTGCCCTGACGGAACATTTCGCCTAAAGCGTCCTGCCATTTTTCAAGGGTAGCCTTAGCCTCGCCCTTGTTTACTTCGTATGTACGGCACTTGTTGTAGCAAGTCATAAGCAAATCGCCATAGAGAACGGCATAGAGGAACTTGAAGAACATACCTGCGGTGATTTTAAATCCGCTGTCTTTTTCAAGGCCGCTGAAATTAAGAGATACAACAGGAACCTGCGGGAAATTCTTGTCAACTGCCTTTCTCAGCAGGTGGATATAGTTTGAGGCACGACAGCCGCCGCCTGTCTGGGTAATAAGCAGAGCCGTCTTGTCGAGGTCGTATTTGCCGCTTTTAAGGGCGTCCATAAACTGACCTATAACAAGCAAAGCAGGGTAACAGGCATCGTTGTGGACGTTTTTCAGTCCTTCATCAACGACTGCACGGGAGTCATTCTGCAAAAGCTCCATATGGTAGCCTTTGCTTTCAAATATTGCGATAAGCAGCTTGAAATGAACAGGCAGCATATCGGGAACGAGGATTGTATGTGTTTTTATCATTTCCTCGGTAAATTTTGCATATTCAGGCATATTAATCTCCTATACAATTTAAAATTAAGAGCTGTTAGCCTTTAGCCATTAGCTTTTAGCTTTGTAAAATTGCATCATTCATCAGCTAACGGCTAAGGGCTAATAGCTGCAAAGCAAAGCTTTAAAGCTTTGCTTAATCAGCTTGTTCCATAGCGGCAACAAGACTTCTTAAACGTATTCTTGCCGCACCTAAGTTATTTATCTCATCAATTTTCAGCTGTGTATAGAGCTTTCCGCCATTTTCGAGAATACTGCGGACTTCATCACTTGTAACGGCATCAATGCCGCAGCCGAATGAAACAAGCTGTATCAGCTGCATATCAGGCTGAGTTGTGACATACTGTGCCGCACGGTAAAGCCTTGCGTGATATGTCCACTGATTGAGAACTCCAAGCTTAGGAGTTTCGCCCAATGGAGCAATGCTGTCCTCAGTTACAACTGCCATTCCAAGAGATGTAATAAGCTTATGTATACCGTGGTTGATTTCACGGTCAATGTGATACGGTCTGCCTGCAAGAACGATAATTTTGCGGTTTTCGGCTCTTGCCTGTGCGATTATTTCCGCAGCTTTTTTGGAAATATCCTTCTGCTGGCTGTGGTATTCCTCGTAAGCCTTTTCAACGGCGGCGGCTATTTTTCCGCCAATATTGAATTTTTTCAAAGTCTGCTTCATAACACGGATAACATTTTTCTTGTTGTTCATATCCATATACGGACGTAAGAAATTATCACCGTTAAGCCGCAGATTATTAGCCGCTAAAAGTTCGGGATAATAGGCTACAACAGGGCAATTGAAGTGGTTATCGCTGCCGCCCTCGTCAATGTTGTAACTCATACATGGGTAGAAAATGAAGTCCACGCCCTTGTCAAGAAGATATTCGATATGTCCGTGGGCAAGCTTAGCCGGGTAGCAAACGGTATCCGAGGGGATAGTATGCTGACCGAGATAATACATCTCACGGGAACTTTCGTCGCTTATGACCGTTTCAAATCCCAGTTCATTGAAAAATGTCTGCCAGAATTTCATCTGCTCGTAAAAGCTTAATGTCATTGGCAATCCCACTTTTGCAATGGGATTTTTCGGCTGTGGAACGGATTTAAGGGATAATACGTTATTGTATTTGTATTCGTAAAGGTTAGGAATATTATTCTTTTTCGCCTTTCCGCTGCCCTTTTCACAGCGATTTCCCGAAATGAAATTGCGTCCCTTGCCGAAATTGATTATATTAAGACGGCAGTTTGCAGTACAGCCGCCGCAGCTTGCGGATTTTGAAGTATAGCTGAAATTAGCCAGTTCTTCGGCAGTAATGAGATTTGACTCACCTGTGGTATGCTCCTTTGCATACAATGCACAGCCTAAGGCTCCCATAAGTCCCGACACGGCAGGACGGATTACGTTTCTGCCAAGTTCCTTTTCAAATGAACGGAGAACAGCGTCATTGAGGAATGTACCGCCCTGAACGACAATATTTTTTCCCAGTTCATCGGGAGAATTTGCACGGATAACCTTGTAAATCGCATTTTTGATAATTGATGAGGACAAGCCTGCGGAAATATCCTCAACAGTTGCACCGTCTTTCTGTGCCTGCTTGACGGAACTGTTCATAAATACGGTGCAGCGTGAGCCGAGGTCTACAGGGTGCTGTGCGAATAATCCGAGTTTGGAAAATTCGGAAATATCATAGCCGAGAGCCATTGCAAAGGTCTGTATAAACGAACCGCAGCCCGATGAACAAGCCTCGTTGAGCATAATGCTGTCAATGCTGTGATTTTTTATGCGGAAACATTTAATATCCTGTCCGCCGATGTCAATGATAAAATCAACATCGGGGCAGAAATATGCCGCAGCTCTGAAATGGGCAACAGTTTCAACTATGCCGTGGTCAATGGAAAGTCCTGCCTTTATTAAATCCTCGCCGTAGCCTGTAACTGCCGAGCCTTTTATGGTAATTTCGGGATTCATTGCCTCACGGATAATCTTAACCTGTGCGGCAATTTTATCAAGAGGCTGCCCCATATTCGAGGAATAATGGTGATAGAGAATACGGCAGTCCTCAGTTATAAGCACAAGCTTTGTAGTAGTTGAGCCTGCGTCAATTCCAAGGTAAGCATTGCCCTTGTATGTACGTATATCGGCATAGCCTAAATCGCATTTTTTATGGCGGTCGATGAACTCCTCATATTCAGCCTGTGAAGCGAAAAGAGGTTCACCTGTAATAATATCATCAGAGGCTTTGGCGGATTTCAACATGGAAATCATTTCGTCAATTGTATATTGTTCCTCCAGCTGTGAACCGTGGAGCGCACAGCCATATGCCACGAAAACAGGGCCGTCATCGGGGAATACAGCGTGTTCGGCATCAAGACCGAGAGTATTTACAAACGCCTTTTTCAAGCCTTTGAGGAAGTGGAGAGGACCGCCGAGGAAAAGAACTTTTCCCTCAATTGTTCGTCCCTGTGCAAGTCCCGAAACTGTCTGGTCAACAACAGCCTGAAAAATACTTGCGGCAATATCCTCACGCAATGCACCCTGATTGAGCAGGGGCTGAATGTCGGATTTAGCGAAAACTCCGCAGCGTGATGCAATGGGGTAAATCTTCTCCGCATTGAGAGAAAGGGCATCGAGTTCATCGGCAGTTATACCGAGAAGTGTTGCCATCTGGTCAATAAATGCACCTGTACCCCCTGCACATGAGCCGTTCATTCGCTGTTCAATTCCGCCTGTGAGGAAAATAATTTTAGCATCTTCGCCGCCTAATTCGATGACCGCATCGGCATCGGGAGCTTTTTCCTTAACCGCAAGAAAAGCGGCGTGAACCTCCTGTACAAATGGGAGATTGGCAGAATTTGCCAGTCCAAGACCTGCCGAGCCTGTTATACATACGGTGAAGCTGTCGTGGGGATATTCCTCATGTATCAACTCCAGCTGTTCTGTAACAGTTTCCTTGACCTTGGAAAAATGACGCTGATAGCGTGAATATATGATATTTTTTGCTGTATCGGTAATGACGGTTTTAACAGTTGTTGAGCCTACATCAATACCGAGTGAATAATTCTTCGCCATAATATGCCTCTTAAAAAATCAGATTTGGTGATTTTATGCCTGTTTTACAATCATAAAATCGTATACTCTACAGGGAACCTCTAAAAAACTCCCTCACAACGAACTTTCTATGACAAACATCATTTACTGCGGTTTGCCGCCTTGTAACTGATTTTTGTCATATATGAAATTTCGTTTGTGTTCCGTTTTTTAGAGAACCCTTATAATTATACACCATTTCACAAAAAAAGTAAAGCGGAATTAATCGACAAATACAACAAGTTTTTCTATTAATTTTAAAAAGCGTTAGCTTTTTAAAAGCCATTAGCCATTAGCTATTAGCTTTTAGGACGGCGGATAATTTTCTAAGCTAACGGCTTTAATAACGAAAAATGGACGGCAGAAATAATTTCCACCGTCCATATAAATAATTCTTAATTCTGAATTCTTAATTCTGAATTAAATTAATCGCAGTTGTTCTCGATGTAAGCAACGATATCGCCAACTGTCTTGATGTTCTCAACAGCCTCATCGGGGATAGAGAGATCATACTCGTCCTCGATTGTCTGAATGAGGTCAACGATGTCAAGAGAATCTGCACCGAGATCGTCCTGAATGCTTGCGTCAGAAGTAACAATATCCTCTTCCACTCCGAGCTGATCAACAATAAGCTCTTTAACCTTGTCAAATACCATAATTTTTTTCCTCCATCTTTTGATTTATGCGGTTTTCCCGCCATTTTTATTTTGTGGAATATCCGAAAAAATTCTCCGCCATTTGGATTCCAAACTGTAAATTCACGAAAATCCGCTATATACAGCCAACCTCAGGCTTTTTCTTCTCGGAACCCCCCTTTTAAAATCAGCTATTCTGTGAACTCACCGATTTTCCTAAACTTAGTATACCTTGCTTTTAGCAATTCGTCAATATCTTTTTGACATTTTTCTTCAATTTTGAGTGACAAATATTCTTTAATATTTTCGGAAATTTTGTCTAAATCGTTATGTGCACCGCCTAAAGGCTCCTCAATTATAGTTTCTGCAACTCCAAGACGCACCATATCATCGGCTGTAACCTGCATAATATTGCAGGCTTCTTCCTCACGGGACGCATCTTTCCAGAGGATTGACGCAAAACCTCTTGGAGAAACAACTGAGTACTGTGCATTTTCAAGCATAGCAAGTTCATCGCATACACCAAGGGCAAGCGCTCCTCCGCTGCCGCCCTCACCGAGAACGATTGAAATAACAGGTGTGCGGAGAGTCATAAATTCCGCAATATTTTTTGCAATGGCTTCACCCTGTCCACGTTCCTCAGCCGCCATACCTGCATATGCACCGGGGGTATCTATAAAGCAGATTACAGGGCGGTGGAACTTCTCAGCCTGCTTAGCAAGGCGGAGAGCCTTTCTGTAGCCCTCAGGCAATGGCATTGCAAAATTGCAGTCCTTATTTTCATTTAAATCCCTGCCCTTTACCTGTGCGATAATTGTAACAGGTTTGCCGTCAAGACGTGCAATTCCGCCAATTATAGCATGGTCGTCGCCAAAAAGACGGTCACCGTGCATTTCGCAGAAATCCGTGAAAATAAGGGGAATATAATCTCTTATAGTCGGTCTGCCCTTTGTGTGAACGAGAGTAAGCCGTTCCCATGCAGTTTTATTGTTTTCCACGGCTCAGACCTCCTTTTCTTCAGGTGCGTGAATTGAAAGAATCTTTGCAAGAGTTTTACGCATTTTCTTTCTTTCAACAATCATATCAACAAAGCCTTTTTCCTGCATAAATTCTGCAAGCTGGAAATCCTCGGGCAAACGCTGTTTCATTGTGCTTTCAATAACTCGTCTGCCTGCAAAGCCTATAAGAATTTTCGGCTCAGCTATGATAATATCGCCCAATGACGCAAAACTTGCAGTTACACCGCCTGTTGTGGGGTCGGTGAGAACTGTTATGTACAATCCGCCATTGTCGCTGTGGAGCTTTACTGCTCCCGATGTCTTAGCCATTTGCATAAGGGAAACAATACCCTCCTGCATACGAGCACCGCCCGATGCTGTAAACATAATAACAGGGAGATTATTCTCTGTGGCATATTCAAAGGCACGGGCAATTTTTTCGCCTACAACGCTTCCCATAGAAGCCATCATATAACGGGAGTCCATAATACCTGCAACAGCTTTTTGTCCCTTGATAAGACCTACACCTGTTATAATGGCATCGTTAAGTCCAGTAGCTTCACGGAGCTGTGCCTGTTTTTCTGGATATTCGGGGAAACTTATGGGGTCACAGCTTATCATTTCGCTGTCGAATTCCTCAAAGCTGTCCTTGTCGAATGTAAGGGCGATACGCTCTCTTGCAGTCAATCTGCCGTGGTAATTACAGTTAGGGCAGACTTTATTCAGTTCCTCATATCGCTCTGCGTGGATATTGCTCTGACATCTGGGACATTTGACGGTGGGGAATGTTTCTTCCTCATCGCCGTTGTTAAAACGGTGCTTTACAACCTTAAAAAAATCTTCAAACATCTGTATTCACCGCCTTATTTACGAGTTTTCATATATCTTGTAAGGAAACCGTTGTCGTAATTTCCTCCAAGGAATTCGGGCTGCTTGATAATTTCAAGCTGGAAGTCGATATTTGTATCAACTCCGTCAACGATAAATTCGGACAATGCCCATCTCATTTTGCGTATAGCCTCATCACGGTCAGCACCGTGAACAATAAGCTTGCTTATCATAGAGTCGTAGTATGGCGTAATTGTGTAGCCCTGATAAACAGCACTGTCAATACGTATACCCGGACCTCCGGGGACGTAGAGGGCATTTATAGTACCCGGTGAGGGACGGAAGTCCATATCGGGATTTTCTGCATTTATACGGCACTCAATAGCGTGGCCTGTAAGCTTTATATCCTCCTGTGATACACGGAGAGGTGTACCCGAGGCAACTTCAATCTGTGCCTTTACAAGGTCAAAGCCTGTAATTTCCTCAGTTATAGGATGTTCAACCTGAATACGTGTATTCATTTCCATAAAATAGAAATTACGTTCCTCATCAACGAGGAATTCAATTGTACCTGCATTGTAATATCCGCACTCCTTAGCCGCAGTAACAGCCGCCTTACCCATTTTTTCACGGAGTTCGGCATTTACCACAGGTGAGGGACATTCCTCGAGAATTTTCTGATTACGACGCTGCATAGAGCAGTCACGCTCTCCGAGATAAATAGTATTGCCCATTTTATCCGCCATAATCTGAATTTCAACGTGGTGGGGATTTACAAGGAATTTTTCAATATATACCGTATCATCGCCGAAGAATGAGAGAGCCTCCTGCTGTGCGGCGATAATCTGTGATTCAAGGTCATCGGGTGAATCAACACGGCGGATACCTCTGCCGCCGCCTCCTGCTGATGCCTTTACAAGGACGGGATAACCGCATTTCTCAGCGATTTCCTTAGCCTCGTCAATGCTCTTTACAGCTCCCTTGGAACCTGGGATTACGGGAACTCCTGCCGCCGCCATAGTTTCCTTTGCAGCCGCCTTATCTCCCAGCATTTCGATAGATTTATATGACGGACCGATGAAAACAATTCCGCTTTTTTCACAGAGTCTTGCAAATTCCGCATTTTCCGAGAGAAATCCGAATCCAGGGTGAATAGCCTCTGCACCTACATTTATAGCCGCCTGAATGACAGCGTTCATATTGAGGTAGCTGTCCTTTGTGGCAGGAGGGCCTATACAAACCGCTTCATCGGCAATCTGTGCGTGGAGGGCATTTCTGTCAGCGGTGGAATAAACAGCCACACAGCGTACACCAAGCTCACGGCAGGCACGGATAATACGAACCGCAATTTCTCCACGGTTAGCAATCAATACTTTCTTAAACATTACTGTACTCCATTATGACTTATTTTCACCGTCTGCAACAACAAAGGTAATTTCGCAGGAAACTGCCTTTTCGCCGTCAACGGATGCAAGTGCCTTACCTGTTCCGATCGGACCTCTCTGACGGATTATTTCAACTTCAAGGTCAAGGACATCTCCGGGAACAACCTGTCTGCGGAACTTAGCCTTGTCAATTCCGCCGAAAAGTCCGATTTTTCCCTTGAATTCAGGCTTTGAAAGCATACATACAGCACCTGCCTGTGCAAGCATTTCAATCATAAGCACACCTGGAGTTACAGGGTAATCGGGGAAATGTCCCTTGAACCAGAAATCGTCCTCTTTGATGTACTTTCTTGCCTTTACCTTAACGCCAACTTCCATTTCAACGATTTCGTCAATGAGAAGAAATGGGTCACGGTGAGGGATAATTTCCATTATCTGCTCTTTATTCATTAAAATATCTGACATTTTGCTCCCCCTTACTTGATAATCATAATAGGCTGGTCAAACTCAACAGCCTCACCATTTGTAACGAGGATTTTTTCAACTGTGCCGTCGAATTCGGACTGAACCTCATTCATAAGCTTCATTGACTCGATAATCATAATAACATCGCCCTTTTTCACCTTGTCGCCAACCTTTACAAAAGGCGGCTTATCAGGTGAGGGTGCCTGATAGAAAGTGCCTACAATGGGAGATTTCACTACATTTCCCTCTGCAATTTCAGCCTTTGGAGCATCTGCTGTCTGCACAGGTGCAGCTGTAGGAGCAGCCATTGGCATACCCATAGGCATTACAGGGGCAGGGGGAGGACACTTCTTGCCCTTGATAGTGATATTGAAATCATCGTTGGAAATTGAGATTTCAGAAAGCTCGTTGTCCTTTACAATTTTAGCAAGCTTTTCAACTGTTTCAAGCTCAACTGAATCGAAAATTTTACACATAGCCGTCACCTTATTCCTTAACTTTTTTGAAGCAGAGAGTTCCGTTATGACCGCCGAATCCGAGAGAATTTGAAAGTGCGGCATTTATCTCCTGCTGAATATTTCCATTTACACAGTAATTGAGGTCACATTCCTCATCGGGAACTTTATATCCCACGGTAGCGTGAATAAGTCCCTCCTCAATGGATTTTGCAACAACGATAGCTTCAATAGCACCTGCTGCACCGAGAAGATGACCTGTCATTGACTTTGTGGAGTTGATTTTTACATTTTCAGCTTCATCGCCGAATGCAAGCTTTATAGCGGCTGTTTCATACTTGTCGTTAAGACCTGTTGAAGTGCCGTGAGCGTTGATATAGTCAACCTCAGCAGGTGTAACACCTGCCTCCTGCATTGCAAGAGTCATACCCATAGCTGCTGCCTCGCCTGTAGGCATAGGAGATGTCATATGATAGCCGTCATCGGTTGCGCCGTAGCCTGCGATTTCAGCGTAAATCTTAGCACCTCTTGCCTTAGCGTGTTCGTATTCCTCTAAAACAAGAACACCGCTTCCCTCACTTAAAACAAAGCCGTGACGCTCCTTGTCAAAAGGAATTGACGCTCTTGAAAGGTCATCAGCCTTTGTGAGAGCTTTCATATTTGCAAAGCCTGCGTATGTAAATTCAATATTTGTGCTTTCAGTACCGCCTGCAAGACATACATCGAGATAGCCGTCCTTGATTTTGCGGAAAGCCTCACCGATAGCGTGGGTAGCAGTTGCACAGGCAGAGGAAATATCAAAGTTTGCACCTCTGAAGCCTGTTTTCATAGCAATTGTACCTGAAGCCATATTGCTTATCATCACTGGGATATAGAAAGCGGAAACACGTCCCGGACCTTTCTCCTGATATTTTTCATATTCGGAAATTGTAAGGTCAATGCCGCCGATACCTGAACCAACAAGAACGCCTGCTCTGTAGCAGTCAATGTCGGAGAAGTCCGTACCTGCATCAGCCATAGCCTCGTGAGCCGCAACAACAGCGTATTTTGTGAAAGTATCCATACGCTTTGCCTCTTTTTTATCGAAGCAGCCCTTTACATCGTAGTAAGCCGTTTCGTCGAAATCACGGATGATACCTGCGATTTTAACGCCTGTACGCTCCGTATCAAAAGCGTCAATATAGGTAAATCCAAGCTTATTAGCCTTGATTCCCTCCCAGAATTTCTCAACGCCTGTGCCAAGGGGAGTAACTGCGCCCATACCTGTGATAACAACTCGTCTGCTCATAAATTTTATCATTTTCCTTTCTGTGTGCGTTTTAATTCCTTAATTGTTCGGAATAAAATATACCAAACAAAGGGATTAATTCTGTATTTTTTAGGGGTTCCCTGAATTACATTGAAAGTCCGCCTGAAATTTCAATTACCTGTCCTGTTATGTAAGATGCGTCCTCAGATGCGAGGAATGACACAACAGAAGCAACTTCCTCAGGCTCGCCGTATCTGCCGAGTGCGATTGCGGAAAGCATTTTTGCTTTAAGCTCATCGGAAAGCACGTCCGTCATAGGCGTGCGGATAAGTCCCGGAGCAACGGCATTACAAGTGATATTGCGTGAACCGAACTCCTTTGCTACGGTTTTAGTCATACCGATTATAGCTGCCTTTGATGCGGAATAATTCACCTGTCCTGCATTGCCGTAAAGACCTGCAACAGAGGTGATATTTATAATTCTGCCGTGACGCTGTTTCATCATTACAGCGCAGGTGTGCTTTAACATATTGTAGACGCTTTTCTGATTTACAGCGATTACAGCGTCGTAATCCTCCTCTTTCATACGTGCAAGGAGGGTATCCTTTGTGATGCCTGCATTATTTACGAGAACATCAATTGTGCCGAATTCAGCCTTTGTCTGCTTAACCATAGCCTCGCACTGGTCGAACTGTGAAACATCGGCGGCGATACATACCGCCTTAACGCCGAAAGCCTCACATTCAGCCGCAACAGCAAGTGCCTTTTCCTTACTGCTTTCCTTTGGTGAATGATTTATAACGACATCAAAGCCGTCTTTAGCAAGTCTTTTTGCAATACAAGCGCCTATTCCCTGTGATGCGCCTGTTATAATTGCTGTAGCCATATTTTACCTCCATTTTAAATGCTTTGCTTAGCAAAGCAAGCTGTTAGCTTTTAAATCTTGCAATTGTTTTAATTTTCACAATCAATTTCAAATACAAGGTCGTAGCTGGCGATTGCACCATAACTGCCTACCTCAACGGGAAGTTGACTTACAAACCGCCAACCCAGAACAGCCATATCTCTGATTACTGTTCTGTGGTTACGGTATCCGTCTTCTTTTGCAGTTACGTATCCGCCTTTTAGCATCTTGTATGTCATTCTTATAAATTTATATCTTTTCATAATAATCCCTATCCTTATATCAATTTAACGGAGCGATGTGAGCATCGCCCCTACAAATAATTACGAATTTATTCACAATTCTTAATTCTTAATTAATCTCTCTGCCTGTTCCATAAGCTCCTTAACGATAGCTTCGCAGGGCTTTACATCATTAATCATACCTGCAATAGCACCGCAGAGGAATGAACCTTCTTCAAGATTACCGTCCTGAACTGCTTTACGGAGAGAACCGAGAGTAACTTCCTCGAACTGTTCGGGAGTGAGTGAGCCGTCCTTTTCGCCGTTTGCAAGCATTTTGGAGAACTTTGTCTTGATGTTTCTGCAAGGGTGTCCTGTGTAACGTCCTGTTACAACGCTGTCGGTGTCCTTAGCCTTAACAACAAGCTCCTTGAAAGTGGGGTGAATCTGACATTCCTCAGATGCAAGGAAACGTGTACCAATCTGTACGCCCTCCGCACCAAGCATAAATGAAGCCGCAATACCTCTGCCGACAGCAATACCGCCTGCGGCAATTACGGGGATTTCAAGAGCGTCCACAACCTGTGGAACAAGACACATAGTTGTATTTTCGCCGATATGACCGCCTGATTCAGTACCCTCTGCAACTACAGCGTCAGCACCTGCACGCTCCATACGCTTTGCAAGGGCAACTGAGGGAATAACAGGGATTACCTTGATTCCTGCCTCTTTCCAAGCGGGAATGAATTTTCCGGGATTTCCTGCACCTGTTGTAACAACAGCAACTTTTTCATCAATACAAAGCTGTGCAAGGTCCTCTGCATTTGGACTCATCAGCATAATATTTACACCGAATGGCTTATCTGTTTTCTCCTTGCAGAGTCTAATCTGCTCACGGAGATAGTCAATAGGAGCTGAGCCGCCTGCGATAAGACCGATACCCCCTGCATTTGATACAGCAGCCGCAAGGTTATGCTCCGCAATCCAAGCCATACCGCCCTGAATAATGGGGTACTGACAACCCAGTAATTCTGTAATTCTTGTTTTCATAATTTGTCCTCCTCTTTTCAACATTTATCTGTTTATGTGTGATGAAATCTTTCTTGTAGGAGCGGAGATTACCGCCCGATTCAGATTAATATTCTAAAATAACGCTGCCGTAGGAAAGACCTGCACCAAAGCCTACCAATGCAAGCTTTTGACCTCTTTTCACAATTCCCTTATCAATAGCTTCATCAAGGGCAAGAGGAATTGATGCGCTTGAAGTATTTCCGTGGTGGTCAAGGGTAACTATAAATTTATCCATTGACGCACCGAGATTTTTAGCGGCAGTTTCAATAATTCTCACATTTGCCTGATGGGGCACGAACCAGTCAATTTCCTCGCTTGTAATGCCGATTTTTTCAGCTGCCGCATTAAATGCCGCAGGAAGTGCCTTTACAGCAAATTTATAAACCTCTCTGCCGTCCTGATACAGGCTGTGGACAGCTTGCTTTTCAAATCCGTCCTCGAAATCAGTTTCCTGCTTTACGATTGGGGCAGGAGTGCAGTTTCTTGCATAAAGCTTTCTTGCACCGCTACCGTCGGAATTGAGGAATGAGGAATAAAGGCTGTCACTTTTTTCGATAACAGCGGCAGCTGCACCGTCACCGAAAAGAATACATGAACCTCTGTCCTCAAAATCGCATATACGTGAAATAGCCTCAGTTGAGATTACAAGGGCATATTTCATATTATCATCAGTTTCGAGAAATCTTCTTGCGGTATCAAGTGAAAATACAAATCCCGAACAAGCGGCATTAAGGTCAAAAGCCGCTGCATTTTCAATTCCCAGTTCATACTGGAGCAGACTTGCAATACTTGGTGTTACAAAATCGCTTGTAACGGTGCTTACAATGACAAGTCCGATGTCCTTTGGGGAAATCCCAGCCTTTTCGATTGCCTTTTCAGCAGCCTTTTTTCCCATGTACCACACAGGCTCCCAGCCTGCCATATGACGCTGTGTAATGCCTGTACGTGTGCGAATCCACTCGTCATTTGTATCGAGGAATTTCGCAAAATCATCGTTTGTCATAATTTTTTCGGGAAGATAGCTTCCCATAGCCAAAAGTTTAACTCCCATTTCATAGCTCCTTAATAAACCACACTAATATTTATCGCTCCCGATTAATCCGATTTGTCAGGATTATCCGCTGAGCAGTTACAACACTATCATTCTAGATTTATTATGAGATAATCAAGTGAAATTTTTGAAAAAAGTGTTGTAATATTTTCAAAATTATGTTATAGTAATAATATACACCCGTCAGGTGTACTTGGTCGGTGTTTTACAGTATACATATATATTGTAAATCATTTCCAAAAATTTTGCAAGAATTTTTTTCTCTTTTTATAATGGGAAATGAAATTTCAGCACTTTAGACAGGATTTATTAGAATAATCGGCTTAAATCGTTGATTAATTCGACGATTTGCACAGAAAGGAACAATAAAAAATTATGACTATTTCACTTTTCGTAGGGCAAGGTTCACAGACTCAGGGCATGGGAAAGGACATATACGACGCTTTCCCAAAAATGGCGGATTTATACGATACAGCGTCGGAAATCCTCGGCAGGGATATGAAGCAGATTTGCTTTGAAGCTCCCATTGAGGAACTGTCAAAAACTATCAACGCTCAGCCTGCTATTATGCTTACTTCTCTCGTGTGCCTTAATGCGGCTATTGAAAAAGGATTTAAATTTGACGGTGTTGCAGGTCACTCTCTTGGTGAATATGCGGCACTTGTAAGCTCAGGTATGGTTTCCGCCGAGGACGGTTTCAGACTTATAAAAGCCCGTGCAGAGGCTATGGAAATGGCTACGGCAGAGCAAAAGGGTGCAATGGCGGCTGTTATGAAGCTTGCTCCCGAAAAAATTGAGGAAATCTGCTCAAAGGCTGTGAACTATGTAACAGCTGTAAATTACAATTCCCCACAGCAGACTGTTATTGCAGGAACTCCCGAGGGAATTGCTGAGGTAAGCGAAATTTTTGCCGAATTAAAGGCAAGAGTTGTTCCTCTCAATGTTGCAGGAGCATTCCATTCAAAGCTTATGCAGTCTGCGGCTGACAAGTTCTATGAAACAGCAAAGACAATCACTTTCAATGCTCCGCAGGTGAAATACTACTCCAACGTAACAGGCGGAGAATTGACAGATTTCAGCGATATGCCGTCACTTCTTGCAAAGCATATCGTTTCCCCTGTACGCTTTACAGCTGAACTTTCCGCTATGGAGGCAGCAGGTGCTGATACTTTTGTGGAATTTGGTCCGGGAAAAACTCTCACAGGACTTGTGAAAAAGACTTTAAAGGGCGTTACTGCTCTTAATATAGAAAATCTTGCAGGAATTGAAGGTGCTGAAATTTATGGATAAATATGGACTTATAGGCTATCCTCTGGGACATTCAATGTCGCCGCTTATTCACAATAAGCTTTTTGCTTTAAGCGGAATTGAAGATTTCAGCTATGAACTGATTGAAATTGCTCCCGAAAAGC
Source organism: Ruminococcus sp. (assembly GCA_045539715.1). Taxonomy (GTDB): domain Bacteria; phylum Bacillota; class Clostridia; order Oscillospirales; family Ruminococcaceae; genus Ruminococcus. The sequence goes on along the minus strand of JAZQFV010000073.1, from coordinate 28,169 downwards.
TTGCGGAAAGCGGAGATATGCTCCGTGAATTAAGGGGATTTAACATTACAATTCCCCATAAAACAGCCATTATTCCCATGGCTGACAGACTGGGCGAAAGTGCGGAAAGATATAATTCCGTCAACTGCATTTCCAACGACAACGGCATTATGACAGGCTACAATACCGATTGTGACGGTTTTCTCCGTTCAGCGGAACTGCTCCCTCTCGGCGGAAAAGTTCTCCTTGTAGGCTGCGGCGGAGTTGGCAGAATGATTGCAATTGAAGCGGCTCTCCACGGTGCAGAACTTACAATTGCCGTTCTCCCCGACGCTGTAAAAACTGCACAGCTTGTTATGGCAGAGATACTTTCAAAATGCGGCAATGCGGCTGTGAAAATCTGCCTTGTAAACGAAATCGAGGGCAAATTTGACTTGCTTGTAAACGCAACTCCCGTGGGTATGTACCCAAAAGTTGACGTTTGCCCTGTTTCCGATGAAGTAATCGAAAATTGCCTTAGCTTTTTTGATGTTATCTATAACCCCATTGAAACTCTCCTTATGAAAAAAGCGAGAGCATTGGGAAGAACAGCGGTTGGCGGTGCAGCTATGCTTGTTTATCAGGCTGTAAAGGCTCACGAAATCTGGTACGGCGGAGAATTTTCCACAGAGGATATATCCGCTGTTATAAAAGATGTTGAAGATGAAGTTGAAAAGATGAATCGGGGTAATTGATATGACTGTATTTTTATGCGGATTTATGGGGTGCGGCAAAACGACTGTGGGAAAGCTTGCCGCTAAAAAGCTGGGCTGCGGCTTTTACGACTCCGATGAGGTTATTGTGGAAAGAGAGGGTATGAGTATACCCGAAATTTTCGCACAAAAGGGTGAGGCATACTTCCGACAGGTTGAGGTTGAAGTTATAAAATCCCTCTGCGATAAAAAGGCTGTTGTAGCCTGCGGCGGCGGTGCAATGCTCAATCCCGAATCTGCGGCGGCGGCTGCAAAGGCTGGTGCGGTAATTTTCCTTGACCTCGATTTTGAAACCTGTTATGCAAGAATAAGCGGAGATGAAAACCGCCCCATTGTTATGAGTTCCACCAAAGAGGAACTTGAAGAAAGATTTAATTCCCGTCAGCAGGTGTATATGAAACATTCCACAATGCAGATTGACGGCAGCGGCAACCCGATGACAACAGCTGACCTTATTGCTGATGCTGTGAAGATGCTGAAGTGAGCGAAGGGAGATTTTTATGCTTATATATAATGCTGAAATAGTTACCATGGACGAAAGGGGAACTATAAAAAACGGCTGGCTTGAAACCGACGGCGGAAATATCGGAGCTGTAGGCGAGGGCGAACCTGAAAGTATCCCCGATGACAGTATTGACGCACAGGGCGGACTTGTTCTCCCGGGATTTATTGACGCTCACACTCACCTCGGAATAATTGAGGACGGAGTTGACTTTGAGGGGGACGACTGCAACGAATCCTCCGATGCGTTCACTCCGCAGATGAGAGCAATTGACGGTATAAATCCCTTTGACCGCTGTTTTGAGGAAGCACGAATGAGAGGTATTACAACAGTTGCATCATGCCCCGGAAGTGCCAATGCCTGCGGCGGTGAAATCGGTGTAATCAAGACAGTAGGCAGACGTATTGACGATATGCTCATTAAAACCTGCGGTATGAAATTTGCTCTGGGCGAAAATCCAAAGAGAGTTTACAACGACAAGGGTGAAGCTCCTGTAACTCGTATGGCTACGGCGGCTATTATCCGTGAGGGCTTGTATAAATCCCGCAGATATGCCCATGATATGGACATTTACTACTCCGACAACGAGAACTATGAACCTCCCGAATACGATATAAAGTGCGAGGCTCTTATGCCCCTCCTTGACCGCAAGCAGAAAGCCTTTTTCCATTGCCACCGTGCCGATGACATCTGCACAGCAATACGTATTGCAAAGGAATTCGGCTTGGAGCTTGTAATTATCCACGGCACAGAGGGTTATAAAATTGCGGATATTTTAGGGGAAGAAGAAGTTCCCGTAATCTGCGGCCCTATGATTTGCGACAGATGCAAGCCTGAAATGAAAGGTCTTGAACTGAAAAATGCCGCTGTACTTGCGGAAAATAACGTAAAAATTGCAATCTGCACCGACCACACGGTAATCCCCGTGCAGTATCTCCCCATTTCGGCACAGGCGGCTGTAAAGGGCGGTCTGGATATGGAAAAGGCTCTCCGCAGTCTGACAATTGATGCCGCTGAAATTCTCGGTGTTGATGATGTGGTGGGAAGTCTTACCGCAGGAAAGGACGCTGACATTCAGCTTTACCGCAAGGGCGAATCGCCTTTCGACCTTATGTCAGAGCCTGTTCTCGTAATGATTGACGGCGAAATTATTAAGAAAGAGGAATTATAATGAAACTTCTTTCAGCTATATTAAGCGGAATTTTAGCTGTATCGGCTGCGGCGTCAGATACCGAAACCGATACACGCAAGGAAATTTCCACAATTGTAAATTCGGCGGAATATGTAATTCTCGTAAATTCAGACGGAAAAACGGCTGAACTGAAAAGCGTATACCTGCCCTACAGCTATGCGGAGGCTGATGTACCTGCGGAAATCAAGGGGTACAAAATAACCGCAATCGGCGAAAAGGCTTATGCAGGTAATCTTACTGTTGAAACCATAAATATAGGCGAAAATATAAAGTCAATCGGTGCAAAGGCTTTTATGAGCTGTTATGAACTGAAAGAGGTTGTGCTGAATGAGAAAATCACGGCTATTCCCGATGACTGCTTTTTCTCCTGTCCGAAGCTTGAAACGGTAGTTCTGCCGAGTACGGTGAAAACTATAGGCGAGGACGCATTTTACGGCTGTATAGCCTATGATGCGGTTATCCCCTCAACTGTCACGAAAATAGGCGAAAATGCAATAGGTATGACAGCTGAAACTCACGGTGAGGGGAATGCCGTTATCCCCGATTTTATCATAAGAGGTACAACGGGAACTGCCGCTGAAAAATACGCAAAGGCTAACGGCATTGAGTTCATTGACGTGAAAAAAATAAATCTCGGCGATATAAACGGAGATGAAGCTGTAAATTCCACGGACGCATCGGCTGTCCTTGCGGAATATGCCCTCAGTTCTATCGGCTCAGATGCCACATTTACCAAAAAACAGCGTATTTTTGCTGATGTGAACCTTGACGGAACTGTGAATTCCTCCGATGCTTCCTTAATTCTCGAATGGTATGCAAAGGAATCCACAGGCGGTTGATATTAAAATCATTTTTTCGCCGCCATACCCTATTAATCTTATATAAAATTAGTATGATAAAATTCGACAAATAAGTGTGTTGATTACACAAGATTTTTCTAATAAAGTTTTTCTTGTTTCTCTTGACAGAACGTGAAAAAAATGTTATTATTAATGTTAATAAACTCGGTTTGTATTTAGGGAACCTCTAAAAACCTCCCTCACGGCTGAATTTCTATGACAAACATCATTTACTGCGTTGACAAACCTTGCAATACACAAAGTATTACTGCGGTTTGTCGCCTTGTAACTAATATTTGTCATATACGAAATTCAGCTCGTGTTCCGGTTTTTAGAGAACCCCTTCAGAATTTTATTTTCTGAAAAATGAATACCAAAATGTAAAAGGAGGATTTATTATGCTGACTGATATTAACAGCAAATTTCAGAAAGAGGGGCTTACATTTGACGATGTATTGCTGATTCCGGGTGAATCAGACGTTACCCCGAATATGATTGACCTTGGTACAAGACTTGCAGGAAACATCAGACTTAATACTCCCATTATGACTGCTGCAATGGATACAGTTACCGATTCACGTATGGCTATTGCTATTGCTCGTGAGGGCGGTATCGGTATTATCCACAAGAATATGTCAATTGAACAGCAGGCTGAGGAGGTTGACAAGGTAAAGCGTTCAGAAAATGGCGTTATCGTAAATCCTTTCTCTCTTACAGAGGACAGACTCGTTTCTGATGCTGATGAGCTTATGGGCAAGTACAAGATTTCAGGTGTGCCGATTGTTGATGATAAGAATAAGCTTGTTGGTATTATCACTAACAGAGATATGAGATTCCTCACAGATTTCTCAGCTAAGATTTCCGAAGTTATGACTAAGGACAACCTTATTACTGCTCCCGTTGGCACAACTATGGAGCAGGCACAGGAAATCCTCCGCAAGCACAAGATTGAAAAGCTCCCTATCGTTGACGAAAACGGAATTTTAAAGGGACTTATCACTATAAAGGATATTGAAAAATCCGTACAGTACCCCAATTCTGCAAGAGATAGCAGAGGAAGACTTCTCTGCGGTGCAGGTATCGGTGTAACTGCAAACGTACTTGAAAGAGCAAAGGCTCTTATTGACGCACAGGTTGACGTGCTTGTTCTCGATTCATCTCACGGTCATTCCGCAAATGTTGTAAAGTGCCTTAAAATGATTAAGGAAACATATCCCGATATCCCTGTAATTGCAGGAAATATCGCAACAGCTGAGGCTGCTGAGACCCTTATCGCAGCAGGTGCTGACTGCCTCAAAGTTGGTATCGGCCCAGGTTCTATCTGTACAACTCGTGTAGTTGCAGGCTGCGGTGTTCCACAGATTACAGCTGTTTATGACGTTGCTTGCGTTGCACAGAAATATAATATCCCTGTTATCGCTGACGGCGGTATCAAGTACTCAGGCGATATTGTTAAGGCTCTTGCAGCAGGTGCAAGCGTTGTTATGCTTGGTTCACTTCTTGCAGGCTGTGCTGAAGCTCCCGGTGAAACTGAAATTTATCAGGGCAGACAGTTCAAGGTATACAGAGGAATGGGAAGCCTTGGTGCTATGGCTAACGGCTCAACTGACAGATATTTCCAGGAGGGTGCAAAGAAGCTTGTTCCCGAGGGAGTTGAGGGCAGAGTTCCTTACAAGGGAGTTCTTGCTGAAACAATCTTCCAGCTTGTTGGCGGTATCCGTTCAGGTATGGGACTTTGCGGCTGTAAGGATATTCCTACACTTCACGAAAAGGCTAAGTTCGTAAGAATTACAGGTGCAGGACTCAAGGAGAGCCACCCCCACGATATTTATATCACTAAGGAAGCTCCCAACTATTCAGCAGGAATATAATAGTATTAAACGGCGTATCTTCGGGTACGCCTTTTAAGCATACAGAAAAGGCTGTTTTGCGATGATTTGTGTAGTGGCGGATATTATCCACCATTTCGAAAAGCTAAAAGTTCTAATCAACAAAAGGAAGTGATTATATGCCACGATTTTTTACGGATAATATAAATGAAAATGACATTGTCCTTGACGGTGAAAATGCCCGACATATCGGGCGTTCCCTGCGTATGCGTCCAAAAGAGGAACTGACCGTATGCTGTGGGGGAGTTGACTACGACTGCGAAATCCGACAGATTACCGAGGATTGCGTATATCTTGACCTGCTTGAAAAGCACCCTTGCTATGCTGAGCCGACGGTAAATGTCACGCTGTTTCAGGCTGTGCCGAAACTTGACAAGCTGGAGCATATTATTCAGAAATCCACGGAATTAGGCGTTTCGAGGGTAGTTCCCGTGCTGACAAGACGCTGTATTTCCCGACCAACCGAAAAGGATTTCGCAAAAAAACTGCCCCGTCTTGCTAAAATTGCAGAGGAGGCAGCAAAGCAGTCGGGACGTGGTATAATTCCCGAAATATCACCAATGGTAAGCTATAAGCAATGCCTTGAAATGATGAAAGAACTTGACAAAACGATAATGCTCTACGAGGGCGAGGGCGGCAAGCCTTTCGGAGATGTGGCAGTTGAGGGCATAAAAACCGCAGGACTTCTCATTGGCAGCGAGGGCGGATTTGATGTATCCGAGGTTGAAGATGCAGTTTCGGCAGGTGCAGAGCGTGTCTGGCTTGGCAAAAGAATCCTCCGTTGTGAAACAGCACCAATTTCAGCCCTGTCAATTTTGATGTTTTTAACAAAAAATATGTAAACACTTGAAATTATTGAAAAAATGTGTTATAATATTTTTTGAGGTTATCATAGGCTTCCGCAAGCCTTATGATAATATTTTCCGTATCGCATAACGCTTTCGGATAACATCTAAATATAGCGGAGAAATGAGGAATTTTAACTATGAGCAAAATTTTAACAGGTCTTCTTATCGCAGGAGCTGCCGCAGCAGCTGGTTTTGTAGCTGCAAAGCTTCTCAAGAATAACGAAGTTGAAGATGATTTTGATGATCTTTATGATTTCGATGACGAAGATGTAGAGTTTGAAATTGACGAAGTAATCGACGATGTAACAGAAAAGGCTGAGGATATGGCTGACGAAGCTGAGGACGCAGTTGAAGATGCTAAGGACGCTGTTGAAGAAACAGTTGAAAAAGTAGAAGATGTTGTCGAGGACGTTGTTGAGGAAATTAAGGACGCTATCGAAGACTAATTAAAACAATGCGGACGGCTGATGCCGTCCGTTTTTTGGTTGTATGGAAAAGTGTTAAATCTCTTTCTATTTATTCAACGGATATATCTATTGAACTTATCTTTTTATCAATTATAAAGAATGATACATAATTTTTTTCGGATAATGAATAATCATACCGTCCTTCATTTCCATCAAAATCCATTTCTATAGGTGTACCGAGAACGTCATCTATTGTTGTATAATCTGAATTCATATTAATGCCTGCAACAGATAAATCATTATTGATAAAAAGATCTCGACTGATAGAGATATATGGAATTTCAATCTCGTTTAACTCTTTATCCGTCAGTTCGTGATCCTCATTGTACAATATTTGTGCAACTTTTATACCATTATACTCTAAAGAATAAGTAACCATTGAATCTTCCTTAAAAACTAAAGGATATTTTACCTCAAATCCCTCTCCAAGATCGGCAAGTGTGCAAGGCATTGAAACCTTAACACCTTTCAGGTTTATATCCTGAATGATGTGCTTGAAAACTTTCTCGTTGAAAGTACCGTTGTATTCAAAACTTTCATCGGCTTTCTTTTCGGTAATCTCACTGCTTTCATCAACTGTGGATACAACCTCCGAACTGCTGCTCGGCTTATCGTTTTTACTTTCACACCCACAAACGCTGCCTGTCAACATTAGAGAGCAGATAAATAGGCATAGTATTTTTCTTTTCATGAAAATTCCCCTTTATAATAGAATCGCTATAATATGATGTATATTATATCACACATTAGGTGTATTGTCAAATAAGTTTCTAACGCTGTTAAGGTTTGATTTTGCTGATTTTTCACATTTTCGTGCATAAATGCATATTTTATAAATATATTTTTGTGCAAGTATACAAACTGCAAAAAATGCTATTGACATTTGTCGAAAAGCATGATATAATATAAAAGCTGTCAAGGACAGTTCAAATAAAGTCCGAGGCGTAGCTCAGTTTGGTAGAGTGCTTGGTTTGGGACCAAGATGCCGCAGGTTCGAGTCCTGTCGCCTCGACCAATTACCACAAAAAATCAACCAAAAAAATTTTTTGAAAAAATTTCAAAAAGGGGTTGACAAATCGAAAAAGATGTGGTATAATAAATAAGTCAGTTAAGCTGGTGTAGCTCAGTTGGTAGAGCAGCTGATTTGTAATCAGCAGGTCGGGGGTTCGAGTCCGTCCACCAGCTCCATTTTATCGGCAATAGTCGGTAAATATCAGAAATTGTTAAGGGAGAGTTCCCGAGTGGCCAAAGGGGGCAGACTGTAAATCTGTTGCTTTTCAGCTTCGGTGGTCCGAATCCACCCTCTCCCACCAATTTCCCTTAAATATCCTCAGTAACTCCGCTACAATGAAAGCGGATTTTTTTATGCCCTGAAAAAAAGCGGATTTGTACGGAAATGCTTATTCATTGTGCAGAAATAATATGTAAATAGCTATTAGCTGTGAGCCTTTAGCTATTAGCTTATATGTATGGCAGTCCGTTAACATAAGTACCAGTAAGGAGGAGATAACAATGATACGTGCTAAAGTTGTTTATACACCTGAACATTTAAAACAGCATTATTTGTCATTATATAAAGTTTTTACGATAGCTTGTTCGATAGTTGTTGTTTTATGTGTAATTCTCGTGATACTATCATCACTAGTATTTAAAATGATAAATGAACCTTTGCCTCCTGAACAGGTTAAACGATTAATTTTTATTATTTCAAGTTCAATTTTCTTAATATTTTTGAATATATGGTTATACTTTATACAACCGCACATCTTTATAAAGAACCATAGAAAAAAGTATGGTGATTCTCCTATGCTCTACGAGTTTGATGAAAATGAAATGAGGGCAAGTTGTAAAGGTGCAGATTTTAATGAAAATGTTGCTATTACATACGATAAGCTTGACAAAGTTCGTGAAACTCCGAAATGCTTTTTGCTTTTTCCGGAAAAGAATTTGGCTTATGTAATCGGCAAGCACGAAATCACCGAGGGAACAGCAGACGATTTGAGAAATCTGCTGAAAAGCAAGTTAGGAAAGAAGTTCAAATAAAGCCAAATGCTAACAGCTAAAAGCTGATAGCTCTAAAATATAAGGAGAGAAAAATATGATAAGAGAAGATTTGAGAAATATTGCCATTATCGCCCACGTTGACCACGGCAAGACAACCCTTGTTGACGAAATGCTTAAACAGGGCGGCGTATTCCGTGAAAATCAGGCAGTTGCAGAGCGAGTAATGGACTCCAACGACATTGAGCGTGAGCGTGGAATTACAATCCTTGCGAAAAATACTTCCGTTATGTACAACGGCACAAAAATAAATATCATTGACACTCCCGGACACGCTGACTTCGGCGGCGAGGTTGAGCGAGTTCTCGAAATGGTTAACGGCGTTCTTCTTCTCGTTGACGCTGCTGAGGGACCAATGCCGCAGACTCGTTTCGTGCTTTCAAAGGCTCTTGAAATGGGACACAAAATCATTGTTGTTGTAAATAAGATTGACCGTCCCGACGCTCGTCTTGACGAAATTGGCGACGAAGTTCTTGAACTTCTCCTTGACCTTGACGCTAACGAGGAACAGCTTGAATCTCCCCTCCTTTTCTGCTCAGGCAGAAGCGGTACTGCATCAATCAGCCAGTACGAGGCAGGCACAGACTTAAAGCCCCTTTTCGATACAATTATCAACTACATTGAGCCGCCAAAGGGCGAGGAGGAAGAACCCCTCCAGATGCTTATTTCCTCTATCGACTACAACGAATATGTCGGCAGAATCGGTATTGGCAGAATTGTACGTGGTAATATCAAGGTAAATCAGCAGGTAACTGTATGCGATTACACAGGTTCAAAGAAGAACTACAACTCCAAAATCGTTTCACTTTTACAGATTCAGGGCTTGCAGAGAGTGCCTGTAGAATCCGCTATGGCTGGCGATATTGTGTGGATTTCAGGTATTGAGGGTATCACAATCGGCGATACAATCTGTGCTGTTGATGCTCCCGAGCCACTCCCATTTGTAAAGATTTCCGAGCCTACAGTAGAAATGACATTTGCTGTAAACGACAGCCCATTTGCAGGTAAAGAAGGTAAGTTCGTAACTTCCCGTCAGCTCCGTGAGCGACTTTTCAAGGAACTTCTGAAAGACGTTTCTCTCAGAGTTGAGGAAACTGAAAATACAGACGCATTCAGAGTTGCAGGCAGAGGTGAAATGCACCTTTCAATCCTTATCGAGAATATGCGTCGTGAGGGCTATGAGCTGTCAGTTTCAACTCCCCGTGTACTTCTCAAAGAGGGTGAGGACGGCAGAAAGCTTGAACCTATTGAGCGACTTGTAGTCGATGTTCCCGAGGATAGCGTAGGTTCTGTTATGGAGAAAATGGGCAGCCGTAAGGGTGAACTCGTTTCAATGCACCCACAGGGCAGCCGTATGAGAATTGAATTCCTTGTTCCTGCACGTGGACTTTTCGGCTATAAGAGCGAATTCCTCACAGATACAAAGGGCGAGGGAATTATGAGCCACGTATTCGAGGAATATCAGCCATACAAGGGCGATATCGACCGCAGAAGCATGGGTTCACTTGTATCATTTGAAACAGGCGAAGCTGTAACATACGGACTTTTCAACGCACAGGAGAGAGGACAGCTGTTTATTCCTGCGGGAACTCCCGTTTACGAGGGAATGGTAGTTGGTATGTCACCTAAGAGTGATGACCTTGTAGTAAACGTGTGCAAGAGAAAGCACCTTACAAACACACGTGCAAGCGGAAGTGATGACGCACTCCGTCTTGTTCCTCATCGTATTCTCAGCCTTGAAGACTGCCTTGAATTCCTTGCTGATGACGAACTTCTTGAAGTAACTCCCGAAAGCCTCAGAATTCGCAAGAGAATTTTAAGCAACAGCCAGCGTGCTAAGGTAAGAGCAAAGGGTTAATTTAATTCGTAATTATAAAGACGGTGGAAATTTTTTTCTGCCGTCTTTTTTATGCAAAATAAAATTTTTTTAGAATTTGACAAAAAATATTGACAGAATAAATACAGTATGATATAATAAAATTGGATAGAATACCATATTTTATGGTGAAAAGTCCAACTTCGGTAGGATAGTATTCAGATACGTATAGTTAAGGAGGAATTGCTATGAAAAACAAATTCAAAAAAATCGCAGCCTTTCTTGCGGCTGAGGTAATGTGCGTAAGCACAACTCTCTGTTATCCCGTAATTGCTGCTGAAACCGATGAGCCGAATTCGTCTGTTTCAGATACGGAGGGAGTTGCTGTTAATGAAACCAACTTCCCCGATGATATTTTCCGCAGTTACATTGACCGGAACTTTGACACAACCAATGACGACATTCTCACAGCTGAGGAAATTTCAGCTGCAAAGACAATTGAAAGTGCTATAACGATAGTAAACGAATACGAGGACATATCCGACGTTCAGATTAAAACCCTTGAAGGTATCCAATATTTTACTGAATTGGAATCCATAGATGTAAGCGGCAATATGATTGCAAATCTTGAACTGGACGGATTTGAAAAGCTTGAATATGCGGCTATAGATTCAAATCATCTTGATTCTCTGAAAATAAGCAATTGCCCGTCACTTGAAAGACTCCATTGCAGCCATAATGACCTTACTTATCTTGATTTCGGGGAATTGCCTGATCTTAAAATTTTGTGCTGCATGGACAATAAGCTGACTAATATTGATTTCACAAAATTCCCTACCCTTGAAGAAGCGTATTGCTGGGGAAACAGTATGGACTATTTCAATATAGAAAATATGGAAAGTCTTATAATCGCTGAGTGTTCGAATAACAATGTTGAAAGAGTCTTTTTGGACGGATGTGAAAATCTGAGAGAATTATATTGCACCGGCAATAGAATTGAAAGTATTGATTTAAGCCCGTGTACTAATCTTGCATCTTTAAGCATCGGTCAAAACGAGCTTAAAAACCTTGATATAAGCTGCTGTAAAAAATTATACAAAGTTTTGGCATACGATAATCACCTTACAAGCCTTGATTTGAGCCAAAATGAAGAACTTGCAGATGTTTCGGTTTTCTGGAACAGCTATCAGGTGCGGCTTGACGAAAATAACTCCTTTGACCTTTCAACGCTTCCCGAGGGATTTGACCTTGAAAAAGTAATTGAGTGGAATGGCGGAACTGTTGAGGGCAATATCCTTACATTTGACGAGGGAGCAGAGGAAGTTAAATACAAATATGACTTTGGTATGGGATTTTCAGAGGAAATTACGCTGAAAAAAGCACCGTCCTTGCCGTCAGAACCTCTTGCCGAGGGTGCAACAAGAGTTACACTTTACGGCATAAACGGTGAGCTTGTTCCCGAGGAATTTGTTAAAGGTGCAGATTGGGGATTCGGCACGAATATTGGTATAAAAAATCCAAGTTCTCCCAACGGCTGGATGTATACATCACCTATATTCTATTTAGACTCCAACCCCTGCATAGTTGATACCACACAGCTGGCAGATTTATATAAAAGGGCCGATAAATTCGAAGTAGGAAGCTTGAGGAATCATGAAAAGCCTGAAATAGTTCTCAATGAAAACGGCTCTTTGGAACTCATTTTCACTATTGAATATGACCACACAGTGTTTACATTTTATGATGTGAATTCACGTGAAAAGATTGAAATTCCCGAAGAATCAAAATTGACGATTATTGACCTCAACTCTCCCGATGATGCAGTATTCAATATTGCATCAAATCCTGCTTACTTCCCCGGTACAGATCAATCACTTTCTTATAACAGTTGTTCTATGAAAATTGAAACATCGGCAGGCTATTATGATGTCTGTGATGTTATTTATAATGATGATACCCGTGGAAGAATCAGAGTTGATATTTATATGGAATGGACTGCAAAGGGTGATGTCAACGGCGACAGCAAGCTGACAGTTGCAGATGCTGTACTGGTTGAAAAGTGGCTTCTCGGTAAATCAGATGTTGAATTTGCGGACTGGAAAGGTGCAGACTTTGTATATGACAACAAGCTTGATGTATACGATATGATTAAATTAAGACAAAGACTTGTTGAAAAGGAATACGTAATGCCTGATATTGTGATGAAATACGGTCCTGATATGACTGTAATAGCTGATGAACTGAAAATGTATCTCGGACCTGATGAAAGCTATGAAGTTGCAGCTGTAATACCAAAGGATACAAGGCTTATTGAAAAGGGCTTTTGCGAAGACGATGATTTCTGGGTATTCGTTGAATATCATGGACAGCACGGCTGGATAAGAATTTATGAAGCTGATAATAAAACAATGACAGTTTGGTATTTGGTGGAAGCGAAAAAACCTGTAATTTACCTCTATCCCGAAGAAGAAACAGATGTTCACGTAGAACTTGAACTTACAGAGTCAGACCTTGCAACAACATATCCCAAGTATAACAACGGCTGGGATGTTACAGCATATCCCGACGGTTCACTTGTGAATAAGGCTGACGGTTCAAATCATAAGTATCTTTTCTGGGATGCTAAAAACTGCCGTACAAGATATGATATGTCAAAGGGATTTTGTGTTGCAGGAAGTGACACGGAGAAATTCCTGAAAGAAAAGCTCACATATATGGGACTTACGGAGCAGGAGATGAACGAATTTATCGTTTACTGGCTGCCCGAAATGGAGTCAAATGAGTACAATCTCATTACATTCCAAGGTGAAGCATATACAGAGTCCTCAAAGCTTAATATTACGCCAACTCCCGATAGTTTATGCCGTATCTTTATGGTATATACCGCACTTGATAAGCCTGTGAATATTCAGCCGCAGGAACTTGAAACCTTTGAAAGAAAAGGCTTTACAGTTGTAGAATGGGGCGGAAGTGAGATAAAGCGTAATTAAAGCTTAAAAAGCCATTAGCTATTAGCCTTTAGCTTTTTGGTACGGCGGAATAATTAAGAATTAAGAATTAAGAATTAAGAATTAAGAATTAAGGGCGGTGGTCTTAATGACTGCCGTCCTTTTTTGTGTATTGATATATTTTGTAGGGGCGGATATTATCTTTTTTTAGCTTTTAGCTATTAGCCTTTAGCTTTTCGGCAATGCGTAATTATTTTAAAGAGCCTATAGCTAATAGCTAATGGCTAAAGGCTAAAGGCTTTAAAAAGGCTAACAGCTAATAGCTAAAGGCCGAATGTTAGTATATACTAATTCTGAAATATTGCATTTCTGCGAAAAAAGTGCTATAATAAAATGTAGAACGACTTTTTTGAGGTAAAGTATGAAAAGAATTACAGTTATCACAGGTCATTACGGCTGCGGAAAGACAAATCTCTCTGTAAATCTCGCTGTGAAAGCGGCAGAAAAATGGGAAAAAGTCACCGTTGTTGACCTTGACCTTGTAAACCCATATTTCCGTACAGCTGATTTCAAAAAGCTGTTTGAAGAAAAGGGAATTAATCTCATTGCCCCCGATTTTGCCAATACAAACCTTGATGTCCCCTCGGTGCAGTTCGATATCGAGCTTCTTGCCGCAGGTGACGGATGCCTTATTATTGACGTTGGCGGCGATGACGCAGGTGCATTTGCCCTTGGCAGATACGCACAGGCTCTCAATAATCACATAGATGAACTTGAAATGCTCTATGTCATCAATCAGCGGAGAAATCTCACGGAAACAGCCGACGAAGCCGTTTCCCTTATGTATGAGATTGAAGCCGCTTCACGTATGAAGCATACAGCGGTGGTGAATAACACAAACCTCGGCTGTGAAACAACTTCGGAGATTATCGCACAATCGAAAAATTTTGCTGATGAAGTATCGGCAAAAACAGGACTTCCCCTTGCATTTACAACTTGTCCCGAGGATTTGTGCAGCTCCCTTGAAAATAACGATATACTCCCCATAAAGGTTTTTGTAAAGCCTCTGTGGGAAATATAATACCAATATTTCAGATAGAAAGTGTGGTGTAAGAATTGGCTAAAATGACTGTTATTACAGAACGCTGTAAGGGCTGCGGTCTTTGTACTGCTGCCTGCCCTAAGAAAATTGTTGAGCTTCAGAAAGAAAAGCGTAACAAGAAGGGCTATTTCTACGCTGTATGTACCGATCAGGACGCTTGTATAAGCTGTGCAATGTGTGCTACTATGTGTCCCGATTGTGCAATCACTATCGAAAAGTAATTGAAAGGAGCTTAAAGCTTTGGAAAGAAATCTTATGAAGGGCAATGAAGCTCTTGCTGAGGCCGCTATCAGAGCAGGCTGTAAGTGCTTCTTCGGCTACCCTATCACACCACAGACAGAGCTTGCCGCATATATGGCAAAGCGTATGAATAAGGCAGGCGGCGTATTTTTACAGGCAGAGTCTGAAATTGCCGCTATCAATATGGTTCTTGGTGCAGCATCTACAGGTGTTCGTGCTATGACATCATCTTCATCCCCGGGAATTTCTCTCAAAAGCGAGGGTATTTCCTATATCGCAGGTTCTGACCTCCCTGCTGTAATCATCAACGTACAGCGTGGCGGCCCCGGACTTGGCGGAATTCAGCCCTCACAGGCTGACTACTGGCAGGCTACAAAGGCACTCGGTCACGGCGACTTCCACCTCCTCGTATATGCTCCTGCATCTGTACAGGAAATGGTTGATATGGTTGTAAAGGCATTTGATAAGGCTGATGAATACCGTATGCCTGCAATGATTCTCGCTGACGGACTTCTCGGACAGATGATGGAGCCTGTATCATTCCCCGAAATCAACGCAAATCCCACAGACAAGAGCAGCTGGGCTGCTGACGGTCACAAGGGCAAGAGAGCTCACCACATCGTAAACTCTCTCTACCTCAAGCCCGATGAGCTTGAAAAGTCCGTTGCTGACAGATTTGCAAGATATGAAACAATCAAGGAAAACGAAACTGACGCTGAGCTTTATCTCACAGAGGACTGCGACATTCTTCTTTGTGCATTCGGTGCAACTGCAAGAGTTGTAAAATCCGCTGTAAACGAGGCAAGAGCTATGGGTATCAAGGCTGGACTTTTCCGCCCCAAGACACTCTGGCCATTCCCTGTTAAGGAGCTTAACGAGGCTGCTAAGAGTGCTAAGAAGCTTCTCTCTGTTGAAATGTCAATGGGACAGATGATTGACGATATCAAGCTTGCTATCAATTGCTCCAAGCCCGTTGAATTCTACGGACGTACAGGCGGTATTATTCCTAACCCTGCTGAAATTCTGGCAGAAATCAAAAAAGTCGGAGGTGCTGAATAATGGCTGTAGTATTTGAAAGACCAAAGTCACTCCTTGATGTTCCTACACATTACTGCCCGGGCTGTACTCACGGTATCGTTCACAGACTCGTTGCTGAGGTTATGGACGAAATGGGTATCGAGGGCGATACAGTTGGCGTATGCCCTGTTGGATGCTCCGTTATGGCATATGACTATTTCGGCTGCGATATGATTGAAGCTCCCCACGGACGTGCTCCTGCTGTTGCAACAGGTGTTAAGCGTACAAATCCCGATAAGTTTGTATTTACATATCAGGGTGACGGTGACCTTGCAGCTATCGGTACAGCTGAAACTGTTCACGTAGCTACAAGAGGCGAAAATATCGTTGTTATCTTCATCAACAATACAATTTACGGTATGACAGGCGGACAGATGGCTCCTACAACACTTCCCGGACAGGTTACACAGACAACACCTTTCGGACGTGATCCACAGCTTGCAGGTTATCCTGTAAGAGTATGCGAGATGCTTTCCACACTCACAGGTACAGCATATGCTCACCGTGTAGCAGTTGACAGCGTTCCCCATATCCGTGAAGCTAAGAAGGCTATCAGAAAAGCATTTGAAACACAGAAGGCAAAGAAGGGCTTCTCAATTGTTGAGGTTCTTTCAACTTGTCCTACAAACTGGGGACTTACTCCCACAGAGGCAATAAAAAGACTTCAGGACGAGATGATTCCCTATTATCCCCTTGGAGTATACAAGGATACAACAGAGGAGGGCAATGAATAATGGCAACAACAGAAATCATTCTTGCTGGATTTGGCGGACAGGGCGTACTTTTCGCAGGAAAAATCCTTGCATACTGCGGACTTGTTGACAATAAGGAGCTTTCATGGCTTCCCTCATACGGTCCTGAGATGCGTGGCGGTACAGCTAACTGCTCTGTATGTATTTCAGATGAGCCAATTGGTTCACCCCTCGTAATCAATCCTGATATTCTCATTGCAATGAATCAGCCCTCATTTGACAAGTTTGTCAATGATGTAAAGCCTGGCGGAAAGGTATTCTACGACAGCACACTTATTGATAATGAGTGTACACGTACAGATATTGAGATTTACGGTATTCCCTCATCACAGCTTGCAGATGCAAACGAGCTGAAGGGCGGTTCAAATATGATTCTCCTTGGCAAGACAATCAAGGAAACAGGAGTATTCACATTTGATACAATGAAGAAGTGCATTGAAAAGGTTGTACCTCCCACAAAGGCACAGCTTATTGCAAACAACTTCAAGGCCATTGAAATCGGTATGAACAACTGAATATAATTCGTAATGCGTAATTAATGGACGGCGGAATTTATTTCTGCCGTCTTTTTTATTTTATAGCCATTAGCTGTTAGCCGTTAGCCTGTGTCCGCAATTTACGTAATATAGCCGATTTTATGTAGGGGCGGATATTATCCGCCTGTATTTTCTGCATTTTAAAACAATTACGAATTGCGAATTAAAAATGGCGGCAGGAAATAATTCCCACCGCCTAAAATTATTCTTTATCAATTGCATTACAGCATTTCATTGTTTTGTAAGATAGAACAAGAGATGTGATTTTAACTATAATAATAGCAATAGAAGATATGAAGACAGCAATAAGAGCAAGCCATATAATCAATGGAATACCGAGTAAGGCAACAAATCCGCTGCCAATGAGAGATATTATAGAAATAATGAGATATTTTTTCAGATTTTCCCATTGCTCCGATAAGTGTCTGTCAATATTTCGTGTAGCCTCGGAACAACCGCTGAATAAATAACAGTTGAACATAATCGTCAAAATAAGTATAACCGTAGAGAGTATAAAAGCAATAAACTTAATAATTCCGTCAGTTTCATTTGCTATTATAATTATATATACGATTGATAAAACAAAGTAACCTATACATGAAATTGCCGATTTTTTGAAATCGTCGCTGAATTGGTAAAGGAAATAGCAGGCAATTAAAAACAATATCAGACTGACAACTGAAAATCCGATACTGATAAAATCGGGAATACCCAGCGTTGTCTTTAAAAAATCAAGTTCGAGGACAGTACAGATAATATCTATTAAAGCTGAAACAAACAGCACAGTAAACCATTTTCCCCTGCCCTTTTTTATAACAGGCTCATTTTCAGAGGATTTACCTCTTTCAAGACCGTATAATTTAGTGTTGTTCTGAATCATACTGCACGAGAGTCTGACGGAACATTCATTACAGCTGCATAACTTCTTTGATGTAACGCAATCAACGATTTTGCAATCGCCTTTTCTGAATGCTTTGCCGCCTTTGCAGCCGCCACAGTCGTGATTGTTTTCCTCACGACATTTCTCACAATTTTTTCCACAATAACCCGTATTCATTTTTTTAAACCCCTTTTTAATTATTCAATTTCCTTAGCTTTTTTTGCCATAAAGTACAGAAGTACAACCTGAACTGCATATATTGCAGGAATGACAAGTGTTTGAATTATTCTGTTTAAAAGACTTGTGTATATAGAAATTTGAGGAACAAACAAATTTACTGTATTACCAATATTTGATGCGAAATAAATAACCACATAGGCTATCAGAGCAATTCCCCAGCCTTTTCTGATTTTCTCATTCATATGCTGTGAAAAAAGCATATGAGCAGTACCCACAAGTAAAGATGCAAATACAGGCATATCTATACTTAATGAGTTAAACAGTTTATATATCGGATGAGTCGGCTCTGAAAGAAAATCGAGAAAACTTGTCGCAGGCGGTAAAACTGCTTTTACAAGCGGCAGTATAAGCTTTGCGACACAGCCTGTTGCGGCAAATATACCGCCGATTTTATAGAGCTTATGATATTTTCCAAGCATTATAACAGTAACTGTGGAAAATATGGAAATAAGCAGATATACAGCCTGATTTCCCATATTCGGCACAGGCACATAGCCGCCCATTAGTTCGTATACACAGAATAAAAATCTCACGCCTGTGATGCCGAACACCCACCATAAAAGCTTGCTTATTGTTTCGCCTTTTGTTTCTGTGTAATCGTTATTTTCCGTAACGACTGCATTTTTTGTGATTGTTTCCATAAAAAATCCCCATTTCCGGCGGTGTACCGCCATAATATCAATGTAATTGTGCTTTTATATTATATCATATATATTTCCATATGTCAAGATATAACTAAAATTACGACTACATAAATAATACACCTCAACTTTACAAAAGGTTGCATAAAATATAAAAAAATTTTTGGCACAAAAAAGGTAGTCAAATAGACTACCACGAGATTATCGAAAAACTGAATTTCGTTCCGAAATTTCGGGCGGATAATATCCGCCCCTACACTAACGGCTAAAGGCTGAAAGCTTAAAAATAAAATATATCTTCAAATTTTTTGTCAAGGGCAATGCATAGAATAAGTGCCAGCTTTGCCGTAGGGTTGAACTGCCCCGTTTCAATGGAACTTATAGTATTTCGTGATACGCCCACCATTTTCGCAAGTTCCGCCTGAGATATTTTTTTCTCGGAGCGTATCTCTTTCAGGCGGTTTTTCAGAATTAAACTGTCTTCCATTATTCACCTCAGTTGTAAAAGCTTGTAATTGCCATTGCTGTATAAATAATTGTTGCAAATGTCCAGCAGAGGGCGGCAAAAAGATTCATCTTATTTTTAAGTCTGAAATAAATAGAAAATTGCATTACCATATTAAAGAACATCATTAGTGCAAGTAAGCTTGTATTATTTTCACCTTTGGCGATTGCCTGCCATACTCCAAGAATAGCAGCAAATATAGCTCCTGATACAATTGCGTGTTTACATGCTTTGGTTCCAGCCTCCAAGGCTGCAATATCCTTATCCTTGTTTTCTTTTCTGCTCATTTCGAGAATTTTTTCTTTTTCCATAATAATATCCCTCTCTTTACTTTGTAAATATTTCAGCTATAGAACCGAAAACACCAATAGCAGCAGCAATTGTCCAGCATATCATAGCAAATTTGTTTGTCTTTTTATTTTCTTCTGTTTTTTTGTATTTAAAAGTATATAAAACAGCATTAAAAATTACAACAGGCGTATATAATAAAAGGCTATAACCATTTCCTGCAATGAAATTAAGAACAAAAAGCAGCGTATAAAATATAATAATTACACCCAATGCTGTGTCACTTGCTTTTTTATTTATTTCAAGCACATATAAATCCTTATCCTTATTTTCTTTTCGGCTCATTTCAAGAATTTTTTCTTTTTCCATGATAATATCCTCCATTATTTATAAAAGCTAATAATAGCTGCCGATGTAAAGATAATAGATATCAAAATAAAGTATATAGCCAATAGCAGGTGTTTTTTTCTTTTAAGGCAGAGATATTTATAACAAGATGAAACAGCACACATTATTTCAACTATTGCAGCTATACCATAGTTTACTCCGTTTTTTGTAACAGCCTGCCATAAAATAAGTATAAGTGCAAAAATAGAGCCAACAATTACTGCAATATTATTTGCTTTCTTTTCAACATCTAATTCAGCAATATCTTTATTTTTATTCTCTTTCCTGCTCATTTCAAGAATTTTTTCTTTATCCACAGTATTTTCCTCCATATCATTTTTTGATTTATAATTTTATATGTCCGAACATCTTGCCAAGTTTTCTTGACAAGATTAGTATATCATAGCCAAGTAAACTTGTCAACGGTTTTGCCAAGAAAACTTTGCAAATCTGCATTTTGCACAGTATACTTGTCAAATTTTGCCAAGTTTATTGTGCAAAACTGTTACAATGAGCGATTTGTATAGACAGGCTGTGCCGTATCTGTTATAATAAAAGTAATCTAAAATCCGCTGAAAAAATTTTTTTGAAAATGTCCACTTTTTGCAGTTAGTGCGATTGTTATAGTAGGAGGTGATGATATGGCGGATAAACTCGAGTTGCTTGTAGAGAATTTCGGAGCATATGTAAAAGCAGTAGTTATAAATAAAATAGGAGGGGTTGCCACACGTGAGGATATAGAGGACTGCGTCAGCGATGTTTTCTTAGAAGTTTGCAAAAATCCTGATAATTTCCCAATTTCCGACGATGAAGCAAAATACTACATAGGCACAATTGCAAAACGTCGTGCAATTGATTATTTCCGCCGTATATCACATCTTAACAACAATTTCAGCGGTAATGATGACGATATGATGAACATTCCCGACAATACCGATGTGGAGCAATCAACCCACAAAAAAGCCTTGAATAATGCTCTATGGGAAGCCGTCAAGGCATTGGGGGAGCCTGATACATCAATTATCGTTTACCGCTATTTCTACCGCAGAAAAGCCCGTGAAATCGGGGGACTCCTTAATTTATCAACTGCCGCAGTACAGAAAAGAGCTCAGCGTGCAGAGAAGAAAATCAAGGAAATCCTTGTAAATCAGGGCTTTTGTGAATAACTTAGGAGGTATGACTGATGAAAAAAGATTTATTTAGATTTTCGGATTTAGATGACAATATTGTTGAGAATATCTCCGAAAAATATCCCGATATGGACAAATCGGAGCAGAAAGCAATCTGCGAAAAAGTCCGCCAAAAGCTGAATACAGCGGAAGATTTCGCTGCGGCTGATGTTGTAAGCGGTGTCGAAACTGTTAAAAAGCCTGTTTTCCGTTATATATTCGGAACTGCGGCGGCTGCTGTTTTTGCCCTTGCCGTTATTCCGGTGGCATTCAAGGCGTTGAAAAATACTCCCGACGGTCCCGAAAATATACAGGAATCCCAGCTTGTTGCGGATTATGTATCATCACCAACCGAAGAAAATGAAAAATCCACAACAAAAACAGAAGAAACAAGAACTGCTGCAACTACTGACATAACCACACAACCGACAGAAGAATTGACAGAATCATTGACATCTGCTGTGAATGGCGAATCCGTTTCATCTACGGCGGAAAAAGTTACATCAAGGACAACTGCAAAGTCAGGTTCAACAACTACAAAGCCAGCGACTACAACAAAACCTGTGACAACTACAAAAGCTGACGTTGTTGCATCGGGTAATTACGGCACAAATGTTAAATGGACGCTTGACTCTGAGGGTACGCTCACATTCAGCGGAAAGGGTGCAATGAAGGATTTCGAAGCCGTTGACGGTCCTGAACCATCGCCAATGTGGCACGGAAACGAAGCTGTCAAAGAGATTGTTATCGAAAACGGCATTACAAGAATTGGTGACTTTGCGTTTGATTATTGCACCGAAGTTGAATCAATAACAATTCCCGATAGTGTTACAAGTATCGGTACCTTTGCATTTAACAATTGCAGCAAACTTGAATCAATAACAATTCCTGACAGCGTTATCAGTATTGATTCAATAGCATTTGGCGAGTGCAGAAACTTAAAAACAATAACAATTCCCGATAGTGTTACATCTCTCGGTGAAAATGCATTCTTCTATTGTACAAATCTTACTTCTGTAAAGCTTTCAAATAATCTTGAGTGTATTAAGGACGCAACATTTTTCTTCTGCGAATCTCTTGAATCTGTTGAAATCGGGAATAATGTTAAATCTATCGAATTTAGTGCTTTTGCGTGTTGTTTTAAGCTGAAAGAGGTTACATTGCCCGAAAGCGTTAATTATATTGGTGATGATGCATTTTTCCGCTGTCAAAGCCTTGATACAATTACAATTGAAAATCCTGATTGTGAATTCTTTGATAAACAGTCTATAATCTGTAACGAGTATGACAGCTTAACAGATGCTATGATAGCTGATTTTACAATGATTGGAAAAGCAGGTTCAACAGCCGAGAAACACGCTGAAAAGCACGGCATTGCTTTTAGAGTAATCGGAAGCGAAAAGGCAGAGCCAAAAGCTGAAATTGACTGGTCATTTGGCGATTTCACGGATAATGTATGGCGTGTTACTAATTCGGGCTATTCTGAGGTAGTTACAAATACTGACGAACTCCGTGAATATCTTGGTGAAATTTACCGTGAAGAAAAGGTTGAGCAGTATCTCACAAAGTACAACGACAGCTATTTCAAGAGCAATGTGCTTGCATTAAAGGCAATTCAGCAGAGTGCAGGAGCAAAAAGTGCGTTGGAAATCGAAGAATTTTCCGTAAAAAACAGCAAAATCAAGTTTGCAGCCAAGTGGAATGACGAGGTGGCAGCTGCTGTTATGTCAATCAACCTTGTAAAGCTTGAAATTCCAAAGTATATGTATGTTGAACAGCCGATTAACTGGAATATTCCAAGTGAAAATGAGGAATATTATAATATCCGAATGAAAGAAATAGAGGAATATGAGAGTAAGAACATCTGCACAATGGTGCGTGAAAGAGCAATTCTCAACGGCGAAATGGCAGATGTAAACCGCCTTACATTTAAACAGGCAGAGAAAATAATCAAAGAAAACGGCACACCAAATGATATATATGATTCAGCATATGCAGAAAGACTTATTGAAGCATTCAACGAAATCTGCGATTGTCCCGATATTATCGGCGGAAGCGGTATTACACGCTATGAATATTGGTTAGGCGATAATTCGGGCAGAGAGAAAATAATCATATATTTAGAACAGCCTGCGGTATGGCATGAATCAAAATACGGCAGAGAACAGCTGGTTTGATAGCAATTACGACACATAGCCAACTTAGCCAACAGACTTTAAGGTATATTTAATACCTTGAAAAATAAAACAAAATGGAGGTAAATACTATGACACACAAGAAACTCAGAAAAATCGCTGCATTGACAGGTGCTTTACTTGCCGTCAACGCAGGCGTAGGTGCATTTGCACCTTGTTACGCAGATTATGGCTTTGCTGCATATGCTGCGGAATCAACAGAAGCAGCTACAGAAGAATACGGAGTATGGGTATCAATGGAAACTGAAGAAACCCGTGATTACTATGACATAGGCGAAGAACTCTCCCTTGAAGGATACTATATTTCAGGCTTCTGCAAAAGCTATGACGAAAACGGAAAATTAATCAGTAAAACAGAATTTGAACACGAGAATTTGCTGGAAATGATTGACAAGGGAATAGTAACAGTTGATATAGGAGATTTTTATACTGATATTAGTTCAGCACCCCATACTATTACTATTACCTACGGCACTGCAACAACTGAAATACATGTATGGGTTCAAAATAATAATGAATTCCATGCTATGATAATCGAATCACTTCCAACAAAGACAGAGTACCTCCTCGGAGAAGAACTTGACCTGACAGGTGCTAAAATAACAGGCTTCTACTCAGACGGCAAAGATCGCTATGAATGGGAAAATGCCGATTTACAGGAACTTGTTGATGAGGGCGTGGTAACACTTAATGATATGGATTTTTATGATACAGCACAGAAATCGGGTAAGCGTAGCATCTACTTTAGTTACTATAACGCATTTGGATGTTTTCAAGTTGATGTTATAGACCCTAACGAGGAAAACACTTTGACTCTGCTAACTCTGCCTGATAAGCTTACCTATAAGATTGGTGAAAAACTCGATCTGACAGGTGCAAGCTTTTCAGCTTTCAGCTGGAGTACAGGTTCAGTTGATAAAATTCCCGAAGGCGATGTTTCAGAATACATTGATAATGGCACATTAAAGCTTGACGCTTCAGAATTTGACTACACAAAGCCAGGTACTTACACTATTTATTTAACATATGGAGATGACACATATTTCCCTGACACACAGTCCTTTGAAGTAACTGTTTTAGATGAAAAATCCGAGGAGGAAACTTTCTATATCAGCGCTCCTAAAACCGCATTCGGAATTAATGAAGAACTTGACTTCACAGATGCATATTTAATAGTTGCTCCAAATAATGATTTCGATAATACTGAATCCTATCTCTTAACAGATTTGATTGAACAAGGACTTGTTACTGTTGACGCTTCAAGTTATAACAATCAGGAATGGGGCAGCTATCCAATCTATTTCACATACAAGGGCGAAACAGACAGCATAGCTGTAACAGTAAGCTGTGAGATTCCCGATGTACACGACATTGTTTATGTCAATACAGAGAATATGAAGACTGAATACAAGGTTGGTGAAGAGCTTGACCTTTCCGGTGCAATTTTCGGAGCAGTAAAATACAGATATGGTATCGTTGCTAAATTCGAGGAGTGTAATCTTCTTGAATATGTTGAAAATGGTACATTAGAAGTTGAAGCAACTGATTTTGATAATAAAACTCCAGGTACATACACAATTTATGTTACCTACGGTCTTGATACTACTTCATTTGATGTAACTGTTAAGGGTAAAAGAGTAATCCCCACAGGCGACTCAAACGGTGACGGAAAGTTCACAGTTGCCGATGTAGTAACTATGCAGAGCTATATTATGGGTAAAAAGACAGCTAAACTCGCTGACTGGAAAAATGTTGACTATTACGAAGATGAAAAGATCGACGTTTTTGACTTAATTGTAATGAGAGAAAATTATATTGAAAATATGGAAAATGAATAATCTCTGAAACTACAGCAAACAAATTCAACAGCATAAATCCTGTATAATATCGTTGGATTTCCTCATCTTCCACCTTGACATACAGCATTTCTGCTCTCCAAGCAAAATGGAGAAATCAAGCTTTAATTGGGGGACTTAAAAAAATTATGGGCGGTCAGTTGACCGCCCATTTTAATTATTCAGTTACAGGAAGTGATTCGATAAGCTTAGCGTCAAGCTTCTGAATTGCAATAGCATCAGCCGCTGTCAGACCGCTTCCGGGATTGTGTACGTCAGCATTTGCCGCACCCTGAGCTGAAAGCTTATACTTGTCAGAGTTTGCAAGATTCTGATAAATTGCAGCTGCATCGGCAATTGTAACAACACCGTCAGAGTTAGCGTCGCCGTACAATGTAACCTCAGTATCAGGTGTTGTAGGCTTAGGCTCTGTAGTAGGCTTTGTAGTAGGCTCTGTAGGAGTTACAGGGGGATTTGTAGGAATAACCTCGGGCATCTCATAGCCATCAACAATTGACTTGAAGCATTCCTTTGCCTTGTATTCAGCGTCAAAGAGGAGAGGATGCTGTTTTGCTCTCCAGCTCTGGTCGTCAGTTACACCCCAGAGAATAACAGCTGAAATATTGTCCTTATGTGCGTAAATTGCATCCCAGATACCCTCATAGTAAGCTGCCTGAACTGCAAAATCGGCATCCTTTGGATTTTCGGGAGTTGTTACGTCAAGCTCAGTAACCTGAATGTCAAGACCGAGTTCGCTGTACTTATTGAGAGCGTTGTTGTACATTGCAACAGAGGGGAATGCAGCGTCAAGGCTCTGACGAGCGTCAAGGTGTGACTGCATACCGATACCGTCAATGACACCCTTTTCCTTTAAATCCTTAGCCATATCAATAATAGCGTTCATCTTGCCGTCCATATATTCGTTATAGTCGTTGTAGTAAAGCTTACAGCCCTCGGGAGCGTACTTTCTTGCATATGTGAAAGCAGGCTCAATGAATGAGTTATCTCCGAATACCTGTACCCAAGCAGACTTTGCGGAACCGCCTGAACCCTGCTCGCCAGGCTGACGGGGCTTACCGTCCTCGAGCCATGCCTCGTTTACAACGTCACAAGCATAGAAATCAACTGTAGGATAAAGCTCTGTGAGTGTTTCAAAGAATGCCTTGATATAATTTTCCATACGGAGAAGCATTTTTTCCTTGCTTACCCACTCGCCGTCATCTGCGTAATTCTCCTTGAAGAACCAGTCGGGAGTCTGTGAATGCCATACAAGAGTATGAATTCTCATAGGCACATTGTTATTGCGGCAGTAGTTAAGGAGAGGCTTAGCTGCACCGAAAGAAATCTGTGGAACTGTATCATCGCCTGTTTCCTCAACATAAGCCTGACAAGCAGCCTTATTGAGAACGGAATCAGGCTTCATTTCGTTACCTGCTGTAAGGCTCTGATAGAAGTGTTTCTCAACGAGGTCCATTGTTGAACGTGAGCTGAGGTTGCCGGGAACAAGTGCAGTACCAACCTTGAAGTCATTGCCGAACATAGCAGCAAGTCCTGGAATATCCTGTTCAATTTCAACTGCGGGAACTTCTTCAACAACGAAATCGTCAATGAAAAGGTCATCGGAGCCGCCCTCGAAGTAAACGTAAACGCCCTCCATATCTTCTGTAAAGCTTACCTTTACTCTTTCAACGGACATCCAGTCGCTGCCGTTGAGATTCTGAACGAGGTTGCTGTACTTTGTTTCGCCGTCAACTGTGTACTGGAAACTCATCATAGCGCCTGTGTAGTATCTGCCCTTGATTTTAGCACTGATGTAGTATTCTGTGTATGGTTCAAGCTTGTCATCAAGACGGAAAGCAGGTCCATTCCAGCTTTCGGAACGTCCGCTTGCAAGAAGTGCAGTTTCACCGCTAACAGCAGCATCTGTAGAAGCTGAAAGCTCTGTTGTGTCATCTCCGCCACGGTTTGTGAATGCGGAAACGTCGCCGTCCTCGAAGTCAAAGCTGTATACAACTTTTGGTTCAGCTGTATCAGCCGCATAAACGGCAGGTGCTGTGCCTGCAGCAATTGAAGTGGCAAGTGCCATTGCCATTACTTTTGTGATGTGTGATTTTCTCATTTCTAAATCATCCCTCGAAATATATTTCGCATTTCTGCGATACTTAAATTTTATCATAATAAAGCGAATATGTCAATAAATCTGGGGAAACTTCACAATTAATGAGAAAACAGCACAATTTAACCAAAAATTGCGATTAAAAAAATCCGCAGGAAAATTTCCTGCGGATTTATGTTTAATGTTAATCAGAGATTAAGCGGGAAGCTTGCTGATAAGACCAGCGTGGTACTTCTGAATTGTAAGACCGTCGTCAGTTGTGACACCGTTTCCGTTGCCTGTTACGTCAGCATTTGCAGCACCCTTTGTTGAAAGTGGATACTTGTCAGCGTTACCGAGGTGCTGATAAATTGCAGCTGCGTCAGCGATTGTTACCTTACCGTCACAGTTAGCGTCACCGTAGAGTGTAGCAACTGGCTGAGTTGGTGTAGGTGCCTGTGTAGTAGGCTTTGTTGTAGTCTTAGTTGTAGATGTAGTTGTCTTTGTAGTTGTTTTTGAAGTTGTAGTCTTAGTTGTTGTCTTAGTAGTAGTCTTAGTAGTAGTCTTTGTAGTTGTCTTTGTTGTTGTGCCGGAAGAAGAACCGCCGCTGAGAACAACCTTGTCGATTGTTACACCGTCATCGTGTGGCCACCAAATCATAGCCTTAACAGTTGCACCAACATTAGCAGGAATGTCGTAAGAAACTTCAACCTTACCATTCTTTACGTTAACCTTGAAGTCTTCCTGTTCCCATTCGCCTGTCCATGTACCGAAACCGCCTGAGCTTTCTGTATCGTTTGTGTTAACTGTGTAGTAGAGAGTAGCTGTCTTGTAGCCCTTAGCGTTGAATTCAGCGTAGTTGTTCATCTCGCCGTCATCGCCCTCTTCTACGCCAACCTTCATATCATCGGGGAGAAGAACCTTTTCACCGTTG
>JAZQFV010000072.1:0-9243 GCA_045539715.1 Ruminococcus sp. | reverse complement strand
GGGAAATCAGGCACATATTATCGGAAATGAGTGCATATTATGTGGTCAATGTTTTGTAGTCTGTCCACAGAACGCAAAGGAAATTGCAGGTGAGGTTGAAAAGACAAAGGTGCTTATTCAGAGCGGAAGTCCTGTTGTTGTCAGTCTTGCACCGTCCTTCATAGCAAATTACGACGGAGTGGGAATCAACTCAATGCGTGAGGCTTTGCAGAAACTCGGCTTTTATGATGTTGAGGAAACCGCAATCGGTGCGGCAATTGTAAAAAACGAATATGAGCGAATCCTCCGTGAAGAGGACAGGGATATTCTCATTTCTTCCTGCTGTCACTCGGTAAATCTTCTTATTCAGAAGTATTTCCCTTCAGAGATTAAATATCTTGCCGACGTTGTTTCACCGATGCAGGCTCATTGTACAGATATTAAAAAGCGAATTCCGAATGCAAAAACAGTATTTATCGGACCCTGCGTTGCCAAAAAGGACGAGGCTGAATATTACGAAGGAATTGTTGACGCAGTGCTTACCTTTGAGGAGCTTACCGAATGGCTGAAAAACGAGGGTGTTGAGCTTAAACAGGAAATTGATACAACCAAAAACAGTCGCACACGCTTCTTCCCTACAACGGGTGGTATTCTTAAAACAATGGAGCAGAGCATAAACGGCTATACATATATGGCGATTGACGGTGTTGAAAATTGTATGGCAGCTCTTCGTGATATAGAAAGCGGAAAAATTCACAAGTGCTTTATTGAAATGTCATCTTGTACAGGAAGCTGTATCGGCGGTCCTGTTATGGAAAAATACCACCGTTCACCAATCCGTGATTATATGTCTGTGGCAAACTATGCAGGCACTGAGGATTTCGATGTTATTCAGCCCGAAATTGATGAAATGCATAAAAGCTTTACATTTATCGAACACAGACTCCAGCAGCCGTCGGAAATTGAAATCAGCAACGTTCTTCGCCAGATGGGAAAAGTTAAAGAAACCGACCAGCTTAACTGCGGTTCCTGCGGTTACAATACCTGCCGTGAAAAGGCGATTGCAATATGCCAGGGTAAGGCAGAGTATTCTATGTGCCTGCCGTTCCTTAAAGATAAAGCTGAAAGCTTTTCTGATACAATCGTTAAGAACACACCTAACGGACTTATCGTTCTCAACGAAGACCTTGAAGTTCAGCAGATTAACGACGCTGCAAGAGCAATTATGAATATACGAAACGCTTCCGATATTCTTGGTGACCAGGTTATCCGTATTCTTGACCCGACAGCATTTATGAATGTTCTTCATAAAGGTGAGGAAATCCGCAATCAACGGGCATATCTTGCCGAATATAACCGTTATGTTGAACAGACTATTGTTCACGATAAGGACTCACGTCTGCTTATCGGAATTATGCGTGATATAACGAATGAACAAAAGGCAAAAGAACGAAAGGAAAGTCTTGACCGTCAGACTGTTGAGGTTGCGGATAAGGTAGTTGAAAAGCAGATGAGAATTGTTCAGGAAATTGCTTCACTGCTTGGTGAAACTGCAGCTGAAACAAAAATTGCTCTTTCAAAATTAAAGGAGTCGATTTCCGATGAATAATCTTTGTGCAGACATTGGCTATAAAAGCATTTATCATTACGGAGAGGAGCTTTGCGGCGACCACGTTGATATAGTGGAACAAAATGAAGATTCGATGGTTATTGTCCTTGCCGACGGTCTTGGCAGCGGTGTAAAGGCAAGCATACTTTCCACTCTTACATCAAAAATCATCTCTACAATGATGGCGGCGGGGCTTCCACTTGAAGAATGTGTAAGTACCATTGCCGCTACCCTTCCCGTCTGTTCGGTAAGAGGAGTCGCTTACTCAACCTTTACAATCATACACATCAAGAATAATGAAACAGCTGAAATCATTCAGTATGACAATCCACACGTTATCCTTATACGTGACAACGTAAGTTACGATTATCCCAAAACTGAAATGAACATAGACGGAAAGCGCATCTATAAAACGACCATAAAACTATGCGAAAATGATATTTTTATTGCAATGAGCGATGGATGCCCTCATGCAGGCATTGGTTCAGCATATAATTTCGGGTGGAAATATGAAGATATCATAGCATTTATGGAAACAATTTCTCATTGCGGTTATACTGCAAAGACTCTTTCAACAATACTTGTTGACGAATGCAATAAACTTTACAGAAATCGTCCAGGGGATGATGCCACAGCTTGCATTGTAAAGATAAGAAAGAGAGAGCCCATGAATATTCTTTTTGGTCCTCCGTCAAACAGAAATGATTGTAACAGAATGATGTCTTTGTTTTTCTCGAAGGAAGGAAAACATATTATATGCGGCGGAACCACTTCTTCAATAGCAGCCAAATATCTTAGAAAACCATTAAGACCTAGTTTGAATTTTGAACGTTCTGATATACCTCCTATTGCTAAACTTGAGGGGGTGGATCTCGTAACAGAAGGCGTTATAACTGTAAACAAAGTACTTGAATATGCTAAGGATTATCTTGATAAAAACGAAAGTTATGAACAGTGGGGTTTCAAACATGATGGTGCTTCGCTTATTAGTAGGTTATTATTTGAAGAAGCAACTGATATTAATTTTTATGTTGGAAGGGCTGTGAATCCTGCACATCAAAATCCTGACCTTCCAATTAATTTCAATATTAAAATGAATCTTGTTGAAGAACTTTCATCTTGTCTAAAACAGATGGGTAAAAGAATAAAGGTAAGCTATTTTTAAGGAGAAATTTAATGAGAAAATTCGATACTAAGGTTCAGCACCTCAAATACAAGGTTCTGCGTGAGGTTGCACGTCAGGCGTGGAATGATACTTTGCTTGAAAATGTGCTGGATATACCTAAAATAATAGTTCCGGGTAAAACTTCTACAATGCGATGCTGCGTTTATAAGGAACGTGCAATTCTTGCTGAGCGGGTTAGAATTGCTATGGGCGGAGATAAGGAAACTCCGAATGTTATTGAGGTTATTGACATTGCTTGTGACGAATGTCCCGCAGCAGGATTCGAGGTTACAGATTCTTGCCGAGGCTGTCTTGCACACCGTTGTGAGGACGTGTGCAAAAAAGGTGCGATCTCCTTTGACCACAATCACGTTGCACACATTGACAAGTCAAAATGTGTTGAGTGCGGACAATGTGCAAAGGTTTGCCCTTACTCCGCAATTGTAAACCGTAAGCGCCCTTGTCAAATTGCCTGCAAGGTAAAAGCTATTTCAATTAATTCAGAGAATGCTGCTTCAATTGATAATGAGAAATGCATAAGCTGCGGAGCTTGTGTATATCAGTGCCCATTCGGTGCGATAACGGATAAATCATATATTCTGAATGTAATAGACCTGATAAAGAAGAGCGAACAAGGAAAGAATTATAAGCTTTACGCTATCGTTGCTCCGTCAATTTCCAGTCAGTTCACATATGCAAAACTGGGACAGGTTATTACGGGACTAAAAAAGCTTGGCTTTCATACAGTAGTTGAAGCTGCTCTTGGTGCAGATATGGTTGCACAGCTTGAGTCACGTGAACTTAAAGAAAAGGGCTTTCTTACAAGCTCTTGTTGTCCCGCATTCGTTCAGTATGTTAAATCCTCGTTTCCTGCTTTGCTTCCTTATGTATCACACAATCTCTCTCCGATGGCAGCTATTTCAAAATACATAAAAGACACAACTGAAAATGCAAAGATCATTTTCATAGGTCCGTGTACCGCCAAAAAAGCTGAAGCACAGCTTGACAGCGTAAAGCCTTATGTTGATTCCGTACTTACCTTTGAAGAGCTTCAGGCATTGTTTGACAGCCGTGACATTGACATTACCACACTTGAAGAAGGTGTTCTTGATAACGCTTCATATTTTGGAAGAATTTTTGCTCGCTCAGGCGGACTTTCTGACGCTGTTGCACAAGGTCTTAAGGAACAGAATATAGATTTTGAGCTTAAAGCCGTTACCTGTGACGGAATTGAAGAGTGCAGAACTGCTTTGCTGAAGAAAAGCAAGAACCTACTTGACGGAAACTTTATCGAAGGTATGGCTTGCATTGGTGGCTGTATCGGTGGTGCAGGCTGTCTGACTCACGGAATAAAGGATAAATCCGAGGTTGATAAATATGGTAGAGAAGCTCTGGAAAAAAATATTTCTGATGCTGTTGCTATGCTGAAATAATAGTTTTTATAAAATTGCCTGCTCCTGTAATCTGTTTGAACCTCACAGATTACAGTTGCTAAAAGGGTTCTGTTCATACTTTTTCAGTATAAACAGAACCCTTTTTAAATTTAAATTAGCTATGGGATTCTTCTAATAACAATTCTTATTTTTCTATTGTTTATATTTTAATTCTCAACTTATGTTTTCAATTGAAAATCCTTTATCTCATAATTACTCAATTCTATCGCTTAACAACGAAGGCTATAATAGGTGCCAAAAACACAAAATGTGATATAATAAAAAAAGTGTAGGGTTATCGAGGCAAATATTATTCCACTAACGTAACGCTACCCTCTGGTACACATAATGACAATATCTAATTCGATAGTTTTCAACAGAGATTTTTAGCGATTTCGACATATTGACAAATCTCTATATGTGGCGTATAATATAGAAAAACATCAATGTGAGGTGAACAGATGAAACTTAATCCTAAGCGGAATCAGGTAATCCTTAATCGAGAGAAGGGCTTTTGCTTGAGCGAAACTATCTGCAAAATCAAATTCTATATCGTAATTAGTCCACTTGGCAGTAGCGAGAGAATAATAGTCGTAATCGTAACCTATGCCAAGCACATGATATTTCGCCAAATAATCACCCCCCTATTTTGTATATTGTCGCTTTGATTTGGTTTAGTCTTTTCTGAATCCAGGTATGGTTTCTATCTTGAATCTATTGAGCATATGCAACCGATCGATTTTTTCTTTTATATCCAAATCCGAGATTTCACCGTTTAAGATATATCGATCAAGTACATCGTAAGTAAAGCCAAGGTTTTCTTCGTCGGATTTACCTGAAAGACCGTCAATAGGTGTTTTCGTAATAAGTATCTCGGGTAGACCGAGTACACGCCCAATTTCTTTCACCTCGGTAACAGTCAAATTACAAAGAGGACTGAAATCACCTGCGCCGTCTCCGTACCTTGTGGCATATCCCACATAATCCTCGGACAGATTACAGGTGTTTGCCACTCTGCCATTAATGCTCTGCGATACAGCATACAAAGTTGCCATGCGGATACGGGCAGGAAGATTCACTCTTGTCTGACGGCTGATTTCCGTCAAGGCAGAAATGCTTTTCAAAACATCGTCAACGGCATTTTTTATATTGACCTCATAATGCTTGATACCAAGATGATTTACGAGTAAATAAGCTGATTCGATGTCGGGCTGAACTCCCTGCGGCATAAGTACACCAATTACCCGTTCTCGTCCCAACGCTTCAACGACAAAGCGGCTACTACCAAGCTGTCTTTCCCACCGGAAATTCCTACAACCGCATTACATCCTTTTCCGTTTCTCTCGAAAAAATCTCTGATCCATAATACACATTTATCTTTTACTTTTACTGCATCAAACATGGTTTTCTCTCCTAATATAATTCCGGTCGTCTATTACAGAAGACAGGTATGCTACCGCGAATATCAGAAAGAATCTGCATATCACAGGCTGCGGTTATGATTTCTTCATTTTCCCCGGCAAGTGCAAGCGTTTTCCCAAAAGGTTCGATGATGGCGGAATTGCCGCCATATACGGTTTTACCGGCTGTACCGCAGGAATTACAGCAAACCACAAACATCTGATTTTCAATCGCTCTGGCAGTGGTAAGCGTGCGCAGATGAAAGATGCGTTCCTTTGGCCACTGAGACACAATAAACAGTATATCAAGTCCCTGCAAAGCAAGATTACGTGTCAGTTCGGGAAAACGCACATCGTAGCAGATGATAATACCACACTTTACACCGTCGAGAGTAAAGCGACATAGGCGGTCGCCACAAGTATAGTAGTCATCTTCGCCCATAGGCGTAAACAGATGCGTCTTATCATATTTGGCAATGCAGATACCGTCTCGGTCAAAAACAAAAGCGGTATTATATACTTTCCCGCCTCGCACATTAGAAACTGATCCGGCAACAATATTTACTTTATACTTTTTTGCCAGTTCTCCAATACGGGTATTTACTTCATAGCCTTTCCTGCAGGACAACTCGGCAAGGTTTTCTTTCGGGAAAAATCCGGTATTCCACGTTTCCGGCAATACCAATACGTCGGCGTTATCCTTCATCGCATTACAAATTAACTGTTCTGCGTGTGCAAAATTCTCCTCTGGACAACCGAGCTTCATATTCATTTGCAGACAGGAAATTTTCATATATATTCCTCTTTTCATAAAGTGCATATTGCTTACTTAGTCAAAATACTGCTGATACCACACGATAAAAGTATAAATTACCCAGATTTTTCTGCTTAAATCTTCTTTACCTGATTTGTGTCTGTTTAAAAGCGCAAGCAATCTGTCTGTTTTGAAATACCTTTGGGCAACATCAGAAGAAAAGGCATTTTTTATTATATTATAATATTTTTCTTCCTTCAGCCACAGTCTTATGGGTACCGGAAATCCGAGTTTGTCTTTTTCCGCCGTTACTCTGGGCAGAGCTTTTTTAGCCGCATCACGAAGAACAAGCTTTGTAGTAACAGTATTGACTTTGTAGCAAGTTGGTATTGTAAGAGCAAGATTCACCACATTTTTATCAAGAAAAGGAACCCGAAGTTCTAATGAATGTGCCATACTGACTTTGTCTGCTTTAAGCAAAATATCTCCCACAAGCCACATATTAATATCGAGATATTGCATTTTTGTGACGGTATCCTTATCTTTTACTTCAGAATAATATTTGCTGCAAAGAGCTTTGGGAGAAATAGTGCATTTAGCAATCTGACTTTTTAAGATTCGCTTTCGTTCCTTCAGAGAAAAGATGTTTGCGTTACCTATAAATCGTTCCTCAATACTTTTACCTCGACGCACAATATAATTAATTCCGCATTTTGGCGGGAGAAGCCCGCAAGCCTTTGATAATACTCTGCGGATACAGAACGGAATACTATCGTACAATGTTAAAGTCAACGGTTCCTGATAAATACGGTATCCGCCGAAAAGCTCATCGGCACCTTCACCCGACATTACAACCTTTACGTATTTACTTGCAAGCTCGCATACAAAATACAGTGCAACGGCCGAGGGGTCTGCAAGAGGTTCGTCCATGTGATACTGGATTTTTGAAAAGCTGTTCCAGTATTCCTCGGGGGTAATGATTTTTGAAATGTTCTCCTTTTTTACCGCTTTGGAAAAATCTTTGGCAAACCGTATTTCGTTGTAGCGGTCTTTGTCGGTTGTTTCAAAGCCTACCGTGAATGTTTTATCTACACCTGATGCCTCTGCGATATAACTTGAATCTATACCGCTTGACAAAAAGGAACCCACTTCGACGTCCGCAATTTTATGTGCAGAAACCGATTCGCGGACCGCCTTGTCTGTCAACTCCGAAAAATATTCGAGCGTGCCGCCCTTTGGGGTGAATTCTGGTTTCCAATAGCGTTTTTTTGTAAGCTTGCCATCCTTGAAGATTAAATAGTGTGCCGGCGGAAGCTTGAATACATTTTTGAAAAACGTTTCTTCGGAAGGTGAATACTGAAAAGACAAATAATGACCAAGAGCTTCTTCGTTAAGTTGCTTGACAAAATGGGGATGTTCCAGGAAAGCCTTGATTTCCGAGCCAAACAGAAAGCTATCACCCATAAACGAATAGTAAAAAGGCTTGATTCCGAAAATATCTCTGGCAGCAAAAAAAGACTTGTCATTTATATTAAAAAGCACAAAGGCAAACATTCCGCGAAGATGCTCAGTCACTTTTTCACCCCACCGCTCGTATCCATGAAGCAGAACCTCACTGTCGGAGTTGTTGGAGAAAATATGACCGTATGATAAAAGTTCGTCACGCAACTCTTTGTAATTATATATTTCTCCATTGAAAACCAGCACCAATGATTTATCTTCGTTAAACATCGGCTGGTCCCCGTCTGCAAGGTCAATAATACTCAATCTGCGAAATCCGAGTGCAATATCTTCATTCGTGAACTTACCTTTTGAATCCGGACCGCGGTGAATTATACGGTTCATCATGTTTTCAAGAACAGTTCCGTCATCTTGTATAGAGTTGGTAAATCCGACAAATCCGCACATTTATTTCACCTCTCGTTTTTTAAAAGCTTTGTCAGACGCTGTGCTGCTTCCTTGGTTTCTTCGGGTTTTCCGAACGTGGAGAAACGGAAATAGCCTTTTCCGCATTTTCCAAAACCGTCACCCGGAATACCTACTACTTGAATTTCTTTGAGCAGATAATCAAAGAACTCCCAACCGCTCATACCGTCGGGGCATTTCATCCAGATATATGGTGAGTTTTTGCCGCCTGTGTACCAAATACCTGCGGCATTCAGCGCTTCCATAAAATAGGAGGCGTTTTCTTTATATACACGAAGATTATCGTGGATCTGCTGCTGTCCCTCCGTTGTAAATACCGCCAAGGCACCTTTTTGAAGGATGTAAGAAACGCCGTTTGTTCGGGTTTCACGGTTACGCGACCACATCTCATTCAGGTTCATACCGCCGCGCACAAGATTACAAGGAACAACGGTATAACCGAGACGTGTACCGGTAAAGCCTGCTGTTTTGGAAAGTGAGCAGATTTCAATGGCGCACTTGTCAGCACCATCCAGCTCATAGATGCTGTGCGGAATGTTCTCTTCCTCAATGAATATTTCATACGCAGCATCAAACAGGATAACGGCACCGATCTCACCCGCAAAATCCACCCAAGCCTGCAACTGATTACGGTTAAACACAGCACCGGTAGGATTATTCGGCGAACATATATAGAGAATGTCCGCTTCTACTTCTTCGCTCGGTTCGGGCAAAAAGCCGTTTTCTTCGCCGGACGCTAAGTGAATAATTTTTCTTCCTGCAAGAATATTGGTATCCACATATTCGGGATATGCCGGTTCGATTATCATAACGGTATTATCCTGATCGAACAGCTCCAAAATATCGCCGAGGTCATCGCAGGCACCACTTGAAACGAAGATATCCTTTTCGGTAACGTTCGCACCCATTTTCTTATAATAGCCCTCAATGGCACGGCGAAGTTCGGCAGCACCCACCTCTGGCATATACCCGTGAAA
>JAZQFV010000071.1:0-65500 GCA_045539715.1 Ruminococcus sp. | reverse complement strand
GAAAGGCAGGAAATGCTATGAAAAAACTTATTTCCTTACTCAGCGCATTAACTATGCTGACATCATCCAACACGACATTATTACAGTCGTCCGCAGAGGGAAACCCCGACCTTTACGGAATAGCAGACTCTCTGGGAGCAGCTACTGATTATCTCAAAGTTGCAGATTACAATACAAATCCCAATACAGATTTATCTAAAACGGAATCATACAACGATTTTTGTGCCAATTGCGACAAAGCTGAATACTCATGGGACAAGCAAGGAAGAGTAGCAAATTCCAAGCAGGTTGATTATAGTAAGGCTGTTTTTCAGGGCAGAAGCGTAGGCGTAGCACTCCTTGAAGTGCTTTCTCACAACGGAGTTATAACCCCCGACGATATACAGCCTGAAAATGCTGATAGTATCGAAACTCTTTCAGATGTTACTTTTTCTGCCTCTACAGACAAGCATATAACAGACTATCAGGGTATGCTGGCTCACAACGAGTTGAATATGTATCTCAACTATCTGACTTTTACTGAATCACAGGAAAAACAGGCCGACAGACTCATCTCAATTGCAGAAAAGAATATGGCAGAAAAGAAATATTTCTTCATTTCAGCCTATGACGGTGAGATTTATCATGGAATGGCAGGATTTGGCATTGCTGACGGCAGCTGGACACTTTACGGCAAGACTTACGATAAATGCATTCTCACCCTCAGCTGTGAAGTAAAAGGAGGAATTACAGGAGAGTACGGCGGATTTTCGGATAGAGGCTGTATTTATATAAATTCCGAAACAAATGAATATTATATTCCCGCTTTTGAAAAAGGCTCCGAGGACGGCTTGCTTATAGCCGCTATTGATGACGATTCACTTCTCAATTTCAAGGGAACTATCAATCCCTCTGAAAAGTATGATACAAATATATCCGACCTGACGGAGGTTTATGTATTCCATAAAGACAATGTTGGCTACGAACTGGATATTACAGCTGCAGACGGCACAAATTACGACGGCAAGGCAAAAGCTGCAAATAAGTGCGAAACGATATCCACTGCTGCATATTATCTTTATGGCAATAAGTTTGACATAGAAACAAAGAATAATCAGATTTCACAGAATGTAGGTACAAGCCACGATATAAGTATAATTGATGAAAATCGTTTTGTAATGCTTCAAAGCAGAAAGTTCCAGCAGTTTATAGTCGAAGACGACTGCTATACAATTATAAATCCTCATGATTATGAAGAATATTATTATCTGGACTTGTGTTTTGACAAAGCGTACTGCGGTTATAACACATGGAAAATTTATTTTGAAACTAAAACTGATTTTACAGTTAAAGTAACAGACGAGGGCATGATTTTCAGCGGAACAGACGGTGTAAAGGCAGCCATTGATTTAGACGACAGAACCGAAACATCACCCCATGTTTTTCTTGTTGCCGCTGACAGTGTCCTTGTTTCTTATAATGAAGAAAATTCATTTATATATAAAATTGATAACGACAAGGACGGTGTGTATGAAACCGAAGTAATGGCAGGTGATACCGATTGTAATAACACTATAGATGCTGTCGATGCTTCAAATATACTTGATGCATATGCTGCATCGCAGACAAGTCATTCTTCTGACACTATTTATGCAAAATACGCCGATTACAACGGCGACGGAAAAGTGGACTCCGTTGACGCATCGTTAATTCTTGAATACTACGCCAAAATACAAACTTCATAAGGCGACCTCTAAAGGGCATCTCTAAAAACCCGTTTGATTAAAAAAAGCAGATAGGTATGACAGCTACAAGGAAACCTCCCTCGGCGTGCTTTCGCACCCCGAGGGAGGTTGACGAAATAGATGTCGTACATAGCTTTTTTCTCAAAAGGGGTTTTTAGAGATGCCCTAAAAACATTCCTCATTGCTTATTCATCAATATTGAAAATCTTTGTCTTGAGTCTTTCCTCGAAAACTTCAACGGGGAGAGGCTTGTCAAAGCGATAACCCTGTGCGTAGTAGCAGTTGTTTTCCTTCAAGAATGCAACGTGCTCAGTAGTTTCAACGCCCTCAACCATACATTCAAGTCCGATTTCCTGTGCAAGAGAAATGACATGCTTTAAGACGGTCTTTTTCTTGTCGCTGTACTGTTCATCCTTGACGGGGAGGAAATTGCGGTCAATTTTCATTGTGTCCCAAGGCAGGTCACGAATGAGATTGATTGAGGAATAACCTGCACCAAAGTCGTCAATGGAAGTGCAGATTTTCGCCTCGTGAAGCACTCTTACAAGCTTGATAAGCTCGTGCAGGTCAATTTCTGAGGTAGTTTCTGTAATTTCAATTTCAATATATTCAAAGGGAACATCATATTTTGAAATAATGCTGATTATCTGCTGTGCAAGCTTAGGATTTGCAAGATTTACTCTTGAAAGGTTAACTGAAACTTTAACCACATCAAATCCGTTATCAAGCCAGCGGCGTATGTCACGGCAGACGTGTTCCAGCATATACATATCAAGAGTACAGATATTGCTGCTTTGTTCAAGATAGGGAATGAAATCGTTGGGAGGAATAATTTTACCGTCGTGTTTCCAGCGGCATAAAGCCTCAGCACCGCACAGAGAATAATTTCTCAATTCAACCTTTGGCTGATAGTAAATCAGAAATTCCTCATTTTCAATGGCAGCATTGAAATTATCTTCAATCATACGATTGTGTTCTTCCATTTTCTTTACATTATCGTCATAGATAATATGGCGGCAGCCGTTCATATTTCTTGCAATATTAAATGCAAGGCCTGTTCTGTCAATGATTGAATCGGGAGTACGGCATTCCTCAGTAATGTCGAAATAACCAGCTCTTGCTGAAACTTTAATAAACGGAGTCTTAGGGTTATCCGTAGGAATTTCCGTACCTGAAAGGAAGTTGATAGCGGTTTCCATTTTTTCATCGGGGAAAATCATAAGGAAATTATCACCGCCGAGTCGGCAGACATAGCTGTTTTCACCAAGTTCTTTGGCAAGACTTTTGGAAAACCTACGCATAACCTTAGTACCGTTCTTTCTGCCGAGAATTCTGTTTATAAGCGAGATTTTTCTGAGATTGAAGCGGCAGCAGACATAATCTGAAATTTTGTTTTGTGCAATGAGCATATTTATCATTTTAAGCAGGTACTTAATATTATAAACTCCGAATTCGCTGTCATGATACATAAGATCCTCGCAAAGACTCATAGCTCCTGCTCTGCCGTTGAAAACAAAAAATGTAGTCAGGAAAAGGTCAATATTCTTGATTTCCTCGTCAGTCCACGGAGCAGCTTCCTTATGCTGAAATACTGTATAATTGGCAGTACCGCCGTGAGTTTTTTTCTTTATGGAATATGATAAATTATTGTCATATTCGCCATCGGAGAAATATATAGCCTGACGCATTTCAGAATTGCCCTCGTTAAACTCAGGGCAAACATCAAGTGAAGCGACAAAATATGAAACCCTCATAACACGGCATATATCCGAAATAGCCACAGTTATATCGGGATGAACTACGCTCGGTTGTATTCGCTCCATATTCAGAATAAATTCTGAAAATAATTCGTTAAAGCATTTGTTTTTCATTTAATCCACCTTCAAATCCAGCTGCGGTATACTCAGAGTTGCTGTAATGGTATTTTCATCTGACAACCCGAAATCTATACTGCCGTTGAGAATTTTATTTGTAATATAAGTTATAAGTGATGCACCCTCAGGTTTATTATCCTGAACAATTTTAAATTTATTTTTCAGTTCATTGAGCTTTTCCGAAGCATTATTATCGCTGAAAACACTTATTTTCATACAAAGATTGCGTGAATAGTATTTTTCTGTGCAGGAGAAATCTATATTTAAAGTATTATCCGTGATGTATGGAACGATAAACGAAACAAGTCCCTCAATGATATACTGAATTGCGGCGGGATTTCCGAGAAGCTCGCCTGGGATTTGGCTCAGAATACTGATATTCGAGGTTATATTGAACTTTTTGCATATTACCTCTATACCCGCATTAATGCTGCTTGTCAACTCGTGGATATTATAAATTCTGTCAATTCCAAAATCTTTTGGAACTTCTTTTGCAGCTGAATAAAAGGAAGGGTATCTGAGCTGATTGCTTTTAATAAGAATATAATTTTTGTCAATTGCAGCTGAAATGAGTTTTGCAATATTAAAAATATATTTCGCAATATTCTGAATTTCCTCAGCTGATTTGTGATATACGGAGGAATTATTTTCAAATTTTGGTGAACATTCTTCATCGGTGCATAAAATCTGTCCGCATACAAGAGCACCGATAAACTGTTCTTTCAGCATAATAGGAGCAATTATTGAGTAAAGTCCTTCGTGGCATTTATTAATAAAGGGCTTGTTATCCGAAATGCTTTTTTTAGCACCCTGAATGAAAAAGTTCATACATTTTGAAATGCTGTGTGAAGAAGTTCGGCTTACATCATTGCAATTCGTTGTGAAACCGCTTGTACGTGTAATACAGCTGCCCTCAGAATTAGTAATAACAGCGGCAATTCCGCTGAATTGCGAAAACGAGTCCTGAAAGCCCTGTAACAGCTCTATGTCGATTATTTCTTCTAAATTATATTCCTGCATTAATATCACCCCTTATTGGCTGCTGATTTATTTTTCTGTTGCATTTTTTAACAGTTTATACTCTTAGTTCTATTTTACTATTCCATTATAACACATTTTTTTGGCTTTTTCAAGATGTTCTAAAAAAGGTTACAATTTATTTATAATTTAGTGGTTATGCACAAAATAGTAATTGTTTTTTATATGAATAAAACAATTATGAGTTGGGAAATAAATAGATTTTGACGTATAACCGTTAATTAAACAAAAAATTATACATTTGTACTATAAATTTACAATTTTATTGATTTTTTTTGTTACAGGGTATGGACTTTTAAAAAAAAATGTGGTATAATAGTAGCGTGTAAAAGTATATGGTAATTTATTAAGCTTTTTATTTTGAAAAATTTTACGGGCTTTTAATGAAACGGGGGAGGAAAATGAAAACGAAAAGGATTTTTATTTCCGCAGCAGCTTTATTTGCAATATTTAACACATCAATTATATCTGCTTTTGCATCAGATGAACTCATTGTTCAAAATGATTCGATTGTTATAGGTTCGGATTTTGAAAATGGGAATGCAGGCAAATGGCTGCCTTTTGGAAACTGCTCAATTGCAGTTGACAATACAAACGGTCATGGCAGTACAACAAGCTTAAAAACAACCGGACGTGTCAGAAATTATGAGGGACCGTCAATTCAGACATCAGATATTCTTACTCCTAGTTCGGAGTATAACGTAAGCGGCTGGATTTATTTGTATGCTGATTCACCGCAGACAATATCCTATACGCTGAAAACATTGGACGGTTTCGGAACTGATACATATTCACAGGTTGCATCTGCTGAAATCGAACCTCAGCAATGGGTTAATATAACGGGTTCAATCGTTGTTCCTGAGGAAACTCTTACATCTCTCCTTTATGTGGAGTGTGCAAATGAAACCGTTGATTTTGCTATTGATGATTTTTATGTTTTGGGTGATGATTCTGCATTTGCTAATAACAATGCTGCGGAAATCAGCGATAAAATCGAAATGGATTTTGAAGAAGATTTTGACGGCTGGTGTGCAAGAGGAGATATAACAGTTGCCCATACTGATGAGTTCAGCGAATCGGGAACACATTCCATTTATGCAACAAACAGAAATGCGGTATGGAACGGACCAATGGTAAATGTTTCAAATCTTATTCAAAAGGGAGAAAGCTATTATTATTCTGCCTATGTAATGTATAACGGAAGTGAGTATGAAAATTCTCACGGATTCAGACTGGAAATGCAATATACTCAGAATGGCGTAGTTTCTTATAATCTTGTTGCCGCAAAGACAGTAACTAAGGGAAAATGGACAAAGATAGAGGGATATTTCACAATTCCTCAAGAAGCACAGAATATCTGCCTTTATATGCAGACAGAT
Source organism: Ruminococcus sp. (assembly GCA_045539715.1). GTDB lineage: Bacteria > Bacillota > Clostridia > Oscillospirales > Ruminococcaceae > Ruminococcus. The sequence continues at coordinate 59,485 of JAZQFV010000071.1, read as the reverse complement.
AACCTTGCAGAGGGTGCGGAGATTACGGAAGATGACAAAATGTCATTTTATTTGGATAATGTAAACATCATAAAAACATCAGTTGTTAAGGAAGCTGAAAGAGTCAGAAATATCATAATTGCATGCATTAGTATTGTGGTTTTAGTTGTAATTCTTCTTGTTTCAAGGATAATTTATAAGCGTATCAAAAAGAAGAAAGAAGCACTCGAACTTGTTTCAAAGGACGCTATGACAGGAGTTTTCAACAGAAACCGATATGAGCAGAAAATTGCGGAATTAAAGGAGAATACTGAGCTTTGCAGAAAACTTTACTATGCATTGTGTGATGTGAATTTCCTTAAATACCTTAATGATAATCACGGTCATAAGACAGGTGATGCGGCAATTATCAGATGTGCGGATATGCTCAGGAATATTATGGGCGATTCAGGGGACGTTTACCGTATAGGCGGCGATGAATTCGTTTGTATGTCGGAAAATCCCATAGCTGAAAAAATTCTTGAAGCGGCTGAAAATGAGAGCAAAATTGACAAGGGTTATCCGTTTATGGTAGCTTGCGGATTTGCACAGTATGACGAGGAGAAATACCCCACAATTACCGAAATCATAGCAGGCTGTGACAAGGAAATGTATGCACATAAACAGAAAATAAAGTCTGAAAATCAAGAGTTTTCACGTAAATAACAGCTGGTTAAAATTATAGAGCAGGCATTGTGACGCACGGAAAAAAGCGTTGCGATGCCTGTTTTACATATGGGTATCTCTAAAAGTCAAAATTTATGGTCAGAAATGCTCAAAATCAGCAAGATAAAGTTAAAATAAAAAAATATATAAAACTACTGCGAGATTTGGCACTTTAGTGTTGTCTAATAAGTGAAAAGAAAATCCGGATAAAGACAACACCGCACAAAGCCCGCCCGAGGGCTTTGCACGAAATCTGCTTGCATATTTTCCGCCAGCTTGCACAGAAATCCCTTGACATACGGCAGTATGCCTGCGAAATTTCTGTACAATCTGACAAAAAATTTGACTGCGCATCTTTCGACAAGCTCTGTGCGGTATTGTCTTAACTTTTCAAGGAGAAAATAATGGATAACGGTGAGAGAAATTATACCCGTTTCCTGCAAGGCGACAAAGAAGGTTTTATCGAACTTATTGAAGAATTTGAAAATAGCCTGATACTATTTATAAACAGCTTTGTCAATGATTATCACTATGCGGAAGAAATATCTGACGAGGTATTTCTGAAGCTTTATACAGCTAAACCAAGGTTCAGAGGAGATTGTGCTTTCAGGACGTGGCTTTATGCAATGGCTAAAAATATAGCCGTCAATTATATGAAAAAGCATAAAAAAAGCAAACTATCCTCCCTTGATGATTATTTCTATCTGTCAGATGAAACAGATATTGAAGCTGAATACATAAAATCAGAGGATAAGGCAAAACTGAACAGGGCAATTCAGCGGCTGAAGCCCGAATATCTACAGGTTTTGCATCTCATATTTTTCGAGGAGCTTGATAATTCCCAAGTCGCAAGGATAATGGGAAAAACTAACAAACAAATTTCAGATATAATTTACAGGGCGAAAAATGCCCTTAAAGCAGAAATGGGAAAGGAGGATAAAAATGAGCAGACTAAGAAAAAAGGCTGAATTGATTATGAAATACGGCGATAGCGTTATAGCTGAAAAACAGCGTAAAACAGCCATTATCAAGCGTACAGTCTATTCCGTTTCGGGAATTTGTGCGGCGGTAGGTATCGGTTTCAGCATATGGAATAACGATGCGATTAAAAATTCTGCCGATTTTGATAAGTATAACTCATCAAGCGTTGTTGGTAATTCCACAGAGCCTGCGGAAAGCGGTGCATTGACAATATCCTCTGAATGTACAGCCGAAACCACAACTTCAACTGCTGCCGATATTACTGTAAATTCTGCGGAAACAAGTGCAGCCACAACTGCTGAAATTCCCCATACCCAAAGGGTAACAGTTTCAGATATAACCACGAAAAAGACATCATCGGCAACAAGTACAACTGCCGTATATACGGAAAATACCGCCACTATCACGGAAACTCAGCTTGCGGAAACTGTAACTGTCACAAATACACAGACTACCGCAAAAGATGAGCCGACAACAGGGACGATTGCCACAAAATCAACGCCGATAACAGCGACGACTGCCTCAAAATATGAGCCGACATCAATGACAACTACAAAAAAGCCGACAACAGAGGCGACTGCTTCAAAAGATAAGCCGGCAACAACCGGCTCCGCCATATCACCCGCTTTACCCGAAAGTGCTGTGACTGACCCGGCATGCACAGAAAATACACGTGTAACGACAGGCTCAATTGTAAGTGTGCCTAATGATACGATAACCAGTTTTGACGAAATGAATGAAATAACAAAGCCAACATCATACTCAACACAAACATCAATTTCGTTCACATCTGCGTCAACTCCCACAACAACTACCACAAGCAAAAGTCCAACCACAATTCCGGATCTCGATATTATAATAAATGGTAAAGGAGAAGTTGTCGGCATTTCATATGACGGTGTGGATTTTTATAGAAATTATGAAATAGTCGATAAGATATATGTAGATGAACGTGATAAGAGAGAGTATTTAGGTGATATTAATCACAAACATCTGAATGATTGTTATGTATTTTATGTTTACGACTATAAGGAACAAGGTAAACCAGCCTTGATTTTATGTTCCCACAGGTCAGGCGGTCTTAAATTATTTGTTGCGGAATAAATTTTACAGGTAGGCGTTTCCAATGGCTTTGAATTTTTCCACACGCATATGAATTTAAATTTAAGGAGGACTCACTATGAAAAAAAGATTATTATCCCTTGCATTATCCGCAATTACAGCGATTTCAGCCATATCAGCTACCACAGCCAATGCCAATGTCAGGACATGGTACACAGATTCAGAGGAATATAAAAATGTCATTGAAAATTATGATGAGTTTGATGACGGTGGATATTTCAGTCAACACGGCATAAATTACAAAGCCTACTATAATGAAAGTGAGGATGACCTTATAATAATTGACTATCCATATGACTATATTTATTATCGTGTTCCTGATGACGAAAATGCCGCTAAGACTGTTGGCGTGGCTATGCAGAATTCTGAATGGAAATTCAGAAGTTCAAGTAAAATAGGAGGTGGCTATGTAGGTGTTTCAGTATCTCTTCCAAATAGTGACAAAGCCAAAAATATAAGGGATGCAGCCGAATTTGCTGAAAAACTGAAAGGCGTTACCGAACTTGTAGAATTTAAACTCGTAAACAATATTGTACATCCAACATTTATTCCAATGAAATGCAGACAGCTGACATATGCTTTTGGCGATTGGAGTGCAATTGATAGCAAGGAGTTTCTGCATTATGTCGATAAGCTAGATATTGACTATTCATTGGATTTTAGTGAAGATTATCCATATACATACTTAGGTAAAGATACAGGAACTTTTATTACATTAATACCAAATACTGAAACAACAATAAAAGAGCGTATCGCACTTGTTAAAAAAATTGAAGATGAAACAGGTACACGTATTTGCATCGGTGCTATACCGGAATCAGCTGCACCTGAAATTTCAGGGGGCGGAATAGATATGGCGAATAATGTGTTTGGAGATGCAAACAACGACAGTACAACAACAATCGCCGATGCTGCCGCTATTTTCCAGTCACTTGCCAACCCCGACAAATACAAATTATCTGCACAGGGCGAGTTCAACGCTGATTTTGCTTGCGACGGAATTACAGTTGACGACGCTGTGGCAATTCAGAAGAAACTTGCAAATGTTGAATAATATTACAAAAGGGAGCGTCATGCTCCCTTTTGGCTTTATACCCTTATGATGAAAATTTAAGGAAATTTTTATTTCAGCTATTGCATTAAATGATAAAAAGTGTTATAATATAATTTGGTATTATTTTTTAGAAAGAAGTGGTCTTTTATGACAAAAATTACAATATTTTCAGGTTTCCTCGGTGCAGGAAAAACCACACTTATAAAAAAGCTCATCAAAGAGGGTTACAACGGTGAAAAACTCGTTCTTATCGAGAATGAGTTCGGACAAATCGGCATTGACGGCGGATTTCTCAAAGATGCTGGAATTGAAATAACTGAAATGAATTCAGGCTGTATCTGCTGTAGTCTTGTAGGCGATTTCGGCAAGGCACTTGTGCAGGTTCTTGAAGAATACAAACCTGACCGCATTATTATCGAGCCATCGGGCGTAGGCAAGCTCAGCGACGTAATTGCGGCAGTTCGTAAAATAGACAGCCACGATGTTGAACTTGACGGCTTTACAACAGTAGTTGACGCTAAGAAGTGCAAGATGTATCAGAAGAATTTCGGTGAATTCTTCAACAATCAGATTGAACACGCAAGCTGTGTAATTCTCAGCCACACAGGTGGACTTTCACAGGAGAAAATCGCAGATGCAATTGAAATTGTACGCAAGTTCAACGAAACTGCTCCCATTGTAACAACTGACTGGGACGAGCTTAGCGGAAAGCAGATTGTTGATGCAATGACACAGAAGAATACGCTTGAAAATGAGTTAAAGGAAATGATTGAGCATCAGCATCATCATCACCACGAGGACGGTGAGTGCTGCTGTGGTCATCATCACGACCATGAGCATGAACATCACCACCACGAGGACGGAGAATGCTGCTGCGGTCATCACCATGACCACGACCATGAACATCACCACCATGAGGAGGGTGAGTGCTGCTGCGGTCATCACCATGACCATGAGCATGAACATCATCACCACCATGCAGATGAAGTATTCACAAGCTGGGGTGCTGAAACTCCAAGACCTTACACAATTGAGGCAATTACAGCGGCTCTTGAAGCACTTGCAGATGAAGAAAAGTTCGGCATCGTATTAAGAGCAAAGGGAATTGTAGCAGCTGAGGACGGAAAGTGGATTCACTTTGACTATATCCCAGGCACTCCCGATGTACGTTACGGAACAGCAGAAACTACAGGCAGACTTTGTGTAATCGGCTCAAAACTCAACGAAGAAGCCGTTGCAAAGCTTTTTTGCCTTTGATTAAGGAGATAGATTATGCCTAATTTCAATCAGGAACCAATTCCCGTATTTTTATTTTTAGGATTTCTTGAAGCGGGAAAAACCCGTTTTATACAGGAAACAATGGAGGATAAGCGATTTAATTCAGGTGAAAAAACTCTTATTCTCTCTTTTGAGGAGGGAATTGAGGAACTTGATACTTCACGTTTCCCCTACAAGGGCAAAAATGTAACATTAAAGTCAATTGAAGATAAAGAGGAAATGAATATTCCTAATCTTGCACGTATTGCCTATGAATCAAGAGCAGAAAAAATCGTAATCGAGTATAACGGTATGTGGCAGGTTACGGAACTTCTGGCAAATATGCCTGATAACTGGGGTGTATATCAGGTAATGTTCTTTGCTGACGGTTCAACATTCCTCAACTACAACGCAAATATGAGAAGTCTTGTAGTTGATAAGCTGAATTTTGCAGAACTTACAGTTTTCAACCGTTTTGAAAAATCCTTTGATGTGCAGGAATTCCACAAAATTGTAAGAGGTGTAAGCCGCAGAAGCGAAATCTGCTATGAGTACACCGACGGACAGGTTGCATATGATGATATTGAGGACCCTCTGCCCTTTGATATTGAGGCTGACCACATTGTAATTGATGACCGTGATTATGCAATCTGGTACAGAGATATAATGGACGAACCCGAAAAATATGACGGAAAGAAAATCACATTCAAGGGACTTAGTGCGATAAATAAGAAATTTCCCGAGGGCAGTTTTGCTTTCGGCAGACATATTATGACCTGCTGTGTTGATGATATTCAGTATTGCTGGGCAGTAGCAGTATGGGATAAGCCTGTGGACTTTGACCCGAAGAAATGGCATATTGTAACAGCTGATATAAAGGTTCAGAAGCACAAGGTTTACAAGGGAGCAGGCCCTGTTCTCTATGTCAATTCTCTTGAACCCGCAGAAGCACCTGTACAGGAAGTTGCTACATTCTATTAAGCGTGTTGACACAAAGTTGTTGCACGGATTTTCGAGCATAATTTTGCTGAGAACAAGGCAAAATTATGCAGGCGTGCTGTCGCACGGCAAATATTTTTAACGAAGTTATCGGCAAAATTTGCCGAAAAATATGGGCGATTGACTTTAGTGTCAATACGCTTGAATTAGGTGATAAAAATGGAAAAAATTAAAATCGGATTTATCGGTGCCGGAAATATGGGTGCCGCAATTATGAAAGGCATTTCAAAAAGCGAAGCCGGAAAGAATATTGAACTTTACGCATTTGACCCCGATTCAGCAAAGCTTGAATCCCTCGCTGAATACGGTGTTAACCCTTGCAAAAATGAAGTTGAACTTACAGAAAAATGCGGATATATTTTCCTTGCAGTCAAGCCGCAGATTATCGAGGGTGTAATTGAAACAGCCGCACCTGCTGTAACTTCTGACAAGGTTATTGTATCAATTGCCGCAGGAATTACCGATGAATTTATTGCATCAAAGACAATTCCCGAAGCTAAGGTAATACTGGTTATGCCCAATACTCCCTTGCTTTTGGGGGAGGGTGCGTCTGCACTTTCTAAAAATGAAAATGTAACTGATGAAGAATTTGAAGTAATTCTCAATGTATTCCGTGCCTGCGGAAAGGCAGCAGTTGTTCCAAAGGATAAAATGAAGGAAATTATTGCTATAAACGGCAGCAGTCCTGCATTTATTTATCTCTTTGCAAAGGGATTTGTGGACTATGCAAATTCCGTGGGAATTTCCGCTGATTCAGCATTGGAGCTTTTCAGTCAGAGTCTTATCGGTTCTGCTAAGATGCTTACAGAGTCGGGATATACTATTGATGAACTTATAAAAATGGTATCCTCTCCCGGCGGTACAACTCTTGCAGGACTTGACAAACTCTACGAGGGCAAGCTTGAAGATACAGTAAAGAATTGCTGTGAAAGCTGCACAAAGAGAGCATACGAATTATCAAAGTAATAATACCTGTCCATTCCGCATATTCTTGAATATAAGGATATGAAAGGAATGGTAACAATGAAAACAATCAAAAGCAGTATTTATTTATCTAATGAAAAAAGCGGAGGGTGGATTTTCCCGTTGCTTGTAGTTGAGCTTTTGGGAATTTCCCTTGGAGCATTTTTTGCTGTGAATTCCGAAAACAGCGGTATTTTGCGTAAATACATATGCCCCGAAGTATACGGCGGAGCATTTTTTCAGGTATTCCTGACCGCCTTTGCCGCCTATTTTACATATCTTCTGCTGTCATTTCTTCTCGGCTTATTTCTATTCGGACAAGGGGGCGGAGTTCTTCTCCTATGCTGTCTTGGTTCGGAAATTGGCTGTACAGCGTCGCATATGTATATGGAAAACGGCACAGCTGCAATTATGTGGATAATACTGCTTTATCTGCCGACAACGGCGGTTATATCGTTTATCGGCATACTTTCCGCACGGGAAGTTATACGCAATTCAACGGCATTGCTGAAAAGTACAGTATCATCAGCAGAGCCGCCGCCATTGAAAAGCTACTGCCTGCGGTTTATTCTGCTTACCGTGGGGGCATTGCTTTTATCGGCTTTATATGGTTTAGCAAATCATTTTATTTAGTGTTTGAATGTTTAATGGAGGAAGTTTTAAAGTGGGTTTATTTAAAGGTTATGAAAGTTCAGGTCCGGGTATTTCAAAATATGCTCCTAAGAAAACGGGAATTGCCCTGTTTTTCGATATATTTTTCAGCAAATTCTGGAAGCTTATAGGACTTAATATGCTGTTTTTCATATTCTGCATACCTTTGGTTATAGCTTTATTTGCAATTCTGTTTATAGAAAATGTAAAGGTTATGTTTGCTATAGTTCTTCTTATGGGATTGACTTTTACGGTTTTCATAGGTCCTGCAATGGCGGGAATGACTAAGGTAATCCGCCTTTTTGTATTACAGAAGCACACCTATGTTATACGTGATTTCTTCAAGGGTTTCCGTGAGAATTTCAAAAAGGCAGTTGTGGTAGGTGTACTTGATGTAATTGCAGCATTATCTGCATTTTCCGCATATAATATCTATCCCGACTGGGCAGAACATTACGAGAATAAGCTGTTTTATGTACCTTTGGTAATTTCAATGAGTGTTGCACTTGTAATTCTTCTGATGAATTATTATGTATTCCTTATGATGACAGCAACGGATTTATCCCTTAAAAATCTTTTCAAAAACTCCTTTGCATTGGCATTTGCGGCATTGAAGCAGAATGTGATTTCCACAATCTTTTTTATATTTTTCGCATTATTTACTGCGGTTATGATAATTATCGCCGTACCTATTGCACTTACGGTTATGCCGTTTTTCCCCTTTGCAGTTTCGTGGTTTATCGTATGCTTCAACTGCTACCCTGTAATTCAGAAATACGTAATTAATCCTTTCTATGACAGTAGGGGCGAGGTTAATCCCGAACTTACAGACGGTACAGATGAAATTGAAGAAGAAAGAGTATTTGAAGATATGGGCGGCAAGGAAAAGCCTATTGAAAAACGCAAAAAGACAAAGGGCAAGAAAATAACTTAAATTATATACCGCACGGAGATTACTTCGGGCGGTATTATATTAGGAGCTGATTTTATGAGGATTTTGCATCTTTCCGATTTGCACATCGGAAAAAGGCTTAAAGAGTATTCAATGCTTGAAGACCAGAAATATATTTTGTCACAGATACTTGAAATATGTGACAACGAGAAAATTGAATGTGTTTTAATTGCAGGAGATGTTTACGACAAAACTGTTCCGCCTGCCGAAGCGGTAATGGTTTTTGACAATTTTATTTACAGCGTAACCGAAAGAAAAATTCCTGTTGTGATGATAAGCGGAAACCACGATTCAGCGGAGCGAATTGCATTTGGCGGACGAATTATGTCAGCAGGCGGAGTTTATATTTCTCCCGTGTACGGCGGAAAAATTGAGCCTGTTGTATTGGAGGACGAATACGGCGAGGTGAATTTTTATCTCCTGCCCTTTGTAAGACCTACTACTGTCCGTCAGTACCACAGCGACCGAAAAATTGAAAGCTTTACAGATGCAATGGAGGCAGTTGTAGACAACATTGAAATTGACAGCACAAAGCGAAATATTATGGTGACGCATCAGTTTGTCACAGGTTCACAGCTTAGCAAATCCGAGGAATTTTTCATAGGGGGCACGGAGAATATTGACGGCGGAATTTTTGAAAAATTCGACTATGTGGCATTGGGACATATCCATCGTCCACAGTTTGCAGGCAGTAAAAAAATCCGCTATTGCGGAAGTCAGCTTAAATATCACTTTGATGAGGTCAATCAGGAGAAAACCTATACAATTGCAGATATAGACGAAAAGGGAAATGTAGAAATCACGGAAATTCCTGTTGAGCCAATCCGTCAGGTGAAAGCCTACAAGGGCAGTTATGAAAAGCTGACGGACAAGAGTTTTTACGGCAATATTAATACAGAGGATTACATTTACATAACCCTCACCGATGAGGAAGATATTCCCGACGGTGCAAGAAAGCTGAAAAAGATTTATCCCAATTTGCTGCAACTGTTTTATGACAACAGCCGAACAAGAACAACTACGGTAATTCGCAGCGATGTGCGGAATGAAAAACTTCCCCCTACAGAAATTTTTTCGGAATTTTATGAATCACGAAGAAACCATAAAATGACGGACGAGCAGAGGGAATTTATGGAACAGCTTATAAAATCAGTATGGGAGGAGGAAATTTTATGAAGCCATTAAAGCTTAAAATGACAGCTTTTGGTCCATATGCTGAAACTGAGGAAATTGATATGACACGCCTTGGTGACAGGGGAGTGTATCTCATAACAGGCGATACAGGAGCAGGAAAAACTACAATTTTTGACGCAATTACCTTTGCCCTTTACGGAAAAGCCAGCGGAAGTTCCCGAAATCCCGATATGTTTCGTTCAAAATATGCCTCATCCGATGTTGATACTATGGTTGAACTGGATTTTGAATACAACGGCGAAATTTATAAAATCCGCAGAAATCCGCAGTATGAGCGAAAATCAAAACGTGGCGAGAATATGGTACCTGTTGCGGCAAATGCGGAACTCTTTTGTCCCAATGGATATAAACTGGAAAAGACAACGGAAGTCACAAATTACGTGAAAAAGCTCATAGGACTTGACAAGGAGCAGTTTACACGAATTGCAATGCTTGCACAAGGGGAGTTTATGAAGCTTCTGCTTGCGGATTCAGCAGACCGTCAGAAAGTATTCCGACAGCTGTTTAAAACGGAATATTTTCTGCGTTTGCAGGACAGGCTAAAATCCGAGGTGCGTAATGCCGACAATAGTTTCAAAGCCTGTGAAGCAGGAATTGCTCAGTATATCGGCGGAGTACGCTGTGCTGAGAATTCCCCCTATTCCGAGATTCTTCAAATGGCAATGGCAGGTCAGCTTACAAATTTTGAAACCATTGAACTTGTTGAAAAAATCCTCAAAGAGGACGAAGAAAAATCTGCGGAATATAATGAAAATTCCCGACAGCTTATGGAACAGATTGAAAAGCTGAATAACGAGCTTGGAAAATATGATACAGCATTGAAGCAGTATGAGGAATTGAAGAAATGCAAAATCGACTTTTATGAAGTTGACAAGAAAAAAATTCAGCTGACGGAGATATATAACAAAGCCTCGGAAAAGAAATCTGAAATTGAGAAAAATACCAAAGAATCGGCAGTTATTGAAGCTGAAATGGAGAAATATTCTCAGCTTGACAAAATGATTGCGGAGTATGGAAAATTAGCTGAGGAAAGCAAAAAATACGCTGAAATCCACCGCAAAGCTGAATTGAATTCCGAAAAATACGGCGAACAGCTGAAAAATTTTCAGGAGGAGCGAAATTCCCTTGAAAATGCGGCAGCAGATAAGCAAAAGCTTGAATTTGAAATTAAGGCTTGCGAAAGTCGTGTAAACAGCGGAAAAAAACTTCAAGGCGATATAAAATCTTTGCAGAATTCAGAAAAAAAGCTTGAAAAAGCACAGCGAGATTACAAGGAATCCGCTGATGAATATGATACTTTGAATTGGCGATATACCGAGATGAACAGGCATTTTCTAAACTGTCAGGCAGGCATAATCGCACGAACTCTTACAGCTGGAAATCCCTGTCCCGTATGCGGTTCAACGGAGCATCCAAATCCCGCAGTTTTACTGGAAAATCCGCCCTCAGAGCAGGAATTGAAATCCGCAAAGGAGCAATTGGAACTGAAAAATTCCGAGGTTTCACAGCTGAGCAAAAAATCGGCAGAATTTGCCGCAGTTGTAAAGGGATTTATGGAAAATATCGGCAATTCCGCAGGGGAATTTTTCGGCGAAACTGTAGATATTTCAGATGTAAAATCTCTTGCTGAAAAGGTTAAAAAAGCAATTGCAGAAATTGAAAAAAATGCAGAAAATCTCACCGAACAGCTTGAAATTGAGAACAAAAAAATCAAGAGAAAAACTGAACTTGACAAGCTTATTCCCGAAACTGAGGGGAAATTCAAGGCTGCTGAAAAAAGCTTTAACGACGCAGAAAAAGAGCTGTCGGTTATTAATGCAAATATGATTTCAGCGGAAAAAAATGTGAATTCTGCAAAGGCTTCATTGCGTTTTTCATCGGAATCCGAAGCAAAAGCGTTCATTCAGAAACTTGAAAAATCCACAGAATCTCTGAAAAATGCAATTGAAACCGCAGAAAAAAATCTTGCAAAATGCAATGAAAAATATCTGGAACTGCAAAATAAAATTGAATATCTCACAGGTCAGATTCCAGAAGATGTAATTGAAAAGGCTGAAAATCTGAAGAAAACAAAGGCTGAATGTGAAGAAAATCTCCGCCGTTCAGAAATTGCCTTAAAAGAAGTTGAAAGCCGAATCAGCGGCGACAAATACGCACTTTCGGGCATAAAAAGTGAAGCCGCTTCAATGGCTGAATTTGAAAAAAAGCTTATTATGCTGAAAGATTTGTACGATACAGCCAACGGAAATATCACGGGCAAGGATAAAATTACCCTTGAAACTTATGTGCAGATGAGTTATTTTGACAGAGTTGCCGCCCGTGCAAACAGTCGTTTTACGGTTATGACTGACGGCAGGTATGAGCTGAAAAGACGTTGGACTTCCCTTGATAACAGGAGCAAAAGCGGACTTGAACTTGACGTAATCGACCACTACAACGGCTCCGAAAGAAGTGTAAAAACGCTGTCGGGAGGCGAAGCTTTCCTTGCATCTCTTGCCCTTGCGCTGGGATTATCCGAGGAAGTGCAGAGCAATGCAGGGGGAATAAATCTCGACACAATGTTTGTTGATGAGGGATTTGGTTCTCTTGATGATGAAACTCTTAATCTTGCTTTGAACTCAATTCAAGGACTTGCTGAGGGCAACCGTCTTGTGGGAATAATTTCCCACGTTGGGGAGTTGAGAAACCGCATTGACAATCAGATAATTGTCAGAAAAAGCCGCACAGGGGGCAGCTTTACAGAAGTAAAATCCGACAGATATTAAGAGGTTTTTATGATACATTTGTTGTTGGTTATAATTTATATAGCGTTTATAAGTCTTGGACTTCCTGACGGACTTCTGGGTTCAGCGTGGCCAAGTATGTACGGTGAATTCGGAGTTCCTGTATCCTATGCAGGAATTGTCACAATGATTATTTCAGGCGGTACAATTTTGTCTGCACTTTTCAGCGAAAGGCTTATTAAAAAGCTTGGAACAGGTGCAGTTACCGCCATAAGCGTAGGTATGACGGCTGCGGCATTGTGGGGATTTTCCGCAAGCCGTGAATTCTATCACCTGTGCATATGGGCAATTCCCTATGGACTTGGTGCAGGCAGCGTAGATGCCGCCCTTAATAATTTTGTGGCTCTCCATTACAAAAGCCGCCATATGAGCTGGCTTCATTGCTTTTGGGGAGTGGGATGCAGCTGCGGTCCTTATGTGATGTCGTACTTTCTCACCAATGGAATGAAATGGAATAAGGGTTATTTTGCAATATTCATTCTGCAAATAATTCTCACAGCAGTTATAGTTTTATCCCTGCCGTTGTGGAAGAAAAAATCAGCAGAAAAACACAGCGAAAATTCCCAATCTGCACAGCCTTTGGGATTACGGAAAACAATTGCAATTTCAGGTGCAAAGGAAATTATGATTACATTTTTCTGCTATTGTGCAATCGAGCAAACCGTGGGATTATGGGCGGTAAGCTATATGGTTTTTGAAAAGGGCATATCCGCTGAAACCGCCGCAGGCTGGGGAATGGTGTTCTTTCTCGGCATAACGGTCGGCAGATTTTTAAGCGGAATTCTCACGGAAAAATTCAATGATAAGCAAATGGTAAGAGTGGGCATTGCGGTGCTTTTAGTGGGAATTGTCACAATGGTTCTCCCTGTGGGAAATTTCGGCACAGCCGCAGGATTATTTGTCATAGGCTTTGGCTGTGCACCGATTTATCCCTGCCTTATTCACTCAACTCCAATTCGGTTTGGTGAAGCTCAATCACAGGCAATTATTGGTGTGGAAATGGCGAGTGCATATGTGGGTTCAACATTTATGCCGCCCCTTTTCGGTATTATTGCAGAGAATTTGAGCATATCATTTTTGCCTGTATATTCAGCAATTCTTCTTGTTCTCATGTTTTGTATGCACGAAAAATTATGCCGTAAAGCATAAAAGAGAACTCAAAATAATAAATCTCTCCGAAATGATAAGTTTCGGATGGATTTTTTTATATTCCTGAATATTTGCTTTAAGGGCATCTCTAAAAACCCCTTTTGAGAAAAAACAGCTATGCACGTCATCTGCTTCGTCAACCTCCCTCGGAGTGTGAAAGCACGCCTTCGGAAGGTTTCCTTGCAGCTACCGCACCTATCTGTTTTTTCTTTAATCAAACGGGTTTTTAGAGATGCCCTTAAAATAAAAAATGTGGTAAAATAAAAAAAGTGTGACTTTTTGAGATTTTCATTGTCTACTATTATGAAGCACCATGGGCTTTGGAGAGGAGGAGGTATATGACGGATAATGAACTGCGTGAGCTGATGAGCGTTGATGTGAAAAAAGGCTCTGAGGCTTTATATAAACAGTATTCGCAGTACATTTACGCCATTGTCTTCCGTATTCTTCGTGATTGCGGCAGCCGTGAAGATGTGGAGGATTGCTTTGCAGAGACGTTTGCAGAGATAATCCGCCGATTTGATAACATCCACGGCACAACATTGAAATCATATATTGGAAAAGCGGCACAAAATCGTGCGTTGAATTACAGAACATCCTTGCGGAAAAATCAGGTAAATACTGTTCCCTTTGAGTTGACAGAGGAACCTGTAACTGATAATTTACAGGAACAGCAGGAGAAAAAGGCGAAATTCAATTTTTTATTGGAGAAAATCAAGGAACTTGGGGAGCCTGACGCAACAATTGTTGTACAGAAATATTATTTCGGCAGAAAAATGGCTGAAATAGCGGAAATGACAGGCTTAAAGCCCCATGCCGCACAGGTACGCTGCGGCAGAGCTTTGAAAAAGCTTCGCAAGGATATGGAACAGTGGAGGTAAATCTATGAATAAAAAAGATATAATAAAACTGCTCCGTTCTGCCGACGAGGATTCAGCGGTGTGGCTTAGTGAGGAATATCACGGTATTTCGGAGAATGACGACGGAAGATTATGGCGTAAGGTGCAGGAAAAATTAAACGGTGAAGAACATCAGGAAACTGAGGAATTTCATATAATCTGCGATGAGGTAACTGTAAAAAAATCCCGATTCAGCTGGCTTTCAAAGACATTGACAGCTGCGGCATATGTGTTTATATCGGGCGTGATAATTACGGGAATTTTCCATATCAACGACTTGGAAAGCGATGTTGATAAAACGGATTTACCCTTAGTGGCAGCTGATGAAATTTCAATCCCATGGAATATGCTTTCGTCGGGAATTATGACCGTTGATGTGGAAAATGCAGAGTTTACAGCAGAGGGCATTTATGAAATCACAATTGAAGTGAAAAGCAAAAATGCTCTTTCTTTAAACGGCACAACCACATTTATGGCGGATAATTTTATGGTGGCTTATCTCGGTGAAAACGGCATAGAAAAGGCTGTTCTGCCCTATGAGATTTCAGAGGCAGGAGAAGTTTACCCATACGCATTTACCCTTGCAGATGGTGAAAAACGGAAACTTACCCTTAGCTATAGCATTAATTCTGTCCCCGATGTGCTGATTAGCGGATATTCCGATAATACGCTGTATTTAAAGCTCAGGGAGGATTAATTATGCAATTTAAAAGATTATTATTGTTAACTATGGCGGCTTGTTTTACACTTGCAGGATGTAGCGAAACAAAAGAAAATAGCACAAATGACAGCAGTTCACAGACGGAAATTGCAGAACAGATTGACACAACACAGCCTGCGGATGACGATCCGCTTACAGCACAGGTTAAAGTTGAAAAACTTGATCTTGGAGTAACAGATGTGGGAATGTCTGAATTTTTCCATATGGAAAATGGTTACGGAATGTTTGTATTTCCACAAACCTCCTATGACGCTGTTTTTGCAGAGTATTCAAAGGATTTTCAGCTTGTATCGGAAAATAAGCTGACTCTCCCTGCCCCACAGGACGATTATTACTATACAGGCGGACTTTATGTTTATGCTGAAAACAAGCTTTATTCCCTTGCTACAATGGAATGGCACAACGGAATGAAACCCTACGTATACAGCGATAATCAGGAGGATTTCGACTGGGAAACTTATAATTCCGAGATGAAATTGCGTTATATGTTCTGCACTTATTCAACAGACGGAACTCTTATTGACGCAGTTGCTCTTGAAGATTTATCGGAAAATTTTGACACATATCTGATGCCTATGCAGTTTTACATTGACAACGGAGAAGCCTATATAACCCTTGACAGCGGCAGTATTCTCCGCTTTAACAAGAAAGACGGAAGTGCAGAGGAGATTTACAATCTTGCGGATAAAAACAAGGGAAGTTACGGCTGTGATTTGCAGCTGTTTAAAGACCGTGACGGAAAAACTCTGTTGTTTACAGCCTTTCACGACAGCAGTTCCGAGGATTTGAGTTATAAAGTTTCTGTTGATGAATTTGATTTGCAGACAGGCAAAACAGGTGCAAATGTTTTCACTCCGAAGGATAATTCAATTTCGGGCAGCGATATTTATTTTATCGGCGGTTATGGGGATTATCGTTTCTGTCTTGTTAATGATGAAAACATCACAGGTTATAAATATGACGGCAGCGAAGAAGTGCTTTTGGAGTGGGAAAAATCGGATTTGCAGACTTCACCTGTTCAGCTTTTAGGCGACAACTGTATGATTTACAGAAGCTATGGCGAATCGGGAACTGTGATTAATAAGCTTACAAGAAAGCGTAAATCTGAGCTTAATGAAAAGCAGGTTTTAGATGTTATGGTTCTTTCATCAAATAATGATTTCACCGAAATTGTCAATGCCTTTAACCGCAGTCAATCGGATTTTCGTATTGAAACCGAAATCCTTACCGTTGATGCTGAAAATTCCGAAGAATACGAAAAGGCAATGGAGCAGGCTAAAAAGGAATTTCAGATGAATCTTCTGACCGATGATGCTCCTGATATTATAGTTACATCAGATTTTGAAGATATTTTCAATTACGGAAAAAAGGGTGCGTTAGCCGACTTGTACCCCATTATGGAGAATGATACGGAAATGAATAAATCGGCATTTCTGCCTAATATTCTCAAAGGAGCTGAATCGGATAACGGCGAATTATACGGTATGCCCATACATTTTAAAGTTGAAACGGTTTTAGTAAAAACTAAAATCTGCGACAAGGAAAACTGGACAATGGAGGATATGATTTCCGTTTATGACAATGCGGAAAAGGACATTTATAAATGGACTAACCGCCGTGAAATGCTTCGCACATTTCTTTGCGGAATGGATTTTGTAGATGAGAAAAAAGGCACTTGTTCATTTAATTCCGATGAATTTATTGAACTGCTGAGATTCTGCAAGAGATTTCCGTCTGAGCAAGAAATGGTGCATGATGGGGATAAGGTTTTGACTCCTGAGGAGGAGGCAAGGCTGAATGAATTTTATACTAACAGGTCACGCAGATATATCAATGATGATGATATAGCAAAAACTATTACAATAAGTTCTCCTAATGTGGGAATGTTTTTTGAAAAAGGAGAGATGACCGAAGAAGCTGTTACTTTTGTTGGTTATCCCTCAAATGACGGAAATGGTACAAAATTGACTTTGCTTGATAATATTTCAATTACTTCAAAATGCGAAAATAAAGAATTTGCGTGGGAGTTTATAAAGCATTGTTTTGATTATTCCACTTCACTTCCTGTTACAGAAAAGGAATTCAAAGAGGCTGTTGACGGCTGGACTGAATTAAAGGGAGCATTTGGTGCATCGGGACTTGGTTATTATGAGGAGCCACGAACAGGTATAAAGATGTATCCTATGACAGAGGAAGAAAAAGAAAATATCGATAGAATTATCCGCAATGCATCGACTCTTTCTTCTCCGGCATATTCATCACTCAACGATATAATTTTTGAGGAAGCAGAGGCATTTTTCGCAGATGCTAAAACCGCAGAAGAAACAGCGGAAATTATACAAAACCGTGTTGAAATTTTTGTAAGCGAGAAAAGCTGGTAATAATAAATAAAGAGATTACGAAAAAAGACATTATGAAAAATGACGGAGGCATATTATGCAGTTTAAAAGATTATTATTGTTAACTATGGCGGCTTGTTTTACATTTACGGGCTGCACCGAGGTTAAAAATATCGACAGCAATGAAAGCATTGACAGCAGTTCACAGACGGAAATTGCAGAACAGCTTGACACAACATTGCCCGAGGGAGAAGATGCCCTTACAGCACAGGTTAATATTGAAAAGTTAGAACTTGATTTTGATTCAATTGGAATAACAGATGTTGGCTTTAGTACGGGAATGTCGGAATTTTTCCATACGGACAACGGCTACGGAGTGTTTTTATTTCCGTCTGGTCCTTGTGAAATAATATTCGCAGAGTGTTCAGAGGAGTTTCAATTCATTTCAGGCAATAAGCTGACAATACCTGCCCCACAGGACGATTATTATTATACAGGGGGAATTTATGTTTATTCCGATAATAAGCTATATTCCTTTGTTACAATGGAATGGCACAACGGAATGAAACCCTATGCTTACAGCGATAATCAAGAGAATTTCGACTGGGACGCATATAATGCAGAATCCGATTCACGCTATATGCTCTGTACACATTCAATGGATGGAACTCTTATAGATGCAGTTGTTATGAATGGTTTAAGAGATAGCGAATACTATGATGAATATAATAACATTATCTCGGTTGACCAATTTTACATTGACAACGGTGAAGCTTATATAGCTCTTGACAGCGGAAGTATTCTTCGCCTTAACAAGGAGGACGGAAGTATTTCGGAGATTTACTCCGTTGATGAGAATACTGCCCAATATGGTGATTGCCAATTGCAATTATATAAGGACCGTGACGGAAAAACTCTGTTGTATTCACGTATTCCCGTTAATGATACATTAGATGTGGATTATGTAGTTACAGTAAATGAATTTGATTTGCAGACAGGGGAGCTTGGCGAAAATTTATTCAATCCACAGGGCGAAGCATTTGCTTTTGAAAACAATTATATGATGTTTCTTGACGGCTGCGGCGATATCAGATTTGCCATTCTGAACAGCGAAAATATCACAGCTGTTAAGTATGACGGAAGTGAAGAAGTAATCCTCGACTGGACAAAATCAAATCTTGAGGTTTCATCGGTTCAGCTTCTTGATGAAGGGACAATGCTCTATAGGGACTGGGGCGAAAACGGCATAGAGATGAATCTGCTTAAAAGAAAGCGTCAGTCGGAACTTAAAGAAACGCCTGTATTAGACCTTATGGTTATCAGTTCATGGTCTGATATGCCAGCCTTGATAAATGACTTCAATCGCAGTCAGTCGGATTTTCGTGTTGAAGCTGAATTCCTTACAATTGATGTATCAGATCCCGCAGAATATGAAAAGGCAATTGAGCAGGCTGAAAAGGAATTTCAGATGAAACTTCTGACCGATGATGCCCCTGATTTGGTAATTACATTAGATTCCGAAACCATTTTTAATTATGGAAATAAGGGTGCATTTGCGGATTTGTATACATTAATGGAAAATGATGCTGAAATGAATAAATCTTCATTTCTGCCAAATATTCTCAAAGCCTATGAGTCCGAAAACGGCGAATTATACGGTATTCCGTCACAATTTGAGATTGACACGGTTATGGTAAAATCGAAATTCTGCGACAAGGAAAACTGGACAATGAATGATATGATTTCTACCTATGACAAGGCTGAAAGTGAATACGACATTTACAAGTGGTATGACCGACAGCAAATATTGGAGCTGTTTCTCAGAGGAATGGATTTTGTAGATGAGAAAAGCGGCACTTGTTCGTTTAATTCATCGGAATTTATTGAAATGCTGAAGTTCTGCAAGAGATTTCCCACAAAGCTTGATATACCGGAAAAGGATTACGACAACCCTGCACAAATGGAGCTTCTTGATAATTACTATTATAGTCAGTCACAGAAGTATATTACCGATGAGGATTTGATTTATTCGGGTTCTTTTGGTTCAGCAAACAGTATCGGCGGTTCATATTCTTATGCGAAAGCCTCTATGGGCGGAGAAGATGTTACATTTGTGGGTTATCCCTCAAATAACGGCAATGGAACAAAATTGGCAGCGAAAGATAACATTGCAATTTCTTCAAAATGCGAAAATAAAGAAGCTGCATGGGCATTTGTGAAAAGCTTTTTATCACAGAAAACACAATATATTCCCGTTTTAGAAGAAAAATTCGAAAAGACTCTTGACAGCTGGAAAGAATTGGGAGGTTTTGGCAATTCAGGAGCAGGATATTACGAAGATGACGGCTTTAAGGTGTACCCTTTGACACAGGAAGAAAGGGATTACTTTGAAAAACTTATCCGAAGCCTTACCACACTTTCTCCAACAAGAAGCACATCACTGAACGATATAATTTATGAAGAAGCAGAGGCATTTTTCGCAGATGCCAAAACCGCAGAAGAAACAGCGGAAATTATACAAAACCGTGCTGAAATTCTCGTAAGTGAACAAAGCTGGTAAATATTGTGGGAAACCCTTATGTCCGTTTGGCAAAAAGCTGAACGGACAATTTTTTGAAAAAATTTCAAAGAAATTTCAAAAAAAGGTTGGAAAATTCTTTCAGATGTGGTATAATAAAAGATAATGAAAATAATGTATGCTGTGGAGTTTTTCACAGCGGAATAAAGGAGTATATATGAGAATAAGACATAAACCATGGGCAAAGCCTGAACTTGAAGCCTGCAATTTCTATGTAAAATCCCCCTCGGAGCAAAAGGGCAAATGGACGGAGCTTTTTGACGAACCCGAAAAGCCCCTTTATGTGGAACTGGGCTGCGGCAAGGGCGGATTTATTTCACAGATTGCCCCTGCACACCCCGAAATCAATTTCATTGCAATGGATATAAAAAATGAAATGCTTGTACTTGCAAAGAGAAAGCTTGAAGCCGCATACGAAGCTGAAAACCGCACTCCCGACAATGTGCGTGTGGCAATTCAGAATATCGAGCGACTTGACCTTGCATGGGACGAAAATGACAGAGCAGACAGAATTTACATAAATTTCTGCAATCCATGGCCAAAGGGAAAGCATAAGAAACGCCGTCTTACACATACAAGACAGCTTGTGAATTACAAAAAATTCCTCAAAGGCGAATTGTGGTTCAAGACAGATGACGATGAACTTTTTGAGGAATCCTTTGAATATTTCGAGGAGGCAGGCTATAAGATTAAATTCAAGACCTTTGACCTCCACAGCGAAACAGGAATTGAAAATTTTGTAACTGAACACGAAAAAATGTTCAGCGATGAGGGAAAGAAAATCAAATTCCTCATTGCAGAGCCTGTAAAGGAGAATTAGTATGGAATTCAGCAAGGAAACTGAAAAATTTGCATTCGGATTTGCTACGGATAAGCTTGTGGGAAATACAAGCGTAAAGGAATTGCACGATTCAAACAAGCCTGAAAAATCCACCAAGCAGGAAATAGCTGAAATTGCATTGACTGCGGCGGCTGTGGCAGGAATTACCCTTTTTAAGCTGAAAGCCGATAAAAAGAAAAAATCAAAGAAAAAGAAACGCTGAAAAGGCTTTACTTTTCTGTTTTTATGTGATATAATAGAAATAGTGGGATTTATTCCCGTTTCAGAAATCCCTGTTAGTCAGTTTAATACCAATCCCTGATTGGTAGTAAGAAGCAGGCATATCGGATAATTTGCCTGTCTGATTACGGACAGGCATTTATACTGCTTTTATACCGCTGATTAACTGAAAAGGAGGAGCTTATGTCATCAATTCTGATAAAAAATATTCGTGCCGTCGATGTAAAAAACGATTTTGTTTCAGACGTTTTTATCATGGACGGCAAAATTGCGGATATTGCTGAAAATATTACAGCAGCGGCAGATGAAACAATTGACGGAACAAATCTTGTGCTTATGCCGTCATTGTTTGATATGCACGTTCATCTCCGTGACCCCGGTTTTACCTATAAGGAAACAATAGAATCAGGCTGTGCAGCTGCACTTGCAGGAGGTGTAACGGGAGTTCTTGCAATGCCCAATACAAAGCCTATCTGCGACAATCCCGAAACTATCCGCTATGTCATCGAAAAATCAGCGTCAACGGGAGTTGATGTTTACCCTGTAGGCTGCATCACAGGTGGAATGAGCGGAAATGGTCTTTGCGATTACGAAGCATTGAAAAATGCAGGCTGTATCTGCATTTCCGACGACGGCAGACCTGTTAAAAATGCTGAAATGATGCGTAAGGCATTGGAACTTTCAAAGGAAAACGGACTTCTCGTAGCTTCACATTGCGAGGATTTAAGCATTATTGACGGCGGAATTATGAATAAGGGCGAAGTTTCCGAAAAGCTTGGAGTCAAGGGAATGGACAGAGCCTCAGAGGATTATATAACTGCCCGTGAAATGATTCTTGCACAGTCCGTTGATGCGAGAATTCACATTTGCCACGTGTCAACTAAGGGCAGCACAGAAATGATTCGCTTTGCAAAATCACAGGGAGTTAAGGTAACTTGTGAAACTGCTCCCCATTACTTTATGTTTACGGACAAGCTTCTGGAAAAGCGTGATGCCGATTACAGAATGAACCCGCCCTTGCGTACAGATGAGGACGTAAAGGCAATAATCGAGGGAATTAAGGACGGCACAATTGATTGTATCATTACCGACCATGCACCTCACGCTCCCGAAGAAAAGGCAGATTTCGAGAAAGCTCCCAACGGCGTACTTGGACTTGAAACATCTCTTGCCGCAACTCTTACAGCCTTGTATCACACAGGTGAAATCACGCTGAATAAGCTGGTGGAACTTATGTGTGTAAATCCGAGAAAAATCCTTGGTCTTGATGTACCCGAAATTGAAAAGGGCAGCACAGCCGACCTTGTAATTGCGGATATTAACGAGAAATGGACAGTTGATGTGAACAAACTTCACTCCATTTCAAAAAATTCCGTATTCAAGGGACAGACTCTCACAGGAAAGGCACTTGTAACAATTTCCAAGGGCATTATCAAATACGATGCAAGATAAAAAGGCATTTGCCATAAAATAAATTCACAGGAGGAATAAAAATGTCATTTGACAGACTTATTGAGAAAATCATCGAAACAAAAAATCCTACAGTTGTAGGTCTTGATCCAAAGCTGGATTATGTTCCCGAATTTATCCGCAGACGCTATTTCGAGGAGGATGGACTTACTCTCAAAGCTGCTGCAAAGGCTATTTATCACTTCAATCAGGCAATTATTGACGAAATCTGTGATGTAGTTCCTGCTATCAAGCCACAGGCTGCATATTACGAAATGTACGGTCACTACGGTGTCAGAACATTGGAAAAGACAATCCGCTATGCAAAACTCAAGGGTATGTTCGTTATTACTGACGGTAAGCGTAATGACATCGGTGCTACAATGGAAGCGTACACAAATGCACATCTCGGAACTACAGCTGTAGGCGATAATATTTCCGAGGCTTTCGGTGCAGATGCTCTCACAGTTAACGGCTATCTCGGTACAGACGGAATTGCACCTCTCCTTAAAGTCTGCAAGGAAAAGGATAAAGGCATTTACGTTCTTGTTAAGACATCTAATCCGTCAAGCGGCGAATTACAGGATTTAAAGCTTGAAGACGGTACACCGATTTACGCTAAAATGGGCGACCTCTGTGAAATGTGGGGAGCTGATACAATCGGCAAATACGGCTATTCAGCAGTAGGTGCGGTTGTAGGTGCAACATATCCTGAAATGCTCACAGAACTTAGAAAAAGACTTCCACACACAATGTTCCTCGTTCCCGGTTACGGTGCACAGGGCGGCGGTGCTGAAGGCTTAAAGGGCGGATTTGACGAAAACGGACTTGGTGCAATTGTTAACTCCAGCCGTGCTGTAATGTGTGCATATCAGAAAGAGGGCTGTGACGAGCGTGAATTTGCTAAGGCTGCACGCCGTGAGGTTCTCCGTATGAGAGAGGATATCACACAGTATATCAACCTTAAATAATTCCCTGTAAATCGGGTATAATATAATTATAAATCAAAGGAGTAAATATAATGAGTGAATGTACACACGATTGTTCTTCCTGCGGCAGCGATTGTGCAAGCAGAAAAGAACCACAGAGCTTAATTGAAAAGCCTAATCAGCTTAGTAAAATCAATAAGGTAATCGGAATTGTCAGCGGTAAGGGCGGCGTAGGTAAAACAATGGTTTCATCAATGCTTGCTGTTGGTATGCAGAGATTGGGCAAGAATGTAGGTCTGCTTGACGCTGATATTACAGGCCCTTCAATTCCAAAGGCATTTGGTATCCACGGCAAGGCTGATGCCTGCGAATTCGGCATTATCCCTACAAAGAGCAAAATGGGAATTGATGTAATGTCAATCAATCTTCTCCTTGAAAACGAGTCTGACCCCGTTGTATGGAGAGGCCCTGTTATTGCAGGCGTTGTAAAGCAGTTCTGGACAGATGTAATCTGGAAAGATGTTGACTATCTTTTTGTTGATATGCCTCCCGGAACAGGCGATGTTCCCCTTACAGTTTTCCAGTCAATTCCTGTTGACGGAATTGTAATTGTAACATCTCCTCAGGAGCTTGTTTCAATGATAGTTGAAAAGGCAGTAAAAATGGCTAAGCTTATGAATATTCCGATTATCGGTATTGTTGAGAATATGAGCTATTTTGAGTGTCCCGACTGCGGCAAGAAGCATAAGATTTATGGCGACAGCCACATTGAGGATATTGCCAAGGAATACGGAATTCCTGTAATTGCACAGATTCCTATTGCACCTGAGCTTGCAAAGCATTGCGACCAGGGAACAATTGAACTTTACGAGGGCGACTGGATTGACCCTGCTGTAAACCAGATTGCGAATATGTAATAATAATAATCGGCTTATGATGAAATTTCATAAGCCGATAATTTTTATTTCGGGAAAAATGGAATACATCTGTTAACCTTTTTGCAGTATTCAATATATTCCTGACCGTAAAGCTCTGTCAGCCATTTTTCCTCTGTGCGTTTCAGCACAATTGTCATTTCAATCCAGAAAAGGACAGGGATAATCAGCAGGTAAAGATTGTGGCATACAAGAGCAAGCCCGAATTCCACAAGGAGAAAAGTTGAGTAGCGTGGATTTCTTACAAAGCGGAATGAACCGTTGGTTTTAAGGCGATTTTCCTTGATATTGCTTTTCAGCTTATCCCCTTTATCTGCTCCGAGGCACAGGATAATTCCAAGGAAAATAATGATATAACCCACTATGGAAAGTATTGAATTTACTATTTCTCCGAAATCGGTTGAGGAAATTTTTCCTTTTATACTCATCGTAAAAAGTATTCCCATTACAACTGCAAGAGGAACGCATAAAACAGGGCCTATTCCATACACGGGCAAGTGTTTAGCTTTCATTTGAATTTCTCCTTTTGTTGGATTTCAGAATACGGATTGAATTGAGAATAAGGAGCATTGCAACTCCCGAATCCGCAAATACCGCAAGCCACATATCGGCATGGTCGAACAGACCGAGAATAAGCACAAGTGCTTTAATTCCAAGGGCAAAAATTATATTCTGATATGCAATACGCTGTGTTGTATCTGCAATTTTTTTCGCCGCCACAACAGCCATAGGTTCGCTGTTCATAAATACCGCATCAGCTGCTTCAAGGGCAATATCAGAGCCGCTTTGCATTGCACCGCCCACGTCTGCACCTGCAAGAACCGGAGCGTCATTTATGCCGTCACCGACGAACATTACACAGCCGAATTCCTCACGGACTTTGTTCAGTTCCGCCAGTTTATCCTGTGGCATAAGTCCGCTTTTAATTTTGTCGATACCGATGATGTTTCCTACAGCATTGGCATTTTCAGCCTTATCGCCTGTGAGCATAACTGTGTGAATTCCCATTTTTTTCAGCTGAAAAATTGCATCTGCTGAGGTATTTTTCACGGAATCCGAAACCACAATCCGTCCTATGATTTCATTGTCAACTGCAACAAATACAACATTTCCAAGTTTAATTTCGGGCATTTGGGGAATGGTAATATTTTTTTCACTCATCAGCTTTTCATTTCCGCAGAGAACATTTTTTTCACGGAGAACGGCATAAACACCTCTGCCCGCAAGTTCTCCCGAAGAATCTGGCTGAATGAGTTCAATACCATTATTTCTGCAATATGAGGTAATTGACTCCGCAACAGGGTGAGTTGAAGTTTGCTCACAGCTGCCGCAAATTTCAAGAAGTTCCCTTTCATTTGTGCCGTTGCAGGGGTAAATATCGGTTATTGTGAAACTGCCGTTTGTAAGAGTTCCTGTTTTATCGAAAATAACAGCCTTAATTTTTGACAAAGCTTCAATTGATGCACCGCCCTTGAAAAGTATTCCCTTTGAGGAAGCAGCACCAATTCCCGAAAAATAGGCAAGAGGAACGCTTAAAACCAACGCACATGGGCAGCTGATTACAAGAAATGTCAGGGCAGTATAAATCCAGTTGCCGACATTTCCTGTTATTACAGAGCCGAGAATAGCCGTGAGGAGAGCTGCAATTATTACAAATGGAGTGTAAATTTTGCAGAATCTTGTTATAAATCGGTCAATCTGCGGCTTTTGAGATGCGGCATCTTCAACAGCTTGTGCAATTCTTGAAATCATTGATTCAGCGGCAATTGCAGTAGCTTTCATTGTGAAAGTATCCGCAAGATTTATGCAGCCCGACATAATTTTATCGCCTTTTTTAATGACAAGGGGAACAGGCTCGCCGTTGATAGCTGAGGTATCCAGTTTTGAATTTCCCTCGCACATTATACCGTCGGCAGGAATTGATTCACCTGTTTTAATCAGCAGAATATCGCCGATTTTTATATCCTCGGAGTCAATAGTCACATATTCGCCATTTCTGAGAATAGTTGCTTTATCAACTTTTAATGCCGCAACGTCTGTTATTGTCTTGCGGCTTTTTTCAACGGCATAATTTTCAAAAAGTTCGCCGATTTTGAAGAAAAGCACAATTCCCACAGCTTCGGAATATTCGCCGAGAATAAATGCACCTACAGCGGCAATAGTCATAAGGAAGTTTTCGTCGAAAAAGTTGCCCTTTGAAATATTTTTCACCGTAGATTTTAAGACATTGAAACCGATGAGCAGGTATGCCGCTAAATAAATTAGAAATGCAAGCTTGAAGTGTAAAATATGCTCAGCTGCAAGCGCAAGGGCAAAGAGCAGAATACCTGCAATAAATAGCGTAATTTCGGGATTTTTCTTAATTTTTATTTCTGTGTTCTGGGAGTGTTCGTGGTGATGACTGCCGCACTCACAGTCGTGACCGTGTTCATGATGATGACCTCCGCACTCGCAGTCGTGACCGTGTTTGTGATGATGACCTCCGCACTCGCAGTCGTGACCGTGTTCATGATGATGACCTCCGCACTCGCAATCGTGACCGTGTTCATGATGATGACCGTGACACTCACAATTGTGGTTATGCTCGTGGTGTTTATGACCGTGGGGAACGATTTTCACACCAGATTCGATTTTATCGGCAATACGGTTGATTTCATCAAGGAGAGCCTCCGAAATATCGCCTTTTATCTTAATTTTACGCATGGGGAAGTTGAGTACGGCATCTTCAACGCCGTTAAGTCTTTTTATTGCATCTTCGATTTTACTGCCGCAATGAGCACAGCCGAGATTTAATATATCAAAATTATTTTCCATAAGTGCCTCCTGTTGAATTATCATATGAACAACTGTTCATATATTGATTATATCACATAATTTTCCATTTGTCAATAGGGGAAAGGCATTTTTTTAAAAAAGCTTTGTCAATTATTTTCTCCATTATAATTTCATTGGCAATTTATGAATATTATTTTAAATTTCCAGCAAGAATTAATTAGACAAAAATAGCTATTTGTTACCATTGTATATTTTTTACCCTCTGTTTTTGTGTGATTTTAAGTGTTTTTTTGCTTATTTTCTGAAAAATCATTCATTTTGTCCACCTTTTATTCATTTTCTACGTTGACAATATCTTTTACATTTGTTACAATTAAGATAAAATAAAAAATGAACCAATACTATAGCAAATGACAAAATTTTTGGCGTTTGCTATTTGCCGATCCGCACGGAGCAAACTTTAGTTTGCGGATGTGCGAGGCACTTTAAATCATTAATTAAGGGGGAATTTTATGAAAAATTCATTGAAGTCTGCTGTTGCAGCTGCTCTCTCCGCAACAGTTTTATGCGGTGCAGTGCCGATTGTAACAAATGCAGAAAATCCACTTGCACAGAATTTATACACAGCCGATCCTGCTCCTATGGTTCATGACGGTGTGCTTTACCTGTACACAAGCCATGATAAGGATAATTCCGACTATTTCTATATGCCCGACTGGCAATGCTATTCTACAACCGATATGAAAAACTGGACTCACCACGGTACAGTTTTATCCGATACTGATTTTTCATATGCTGAAAAAGATACAGCATGGGCTGCACAATGCATTGAGAGAAACGGTAAATTTTATATGTACTGCCCATTGAGTAATGCGGCAGGTGGCGGTAGAGTTATCGGTGTTGCTGTTTCCGACAGCCCCACAGGTCCATTCAAGGACGCAATAGGAAAGCCCCTCGTTGGCCCTAACTGGGACTTTATTGACCCCACAGTTTTCATTGATGATGACGGTCAGGCATATCTCTATTGGGGAAATCCACAGCTTTATTATGTAAAGCTCAATGATGATATGATTTCATATTCGGGTGAAGTTCAGAAAGTTGATATGAGTAGCGGATTTGGTAAAAGTTCAGACCCCGAAAGCCGTACAGGTGCTCTTTATACTGAGGGACCTTGGTTTTACAAAAGAGGGGATATGTACTATATGCTCTATGCGGCTGAGGGAATTCCCGAAAATATAAGCTATTCCACAAGTTCATCTCCCACAGGCCCATGGACATACCGTGGAGTTATTATGCCGAAGGGCGAAAAAGGTGCGGCATTTACAAATCATTGCGGTGTTGTTGATTATAAAAATCACTCCTATTTCTTCTATCACAATCAGCGGCTTCCTGGGGGCGGCGGATTTAACCGTTCAGTTGCCGTCGAGGAATTCACATACAAGAGTGACGGAACTTTCCCCACAATTTATATGAGTGATGACGGCCCTGCACAGCTTGAAAGCGTAAACCCATATGTAAGAAACGAAGCTGAAAAAATGAGTTTCGGCTCCGGCATTGAAACTGAGGTTTGCGGTGACGGCGGTATGGACGTTGCCAATATTGAAAGCGGTGATTATGTTAAAATCAGCGGCGTTGATTTCGGTGACGGTGCGTCATCATTTACAACATCAGTTGCATCTGCTACAGAGGGCGGAACAATTGAAATTCACCTTGACAGCCCAACAGGTCCAATTATCGGAACGGTAACAGTTCCCTCAACAGGCGGCTGGCAGGATTATACCAAGGTTACAACAAGCATAACAGGTGCAAAGGGCGAACATGACCTTTTCCTGAGATTTTCGGGGGGAGAGGGCTATCTCTTTAATGTTGACTGGTGGCAGTTTGAAAAATCGGGTTCATCAGCAGTTCAGACTACAACAACGAAACCGACTGGAAATACAAATACCAACACAAGCACAAGCGGAAAGGAATATTTCCGTGATACATTTGAAAGCGGCGAGGGGGACTGGACAGGACGTGGTTCTGCAACAGTTTCTGCAAACAGCAATGCGAATTATCAAGGCAGTAATTCCCTTTACGTTGATGACAGAGCAGCAAGCTGGAACGGTGCAACTAAATCTCTCAGCTCAGCTGATTTTGTTTCGGGACAGGAATATTCATTCAGCGTAAATGTAATGTGTCCTGTTGAGAATAAGAAAAATCTTTTCTATCTCACACTCCAGTACACAGGTGCAGACGGTGAAACATATTACGACAAAATCGCAAGATGTTCTGCTATGGGCGGCGATTGGGTTCAGCTTGCAAATTCAAGCTATAAAATTCCCGACGGTGCAGAGGATATGCAGTTATATGTAGAAACAGGAACAGGAAAATATGATTTCTACATTGATGACGTTGTGGCTGCATCAAAGGGAACTGTAATTTCAGGTGCAGGACTTAAAAATGCAATTATCCGTGGCGATATTAACTGTGACGGCAGAGTTGACGTTTATGATGTTATTGCTGCAAGAAAGTGCTATGTAGACGGATTTGGCGAGGGCAAGGCGGCTATGAATGCCGATGCTGATAATAATGGTGAAGCTGCAATTAATGATATTGTGCTTATTGCCAAGTATGTTATTGGCGAAATTGAAGATTTCCCACAGGGCGAGCCGATTACACCTCCCGAGGAAGAAAAGGAGCCGTTTGAATACAGCAGCAATCTCCAGTATAAGGCTGCTCCCGATGAGTACGTAAACAAGCCTGCAAGTCAGCAGGGTAAGGTTGTGAATGAAACATACACAGGAATTCACGGCACAAAGAAGCTTAATGTATATCTGCCATACGGCTATGACGAGGGCAAGAAATACAATGTATTTTATCTCATGCACGGCGGCGGAGAAAATGAAAATACTATTTTCAGCAGCGATGTAAAGTTCAATAATATGCTTGACCATATGATTCAGAACGGCGATATTGAACCTATGATAGTTGTAACTCCCACATTCAACGGCGGCGGATGTTCAGCAGAAACTGTTTACAAGGAAATGAAGGAGAGTATTGTTCCATTCGTTGAGGGCAAATATTCCACATATGCCGAGTCAACTTCACCTGCTGACCTTGAAGCGTCAAGAATGCACAGAGCATATGGCGGATTTTCAATGGGCGGCGGTTCAACATGGAATGTCCTCATTAACGATATTGACTATTTTGCATATGTAATGCCATTAAGCGGCCATTGCTGGGGCGGTGCAAATGCAGTAGGTCAGGCAGTTGAAAAGTCGAAGTATAAGGATTCAACATATATTCTTGCTGCAACAGGTACAGAGGATATTGCATACGGCAATATGGTACCGCAGATTAACGCAATGAAGAATATGCCTGTATTCACATACACATCGGACTTCTCAAAGGGTAATTTCTATTTCCTTGAAGCTCCCGGACTTACCCATTGGTGGGGATATGTAAGACATTATGTCTATGACGCACTTCCCTATTTCTTCCACGAATAATTTATTAAACAAAATACCGCAGGATTTGACTTTCCTGCGGTATTTTTAAAATCCGACAGCATTAATGTTTTTTCATTTATTGGAAAATTCCGTTTCTGCTTTTGTCTTTTTGGCAAGGTATAATTGGTGGAGAATAATAAAAGGGCATCTCTAAAAACCCCTTTTGAGAAAAAACAGCTATGCACGACATCTGCTTCGTCAACCTCCCTTGGAGTGCGACAGCACGCCTTCTGAAGGTTTCCTTACAGCTGCCGTACCTATCTGTTTTTTCTTTAATCAAACGAGTTTTTAGAGATGCCCAAAAAAGACTTGATATTATTGAAAATATCTGTTATAATTTAGATAAGGCAATGCAATAAAAATAACCGCATTGTGAGAGGAGAAATTAATTATGGAATTCAAAAAAGGCTTTGTGTCAATGGCGTTGGCAATGACGCTGACATCATCAACCCTTGGTGTATGTATGCCTGTTGTAAAGGCTGCGGATAGTCCCGTAGTAATCAACGAGGTATGCACACAGAATAAGTCCTGTCTTTCTGACAGCTACGGACAGTATTCCGACTGGATTGAGCTTTACAACAGCAGTTCAGCTGATGTGGATTTGTCGGGATATGGCTTGTCTGATGATGTAAATGCACCTATGCAATGGACTTTCCCAGCAGGCACAATTATCAAGGGCGGAGAGCATATGATAGTTTTCGCATCGAAGCTTGAATCCACAGGCTCTGAACTGCACACAAACTTTGCTCTCAGCAAAAACGGTGAAACAATTATTCTCAGCAATTCCAACGGAGGACTAATTCAGCAGATAGATGTTCCCACATTGGCGGAGGATTTCACCTACGGACGTACTCCCGACGGTGGCAGCGTATGCGAAATTATGACTCCCACACCTGCCGCAGTAAATAAAATCGTGGCATCTGCCCCAGTATTTTCCGCAGGTTCGGGATTTTACGGCACTGATTTTTCCTTGACATTATCAGCAGAAAACTGCGAAATTTATTACACAGTTGACGGTTCAAACCCTGCAACATCTCCTACAGCAATGCAATATTTCTCTCCAATTACGGTTAAAGACAGAACAAATGAGCCGAATATCTACAGCGTATATGCTGAAAATGAAAGCTCTGCCACTTCAATTTCAAGAGGTACAGGCTATCAGCAGCCGCCCTTTAACGTGGACAAGGCAACGGTAGTTCGTGCAGTTGCAAAAAATAGTGACGGATTATACAGCGATGTTGTAAGTCAGACATATTTCATCACATCGGGAGCCCTTTCACAGTATAAGGATATGACGGTTGTTTCACTTGTTACAGACCCCGAAAATCTCTTTGACCCCGACAAGGGAATTTATGTTACGGGAACACAGTATATAAACTGGCGAAACAGCAGCGATTACAATCCTGCCAAAAGTCCGTGGGATAACACAGGTATAAGCAATTTCTTCTCAAAGGGCAGAGAGTGGGAGCGTGAAGCTACCCTTACATTTATAAAGAACGGCAATACTGTAGTTGAGCAGAATATGGGTATCCGCATAAAGGGTGCGTCCACAAGAAATACTCCCCAGAAAAGCTTTAACCTTTACGCAAGAAGCGAATACGGTGCATCAAAAATCAACTATCCGCTGATTGACGGCAACTATGATATTGAGGGAAATCTCATTGATAAGTATGATTCCCTGTGCCTGCGTTCCGTAAGCGATGAAGCACGTCTTCGTGACGGCTTTGCACAGAAGCTTGTATTTGACAGAGAGCAGATTACAAATCAGAATATGGAATCCTGCGTTGTATTCCTCAACGGCGAATACTGGGGACTTTATGAAATGACGGAGAAATTTTCCGATTATTTCATTAAGTCAAATTATGGCATAGAAAAGCAGGATGCGGCAATAATAAAGAATGGCGAGCTTGAGGAGGGTGACGATTATCTCCATGACGAGTACTTCGATTTCATGTACGAATATGCCTCAAAGGATTTGACAAATCCTGCAAATTATCAGGCTGTATGCGATTACATCGACATTGACAGCTTTATTGAACATTATGCCGCAGGTCTTTATCTCGGCACATATGACTGGCCGAACTATAATTACGGTGTATGGAAAACCACAGGGGAGCCTATTGAGGGCAATCCCTATAGTGACGGTAAATGGAGATTTATTTCCTTTGACTATGACTATACAATGGGTGCTACATATGAAAATTTCGGCGGAGTTGAGGGATATGCCTATGACAGTTTCAGACATATGGACAAATCAAAGAAAGATGTTCCTACAAATCTCTTTGTAAGCCTGCTGAAAAATCAGGAATTCCGCATTAAATTCGCCAATGTTTACTGTGATTATGCAAATGAAGTTCTCACAGAGCAAAAGGGAAATGCAATGGCTGATTTCTATTTGCAGAACTACACAGAGAAGATTTCAAACAGTATTCTCCGCTGGTGGGGATTTTACGGCGGTTCAAAGGACAGCAACTACAACTATAACCGTCAGCAGTATACAGAGAAGAATATTCCGCAAATCAAGCAGTTTTTCAGAGAAAGAGCGTCCTATACTCTTGAAGATATGAAGAATTATATTGGATTAAGCGGCGATTTACAGACGATTACCCTGAAAACCAACGGCGGTGGAAAAATTATGATAAACTCAATTATTCCCGATACTTCAAAGGGCAGCTGGAATGGCAGATATATGTCCTCTTGCCCTGTAACTCTTACGGCAATTCCCGATGACAACGCATCATTTACAGGCTGGGGCGGCGATGCTTCGGGAACTGAACAGACAATTACAGTTTCACTTTCAAAAGCAATGAGCATAACAGCTGATTTCGGTGAGAAAAAGGAAATCAGAGGTGATGTAAATAAGGACGGAAAATTCACAGTTGCCGACCTCGTAATGCTTGAAAAATGGCTGCTTGGTTCCGGTGAAATTACCGACTGGCAGGCAGGCGATTTATATAAGGACAATGTTCTTGATGTTTACGATTTATGCCTTATGAGAGAGGAAATTATCAAGTAAAACTACACTTTAAAGGAGCAGGATAATGAACAATAAAATTAACAGAATGAAAGAGCTTAATGAAATTCTCGGTAAAGCCGCTGACGCTTATTATAACACAGGTGTTGAAATAATGTCAGACCGTGAGTATGACAAGCTTTATGATGAGCTTTCACAGCTTGAACAGGAAACAGGCATTATTTTAAGCGGCAGCCGTACACAAAAGGTAGGCTATGAGGTTTCATCGGCTCTGAAAAAAGTAAAGCACACAGCAAAAATGCTGTCCCTTGATAAAACAAAGAGCATTGATGAACTTACAGCGTGGCTTGGCGGAAATACAGGCTTTTTAAGCTGGAAATTGGACGGACTTACTATAGTTCTCACCTATGAAAACGGCAGACTCTTGCAGGCTGTAACCCGTGGAAACGGCGAAACAGGGGAGGATATAACTGCAAATGCCCGTCATATTATCGGCATACCCTCAGCAATTCCCCACAAGGAAAAACTTGTTGTCCGTGGCGAGGCATTGATGAAATACAGCGATTTTGAGCGTGTAAACGCTGAAATCGAGGAGGGGGCAAAGTATAAAAATCCCCGAAATCTCTGTGTGGGAACTGTGAGAAATCT
This sequence comes from Ruminococcus sp., assembly GCA_045539715.1. Lineage (GTDB taxonomy): Bacteria > Bacillota > Clostridia > Oscillospirales > Ruminococcaceae > Ruminococcus. The sequence goes on along the minus strand of JAZQFV010000071.1, from coordinate 24,898 downwards.
CGATTCAAAAATCACCGCAGAGAGAAATATAAACTTCTTTGCCTTTAATCTCGTATCGGCGGAGGGCTATGAGGAAAATTCCTTTTCCGCACGTATCGAGTGGCTTAAAAGTCTGGGATTTCAATGCGTTGAGGGCGTAAAGGTCACAGGAGAAAATCTTGCTGAATCCGTGAAAAAGTTTGAGAAATCAATCGGGGAAAATGAGTTCCCCTCTGACGGACTTGTGTTAATGCTTGACGATGTGGCATACGGAATCAGCCTTGGAGAAACTTCTCACGCACCGAGAAACGGAATTGCTTTCAAGTGGCACGATGAAACTGCTGATACAAAACTGCTTGAAGTGGAGTGGTCAGCAAGCCGAACTGGTCTGCTCAATCCCGTAGCAATTTTTGAGCCTGTGGAGCTGGAGGGTACAACTGTTTCAAGAGCCTCCGTCCACAATTTAAGCATCGTAAAACAGCTTAAACTTGGCATCGGCGATACAATTTCCGTGTACAAGGCGAATATGATTATTCCGCAGATTTCCGAGAATAAGACAGGTTCAGACAGCCTTGAAATTCCCTGTGAATGTCCTGTATGTCACGGCAAAACAGAGATAAGAACATCTGACGAGGACGTTGAAACAATTTACTGCGTCAATGCCGATTGCCCTGCAAAGCTTATCGGCAGATTTGAGCATTTCGTACAGCGTGACGCTATGAATATCGTTGGACTTTCAACAGCTACAATTGAAACTCTCATAAATGAGGGAATTATCAGCAGTTTCAAGGATTTTTACCACATAAACGACCATATGGAAAAAATCGTTGCCTTGGAGGGATTTGGTCAGAAGTCCTATGATAAGCTGTGGGAGGCTATTGAAAATTCACGAAAAACAGAGTTGAGCCGTGTCCTTTATGCTATGGGAATTTCAAATATCGGCAGGGCGGCATCACGTCTTATCTGCTCCGTTTATCCCGAAGCAGATATGCTTGAAAAGCTTACAATCAGCGAATTAACAGCAATTGATACAATCGGAGAAGTCCTTGCAGGGGATTTTGTGGAATTTTTCAGAGATGAAAAAAATCTCAATGAATATCATCAGCTGTTGGCTGAAGTGGAAATTTCCGCACCCGAAAAGGTTGAAACTGATTCCGCAATTGCAGATAAAACCTTTGTAATCACAGGCTCGGTGAATATCTGGAAAAACCGCAATGAACTGAAAGCCTTTATTGAATCTAAGGGCGGAAAGGTTGCATCAGCTGTTTCATCGAAAACGGATTTCCTTATAAATAACGACTCCACATCAAATTCGTCTAAGAATAAAAAGGCAAAGGAACTGGGAGTTGCGATTATTACAGAAGAAGAATTTCAGAATATGGCTAAATAATAATATACACCGCACAAATTCCGTCAATGGAAAATGTGCGGTGTGTTTTTTACTGAATGTTATCTTTGAAGTATTCAGGACCTACAGGGGTATATATTATGTTGGCGGAATTTTTAGCGATGCTTTTGAAGTTTTCGGGAGCTGATAAAAACAGGCTGTGCAGCTCTTTGGAATAACCCTCGGTAATCATATTTCCTGCGGTTACTATGTCATTTATGAGAATGGAACAAAGCTCCTCGGGGCAGTAAATTTTGATTAACAGCCCATTTTCCAACCCGATTGCAACACCGTATTTTCGGTCAGTATGGGAATACATTCCGTTACTGTATTGGTCAACTGTATCGAATGTTGAAAATACCCACACAATATCCTCAATTGCAAGGACGGCAGGAACTTCCGCTGCAACGAAAAATCGGCTGCTGACAGAGAATATATCTGTGGATTTCATATAAACCTTGCTTGTCTTGAAATCCAGTTCGGCATCTTCTTTTGAAATGCCGTGTTCGGAATAACCCTTAATTATAGTCCTGTAGCTCTTGCCAAAAATTGACCGAAAGAAGGCAATTCCGCATATTATACCTGTTATTGCCAAAGTAATTGAAATAACACCGACTGCAAGGGAGAAAAATGCAAGGACAAAGCAAAGCACCGAGAAAAAGCCGAATATAGCGGCGGCTCTGAAACACATGAGAGTTTTAAGGCTGTGATGTTTTTCAGCCATTTTTAGGTAGCGTTCCTGACTTTTTCTGATTTTTTCCTGTCGCTTGCGGTAGGCTCTGCTGTTGGGATTATCCAATGCAGTTTGCTTATTTTTTTCAATTTTCGGCTGATTGAAAAAGTACACTCCCGCACCAATAAAAATCAATGCGAAAATGAACATAAAAATAAATCCGCCAAGGCTTTTTAAAGCCGCCCCGAAAAATAATCCGCCTATTAAAAATAAAGCACCAATGAGAACCGAGAAAACTCCGCTTGTACGAGTTGCTCGGATTTTTTTCTTTTCTATCTTTTCAAAATCTGTGTATTTGTATGCCATTTTAAACTCCTATATAATTATCCACAAAATGCATCAAAACAGCCGCACAGCGATTGCTGAACGGCTGAATTTATGATTATTCGCTTTCAAGTGTGCCTTTTCTGATAACCGTACCCGCAGGGAAAACAGTATCGCAGTTGAAAGAAAATTTCATCATAGCGTGATTTGCAACTTCCACTTCTTCGCCCTTTTCGTTGAAGATTTGGTGGAGAGTCATTGTCACAGGCTTTGCAGAGGGGGAGAGCAGTTCCACTTCATCACCTGCAAAGAAGCGGTTACGCTGTGTACAGTAAACCGTGCCGTTTTCACAGCGGTCAACCACAGCCACAATATCATAATTTCTGATATATCCGCTGTTTTCGTAATACTGGGATTCTTCGGGAGTTCCGAAGAAAAATCCGTTGCAGTACTGTCTGTGACTTATCTTGTAGACCTCATCTCTTATCCAGTCGGGGAGTTTGAAGTCATAGGGATTTTTCATATATTCGTCAACCGCCATACGATAGGCATTTGTCACAACAGTTACATAATATGCCGATTTAGCACGTCCCTCAATTTTAAGGCTTGTAACGCCTGCTTCAGCAAGCTTGTCGATATGCTCAATCATACACATATCCTTTGCATTGAGAATATATGTACCCTTTTCGTCCTCGTAAATGGGAAAATACTGCCCCGGACGCTTTTCCTCCATAAGGTGATAACCCCAGCGGCAGGGCTGGGCACACTCGCCACGGTTAGCGTCACGATTTACAAGATACTGCGAAAGGAGGCATCTTCCCGAAAATGAAACGCACATTGCACCGTGAACGAAACATTCAATATCCATATCGGGACTTGTTTTTGCACGGATTTCAGCGATTTCATCAAGACAAAGCTCACGGGCAAGGACAATTCTCTTTGCACCGAGGTTGTACAGTTCACGGGCAGTTGCATAATTGACAATTCCCGTCTGAGTTGAAATGTGAATTTCCATATCGGGAGCATATTTCTTAATCAGCATAAGCAAGCCAATATCCGCAACTATGAGAGCGTCAACCTTTGCGTCAACAGCCTCTTTAACGAACTGCTCAAAAAAGGGCAGCTCGTTATTTCTTGGCAGGGTGTTGCAGGTAAGGTATACCTTAACGCCCTTTTTGTGGGCTTCATCAACAGCCTTTACAAGCTGTTCAAAGTCAAAATTCATAGGTGACGCACGCATACCGAATTGCTTGCGTCCGAGATATACAGCATCAGCACCGTAGTTGAGTGCCGCTGTCAGACGCTCCTCATCACCTGCCGGAGCAAGAACTTCAAGTAAACTCATTATTCTTCCTCCGTAATGGGATTATCAATGTAGTACTGCTTGATTTCAGCCTCTTTAGCATTGTGTTCATCAAGAGTTTTAGAGAAGAATGTTTCATTTGTCATAATGTTAGCGATGAAGTAGAAGTAGTCTGTTTTCTTATTTGTAAGAACAGCGTCAATAGCATCAATACCTGGGTTGGAAATAGCTCCGGGAGGAAGTCCGGGACTCTTGTAGGTATCGTAGGCATCAATGATTGTCTGGTTGTAATACTCGATATTAGGACGAACTGTCTGGTCTGCATAGTTTGAAGTCGGGTCTGACTCAAGTTTGGGGAATATGTCCTTGTTATCAATACGGTTTCTGAATACAGCAGCAACGTCGTTCATATCCTTGACATTGGCAGCCTCCATCTGTACAATTGAAGAAATTGTGATAAGTTCGTCAAGAGTCAATCCAAGTTCTTCCATACGCTCATAACGATTTTCGTAGGTTTTACCCTCAGCAGTAAATTCGCCCTTCATCTTTGTGTCGAAGTTATAGTAAATCTTCTGACATACCTGCTCAGGTTTGCTGTTTTCATAGAAAAGGTAGGTATCGGGGAAAAGATAGCCTTCCATTTTCTGGAATTTCAGAGATGAATCAGAGGGGAGTCTTTGCTCAAAGTCAACACCGAATCCACCTGAATTGAAGTAGAAGATGAAATCCTCTGCATCACAGATGTGCTTTTCTTCAAGGAGATTAGCGGCATCAATAAGAGTAATACCCTCGGGGAATGTAATTGAAATTGATTCACCCATTTCTTCTGTGGGAACTTTTGTAAGTTCGTCAAGGAGAGCTTCATAGGGCATATTTGGACGGACGAAATGTTCGCCTACAACGAAATATTTCTCATCGCCGAGGTTAGCGAAAATTTCAAATGCCTTTGCGGATTTGATAATATCGTTTTCAAAGAGCATCTGTGAAACTTCAAGAGTTGTGGCATTTTCGGGGATAACGATAACGTGAGTATCCTCGCTTTTGCCGATACCAAGCATATCCTTGCCGTAGCTTATGATAACAACGGAGAGGATTGTGGAGATACCGAAAATAAGAGTTACAAGAATAAGAACTCCGGGCAGACGGTTAATCTGCTTCTTTTTCTTCTTCTTTTTCTTTTTTCTTCGTGGGGGAGGCATTTGTCTGTCATAGCCTGCACCTCTCTGGGGAGCTGCATAGGGGGCTTGCTGATAGTATTCCTCAGGCTGTTCATATGCCTGTTCAGGGGCATTTTGCTCACTTGAAACCTCTTTGAAAACCTGTGTGAAGTTCTGCTCGTCAATTTCGTCAAGAGCATCAGCGGTTTCCATAGCCTCTCTGAAATCAGTTTCGTCGTTTTCTGCGGTTTCATTCAGTATGTCATTGAGTAAATCTTTGTTGTCACTCATTGCAGATAACCATCCTTTCTTCTGTTACAATTGCTTTTACTTTTATATCATGCTCCAATGTGGGAATATCTTCCGCAATACATTTTTCATAAATGGGAGCAATAGTCATAATTGAGGGATATTTCGAAAGAAAACGGTCATAGTAGCCGCCGCCGTAGCCTATTCTTCTTCCGTCCACAGTAAATGCAAGTCCCGGGACTATACATACAGTTTTGTCTGTAATCTGCGGAATATCCATAATACTTCCCTCGGGTTCGGGTATGCCGTATTTGCCGATATGAAGCTTATCAAGGGATTTTACTCTGAAAAATGTCATTACACCGTCGTCGCCGCATTTGGGATATGCAATAGAAATGCCTTTATCAAGGAGATATTGGGCGAATTCCCATGTTGACGGTTCTGAGCGATGTGAAGCGAAAATCAGAACAGTATCGGCATTATCAAAAATATCAAGCTCTTTCAGCCGCTGGAAAATCAAAGCGTCTGATTCCCTGCACGAGGCTGCTTTGCGTATTTCTGTAAAATACTTACGTAATTCTTTTTTAGTCATCAAATCACCTTTCAGCCGCAGAGAATAGCGTTATACTGTCTTTTTCTCTCAGCAGGGGAAACAACGGTTTCCACAAGAGTGAGGGCAAATTCCATAGCTGTGCCTGCACCTCTTGAAGTGATGATATTTCCGTCAACTGCTACAGCAGTATCACCGATAACTGCACCGTCAAGCTGAGTTTCAAAGCCTGTGTAGCAAACAGCGGTTTTACCCTTTAAAATTCCCTTATGACCGAGAATTGAGGGAGCAGCACAGATTGCACCGATTGGAATATTTTTCTCCATACAAAAATCAATGGCAGCCTGTACGTACTGGGATTTTTCAAGATTGAGAGTTCCCGGCATACCGCCCGGGAGAACAATCATTTCAAGTTCATCTGTAAGGGGAGCCTCCTGTGCGATAGTATCAGCAATAACAGGAATACCATGGGAACTTACAATAACATTATCGCCAACGCCTACAGTTATAACCTTTTTTTCTGCACGGCGGAGCAAATCAACAGGAGTAAGTGCCTCCACTTCTTCAAAACCCTCTGCAAGGTAAACGTAAATCATAATAACAGTCCTTTCATTTGAAATTAACAATATATTTATTCAGCAGGAATGCAGGGTGATAGGAAAGCTTTGATTTTCTCAGCCCCTCAATTCCTAAGTCTTCTTCACGGTTGATGTAGGTAAATCCCTCTGTGCAGGCATTTACGAATTTATTGCATATACCCGTGTATATGCCCTCGAAGTTTCTGTCGGCTTTTTCGATATGGACACAGAATGTATCGGAAGAAAGCCTTTCGCCAATGGTAACAGCGGCAATTTTTCCGTCAATTCGGATTATACCGCCCTTTAATTCAAGTTCCTCGAAGTTGTTGAAGTAGGTATTGACAGCATACTGCTCTGCAATTGCGGAATGTGACGTATTATCGTCATATCGGCTGTTGTAGTCGGAAACGATAAAGCTTATGCAGTCGTCATAATCCTTTTCGGTAATCAGGGAAAATTCGCTGTCAAGGCGGTTGAATTTAGCAAGGTGATTTCTCTTGCCGTGGAATTTCTTTCCTTTGAGTTCCGCTAAATCATTGCGGTAGTAGATGTAATCACAGCCGTCACGGTCAAGGAAACAGGATATTTTACCGCTGTACATTTCCTTAAGCATTTTCAGGGAATTGTCCGTAACTCCGCACATTCGCAGAGGATGTCCCATAGAATTGCTGAAATTTCTCATTTCCGTGATAACTTCCCTGTAATCACCGCTGCCCGAAGGCAGGATAAAAGTGGGTATACCGTCCTCATTGCCGAAAGAGCAGACGATGTAGAAATCCTTGTAAAAGCAGATTTTCGAATCCGCAAGTCTGCACCACGCAAGATTATTTGCAAAGGAGTATTCGCACCCCTTGAAATCTGAAACTGCAAGAGCCTTGTTGACTTTTTCACGGTCATCAAGAGTTATTCTGCGGAATTCAAGCATTTGAACATTCCTTTGAAGAATCGCCTGAAAAATCGCCCGTAAACTGTGCGAAATATTCCTTGACTTCCTTAGCCTTGCCGCAGGTCATTTTACCCTCGGGGCATACGCCCTTAGCCACGCAGGAGGGCCCTGCATATCTGAAAATATTGGGAGCAGTCTGCAAGCAAAGTTTCAGCATTTCATTGGCAACTGCACGGATTTCCCATTGCGCTCGGTTGCAGCAGCGGTGGCGGAAGAAATTGAAAAGTGAACGCACATTCATAGTCACAACAATTTTAGTTTCACAGGCATTGGGGAGGATAAATCTTGCGTCCTCGTTGGCAAGTTTCCGAGCCTTTGCTGTTGCGGATTTTTCATTCAGTCCCTCAGCCATAAACTGTGCTGTATGGGCAGCTGTGAGAATATCCGCAAGCTTGTCATAACTCTGTGAGATAAGTTCAATTGTGCGGTCAAATTCAGCCTTTGCCTCTGCATTTTCCTCAATTGCAGGAGGAACTACGAATTCAAAGCCGTTTTCGTTGACATAACGCTGACTTTTCTGTGAATATGAAGCAATGCGGTGGCGAACAAGCTGATGTGAACAGGCACGGGAAATGCCCTCCACACCGAAAGTAAAGCTTACGTGTTCAAGTACGCTTTCGTGACCGATTGAAACGAGCATATCAATAAAATCTGCAATTTTTTCTTCTGTAAGCCCCTCACGGAGAGAGCCGATATCGCTGCTTGAATAGCAGAGTTTAGCGGCAGTTGCCACAGTTTTTTCGGCATCGGGAGTATGGGCGAGAAGTGTTACTTTCATTTCAGACATAACATAACCTCTTACTTATAATTATACATATTATTATTTTACCATTTTTCCGCATTTTAGTCAAGAGGAAATCCCCTTAAAACAGCATTTTATTAAAACTTCCGTGAAATTGCACAGGAAAATTGCCATTGATTTAAAAAATGTCGGAAAGAAAATTACCGAAAATGTTGTAAACAGGCGAAAAATATGTTATAATGATTGTGTATGTACATAAAATCAATAAATGCTCTTTGCGAGGTGCATTATGAAAGATATAGTTAAAATCAGCTGTGAATGTGCGGGGCAGATAAATTTTGCAATGCAGCAGAATTATATCCCTGTTTTTCGCAGTATTACCATAGAAAGCCAATGTGATAAGCTGCTTTCAAATGTTCAGCTGAAAATTTCCTTTGAACCCGATTTTGCGGTGAAGTATGAAGTTTTAGCTGATATTCCGCCATGTGAAATTGTTGAAATTTCTCCCGTTGAAATCATTCTCCGTCCCGAATATCTTTTCGGACTGACGGAAAAAATGGTAGGCTGTTACAAAATCGAGGCTGTTTGCAATGGTGAAGTTATAGGCGAAATTACGCAGAATATCGAACTTCTTGCCTATGACCAATGGACAGGCTCGGAGCTTATGCCCGAAATGATTGGTGCATTTGTAACTCCCAATCACCCAAAGGTTGCGGAGATAGTTTCAAAGGCGTCGGTTTACCTCAACGAGTGGTGCGGTGACCCCTCATTTACAGGCTATCAGAGCCGCAGCGTCAATGTTGTGAAAATGCAGATTGCGGCTATATATGCAGCTTTGCAGGCTGAAAACATAGCCTATGCAATGCCACCTGCAAGCTATGAGGGAACTCAGAGAGTTCGTCTGCCCCATACGGTTCTCACATCAAAATTCGGAACTTGCCTTGACCTTGCGGTTTTGTACTGCTCCTGCCTTGAAAATGCAGGACTTAATCCGCTGATTATTTTCAATGAGGGACACGCATTTGCAGGCTGTTGGCTGGAGGAACAGACTTTCCCGGATTGTCTGCAATATCACTATGCCGCAATTTCAAAACGTGCCGCAAGGGGCGTTGATATTATTGGAGTTGTGGAATGTACAGATTTCACAGCTGGCAGGCTAATTGATTTCAACAATGCCGAAGCTGAGGCTTTTTCTAAGCTTGCTATGGAAAAATTCGCCTTTGCCGTTGACATAAAAAGAACGAGAATTAGCGGAATTCGCCCTATGCCCTCCCGTGTTGATGAGTCAGAAACTTTCATGTCCGTTGATTACGGCGAAAGAAAAGCCGATATTTCAAATGCTCCCGATGAAATTATTTCTTCTGGAACTGCAATTGTCAATGAACCTGCTGAAAATGTCACACGGCAGAAAATGTGGGAGCGTAAACTCCTTGATTTGAGTTTGCGAAATTCCCTGCTGAATTTCCGCAGCACATTGTCAAGCGTGAGAATTATTTCCGCTGATTTAAGTGCCTTGGAGGACGAACTGTCACAGGGCGGCGAATTCAGCGTATGTTCCGCTCCCTCCGATGAATTTCTAAAGGCGGTGGAGGGGAAGATTTTCTCCCTTGAAAATGAGAAAATGAACATAAGGGCAGTAGCCGATGAGGAACTGAAAAATCATCGCCTGCGTACATATCTTTCACAGATTGACCTTGAAAAATCAATGGCAAAGCTCCGCAGACTGGCAAAAGTCAGCCTTGAAGAAAATGGAGCGAATACTATTTATATTGCCCTCGGTTTCCTTGAATGGTACGAAACGGAGCGTAGTGAAAAGCCGAGATATGCACCTCTTGTCCTTGTTCCTGTTGACATAAAGTGGAAAATTCAAGAGGGCTTGTATACCGTGAAACCACGTGATGAAGCCACTCAGATTAACATTACTCTCCTTGAAATGCTCCGTCAGAATTACGGCATTGAAATCGGTTTAAATCAGCTTCCCGAGGACGAAATGGGAGTTGATATTCCCTGCATTTTCAATACAATCCGACAGGCGATAATGGGAAATGCACGGTGGGACGTGAAAGAACTGGCATTTATCGGGCAGTTTTCGTTCACTCGTTTCATTATGTGGAACGATATTTCAAATCGCTCCGATGACCTTATAAAGAACAAAATCACGTCAAGTCTTGTTTCGGGTAAAATGGAATGGACTGATAATTTTACCGCCATAACTCCCCAGGAAATTGACGAAAAGATTATGCCCGCTGACCTTGCGGTGCCGCTTTCTGCCGATTCGTCACAGCTTTCGGCGGTATATGCGGCTAATTGCGGCAGCAGCTTTGTACTTCACGGACCGCCGGGAACAGGAAAATCCCAGACAATCACAAATATAATTGCAAACGCAATGTACCACGACAAGACGGTTTTATTTGTAGCCGAAAAAATGGCGGCTCTTGAAGTTGTGCAGAAACGACTGGAAAAGCTTGGACTTGACCCGTTCTGCCTTGAACTTCATTCGAATAAATCCCGAAAAAGAGATGTGCTTAATCAGCTTGAAAAAGCCCTTGAAACGGTGAAAAATACATCTCCTGCACAGTTTGCCGCTGAAGCTGAAAAAACGGCTTCACTTCGCCGTGAACTGAATAAATCGGCTCAGGAAATCCACCTGAAAAGAAACTGCGGAATGTCCGTTTATGACGCTGTAATTAAGTTTGAACAGCACAAGGAATTTGAGGGAAAACTGAAATTTTCCCACGATTTTTTCAATTCTGCCAATGGTGAAACCTTTGAAAAATGCCGTGATGAACTTGAAAAGCTGTCGGCGGCAGGCAAATCATTCGGCAATGTCAGCGGAACTTCGCTGAAATGCTGTCAGCTGATGGAGTACAATCCAAGTCAGCGTGATGAGATTTCGGATAAGCTGAAATGCCTTGGTGAAAGCCTTGATGAATTGCAGGGTGAAATGCCATTTATCAGCCGTTTATCGGGGATTTCCAATGCTGAATTTGCACAGCTGAAATCCTTTTCGGAGCTTGTGAAAACTGCAAAATCTCAGGGGGATGTAATCCCGCAAATCGTATTTGGCGAGGTGTGGGACAGAACTTCTGATACGGTGAAAAATCTCGTTGAAAGCGGCAGGGAACAGCAGTCTTTAAAGGCTGAAATATCGCAGAAATTCGAGGATTCCGTGTACAATTTCGACTGCGGAAACAGCCTTGCGGAGTGGAAAGAGGCTCAGAACAGCTGGATTTTACCGAAAATTCTGAAAAGCGGAAAGCTTGTGAAATCCCTGAATTCCCACGCAAAATCCCCTGAAACCGTCACAAAGGAAAATTTCGGGGATTACTGTGGAAAGCTTGTAAAGCTGAAATCCCTTACAGATGCGGTGAACAGTATTCCCACGGCGGTTTCAAGCCTTTTTGACAGTCACACAGGGCTGATTATGGGGGAGAATACACGGTGGGATGCGGTATCGGATGCTGTTTCTTTATCGGAAAATCTCCGAAGTATGCTCTCTGACGCACCTTTCACAAATGGCGAAAAACAGCAGATTTCACAGGGGTTATGCGAACTTTTCGGCACTTCGCAGCGTAAAGCTGACAATTCAAAATCCGCTGATTTGTACATTGAGAAAATCAATAAATGCGAAAATATTCTGACGGATTTAGAAAATAGATTTGCTCTTGTACCCAATAAAATTTACGGAAATAATCCCTTTGAGGAAACTAAAAAGCAGATTTGCAATGTGATTTCAGAACTGCCAACGCTAAAGGAATGGACGGGAATTTTGGCTATATGCCGTAATCTTGAAGAATTGGGATTGCAGAATGTTGTTGACTCGTTCCTCAGCGGAAAGCTGTCCTGCGATGACATCCTCGGTGCATTTGAGTGCGGTATAAGCCGTGATTTCATCTATAAAACATTGGGCGAAGTTCCTGCACTTGCACAGTTCCAAGGCTCAATTTTTGAGGACACTATCAGAAAATTTGAGACTCAGCTTGAAAAATTCCGCAGGCTCACAATTGAGGAACTTACGGCAAAGCTGTCTGCAAATATTCCCGACAGCACCAACTCCGACGCTGAACTTGCAATTCTGAAAAAAGCCATAAAAAATGGCGGCAGAGGGCTGTCAATCCGCAGACTTTTTGAAAGTATACCTACACTTCTGCGTAAAATCTGCCCTGTAATGCTTATGAGTCCAATTTCCGTGGCACAATATATTGACCCTGCTTATCCGAAATTCGACTTTGTAATTTTCGATGAAGCGTCACAGCTGCCTACCTGCGAAGCTGTGGGAGCAGTTTCAAGGGGCGAAAATGTCATTATTTCGGGGGACCCGAAACAGCTGCCCCCTACAAGCTTTTTTGCCTCAAACCATACCGATGAGGACAATATGGAGAATGAGGATTTGGAAAGCCTCCTTGACGACTGCCTTGCGTTGTCTATGCCCCAGGAGCATCTTTTGTGGCATTATCGCTCCCGTCACGAGAGCCTTATCGCATACAGTAATGCTAAATATTATGACAATAAACTCTACACATTCCCCTCGGCGGATAACAAGCTTTCACGTGTGGGACACATTAAAGTTGAGGGATTTTATGACCGCAGCAAAACCCGCACAAATAAAGCCGAGGCTGAGGCTGTTGTGGCTGAAATTGTCCGCCGTCTTAGAGATGAAAACCTACGCCGTGAGAGTATCGGAGTTGTAACTTTCAGTATGCCTCAGCAGAATTTAATTGACGATTTGCTTGCATTTGAATATAAAAAAGCTCCCGAACTTGAAAAGCTTGCGGAGGAAATGGCTGAGCCGATTATCATTAAAAATCTTGAAAATATTCAGGGTGATGAGCGTGATGTGATTATGTTCTCAATCGGCTATGGTCCCGACAAAGAGGGCAAGCTGTCAATGAATTTCGGTCCCCTTAACAGAGAGGGTGGCTGGAAACGTCTTAACGTGGCGATTACAAGAGCGAGAAAGCAAATGCTCGTATTTTCCGTCATTACCTCAGATATGATAAATCTCAACAGCACTCGCTCCGAGGGTGTGGAGGGGTTGAAAGGCTTCCTCAGATTTGCGGAACAGGGCGGCACGATTGCCCTTAAAGCCGGAAATACCCGTGTTTCTGCGGAGGGATTTGAACTTGCGGTTGCAGAGGAACTCCGCAAACGTGGCTACTCCGCTGACTGCTCCGTGGGAATTTCTGGATTCAAGGTGGATATTGCGGTTTACAGCCCCGAAAATCCCGACAAATATATCCTTGGAATTCTCTGCGGAACTAAAAATTCCCTTGAAAAATCAAGGGCAGAGGAGCGTTATATTTCACAGCCTGCGGTGCTTAGAGGACTTGGCTGGGAAACTATGAATATCCACATTCTCGATTGGCTTGACAACAGGGAAAAGACAATTGAACGCATAGAAAAGAGGATTGCTGAAATCCTCAATACAACGGAATAAGGAGAAAAAATTGAACAGTATCTTAATTATAATCGGTAAAATTACAGTTGCCGTACTCCGTCTGTTTAAGCGTAATGCTGGTAATCTCCCCGGCATCGTTTTGTGGCATCTCACAAGAGGAAAATGCTGTAAGATGTTCAAGGTGGATTGCCCAATTATAGCCATTACAGGCACAAACGGCAAAACTTCCGTCACCAACTGCATTGCTCAGCTTTTTGAGCAGAACGGCAAGAAAATTATCATCAACAAAGAGGGAAATAACCTCGACACGGGAATTTGCTCCCTGCTCCTCCGCCACTGCACTATCGGGGGAAAAGTTGACGCTGATTATCTCATTTTTGAAACAGACGAAAGCCATGTTCCCGTGGTGTATTCTCAGCTGAAACTTGAAACTCTCGTTGTGCTGAATTTCTTCCGTGACCAGCTTGACAGAAACGGCGAAATGGAAACTCTCATTCAGAAGATAAACGGCTTCTGCAAGACCTTTGAGGGAAATCTCATACTCAACGGAGATGACCCAAATACTGCCCGTCTTGGCAGGGCAAACGAGAAAAACAGCAACGTGAAATACTTCCACGCACAGCCCTACGCATTTGCTACAAAGACGATTTTTGAAGCGTCGGAGGGACGTTTCTGCCCATTCTGCGGTGAGCCTCTGGAGTATGAATATTACCAGTATTCCCACATCGGAAAATTTACCTGCAATAAGTGCGGATTCGGCAATTATTCCCCATATATCACAGCTGAAAATATTGACCTTGAAAAGTCGGTTTTTACCGCTGACGGTCACACATATTCGCCAAAGCTGAACAGCATCTACAACATCTACAATATGACGGCAGTTGCCGCTGCGGCGAAGTTATACGACATTCCCGAAAAGGTGACGGACAACGTAATTTCCAACTATACCATTAATAACGGACGAATGGAAACCTTTATGCTGGGGGACAGAAAAGCTACTCTCAACCTTGCAAAAAATCCTGTGGGAGCAAATATGACGCTCCGTGTTATGAATGAAATGCAGACGGAAAAAGAACTTCTTTTCGTCCTCAATGATAACATCGCTGACGGTCTTGATGTATCGTGGATTTGGGATATTAATTTCAGCGTTTTTGACCGTGTGACAAGGGTTGTTACATCGGGTACAAGAGCCTATGACATAGCTGTAAGAATTAAGTGTTCAGGCTATCCTGCGGAGAAAATCACAGTCCGTCCCGACCTTGATGAAGCCGTTGCGGAGCTTGCAAGGACAGAGGGCAGAAAGTTTGTAATTGCCAATTATACGGCAGTTCAGCCTACTCGTTCCGCCCTGAAACGCTATTCCGACAGTCACGGAGGTAAAAATGAATAAGATAAAAATACTTCATATGTATGCGGATATGCTTGACCTCTACGGCGACAGCGGAAATATGGAGATTATTTCCTATCGCTGTAAAATGAGGGGGATTGAGTGCGAAATCCACAAGTATTCCATTGACTCGGAAATGCCCGATTTTTCCGCATATGACTTAATTTATATCGGCGGCGGTGCTGACCTTGAACAGCAGCATATCTCCGAGGATTTGGTGAAATGCAGAAACGGCATTGAAACCGCATACAAAAACGGCACATTTTTATTCCTCATCTGCGGCGGTTATCAGCTTATGGGCAAGTACTACCGTGATGCTGACGGTGTGGAAATCCCCGGACTTGGCTTGTTCCAGTACTACACAATTGCCGAGCCTGACCGCCGTAAGAGATGTATCGGAAACGTAGTAATCCGCACGGAAATCTGCGGAAAATCCGTTGATGTGGCAGGCTTTGAAAATCACGGAGGACAGACTCACGGGGTTGAAACTCCCCTTGGGGAGGTGCTTTACGGTCACGGAAACAGGACGAAAAGTACCCACGAGGGATACTTTGAAAAGAACGTAATCGCAACGTATATGCACGGTCCGTGCCTTGCGAAAAATCCCGAAATTTCGGATTATATCATAGGTTATTGTCTTAACAGGAACAGCGGTACAGCCGTTGAACTGATACCCCTTGACGATACCCTTGAAAAGGATTGCCGACAGGTAATGATTGACAGATTATTAAAAGGGAACCCAAACTAAAGAGTTAATTAATTGAGGAGAATTATGAAAAAGTTATTATTTACATTTTTATTTACAGCCATTTGTACATTGACAGCCTGCGGTGAAGTTGTAGGCACAGATTCAGAAAGCGATTTAAAAGTTGACACAACAGAGGCTTCTGTATCAGATAAAACCGATGATTCAGCTGAAACCACAGCTACAGCGAAATCAACGAATTCCACCGAAAAATCGGAAAAAACTACAACTCAGACAACAACTGCAACAACTCTTGCAACTAACAAAACAACTACCACAGCTGTGAAAATTGAGGATAAAATAATCCCCAAGGAAGTTTATTTCAATTCCGTTGAAAGCTTTGAGGTTTATGATGAAATGTCAATTTCTCAGCTTATTCCCGATACAAACGTGAAACTTCTTGAACCCGACAAGAAAATCAAATCCGATGAACTTGGCAAATTTGAAACCGAAGTGAAATTTGAATTCGAGGGTGAGGAATACCTGAAAAAAATCAGCTATAATGTTGTGGATACAACTCAGCCTGTGCTGCTCAATTCGGGCTGGAATCCCTATGTTAAGCTGAATGAGCCGTTTAATCTCGGTTCACTTGTAGGCTATGTAGACAACTATGACCGTTCCCTTGAACTGACATACACAGGAGAGGTTGACACATCAAATATCGGCAGATATGACATAACCGCAACTGTTACCGATGATTCGGGAAACAGCACAAGCTGGGATATGTCGGTGTACGTGCTTATGGAAATTCCTGCTCCCGAGGACAATAACCCGAGAGTTAATTTCACCGATTTCGTTGACTACTATTGCTATGAAGATGTCAGCTACGGCATTGACGTTTCAGCGTGGCAGACCAATGTTGACTATGAAAAGGTCAAGGCTCAGGGGTGCGAGTTCGTCATTATGCGAATGGGTTACTATTACGGCGAAATCAAAATGGATGACTATTACAAGCAGAATATGGAGAATGCCACAAAGGCAGGGCTTGACGTGGGAGTTTATTTCTACACCACCGCCAACACCGAGGACGAGGCACGTGAGCAGGCACGCTGGATTGTGGAACAGCTTGACGGCAGGGAACTTGACTACCCCGTGGCTTTCGACTGGGAAGAATGGGGACAGTTCCAGCAGTACGGAATGAATGTCCACGACCTCAACGAAATTTTCGAGTCATTCTGTGACGAACTTGAAAAGAACGGCTACACAGGTATGCTCTACAGCAGTAAGAATTTCCTCAAAAACTTCTGGACTAACAAGAATAATCGCCCTGTATGGCTTGCCCATTACGTTGATGAAACCGATTATGACGGTCAGTTCGCTATCTGGCAGGCAAGCGCATACGGCAGAATGGACGGCATTGAGGGCGATGTGGATATGAACATCAGATTTAATTACATACCCTTGGGGTAATTAAGAATTTAGAATTAAGAATTGTGGACGGTGGAATTTTTTCTGCCGTTCTTTTTTAATGCGTAATTCGTAATGCGTAATTATTTTAAAGAGCCTATAGCTAATAGCTAATGGCTAAAGGCTTAAAGCTTTATACATTCAAGAATGCAATTTTGTTTTTGCAACCTTGAACACTTTAAATTGATAAAGCGATTTCGGTACGAAATTCAGGTATTTCCATAATCTTATGGGCGATAATATCCGCCTGCCAACAGCTAATGGCTAACGGCTAAAAGCTAATGGCTGCCAGCACAAAAAAGTCATTATCTGACAAAAAATGTCATACTATTAATAAACAGGAGGATAGTATGATGAAAAACAGAATAGTAAAAGATACGGTATTGCTAACAATAATGCAGCTGATTTTAGACTCCGCCTCGCTGGTGCTGAATGGATTTATCACACGTCAGCTGGGAGCGTCAGCAATCGGAATTTTCTCCCTAATGGGTTCATTTTTAGGGTTGGCAGGAATAATTTCCAACGGCAACGCATTTCTATGCACAAGCCGACTTATCTCCGAAGAACTGGGAAAAGCCAACGGAAACCCCAACCGCATTTTATTCCACGGAATAAAGCTCTGCACTATGCTTAGTCTTGGAGTTTCGGCTGTGCTTATAGTAGCCGCAAAGCCTTTGGGAGTGCGGTTTTTCGGGGGAGAGGAGGGAGTTTTCCTCGTCCGCCTTATGCCATTTGCCCTGATTTGCGGTGCAGTTTCGTCCTGCTTCAAGGGGTATTTCAATGCCTGCCGCAAGTCCTCGTATGTGGCATTTACAGACGCTGGGGAATTTCTCGCAAGGGCAGCTGTAATTGTCCTTATGACGCTGTTTTACGACAAAAATAACGTCTGCGGAATTATGATTGCGTCAATTATCACAGGCAATGTGCTGTCACTTCTGGCAATGCTGATTTTGTACTCACGAAAGCGAATAAATGCCGCAGGAACGGGAACAATCACTTTGCGGCAGTATATTTCATTTGCCCTGCCGATTATGGGCGGCGGCATACTCACATCGGTTTTAAGCAGTACAAATGACGCACTTGTGCCGTTTTGCCTTAAACAGTACGGGGATTCCACAGAGCAGGCATTGGCACTTTTCGGCATCTTTGAAGCCATAGTAATACCTGCAATATTTTTCCCCTC
The DNA here is from genome assembly GCA_045539715.1 of Ruminococcus sp. GTDB lineage: Bacteria > Bacillota > Clostridia > Oscillospirales > Ruminococcaceae > Ruminococcus. The sequence goes on along the minus strand of JAZQFV010000071.1, from coordinate 6,890 downwards.
AGTGGTTCTCTGCTCACTTTCGGGCATTATAGTTACGGAATCCGCACGTGCAAAGGCGGCAGGCAGTCAGCAGCGAATCAGGAGCATTACATCACGGCTAATCCGCTATACATTGATTTACGGCATTTTCGCATCGGCGGTGCTTATTCGTTTCGGCAAGCCCATAGGGGAGCTGTGCGGCGGAGGTGAACTCGGTGGAACGATGATTTCGGCAATTGCCCCTGTAGTGCCGTTTATCTATATGGAAATCGTGCTGGAAGCAATGATAAAAGGAATGGGGTTGCAGGGATTTTCCTCGGTGAATTACCTTGCGGAATATGTCATACGCATTTCAATTGTCCTCGTAGCCGTGCCGCAGATTGGCTTTGCAGGCATTGCCCTTTCGTACTATGCAAGCAACATTTTCGGCAATATTATGCGTCTTGTGAAGCTTTTGAGATACACGGGAGTGCGGTTTCGGGTGTTCTCAATGGTGGTTTCCCCTGTGATGTACGCATTTTTCACAATGTCAGCGGTGGAATTGCTGTTTCGTGTGGTTTGTGCAGTAGCTGACACAGTAGTTTCTATGGTAATATTTTTTATTATATGGCTGATTTTATATGGCGGAGTGTATATTTTATCTCATATTTTAACATCTGTAGAAAAAATAGAAAAAACCGTTGTGCAAAATTAACAAAGAGTTTTTAGTCTGATAATGGAAAATGTAGAAAAAACAAAATACTATTGCAATTTGTCTGATTTTATTATATAATTATATATGTGCTATAAAAAAAGCACAGACAAAAGCAAAAAATTATGCAAAAAATCCACTTTGGAGGAAAAATGAATGAAAAATTATGATGTAACACAGATTAGAAACATTGCATTTGCAGGACATAACGGTTCAGGCAAAACTTCACTTGCAGAGGCTCTCCTTTATAAGGCAGGAGCATCTGACCGTTTCGGCAAGGTTGCTGACGGTACAACAGTTTGCGATTACGATGCAGAAGAAATCAAGAGAGGTATTTCAATCAGCACTTCTCTTGCATCTTTCACATATAATAATAACAGAATTAATCTTCTTGATACTCCCGGTTTGTTCGATTTTGCGGCAGAAATGGTTGAGGGAATCCGTGCAGCCGATACGGTTATGATTACGGTTTCCGCTAAATCAGGCGTAAAAGTCGGCACAAAGAAAGCCTATGATGAAGCAGTAAAGCAGGGCAAGTCCAAGATGTTCGTCGTTACAAAAATTGACGACAAGGACGCTAACTTCTTCAACGTCCTCACAGAACTTAAAACTGTATTCGGACCTACTGTATGTCCTGTTGTTGTTCCCGTTATCAGCGGCGGACAGATTGTTTCATATGTAAATCTCATTGAGATGAAGGCTTACAAATACGACAATAAGGGCAATGCAGTTGAAACTGATATGCCCACAGCTGAGATTTCCGAGAAGTTTGAATACCGTGTAGACGGACTTGTGGCAGCTGTTTCCGAGGCTGTTGCTGAAACTTCCGATGAACTTATGGAGAAGTTCTTCGAGGGCGAAACATTCACACAGAAAGAACTCATTGACGGTATCCACGACGGTATGAACAGAGGTATCATCACTCCTGTTGTATGCACATCTGCAACTGAGCTTACAGGCATTGATATGCTCTTTAAGGAAATTGAACTTCTTCTTCCAAATCCAACTGAGGTTTATGCAGCTGAGGCATACACTCCTGCTAAGGACGTTGTGGAAATTGCCTGCTCCGACAGCGAACCTCTTTCAGCTTATGTATTCAAGACAATTGCTGACCCATTCGTAGGCAAGATGTCATTTATTAAGGTTCAGTCAGGTGTGCTTAAACCCAACAGCGAGGCTGTAAATTCAGCTACAGGCAATGTTGAAAAAATCGGCAAGCTTGTATCTCTCTGCGGTAAAAAGCAGACTGAGGCTGCGGAAGTTGGTGCAGGTGACATTGCGGTTGCTGTTAAGATTTCCGCAAACACAGGCGATACAATTTCCGATGTTTCAAGAATTGTAGAATTTCCTCCTATGGAATTCCCCAACACCTGCTATTCTATGGCTGTCAAGGCTAAGTCACAGGGCGATGAGGCTAAGATTTCCACAAGTATGCAGCGTCTTACCGAGGAGGACCCAACTCTCACATATATTCAGGACGAAACCACAAAGGAGCAGATTTTAAGCGGTCTTGGCGAACAGCATCTTGAAATTGCCGCTGCTAAGGCAAAGACTAAGTTCGGTGCAGACATCAAGCTTTCAGTTCCTAAGATTGCATATAAGGAAACTATCCGCAAAAAGGTTAAGGTTGAGGGTAAGCATAAGAAGCAGTCAGGCGGTCACGGTCAGTACGGTCACGTATGGATTGAGTTTGAGCCTTGCGTTAGCGATACTCTCGTATTTGAAGAAAAGGTATTCGGCGGTGCAGTTCCAAAGAACTACTTCCCCGCAGTTCAGAAAGGACTGGAGGACTCCGTAAAGAAGGGTGTTCTTGCCGGCTGTCCCGTTGTTGGATTAAAGGCAATCCTTGTTGACGGTTCATACCACCCTGTTGACTCCTCTGAAATGGCATTCAAGACAGCTGCTTCATTGGCATACAAGGAGGGACTCCGTCAGGCTGACCCTGTTCTCCTTGAACCAATCGGCGAACTTAAAGTTAACGCTCCCGATGAAAATACAGGCGATATTATGGGCGAACTCAATAAGCGTCGTGGCAGAGTTCTCGGTATGGAGCCGATTTCTCATGGTATGACACAGATTATCGCAGAAGTTCCAATGAGAGAAATGCACGACTTTGCAATGTATCTCCGTCAGGTTACAAGAGGTATGGGCAGCTTTTCATTTGAATTTGTAAGATATGAGCAGCTTCCTGCAAATCTTCTTACAGAAGTTATTTCGGCACTTAACATTGAAGAATAAAACGCACTACAGATGGATAGCGGCTTCTATAGCCGCTTTCTGTCTGTTTCCGACTACAGCGTCAGCCGCATTAAAGGGCGATGTCAACGGTGATGGTATATTCTCCGTCGCTGATTTGGTATCATTTTCACAGTATATTCTTGGTTCGGGAGAACTGCCGAAAGATCCCGATGCAGGTAATCTGTATGCCGGTGAAAGACTTGATGTGTTTGATTTGATTTTAATGCGAAAGGAACTTGTAAATGCTCCCAAAACAAATATAGTACGTGTAACAAATACGGAGGAACTGAAAACTGCTCTTGCCAACGCTAAACCAAGAGATGAAATTGTTCTTGCAGAGGGCGAATATGTGTACAGCGGTTCAACTCCAATGGGACGAACTTTTGTTGGAGAAGCTGACGGAACTGAAATCGCTCCGATAATTCTGCGTTCAGAAAATCCCGATAATCCGTCAATTATATCGGGTACGACTATGGAACATCACTACGGACTGACTATCCTTGGTGACTGGTGGGAAATACGTGATTTGAAGGTAACCAATGCGTCAAAAGGAATAATTATTGACAACAGCAACCACACAAAGGTTATCAATTGCGAGGTATACAACACAGGAACAGAGGGAGTACATATCCGTGACAACAGTTCCTACTGTCTTGTGGAAAGCTGTTACATTCACGATACAGGCACAATTACTCCGAAATACGGCGAGGGTGTGTACGTGGGCAGTTCGAAATCCACCACGGATTACGGTCACAAGTGCGACTACAACAAAATCAGAAAATGCAAGATTGGACCTAACGTAGGTGCTGAACACGTTGATGTCAAGGAGTACACAACGGGAACTCTCATTGAATACTGCACCTTTGACGGCAAGGGAATGAAAGGCGAAAACTATGCCGACAGTTTCGTTGACCTGAAAGGAAATGACTGTATACTGCGATATTGTACAGGCTACCGCAACGGCGAAACTAACATAAACCGTGCATTTGAGATGAACAAGCTTGACGAGGGCTGGGGACAGAATGCCTATATTTACAGCAATAAGGCATATATGGACACGCCCACCAATTCTCAGGGAAAGAAAATGGTGTTCCTCAATTCGTGGAACTGCACGGAAACGGTGTGGGATAACTGGATTGCCTACGAGGACGGGGAGCTTTTATCCTGCGACAACGAGGAGGACCAGTGGACATACTACAACTGCAACGGATTGACCTATGGCGACGAGTCAATGGAGGAAAATCTGCCACGATGAAAAAGTATAACTATAACTATTATGGCTGTGAAAACGGCGGTGTAAAGCCTGTATCTGCGGATACGGGCTTTATTGCGGATTTGAATGATATGTATGATAAGCTGAGAAATTGCTGGTCAGCTGAAACCTGTCCGCCTCGTATGCGACAAAAGTGGACGGAGGATAATCCAAGTCTGGGGCAATGTTCTATTACCGCATTTCTTGTGCAGGATTATTTCGGCGGTGAAGTCTGCGGAATACTGAGAAATGGCGGAAATTACCATTGCTATAACGTAATCGGCGGAATTGTCTTTGACCTGACAAGTGAGCAGTTCGGGGAAGAAATCTTGGATTATTCCGAGAGAATTCCCCAAAGCAGAGAGGTTCATTTCTCAAAAGATGAAAAAAGGGAGAGATATGAACTATTAAAAAGAAGATTGTGTGAATTTGTGAAATGAAATAATTATAATAAAATCCCCTTGACAAGTCTGTAAAAAAGTGGTATAGTTATTATACAGCGTACAATTGTGCGTCTGTCACGGACGATTTTGAAAAGGTGATTTGCTATGGAAGATAAATCCCAGCTTATAGTTGTTGACGCAAATATTCTGCCCGATGTATTTACTAAGGTGCTTGAAGTCAAAAAGCTTATGGCGAGAAAGGACGAAAAAAGTTTTGCCTCTGCCTGCAAGCGTATCGGAATTTCAAGAAGTGCTTACTATAAATACAAGGACAGCGTATTTTCATATGACGAACTTTTTAACAGGAAAATTGTAAATCTCTATTTGCTTTTGAATGATATACCGGGAGTATTATCAAGCGTGCTTGTTTTTCTCAACAGCATTAACGCAAATATTCTCACGGTAAATCAGAGTATTCCCGTTGACGGTGCGGCGGCGGTCAATATTTCCATTCGTATGACATCGGAAATCAACGAGGAAATCAAGTCACTCAATTCAATTTCAGACCTTGAAGGAGTTCTTGAAATCAAGGTTCTCTCTGCTGAATGATTTAAAGTGCCTCGCACTTCCGCAAACTAAAGTTTGCTCCGTGCGGATCGGCAAATAGCAAACGCCAAAAGATTTTGTCGTTTGCTATAATCTATATAAAAAAAGGAGTTCATTTTTTATGTCAGTTAAGGTAGCGGTATTAGGTTACGGTGTAGTAGGTTCAGGTGTTGTGGAGCTTTTCTATAAGAACAGAAAGAGCATCGAGAAGCACGCAGGATGTGAAATGGATATCAAATATATTGTAGATATCCGTGAATTCCCCGATTCACCATACAAGGACAAGTTCACAAAGGATTTCAACGAAGTCCTCAATGACCCCGAAGTAACAGTTGTTGCTGAGTGTATGGGAGGAACTGAGCCTGCATTCACATTCCTGAAATCTGCTCTTGAAAAGGGAAAAAGCTGCTGTACATCAAACAAGGAGCTTGTAGCGGCAAAGGGCGATATTCTCCTTGCGGCTGCAAAGGCAAACAGCTGCAACTTCTTCTTTGAAGCAAGCGTAGGCGGAGCAATCCCGATTATCCGTCCTCTCCACCGCTGTCTTGCAGCTAACGATATTTCAGCTGCCTGCGGTATTCTCAACGGTACAACAAACTTTATCCTCACAAAAATGTATGCTGACGGTATGACATTTGAGGACGCATTAAAGCTTGCTCAGGAACTGGGCTATGCAGAAAAAGACCCCACAGCTGACGTTGAGGGACACGACGCTTGCCGTAAAATCTGCATTATTTCATCTCTCGTATTCGGAAAGCACGTATATCCCGACAGCGTTTATACAAAGGGTATTTCCGATGTTAAGCTTTGCGATGTAGCAGCTGCTGATGTTCTCGGCTATGCTGTCAAGCTTATTGCGTCTGTAAAGCGTCTTGACAACGGCAAAATTCTGCCTACAGTTATGCCTATGCTGGTACCTCACGAGAGCATTATGGCAGGTGTAAGCGACGTATTCAACGCAGTTATGGTTTACGCTGACGGTATTGACAAGGCTATGTTCTACGGCAGAGGTGCAGGAAAACTGCCAACTGCAAGTGCTGTTCTCGGCGATGTTATCGAGGCTGCAAAGCATAACAGAACTGTATTCTCACAGACATGGGAGAGCAGTACAGATACAGAGTTTATCGCATCTGTTGACGATATGAAGGCAAAGTGGTATTTCAGCGTGCCTGCTGATACAGCTGACCTCCCCGAGGGAACATACACAGATTATGACCAGTCATCATTTGTAACAGAAGATGAACTTTCATTCAAGGAAGCAGAGGCAAAGGCAAAGGCTATGAACGCAACTGCATGGATTCCTGTGCTTGAATAATGAATTTTACGGCGGAGAATTTCTCCGCCGTTTGCGTAAACAAAATAAAGGGTATCGCTAAAAAACGGAGTTTATTCGTTCTCACAGATTGAAAAAAACTATCGTTTCTAAAACGGGGTTTCCAAAGGACACTGTCCTTTGGCGGAGTCCAGAGGCAGAGCCTCTGGCAGGGTATGGGACAGAGTCCCATGCAGAGCGAAGCTCTGCGATGCGTTTAAGCGCTCTGCAAGGGGTGAATTTTACAACAGTCCTGTGGACTGTTGTAAAAGAGGGGACGCTCTGCAAGAGTGAAATGCTCCCATTTTGTTGGACAATGTGGTATAATAGAAATATACCAAAATGAAGTCTAACGAAAGGGGGCATTTTTATGCCAAAAGGAAAACCAAACAAGCGATATACACCTGAATTCAAGATCATGGTCGTGGA